>CAIYVZ010000047.1 GCA_903929755.1 uncultured Acidobacteriia bacterium
AAACGGCTGATCCAGATCGCACGTTCGGAAGTTCTTGCTCACAGACCCAGGATAAAGGACTTAGCCTCCAGGGTCCAGGAAAGTTCAGAAATATTTCCGCTCACCGCCAACCACCTAATCTATCTCCGACAGGCTCCTAGGGATGATTCATAAAGAAGTTTAAGGGCGTCCTTGCTAGATGTGACGCCACAGTGGGGACATGGAAACGTCTCTCGAATCGAGCCGGTCTTCTCATCAAGCGCTTCGTGAACAAATACGATTTCCTTCAAGCACTCGCTACAAGAAAAGACGTCGCTCCAAACCGTGTAGTTGATGCGCCCTGTACTTTTCCCATCTGTATGCAGCGTCTTGTACATCCACCCAAGCTCAGCTTCGAGTTCGTCCAGAATGCGACGCGCATGATTCTGGAACGAAGTTGCGTCAAAACGAGTGTTGTAATTGGAGGCAATAAATGTCGCGGCTGGTGAGAGATCATTCAAAATGGCGTGGCGATAGCCGATTCGGGAGATTGGCAGCAAAATCGATTTGCCGGCCACGTCTTGCGTATCATGGCAGATTACGCCGTCGTCGCCCACGCGGTACCCCAGCGCCGCAATTTCAGCCCGATTGCCACAGAGTTGCGCCGCAACTCCTGTCATACCGGTCCCGCAAAAGCCATCCAAGACGATGTCGCCTGGTTCTGTGTAGTGGAGGATGTACCGCATGATGGCCTTATGCGGGACCTTCGTGTGGTAGCTGTGAGCCATGTAAAGAGGATCTGTCTTGCCTTCACTTACGTCTGCGGCAAATGGCTCCCTGCTATAACGCTCGCTAGAATCGTATTGTTTGCCGTAATACCGTACGAAGTCTTCCAGAAAGGGGTTCGGGCACGCTGTGTAGAAAGGTGGATCTGACAGGCGAAGAATGTCCTCGTCGGTGCCGATCGGGAAGCCCGGAATGGCACGGAATTCTGCGTCCTTTAGCTTCTCCCTCAGGAGCCCTAAAAAGTGTGTGCGCCTTGCCGCATCATTGTCGAAACGTAACCCCAGACATTCGACCGGCACCGAGCTCGCCTGATCGCCAAGCAGAGACCCCTGCTGTTTCGGTTGTTTTGTAATCATGCAATCTCTCCAGTACATGCGGTTGCCGCATCACTCCAGGACCACCCGAATCTTCGTGGGGTCTTTGCCCTTGCTGATCTCGACGAGGTAGTCTTCAAAGCGTTTCTTGAGCTCGGGCACAGTCGCTGGAGAGCCTGCGGCCAGCAAGGCTAACCGCAGACTCTCTGAAGTGATAACCACCTTCGACAAGCCGGAAAGCGCCTCCTGCAGGGCGGCCACAAAGTCCTGGCTTACGTCGTCCGGCAAGGTGCGCGCTGCAAGGAAGGCGTCGACGATCTTGCGGGGTGCCTGTTTGAGCAGTCCCAGATTCTGTTGGGTGGTGGGGTCCTCAAGGTTGTTCAAGAGCGTCTTGGTCCAGCTCTCGTGCAACTGGTCCAGCTCATCTTCCAGCTTCCTGATAGCCTGGCTGGCGGGAACGGCATCAGGTTCGGTAACCAGCCGGAAATTACAGTGCGGGCAGACAGGAGAGGCATCGAGATCAGGCTCAGTCAACGCAAAACATGTTCGCAAACTGCCCAGACGATTTTGGTAGTCGCTCAGCTGCAGCCGAGGCATCAACTCGATTGTTGAGAGCCGTTGTAACTGCACCAACCGGGAATCTTTCGACAACTGTGACTTCAACTTGTCGTCTTTCGCCCCAAGTCGCGCGCGGCCATGTGCCGTGACATATAAGTCGGCGTAGTCCCTTTTCAAGCCGGATAGCCTTTGAAGACCCTGCTGCCGGAATGAGTGCGATTCCCGCTTCCCGGCGTCGAGCATGTCCGAAAGCAGCTCGTAGCGAACGGCCTGGACTGTCTTGATCCACGTGTGATCACTGGGCAGAGCCGCTTCGGCCGTAGCGAGATAGGATGCGACCGGCCCGAACTCCGCAGCGATCAACTGGAACGCCTCCAGTTGTTTCAGTGCATCCAGACCGTCACGTTTGGCTGTCACATCCTGCGGTTCATAGCGGAAGTTCTTCAGTTGACCCGCGGTCGTATAAACCTGAAGCGATTCCAAAAACTGTTTGGACGCGTCCATGCGGCTGCGTAACGCCTCTGTGTCCTCGGGAGAAAGAAGATTCCGACCCCAAAGCTTAATGCCGACTTGCAGCGTCTGTTGAGCCTGAACGATTCTCTCCGTGAACTTTTTCGATTCGCCAACGAGCGTTTTTACAGCACCGCCCGCCTGTTCGCCACCCTGCGTGAGGGCCTGCGCGAGACCAGGCGGCTGACCCAGCAACTCAAACAGAGCCTTCAGGGCAGGTAAATTCCAGTCTTTCGGCCGCTCGATGTGCTTGAAGTTCAGCAGTTCGTCGAGAGGCGTGGCCGTCAACTGGGCGAGATTCGTGGCGTCGAGCTTCTTGCCGGGAATGGCAAGAACGAGATCGCCAGAGTGGACCAGGGCTGAGAGCAGGACGACGAGCCACTCGGGCTCCAATCGAAATTGTTCGGGCGTGAAGTATTCGACCCCGTGAACTTCGTGAACCAGTTCGCTCCGGTTCACCACTTGCCCGTGACCTTTCTTCTTTAGGGCGTCGACGACACTGCCAGCGAACTTCGATTTTGCTGAATCCAGCCGCTCGCCATCCAGCAATTCCAGCGCTTCGAGGACTGCGGTACCGAGTTTCGTTCGCGCACCTCCGGCTATCGCCTTCAGTGCATCCTGTGTAGCCAGCTCTCGGTTGGCGGTTGTAATGAGCAGCGAGAACGACGGGTAGTTGGGTGCGAGGTCTTCGAAGTGTGGCGCCAGACATACCGAGGCGACTGAATTGACGACATCGCGAACGTTGATACGCCCGCCGCTGCCGAGCGGTTTGCCCTTGACCCAGCCGAGCAGAGGCTTGGCCTTCCCCTGATAGGTGACCTCGAAGGCCGTCGTCATGTGCTCCTGGAGCCACTTGACCAAATCCCGAAGGAAGCCGGTTGGGCCGTTGGCCTTGCGCTCGTACGTCTCCTTGGCGTTGCCCGACGAGGTCGAGGCGAGGTTCACAGCCGCGGCGTAGTTGCGAAGAGCGGTGCGGAAGGTATCGTCAGCGCCGGTGAGGTTGAGGCGGAAAAAGACTTCGTCCTTTCTTTTTTCGTCCTGATACCGTGGCGGATCGAAGGGCTGCAGGAAGTACAAGAAAAAATCGCGAGGTGGGGCTGCGGTTGACCGTTCATTCGGCGCGCCGAAAAAAAGGTAGCCGCGACGGGAGACTTTCCGCTCCAGCCACTCAAGCTCGTGCTCCCAGACGCGATAGCCAGTGACGTAGGTCTGGTCCGTACACTCCATGACCCGTTTCAGGGCCTCGTAGTAATAGCGGTCCAGCTGGGTGGACTCCAGCGATTCGGCGCGCTTTTCAATGATGGTGTCGTAGTCCTCAGTTCTACTCAGGTCGAGGTACCACTGGCCATTGACTTTATTCTGGGAGAGAAATTGGCCGTTGACCGTGTTCTTGATCTGGCCAAGCACGTTCTCGACATGTGTAAGGAGATCCGCAGCCCCATCTCCGCCCATCGCCGCGACCTCGGCCTGATAGAGACAGAGAGTATCGCGTAGTTCAGCAGCCGTAGGCCCAACCGGCACATGAATATCTCCGGTTGTGAGCCGCTGGACCGAAAGCGCCTGGAGTAGGCGCCGAGCCATAGGTTTGAAGGGTTTGATCGGAAAGGCTGCTTCAACGCGGGATTCCAGCACCTGGCTGCAGTCGATCACTTCGCGAATGTCGGGAACCGCGCGGAAAGACGGATTCTCCCTCAGAGTGTTCCAGTAGTTGTCGTAGGCGATGAGGCCCGGTTCGTTCGCCGGGAGTGTGTCGGCGAGTCTCTTCCGCATCGCGATCGAGAGGCTCTTGAGGACTTCACGCTTCTCGATTGCCGTCACGCGCTCGAAGGTGTCGATGTAATCGGGGTGCACCGGGAAGAGTCGCACGAACTCGTCCATGCGCTCGTTCATGTTGCCGTAGAACTTGGCGAATGGCAGCAGATATTCTCGAATCTGAGCCTGCTGCGCCGGAGATTTTCGCAGCAGGCGTTCGGCCACGACGAACTTGACGTCGCTTCTGGCGATCAGGAGCTGCTCGAAGCGATCCTTTACACGGCGAACGCTATCCGCCACGAACGAGAATCGTGGGCTGTCAAAAATGGCTTCCTGTATGCCGGCGACGAAACGGAAACGCAGGTCTTTGCAAACCTCGCCCACTTCACGGAGAAAGTTCAAATCGAGGATCAGTTCCTGATCTTTTCGGCTTCGCAGGTAGTCGAGCAGCTCGTCGACTACTACGAGAAGGCCGTGGTCGGGAAACTTCTGATGGAACAGCGCCATCATCTCTTCGAAGGCGCGCTTATTGTTGGTTACCGTGGCTGCGGAAGGAAAGGTGAAGCCGACGCCCAGTTTAGAAAGATGCTCTTCGATTTCAGCGGTAAGAATGTCACGTAGGGACATGGTGACCGCGCCAATCTCAGTGCGGATCACTTTGAACTTGCCGGCAATCCGCACCGCAGCCGCTGCCCCCGGCGCGCAACGCAGCATCGGCAGGGTGGACGCATCTTCCGCGATGGCTGAAAGTACCGACATTAGGTGAGACTTACCCGTACCGTAGTTGCCCACGACCATCAACCCTTTGTTGTCTGCTGGCGTGTCGAACTGGAGATCCGGGATGACGAGCGACGTTAGTTTCTCCGCCATCTCCTCCGAGATGACATACGTGGACACAAGCTGTTTTGCCGCGTCCGACTGATCCGCATTGCGGAGTTGTACTACCGATTCAATCGGTTCGAATTGGATTAGATCGCCGTATTTCATCTCTCTACCTTTGCGGGCCTACGCACTCTGTCTGAGGCAAACAACCAATAGATCGGCCGACGGATATCGCCGAAACTCCGGGTGCTCAGGCACCGCGTACGTTAGGTGCCCACCAGCCACGCCGCCCAACCAGGTGGCAACAATCGTTCTATCTCTGGACAGCCCCTGCAAAAGACGCAGAGGATCTTGCCTGAGCACAGGGTTGAAAAGAACCTCCGTGTTGTCCAGCAGCGTAAGATTGGCGGGAAGTCCTGCCACCGCATCTTCAAGCAATTTGGGCAACTGAAGAGCCCGCTGCCGCTCGGTCAGGTCGAGAAGCTGTCGCGAAATCTCCGCGCCAACGTTGAGCACAGGAGCTTTTTCGGCATCCGCCAGCGCACGCAGAGCCGTCGTCCGACCGCTGCCTGAAGGCCCGACCACGAGCACCAGACGGTTGTAGATGTCGGCGATTCCCGACAGCCGCTGCCGAATTTGATCCACTGTACTCTGCGTCTGCATTTCCTATTTGTCCGTTTCGCTTGCGGCGCCGCTTCTCACCCATGCGTCGATTTCTTCTTTTCTGAATTTCCAGAGGCGTCCGACTTTGTGGGCGGGCATACTACGGCGGATGATCCACTTGTACACGGTGTCCCGCTTGATTCCGAGGTAGGCAGCCAGTTCATCAACCGACAGCCAGCGATCATGGACGGGAGAAGTGGGTAAAGCGTTCATCACGTTTGTCCAATAGATCAGGATACAGCACATCTGGTCGGGTAAGATCCGACTGGCTTGAAAGCATCGATGAAAAGGGCGATTTCGAACGTGCGCGAGGGATTTTTGCGGAAGATCGGCTGCGGTGGGTCGCCGTCCATCCCGGCCCGCCGAGGCAGCAAGTTTTCGAACTCCGCGGAGTATTAGTTGACAGGGCGTGCGAACGCGCTCCCTAAAAACCAGACATCGGGCAAGCCGCCAAAGCGGGACTCGTTGTGGGTGCTGGACAGTGGGTCAGCAATCACGACAACCCCGGCCTTTGCCCGCATCCACACCTGCCCCGCCGGATCGCCGGCCCGCGGAGACGAAGACATGCAAAACAGGGTGGAGTTCGAGGTCGACGAGGCCATCATTGAAATCGCGGTGCTGCTGGCGGACGCGTATCGGCGGCGCGCGAGCATCCTCTCGCTGCCCACGTCGGCCGGGACGGCGCCGTCAACAGGAGAACTTGCTATTAAGGGCCACCGGAGCGTACATGAACTGACGTTGACACGTCGGAGAGAGGAGTCCAGAACGTGAAGAAGAAGCCCGCAATCAAAGATTTACCCAAGATGAACGCACGGCAGTTGCAATCCGTGCACGAGGAGTTATTCGGCGCAGCACATCGTATCGCGAACAGCCAGCACCTGCGACGGAAGATCGCATGGCACCTGCAGGCAGCCCGGGAAGGCGGCCTGCCAGAGTCGGTCCGCCAGCTCGCCCTCGACATCGCGCGCTGCGCGAAGTTGCGATTGCGTATCAACGAAAATGCGTCGCGGAGATCGGCGCAGATTCCAGAGGACCGAACAATCACAACCGCCGTGGTGCAGTCGTCGGACCCACGTCTCCCAATGCCAGGCTCCACGATTTGGCGGAACTATAAGGCCAAGACCATTGTGGTGAAGGTCCTTAACGATGGCTTCGAATATGAAGGAAGGCAGTTCAGTTCCCTAAGCGCGATCGCGGGCGAGATCACCGGCGCTCGCTGGAATGGGTTCGCCTTCTTCGGCCTCGAAAAGGAGGCGCAGGATGCGCAGCAGTAAGAGGCCAAATGGGAGCAGCGACGGCCGCTCGCCACAGACAAGCATCCGCTGTGCGATCTACACGCGGAAATCCACCGACGAAGGGCTGGACTCCGACTTCAACACGCTCGACGCCCAGCGCGAATCCGCCGAGGCGTTCATCGTGAGCCAGCGGAATGAGGGCTGGGTGACGCTGCCCCAGAAGTACGACGACGGTGGCTACACCGGGGCCAACATGGAACGGCCAGCCCTTAAGCGCCTGCTCGACGACGTGAAAGCCGGGACCGTGAACTGCGTGGTCGTCTACAAGGTGGATCGGCTCTCGCGCTCGCTGCTCGATTTCTCGCGGATCATGGAGATCCTCGACAAGCAGGGCGCGACCTTCGTGTCGGTGACCCAGCAATTCAATACGACCAGTTCGATGGGGCGGCTGACCCTGAACGTCCTGCTCTCGTTCGCTCAGTTCGAACGGGAGATGATCTCGGAACGCACGCGTGACAAGATGAGCGCCGCGCGGCGCAAAGGAAAATGGATCGGCGGCAGTCCCGTACTCGGCTACGATGTTGCGCCGGCGGGCGGCTCGCTCCTGGTGAATCAGAAGGAGGCGCAGCGGGTACGCGCCATCTTCGGGCTCTACCTACAACTGGGATCCCTGATCCCGGTCGTGGAAGAACTCGACCGCCGCGGCTGGCGGATGAAATCCTGGACGACCCGGGAAGGCAAGCAGGCGGGCGGGAAGCCAATCGCGAAGAATAACCTCTACAATCTGCTGACCAACTACATCTATGCCGGGAAGGTCGAATTCGACGGGCAGGTTTATGAAGGTGAACACGAACGCATCGTCGACGACGATACGTGGAAAGAAGTTCAGGCTGCCCTGACGCGGAATGGCCGGACCGGCGGCCGCAATATCGGCAACAAACACGGTGCGCTGCTCAAGAGTCTGGTGCGCTGCGCCACCTGCGATGCTGGCATGATCCACACCTACACGGCCAGGAAAAGCCGCAATTACCGCTACTACGTCTGCGTCAAAGCCCACCAGCGGGGCTGGGCGCAATGCGAGACGCGCTGTGTCTCCGCGCCCGCTCTGGAGAACGCCGTTGTGGAACAACTTAGGGGGCTCGGCCGCAACCCCACCCTGCTGCGGGAGGTCCTCCGCCAGATCGGCGCGCACCGAATCCGGGAGTCAACCGCGCTCATCAGGGAGAAGGCAGACATCGAGCGGGATCTCAAGAGCGCCGCTCAGCAAATCCGGGACGCGGTCTCCGTACCCGGCGGCGACGGGACCCGGCTGGCGGAACTCGACGTTCAGTCCTCGCGCCTCAGCAGCCGCCTCACGGAACTCAGCCAGCAACTGGCGGCGACCGAAGCTGAAGATGTCGACGTGAAGGATGTGGAGGCATCGCTTCAGGCCTTCGATCCGCTTTGGGAACAACTGTCGACGTGGGAAAAGGAGCGGTTCATCCGGACGCTGGTGGAGCGGGTCGACTACAACGGCAAGACGGGCACCGTGACTCTCGGCTTCCGCTCGCGCGGGATTCGCGACATCTGCGGGTTGACGCCCTCAACGACGGAGGACGAACATGCAAGACAGCGTAGCTAAGATCCACTTCCGCCTGCATTCCACGAAGCGGCCTGAAGGTGAGAAAGGCCGGTCCGATTCGCAGGATTCCGGCGACGGGCGCGTGCCTCGGGTCACTCAGGTCATGGCGCTGGCCGTTCAGTTCCAGGACATGCTTCAGCGGGGGGAGGCGCGGGACTACGCCGACCTCGCCCGGCTGGGCTGTTTGACCCGGGAACGGATGAGCCAGATCATGGAACTCATCTGGCTCGCGCCAGATATTCAGAGGGAGCTCTTGGAATGCAAGCCGACGCACACGACCCGGTTCCCGATCAGCGAAGTCGCCGTGCGGCGGATCGCGGCAGAGCTGGCATGGCACGCACAGCGATTGGCATGGCGGAAGCTCAAACAGGACAATCACTTAGAGTAGGCAACCTGCCGTACTACTTTTCCTCAGGAAATTCACCGGGGTCCGGCTGTCAACTGCTAAATTGGGCCGAAAAATCAATGTCTTAGGCTGTGGTTATGTTCGCTCTTTCTTCGCCGTGATATCCTGCGGATTCATCGCTGATGAACCCCAGATTCAGGCTCCTTGGGAATTGAGAACCTGGCCGTCGCCGTACGGCTTGAGTTTGGAGCCACCAGACCACCGGAGGCCTACCAACGTGTCCGCATTCTTCGACCTGCCGTCATTCATTCGCCGCGTATCAAACCCCCTCCTCCAGCGTTTCTTCTCCGACACCGAGGCCTTTGCCGATTTCGACTGGGCGACCGCCGGGGCCAGAAAATCCGGACCGATCCTGCAGTGCTTCAATCTGGCGACACCCGACCAGCGGCGAAAGTCGTTCGAGGTGTTTCGCCGCGCCGAGTCGCTGGCGACATCCATGGGCACCCAGATGCTCATCGAAGCAAGCCGCGAAAAAGGTGCTGCGGTGGCGACGAAGCTGGCCGCGATGAAAAGCGCTCATGACCGTGCTTTCTGGATGTGTCTCGAGTATCCGGACATCATCGACAACGCCCGGACGCTGGCGCGCATTGAAGCCCTGCCGAAGAGGATGTGGGAATCACGGCAGGGGCTTCCCGTGCAGCAGCTGGTGGTGACAGACGCCGTCCGGGCGGAACTCCAGCGTCAGATCAAGGAAATGTACCAACCCGAGCAGTGCCGGGCCGACCACTGCGAAGTGGAGTACATGCGCCGCGAAGGCGGCATCGACTGTTTCTTCGCCTATCCCGCGGATTACTGGGATGAGCGCGAGGGCTACGATGCAGCCGGGCAGTTCGAACGGACCAGCTGGAATCCGGCCTTCAAGATCGTTTTCGCCTACCACTCCGCCGACGGCTCGCTCGACGTCTATGCGCAGGGCGGCACCAAAATCCGAAGTCGTCTGGCCCACATCTTTGCCCGCGCCGTGCTCGGAGCCGATCAGGAATTGAAGCTCCCGGAACTGGACGGCTTCGATCTGGACATTTTGAAGGATCCTAATCTCACGTTCCCCACCAACCCCGCCGACCGGATTGCGTTCGTCCGGATTCAATCGCTGAAGCTGCGGTTCCACGGCAGTAAACCCGCGACCATCGATGTCTCGATCGACGCACGCCGCCGGCAGGGATCGATTCACGAGGTTCTGGCCGACAAATTCCGGGATGAACACGCGCGGCTGGCAACGGCCACGGTGTCAGGTGCAGTGCTGCAGGCGTTCTTTCTCACTCCTTCGGGAAAAGAACGCAGCATCAGTTTCCGCCTCTCAATGCCGTCGTTCTGCGACCTCGAAGACTCACCCGAGGATCAGATCCTGCGGGCGTACCTGCCGCTCTGGGGAATTCAAAAACATGCGAACAGTCTGGCAACAGCTGCTTGACCGGCTGGCAATTGGCGAAATGGTGGTCTGCGCCGATGAGACGCGCCGCTGGGACAAGAAACAGTGGCAGGAAACCCTCGGGCTCGGCCTGCTGCGCGAAACAGAACTGGCAGAGTCCATCATCTGCGACCAGTGCGGCGAGGGCCACTGGGCCGGGATCCATTGGGAGGTGCCCGGAGTAAAAGCCTGTTTTGGATGTGACACCGAAGGCGTGATCGATATCGAAATCGACCGGTTGCGGCAGTGGCGAATGGATGCGGGCCGCGCGGCAGGTCTCACTGCGGGCGCGCTGGATCTTCCAGGCACTGTTGAAATGCTGCTGCCGGACCGCTTATGGCGTCTTGGCCGGCGGCGGCTCGGCGGGCGATACCGGGAGATATTCTTCGGGATTGGAGCAGGTGTTCCCGTGTCGGCCATGTCGACCGCGATCCGGTCGTCCATTGGCGCCGGCTCAGCGCTGCTGCTCACACTTGGCTCCAAAGCGAATCCTGAAGGCCTGCCTGCGGGCCAGCATCTGCTCGATTTGGCCTCGGTATGCCACGTTGAAAATGACCGTCTGGTGCTTGATGTCGATTACATTGAGGACCGGCTGGCTGAAAGCGGGGTGCCTGCCCGCAAATCAACCGCCAGCATCCCGGCTGCTGCCGGCACGACATGGCGACAGGTTTCCATCATCGTCTTCGAGAGCTTCATGGAAATCACGGCCGGCGGTACTGTCCGCGAAGTTGCGTTCTCTGAACTCGGCGTTGAACAAGCCTCTCAACCCATCGAGTTACTGAAATGCTTTGCCGCGGCACGCGGAACGCTGGGTGCCGAGAAGATCAAGGATCTGGTCGCAGGGGCATCCCTCCCGAAAGCACGCGTGCTGCGCCTCCGGCAATTGCTGCAGCCTTTGATCGATATCGACGGCGATCCGATCGAACACAACAGGAAAGCCGCTAGCTACTCGTGCCAGTTTGAGATCCGGCTCGCCGGAGACGATGGATTCCGCACGCCAGCCGGCGCAACCTGGCTGGACCTGACATTTCACGAAAGAGAGGATGGCCGCATCATCGTGTCAGTTCCGGAGAAGCGGAAGTTCCGGGCGCATGGATTGAATGTCGATGGCAGGGGGACAGGCGAGGTTGCGGAGCGAAGCGCGCTGACTTCCCGAACTTACTCGCTGGAAGAGATCGGGTTACGTGCGGAGTCCGGCAGACTCACCGAAGAAGGCCATGAATTCGTGACGCTGCTCAGGGCCAGCGGAACTCTCGCGCGCCGCGGCAACGACATGACCGTGCTCCAGCTCGCGAAGCGGCTTCGCGCGTGGACAGGGCTCGACGGCGAACCCCTCCGGCTGATCGAAGCGACCGGGTCGTGGTCGGCGGTTTTCGCCTGCTCAAGCGAGGTAGTTCAAACAACGAAATAGGGTCCCTCAGCCACACGGGTAGTCACGCAACACCCAGAATCCACCCCTCGATCCCCGCGGTCT
Organism: uncultured Acidobacteriia bacterium; assembly: GCA_903929755.1. Taxonomy (GTDB): domain Bacteria; phylum Acidobacteriota; class Terriglobia; order Bryobacterales; family Bryobacteraceae; genus BOG-234. The sequence goes on from CAIYVZ010000047.1 coordinate 11,508, forward strand.
TTCTCTCGGCATCGTCAAGCTGAGGATTCAGAGCGTGCGCCAGCGCACCACTTTTGTCTGCCTGGCGGAGCCACGCGGCAATCGAATAGGCGTCATGCTGGTCACCGGTCCGGCTATCCCGCGGAAACCCACGGCTCCAAAGCGCAGGATAGACCTCTGCCACAGCCGAACTTCCCCTCGGAATCTCCCAGCCATCGAACGGCCAGAAGTGGACGCGCCGGGTAACATTCCTGCGCAGATAGAGAAGCCATGGGAGTCCGGAATGAGTGGACTTCGCCACCGATCCCTGAACGTCGAAGTGAAATACAGATTTCGCCGCGCCGGCGCGCACCTCGGTCAACCGTCTCCAGCGCGGATTGCCCGCGCGCGCCGCGCCATTTCCCAGCAGCCCCTCGCGCACAAAATCAACATAAACATCTTCATCGGTTGGCCAGTGGCGGTGGAAGTCTTCAAGAAATGCTTCCCAGTCGTGCGGCAGGTGGTGCTGGTGAACATACTGCAGCGGGAACGAGAACCCGTGGTCGATGCCGACCATGGTTCGCGGTGATTCAGAAAGCCGGGCTACCAGCCATTCGGCAACGCCGCGCCGGGTCCAGTATTTGCGCGGACTGGGCGGTGGTTCCACTTCGAAAGGCGCTGTCATCGGATCGGCCATGTAGACCCGCAGACCTTTGAGGCTCGAAGTCGGAGTCTGGGCTCCTGAATAGTCGATGCCGACGTAACGGTCAAACATGGGGTTTTCGCTCATGCTCCGACTTCCTCCCTTCGGCGGATCGTACCAAATCTGAACCTGCCAGAGACGAAAGTTCCATGTAACCGAGCGATTTGCCTGCCGCCGGAAAAATCTTCAAACTATATTTCCATTCTTTTCAATCAGATGGACCTAGCTGCCGTGGGAAACAGGGCAGTTCGGTTCCATGTAACCCTGACCAGAGCAGAGGAAACGATGCATTCGCCACCTTCTGCCACGAAAGTCACAACTAACCAAAACCCAGACCCCACCCGCGCCGGAATCGGCACCGAGAACACTGTCCGGGGAGCCTTCGACGATGTCGCCCTGCTCATCGGCAGCGTCGCTGTCATCCACCATCTTGACGACGATCTGACCTGGACGCTCATGAAGCGGCTCGACCGGATTCGGGTCCGCCTGCTCCGCGACCTGAAGGGAGACTCGCGCCGCGACGATTTCGAGCCCTCGGCCGCGCAACCGCCCCGGGTTCACGCCGCCGTCGAGGAGTTTCTCGTCCGCAACCGCGCCGGGATGGGGGAATGAGGCCGCCCATGACACGAGCTACACGGTTTTCACAACTCTCCGCAGCGCGGCAGGCATTGGTGCGGCTGCTTCAGTCCATGAACTTCGGAACCATTGAATGTCTGGAAGCTCGGGGCGGTGAGCCCATTTTCAATCCGCCGCCCACAATTCTGGTCGAAGTAAAGCTCGATTCCGAGCCGGAACAGAGACCGGAGCTCGACCTCGCCGACTTTGTTCTGCGCGACGAGATCACACGGCTCTTCGCGCAACTGGAACTTCTGGATGAGATTTCGATTGACCGCATCGACGTCCGCCACGGCATTCCCTGGCGCATGGTTATCGACTGCCCTTTGAGAGGGGTGCGGCGATGATGGCAGCGACCGCAGTCCCTCCGGCGGAATTCACGCCCTATCTGCTGCAGCAGTCCGGCCTACGGGCCAGCCTCCTGAGATCCAACTTCGGCTTTGCGGGCGACGAGTGGGAAGACCTGCGGCAGGAGATGGCTCTCGACTGTCTGAAGCGCCTGCCCAGATTCAATCCCGCCCGCGGGAACTGGAAAGGCTTCGTGCATGGCGTCGTTCGCAACCGCGCCTTCGTGCTCGCCACGCAGCAAACGCGCCGTGCGGACGTCGAACGCAGTCTGATCGCCGACACCAGTGCCGCCGATGGAGAATCCGAGGACCACGCACAGGGGTCGAGATCCGAAGACATCCGTCCAGATCTGGATCTGAGCATTGATGTGCGACGCGCACTTGCAACGCTGCCTCAGGACCTGCAGTCTCTGGCGCACCTGGTCTCAAGCTTCTCCCTCCTGGCTGTCCGTCGGCAGACCGGCCTTTCGCGGCTGGAACTGGAACGGAAAATTGCGCAGATCAGAACGGCATTCGCCGCGGCCGGACTTTCGCCGGACGAATATTTCCGCAACGGGGGTGCGCGATGACCACCCACGGCATGACCATTATCGATGTTCCCTGTGACGACATCTCCGTCGGAGAGCGCCATCGGAGAGACCTCGGAGACCTTGACGTTCTCGCGGCCAGCATTGCTGCGGACGGACTATTGCAGCCCATCGGCATCACCGAGGACAACTTTCTGGTCTTCGGTGAGCGCAGGCTTCGAGCCTTCCAGGATGTTCTTCGCCGACACACGATCCCAGCGAGGGTGGTGCAGGTTCGCAGCATCACGGCTGGCGAGTACGCCGAGAACGAGCTCCGGAAGGATTTCACTCCATCGGAGCGCGTAGCCATCGGCGCAGCACTCGAAGCAGAGGTCGGTTCCCGTCAGGGGGAGAGGACGGACTTGGAACTTCGGGAAAATTTTCCCGAAGTTCCGCCCGGCAGCCGCACCGCTGAGATCGCAGCCCACATGGCCGGTTTCGGAAATCGCAAGACTTACGAACAGGCCAAGAGAGTCGTCGAGCGGGCTGTCGATGAAGTGATTGCGCAGATGGACAGCGAGGAGTTGTCCGTCAACGCCGCCGCCCTGATTGCCGACCAACCCCCGGAACGCCAGCGGGAAATTGCCAGGTTGCCGGAACCGGAGCGCCAGGAAGCAGTCCGCAAACTCCGCCGCAAGGACCTCCCCACTCCGGCGGAGGCACATGAGAAGGCGAAGCAGACCGGCAAGGCCTTCCTCGATCGGAACCTCCAGTGGCAGACCCCGATGCCAATGGAAGAGCGGCGCCCGTTGATCGAACGCAACCTGGCCGTGATGGCGGTGATCGATGCCATGCGCGAACTCGCAACGTGCCCGTTGACAGCCGCCGACGTCGCCTCCGGTATCGGCGAATTCGATACGCCGGATATGGATTTCGCCGGCAAGTGCCGCGCTGCTGCGGCGTTTCTTCAACACATCACTCAGGAGTTAGACAGTCATGCAATCAAATAAACGTTCCGAACTGACAGACGCCATCCGCTGCGCTGTGCGGCAGTTCCGCGACGCAGGCCAGCGGTTCATGAATAAGAGCATTGTCGACGCCGTGATCGAAAGCAACGGTCCGCTCTTCGCCGAGGTGGGCCATGCGTTGGCACGGGAAAAGCTCTTCGATCTGACGCGGCGAATCATGAAGTCATCCGCCGAAATGACGGAAGACGAGGCGCAACTCGAGCTTGGCCTCGACCCTGCCAGCTTCGAAATGCCCGGCATGATCGCGGTGCCGGTCGATCCGGCGAATTCGCTGAACGGGGACTGCGAATGGGTTCCTGTGACGGAAGCAACTGTCGCCGATCTGGACGCCAACCTCATCATGTTGGAATTCCAGATCAAAGCGGACCAGAGTAAGCGGCGCAATGTTCTTCTGCTGCGTCAGCGCCTCGTGAGTCTGGTTGGCGAGAATTCCCCGCTGACGGTTGGCCAGGCGTTGGCCCTCGTGCGCGAATTGAAAAAACCCTGCACCGGCGAAGGCGAGCAATGAGCACCAGCAAAGCACGCCTTCGCAAGATCGTGAATGAGGTTTTCGGCGACGTGAAGTTGCCGACGCCGTCTGAAGCCCGCCGAATGGCGCGGGCTACCGGCATGTCGGTCGCCGACAATACCGGTGTCTACCGCAGCGGCTTTCCACCCGAGGTGGTCGCCAAAGCCAAGGCCGACATGCAGGCCATTTACGCCGTCACTCGCGGCATTCTGGCCATTGCCGAAAGCGAGTTCGATCCCGCCGAGCTTGCGGGGCGGCTTGAATACTGGCACTGCCCGGGAATCCGCGCTAAATCGGCTCCGGCGCTGGCGTGGCTGACCCGCTTTGCGAAGGCACTCGAATCCAACACGCGCCTAGAGTCGGGAGGACCGACAGCGTGACTACAGTCGAAATCACGGGTGCGGGCCAGCTTCGCACAACGCCATGGCGGCACCAGCGCGATGCTGTAACGTTCGTCCGGGATCTCTACGGCCGCGGCAAGCGTGGCGCGATGATCGCCGCCGTCATGGGCACCGGCAAGTCCGCCATGACCGTTTACCTCTGCGCCGAAGAGGGCTTCCGGCTGATCCTCGTCCTCTGCCCGCTGCGAGTCGTCCAGGTCTGGAAGCCGCAGTTCCAGATGCACTCAACGGTGCCGTACATGGTGGTTCCGCTCGACGATTCGTTCGCGAGCGTGAGGAAGAAACGGGACGAGGCCGAGCGGCAGATTCAACTCGCCAAGGCGCGGGGCGTACCCGTGGTCGTGGTCATCAACTACGACTCCGCCTGGCGTCCGCCCTTTGCAGAATGGGCATCGCGGAAGAAATGGGATCTCGTGGTCGCCGACGAAATCCACCGCTGCAAGGCTCCGGGCGGCAAGGCCAGTCGTTATCTCGGTCGCCTCGCAAAAGCTGCGCGATTCCGCCTTGGCCTTTCCGGCACTCCGATGCCACACTCCCCACTCGATGTGTACGGCTACTTCCGCTTCATCGATCGCACGATCTTCGGCTGGTCTTTCCATAAGTTCCGACAGCACTACGCAGTGATGGGCGGCTACCAGAACCATCAGGTCGTAGCTTACGACAACCTTGACGAGCTGAATCGGAAGTTTTACTCCGTCACATACGCCTGCGGGAAAGACGTTCTCGACCTTCCGCCCGAAATGCATATCACGTATACCTGCCAGCTGGGTCCCGAGGCGCGCAAGGTCTACCGGTCCCTCGAACGGGATCTCATCGCCGAAGTGCAATCCGGCGAGATCACCGTGGCCAACGCACTGGTGAAGCTGCTCCGGCTGCAGCAGATCACGGGCGGAAACATTCGCACCGACGATGGCGCCGACGTTCAGATCGATTCCGCCAAGACGAAGCTGCTCGGCGACGTCCTGGAAGACATCGCTCCCGACGAGGCCGTGGTGGTGTTCTGCCGGTTCCACAAAGACCTCGATGCCGTCGCCCGCGTTGCCACCGAGACCGGCCGCCGCTCGCTCGAACTGTCCGGCCGCACAGACGACCTGAAGCGCTGGCAGGCCGGCGAGGCCCCGGTTCTGGCAGTGCAGATCGAATCGGGCGGCGTCGGCGTGGATCTCACCCGGGCTCGCTACTCCATCTATTTTTCGCTGGGCTTTTCGCTCGGGTCCTATGAGCAGAGTCTCGCGCGGATCCACCGCCCCGGTCAGACCCGGCCCGTCGAATACATCCATCTCCTCGCCGAAGGCACGGTCGACGAGAAGGTCATGGCCGCGCTCGCCCGCCGCGCGGATGTCGTGAACACCGTACTCCAGCAGATGAAAGGACAAGCATGAACACCGAAGAATTGAAACGCTTTGTCGCGCTCGAAGAGCAGCGGCATCGACTCGAAACCGAAATCGACACGATCAAGGCGGAAGCCGCGGAACTCGAGGGTCGGCTGTTGCCGCAATTCGAGCAAAGCGGCACCGAGCGCATCGCCATCGACGGCCGCACCGTTTACGTGGAACGGAAGCTGTGGGCGAAGCCGAAAGACGGCGACAAGCCCGCCGTCTGCAAAGCCCTGAAGCGTTGCCGCCTCGGCGACTACGTGGAAGAGACTTTCAACACAAATTCCCTCAGCGCCTATATCAGGGAACTGGACCGGGAAAACAAGCCCCTCGCGCCTTCGCTCGCGGCGGTGCTCGATGTCAGCGAAGTTTTCAAGCTCAGAACAAGGAGAAGCTAACTATGCCAACGAAAGAAATCGCCAAAACAGAAACCGCCGTCAGCCCCTTCGTGATCTTCCGGACCGAACTTTCCGAGATCCGCGAAGCCATGACCACCAACGTCGGAGACACCGGCCTCACCGCCGGGGACTTCGAGCGCATCAAAGTTCCCGCCGGCGGAGGAACCGCCTGGAGCGTGCAGGGCCTCGACGGTGAGGAGATGGTAAAGGAACTCACCGGGATCATCATCGCGTGGCGCGACACTCGCGCTTACTGGGCCATGTCGATGGAGGAGTCGGACGGCAGCATGCCGCCGGACTGCTCCTCGGTAGACGCCCGCACCGGGACAGGCAAGCCCGGCGGCGATTGCCAGAAATGCCCGCTCTCGCAATTCGGCAGTGACCCGAAGGGTGAAGGTCAGGCCTGCAAGATGATCCGGCAGTTGTTTCTGATCCGTGAGGACAACCTGCTGCCGGAAATCGTCAACCTGCCGCCGAGTTCGGTCAAACCAGAGCGCCAGTACCTTCTGCGCCTCGCTTCGAAGGGCGTGCCCTGCCACAGCCTGATCACGAAGATCGCTCTCGAAAAAACGAAGAACGGCCAGGGCATCGTCTATTCGAAAGCCGCACTGACCTCGGGCGGGCGATTGAGTCCGGAGCAGGCGCAGCGCGCCAAGCAGTACGCGGCGATGATCGATCCGTTCCTGAAATCGGCGGCGGCGATCCCGCGGGCCTCTGAATTGGGCAACACGGCAGACGGCGAGGTTATCTAACCGGCGTTGGTCAACAAACGGGGGAATGATGGAGGCTGATCAGCAGGCAATCCGGCAGTTTATTGAGCGCGTCCATGGTCCCGAGCCGGAAGGCTGGCTGATTCTGTGGACGCGCCAGGACAAGGCGACGGCTGCGTTCAACCTTGCCGAGGACGGCGCGCTGGACCGGGCGGTGGAGTATTGCGCCGCCCGGGCCCCTTCCTTCGACGTGTACGCCGCCGTCGGGCTCCAGTGCGAAAGGCCTGCCAACATGAGCCGAGGCGCGGAACCCGGCGTATCTGCCCTGCCAGGCTTTTGGGCCGACGTCGATATCGCCGGCGGCGCGCATAAGGCGCGAGACTTGCCGCCGACCGAGCAGGATGCCCGCAGTCTCATCGATGCCGCGGGCCTTGAACCGACCATCATCGTGCACAGCGGCTTCGGGCTTCAGCCTTACTGGCTGCTGCGAGAACCGTGGAGGATCGAGAGCGAAGACGAGCGGCAACGCCTGAAGTCGCTCTCTTCACGATTCCAGCTGAACCTCCGGCTGCGCGCCAATATGCGCGGCTGGACGCTGGATTCCACGGCGGATCTCTGCCGGGTGCTGCGGGTGCCCGGAACCTTCAACCACAAAGTTGACGGCGATATCCGGATGGTCACCGCCGAATACGGAGAACACTTCTACAACCTCGATGATTTCGAGGACCTTCTCGCCGGCATCGAGGATCCCGGTGAAGGCGGCCGGGAGCTGTCCGCGCGTCCCGATCTGCCGCCAGCCAAACTCCCGCCGATCCTCGACGGCTGCGCATGGATGCGCCATTGCCGCGACGATGCCGCCGCGCTCGCTGAGCCGGAGTGGTACCGGATGCTGACCGTCGTCGCCAGATGCGGGGAACCAGAACGCTGGGCGCACGACCTGAGCAAGGGCTACCCGCAGTATTCGAAACGGGAAACGCAGCGAAAACTGAAGCAGGCATCGGGCGATAAGGTGGCGCCGGTGACCTGCGGCTACGTCCAGTCGGATCTGAACGGCGGGCGGTTCTGCGGGGAGTGTCTGTTCCGCGGCAATATCAACTCGCCCGTCGCGATCGGTAGGATCGAAGGCGTCGACTCCGTGCCCGAGCCGGAGCCGGAACCGGAAGCCACCCCGCCGGAAGTCTCACCGGCACCGCCGTCACCGGCACCACCGCCCAAGCCGGCCGAGGCCGCCGCAGCCTCGATCGAGAGATACACCGATCTAGGAAATGCCCGCCGCTACGTCGCCCGGTACCGCGGCACCGTTCTGTTCTGCGACCTGTGGAATCGCTGGCTGATGTGGGACAACATGCGGTGGAAAGAAGACCAGAAGCTTGAGGCCAACGCCCGCGCGGCCGACCTGATCCGAAGCCTGTATCCGATGGCAAAGAAGATCAATGATGAAGACGAACGAAAGGCTTTCCTCAGCCACCTCGTCAGATCCGAATCGCATCGCTCCCTCGCCGCCATGGTGACGCTGGCGAAGGCGGACCGCACCGTCGCCAGGGAGCCTGACGACTTCGATAACGATCCGTGGCTCTGCGCGCTCAAGAACGGAACCCTGGATCTGCGGACCGGCAAGCTGAAGCCCCATGACCAGAAAGACATGATCACGAAACTCGCGCCGGTCGCCTATGACCCGGCGGCGCGGTGCCCGAACTGGCTGGCCTTCCTGGACATGATCATGCTGGGCCGGAAGAGCCTAATCGAGTTTCTGAAGCGTGCCCTCGGTTCCAGCCTCACCGGCATTACCAGCGACAAGGCCATGTTCATCCTTTACGGGCCTGGCGGCGATAACGGCAAATCCACCATGGTCGAGGTCATCGAGATGGTTCTTGGCAATTACGCCATGCGGACGCCGGTGGATACGTTTCTCAAAAAGCGCGAGGGCAGCATCCCGAACGACATCGCTCGCCTCCGCGGCGCCCGCTTCGTCTGGGCCGCCGAGAACGACCGCGGTGTCCGTCTGGCGGAATCCCTGATCAAGGAAATGACCGGCGGCGACCGCATGGCGGCGCGCTTCATGCGCGGCGAGTTCTTCGAGTTCATGCCCGCTTTCAAGATCTGGCTCGCGACGAATCATAAGCCCGTCATTCGCGGAGACGCGGCCATCTGGCGGCGCCTGAAATTGGTCCCCTTCGACTACGTCATCACCAAAGACAAGCAGATGAAGCGCCACGAGGTGATGGCGATGTTCCGCTCGGAACTGCCGGGCATTCTCAACTGGGCCATCGAAGGTTGCCTCGAATGGCAGCGGGACGGGCTGGGTGTACCGGACGAAGTCATCAAGGCGACCCAGGAGTACGAAGCCGAGCAGGACACCTTCTCGATGTTCCTGGAAGAGAAATGCGTGCGGGCCCCCAATGCGCGGGTACTGTCGCTGGCGCTTTACCGCGACTACAAGAGTTGGGCGGAAGAGCGTGGCGAGACGCCTCCCAGCCACAAAACCTTTGCGTCCCTGATGAGCGAGCGGGGGTTCGCCAAATCGAAAACCATGAAGGGCGCGCTCTATTCCGGCATCGGTTTGCGCACCGAAGACCACTACGATACGCCGAAGCTGCCGCTCTCAGCACCGGGGCAATCACGCTTCAAAAACGACGATGACGGCGAGGAGGTTTAGGAATAACCCGTCATGCCCCTTTCCTTAAGTCTTTTAGATTCAGTAAACGCATATGACAGATGACGGGTTATGACGGATTCTCCGTATTATCGGCTTCCCGCGCACGCGCAGGCGCGCATTCGCGGCGGATATGCAAAAACCCGTCATAACCCGTCATTTGCCCCAACCCGTCATGGGAGGACCGCAATGGAAATTGAAGCCGTCATCGATCAACTGAACGAGGCAGGTGTTTCGGTCTGGCTCGACTCCGAAGAAAAGCTGCGCATCGACAAAGACGCTCCGTCCGAGTTGAAGGAACTTGTCCGCGAGCACAAACAGGCGCTGATCGAGATAAAGGCCGCGGTCTGGCTGATGAATGCCGCGGGCATCCGCATCATCCGGCTCCCGCTCGGCCATCTCGCGCTTGCATACCGGCTGGGGAGCGACCTCGAACCGATTCGCCGGGCGATGAAGGTTCTGGGCAAGGAAGCGATGCCGCTCGTGATCAACGACGAAGGTTTGCGCTCCATGACGTGGGACGAGTGGAAATTGCGCCGGCCTGTTAGCAGGATCGCCGTATCGCCTCCGGAACGTCAGTCTCACCCGGAACAGAAACCCCTGTTCGGGAGGAAAACGGCGTGACAAACGAGAGTTCAATTGTGAAAGCGATCCTTCGCTATCTGAACTCGCTTCCCGGTTGTCTCGCGCGGAAACGCTGGGGCGGCGGGATGGGTGTTGCCGGTGAGCCGGATATCGACGCATGTTTCCGGGGCCGCAGCCTGCAACTCGAGGTGAAACGTCCCGGCGAGAAACCAACGCTCCTGCAACTGAAGCGACTCGAACAGTGGCGGGAGGCTGGCGCGCTCGTCGGCGTCGTCACCAGCGTGGCCGAAGTCAAAGAACTTTTGGCCTGTGCGTGCGCGCCGCCAAAATAGTCCGACAAGTTTTTCCGCAGCCGCGAGTATTAGTAGGAGAAGGCTCTGTTCGGGAAGTTAGCGCGAAGCGCCCCTTCCGAAAGAAACTCTTCTTCAGCCATCGATCACCGAGAGACGGGACTCTCGAAACAACTCTCTCCCTTTCTTGCTGTACCAGAAGTGCGTCCAGATGAAGCCCGCCGATCAAATCCCCTACTACGCACCCGATGGCACGTCGCGCGGCTTCCGTTCGCTGGAAGCCGCTAATCTCCTGATCGCAGCCAATCTGGTGAACCCATCGTACGGCCGCAAGGGGCATTTGAAAGCAATTTGGGCACCAAAGGAAGACGGCAGCAGCGCCGTCGATGCAAATACCAAGACCGGCACTCGCTACAGCGTTCTCGAAAACCTCGAACATGGTCGCTGCTGGAAACTGCGGCGACTCGAACGCCGTGACGAAGACGGTGTTCCGGTCAGCACTCGGGGCATATTCCTTCAGGTCGTCACAGATTGTCTGGTGCCGTGAAAACCAGCCGGAAGCAGAAAGGCGGAAGGTTCGTGGCATGGGCGCGAGGCGCGTTCACTCAGCGGGAAGCGAAGTTGCCCGCCATCAGGAAGCCGGCAGATAGTTCACCAGCGGTTCCGAAGGCTGCCCTAAGCAGGGTCCAATGACAGAGCAAACCCACCACTGGCTCCGCACGTTGGTCTGGGTTTCAGTGGCAGGCGTGATCGCGTGGCGACTGGGAGATGCGATCCGCGAAAGCTCTGCCACCCAGGGCGAAAGAATCATTGCAGCCGTCAACAGACAGGGCGGGGTTCTGAAGACCGCAGTCGTCGATGCCGTAAATTCCGCGAAGGCCGGCATTGGATCGCAGATCACGAAGGTGACCGATCCGCTTGCCGTCACGGTCAAAGCGTATGGTCGGCTGGCGGATGTGGCCACCCAAAAAGTCGACGCCTTCGATGTTCCCGGCGCTGTGGCGGCTGTACGGGACCCACTCGCCACCACGGCTGAGGCGATTACCGCCACAACCAGAGATCTGCACGATGAACGCGTTTTTGAAAAGTTCGGCAACGCTGCGGCCAGCGTAAGTGCTCTCGGCGATGCGCTGGCTCCGGAGTCCGCACAAATCACCGCCGGCGCAGTTGCAGCCATGAAACCGATCCAGACGAGCGCCGAACAAGTCTCGGCGGCGCTGCCGGATTTCGTGGACTGCTACCGCGACGGATTCGGTAATCCGGACTGCCTGCAGGCGCGCTGGGCGGAGAGTTCACGGTCAATCACCCGCATCGCAGATGCAATCGATAAATGGATCGAGCGCCTCACTGCGCCGCCATCTCTCAAGGCGCAGATCAAGGCATGGGTCCAACTCATCCTCGGGCTCGGCGCGCGAATCGGCGCCGGGGCTTTGTGACGATTTCGAAGCACGATTTGAAACGAAAGAAAGGAAAGCCATGAATCCCGATCTCATCACCGCACTCAACGCGGCATTTACGAAATTCGAGGGCACTCTCACTCAGACAGCCTCCGACACCAATACTCTCAATGGTCTTCAGCAGACCGATACCGACGCGCAGGCAGCCATTGCGGCGGCCAAGGCGAAGGTCGATGCCGCCGTGCAGGCTCAGCTTGCAACGGCTGATGCACTCACCAAGCAGCAGGCCGCTATCACGGCGGACAACGTGCAGACCGGTCAGGCCGCCAAGGAACTGTCGGATGCGGCACTTGCCATCAGCGTTGCCCTGCTGACTCCTCCCACGGTTCCCGCCGTCCCCACGCCGGCGCAGTGAATTCCCCCGACCTTTAACCCAAGACGGGGCGGCTCCACCGCCCCGCAACTTTCCAAAACGGAGATCAACACAATGAATAAATTCATCACCATCCTGAAGCTGTTCCCTCTCGTTCTCAGCGCCGTCAAGGCGGTCGAAGAGTCCGTCCCTCTGCCTTCGCAGGGCAAGGCGAAACTCGACCTGGTCCTGAACGTGGTCCAGCAGGCTTACGAAGGCTCGACCGAACTGTCGCAGTCGTTCTCGTGGGACAAGCTGGTCGCGGTCGTCGTGCCGATGATCGGAAATATCGTCAACGCACACAATGCGCTCGGCCTGTTCTCCAAGTCCGCTCCGGCCACAGCCGCCTGAATCGCACGGTGCCGCCGTGAATTGGCGGCCATCGAGGCAGAGATCCGCAACGGCAATCCCGAGCTGGAGGGTCTCTGCCTCGCTCTGGCCGACTGGTCGGCAGAGCTACGAATACTTGAAGGACGGTCACCGTGGACGAACAAATACTGAGAATCATCATCCCGGCCGCCGGCCTCATCTCCGGACTGATCGGTGCCTACGTCGGTCTTCAGAACCGTGCGCTACTTGCCGAGGTACGCAAGGAACTCGCGGAACTGGAGAACAGGATCATTCTGCGGATCAACGGCACTTACGTCCGCACTGCGGAAGGGAAGCTGCGCGATGAGAATATGCATGCGCGGATCGATCTGCTGGCGGCCGAGGTGCGGAACCACAATGCGCACCCGTAATGCCAGCCGCACCCATGCGCCCCTGCCGCTCGCCGGGCTGCCGGGCACTCTGCGACGAGGGTCCATACTGTGCGGAGCATCGGCGGCAGCCGGACAGCCCGAGAGGAAAGACGGCGCAACGGGGTTACGACCGTGATCACCGACGGCTGCGGGTTCTCTGTTTCCAGCGCGACGCGTGGCGCTGTGTCGATTGCGGCTGGGAACCGGACATCGTGACGGACTGCCGCCGGTTCGAACTGGGTGACCCACCGGTTGAGAAGGTGCTGCTGGAACTTCGGCAGCGGTTCAGCCGCGGGGAGCGGTACTTACATGCCGACCACCGGACTCCGATCGCGATCCGGCCAGACCTGAGGTTGGTTCTGGACAACCTTCAGACGCTTTGCGACCGCTGCCACAACCGGAAGACCCGGCGAGAGATGGATGGGGGGTAGGGCGGGTCGTGCCTCTACGGCTCTTAGCTCCGCGACCATTTCGAAACTGACCTTGCCCGGGCGGCTTTTACAAATAGATTCAACGATTTAGCCGGGCTGAAATGCCGCTACCGCCTGTCGGTACGCGTGCGCTGGCGTCGGCTGGTGTCGTTTGCGCGGCGGTTTGAAGGAAAGACGGGGCGACATCGTGAAAGGCCGCAAACCAAAACCAAATGCGAGGAAGCTGGCCGAGGGGGACACGCGGAAAGTTGGCGCGCGCAAGCTCGCCGCGCAGATCGCGGCGGAGCCCAAAGCATCCAGCGGACTGCCTCCCTGTCCCCGCCACCTTCGCGGCCGCGCTCGTGCCGCCTGGAACTTCTGGCGCGAAGAACTGATGGCCATGAACCTCGACCGGCGCCCGGATGCACAAATGCTGGAAGGCGCGTGCGTGGCGTACGAGGCTGCAGTCGATTCCTACGAGACGCTGCATAAGCAGGGACGGTTGATCGCCAGGCGTGCCAAGGACCCGAAGACGGGCCAGCTGGTGGTGACCGATGTGCGCCCGCATCCCGCCGTCGCCATGGGCAACGATGCATGGGCGCTGCTGCGCTCGTTTTGCAGCGAGTTCGGGCTGAGCCCGGTCAGCCGCACGCGCCTGTCGATTGAAAAAACAGACAGTGGCGAAGACGATCTGATGAAGATTCTGATGCAGCCACGGACGCCGAAACCGGCGAAGGGATTTGTTCAGTGATGCTGATCGAACTGTGGCTGATCGACCGGCTGACCCCCTTTGCGCGGAATGCGCGGAAGATCCCGCAGGCCGCTATCGACAAGGTTGCCGCGAGCATCCGGGAGTTCGGCTGGCAGCAGCCGATTGTCGTGGATGTGGACGGGGTGATCGTGGCGGGCCACGTGCGCCTTCTGGCTGCCAGGCAACTCGGCGAGAAGCAGGTCCCGGTTCACGTCGCGAGCGAACTTACGCCGGGGCAGATACAGGCCTTCCGGCTCATGGACAACCGCAGCCATGAGGAGACCGGTTGGGATCTGGAACTGCTGGGGCTGGAACTGGCCGAACTGCAGGAGTTGAACGTCGACGTCTCGCTGACCGGCTTTGACGTCACGGAGATTGCACGGTTGATGGATTCGAAGCCGGAATCAGCAGAGTCGGTGGGGAACTCCGACCAGACTGTTCCGGCAGCGCTTCGATGCCCGAAGTGCGGATTTCTGCAAGGGGCGGACATCCCATCATGAAGGCCCCCGCGATGAAGGTCGAACAATGGCCCATCGACAAGCTGATCGCTTATGCGCGGAATGCCCGAACCATGACCCCTGCGGCGGTGGATAAAGTCGCGGCGTCGATCCAGGAGTTTGGCTGGCGGCAGCCAATCGTTGTCGATGCGCACCGCGTGATCATCGCCGGGCACACGCGTCTGGCGGCAGCCAGGCAGCTGGGTCTCAAGAAGGTCCCGGTGCTGACCGCCGCGCATCTCACGCCGGCGCAGGTTAAAGCGTACCGGCTGATGGACAACCGGAGCCATGAGGAGACTTCGTGGGACGCATCTCTGCTGGCCGACTGTCTCGCCGAACTCCAGACGGGAGGCGCCGACCTCGACCTGACCGGTTTCAATTCAGATGAGATCACGGCATTCCTCATGGACGGGACTGCCGCCGCCCCGGCACCTGAAGAATTCAAAGAGTACGACGAATCAATCGCCACGGAGCACGAGTGCCTCAATTGCGGGTACCGATGGAGTGGCAACGGTTCGCAGGCAGAGTAACGATGGGCGTCCGAGTCATGCACCACACCAACGGCCAGCACTGTAGTCAGGGCAACGTGCTCAATCGCGCCTGCCCGACGATCAAGGGCCGCTCGGCAGACCTCTCCGTTCAGACTGATGACCAACCTGAGTTCCTGCCCAGCCTGGCAACAGCGGACAAGCCGCTCTATCGCGTGCCGACGATGGTCGAGGTCGCAGCGATCCCGTGGAACGGCTTCACAGTGGCCTCAACGTTCTCGGGATGCGGCGGCTCCTGCCTTGGTTACCGCATGGCTGGCTTCAAGGTCGTATGGGCGAATGAGTTCGTGCCCGCAGCCCAGGAGTCGTACCGGGCGAACATGAGTCCGGATTGCATTCTGGACACCCGCGACATTAAGACGGTGACCGCTGAGGGGATACTCGCGGCGACGGGCCTGAAGGCCGGCGAACTGGACCTCTTCGATGGTTCCCCGCCATGCCAGGCCTTTTCGACCGCAGGCTCACGCGAAAAAGGGTGGGGCAAGCAGAAGACCTATGAGCACGGCGCGCAGCAGTGTAACGAGACGCTGTTCGATGAATACATCCGCCTGCTGTGTGGGCTCCAGCCCAGGACGTTTGTCGCCGAGAACGTAAGCGGTTTGGTGAAAGGCACGGCGAAGGGGTGGTTTCTCGATGTCCTCAAAGCCTTGAAAGCATCAGGCTACCGCGTGAAGGCGAGGCTTCTCGATGCCCAGTGGCTCGGCGTCCCGCAGATGCGCCAACGGATCATCTTCGTCGGTGTGCGTGAGGATCTCCGGCTGGACCCGGTTCACCCGGAGCCGCTCCGATACCGCTACTCCGTACGCGATGCGCTACCGCATCTGACAGCTTGCAAAACGTCTGCCCACGGTTTCACCAAAGAGAGCGACTTGAATCTTCACGGCCCTGCGCCTTCGGTCACTGCATCCGGCGGGGCGGCGTATACCGGGCACCAGGTGCAGTCCGCGGAGTTATTGCCAGGCGATGCGTTCCGCGTCACGGAACTGACGGGCCGTGTGGGTTCGAAGTTCAAGCGAAAGAAGATCAGTCTCGATGGGCCGCTCAACACCGTGAATGCGCAGGGCGCTGGCGTCCAGCGATTCGAACTGTCTGGCCGCGCCGTTCATAACACCGGGACTCCCGACTGGAGCGCCGGCGACATCACCGACCGCCCGGCACCCACTGTGACTGTCGGAAGCATCAGTCGCGACGGTGGCGGTAGCAGCAACCATTTCCATGTCGTCAGCGCAGCCGAACGGCGGAAGTTTACGATTGCTGAACTGAAACGAATCTGCGCCTTCCCGGATGACTTTATCCTGACCGGGACGTATGCGCAGCAGTGGGAGCGGCTGGGGAATTCGGTTCCGCCGCTGATGATGAAGGCGATTGCCGAGACGATCCGGGACAAGGTGCTGGCCCGATGAAGATTGAACTCTGGCCGCTAGACCGGGTGATCGCCTACGCAAGGAACGCCCGAACCATCAGCGAAGCTGCGGTGGCGAAAGTCGCGGCATCGATTCAGGAATTCGGCTGGCGTCAGCCGATTGTGGTCGATGCACAGCGAGTAATCATCGCCGGGCACACCCGCCTGCTGGCTGCGCGCAAGCTCGGGCTCACGGAAGTTCCGGTTCACGTCGCGGACAATCTGACGCCGGCGCAGGTAAAGGCGTACCGGTTGATGGACAATCGGAGCCACGACGAAACCTCGTGGGACTTCGAACTGCTCGGGCCCGAGCTGCTCGACCTCCAGAACCTCGGCTTCGGCAACCTGGAGCTGACCGGATTCGACGGGCAGGAAATCGCCGACTTCCTCGCCGGGGCGGCTTCGCCGGGACAGGACGGCCAAACGCCCGACGACGAGGCCCCGGCCCTGCGTGACGCCGCTGTGGCCCAACCCGGCGAACTGTGGCGGCTTGGACAACACAGGCTGCTTTGCGGGGACGCGATGATCATGGCCGATGTCAAACGGGTGCTCGCCGGAGCCCGTGCGGACCTGGTGGTGATCGATCCGCCATATAACGTCAATTACGAAGGCGCAACAAAAGAGAAACTCAAGATTCAGAACGATCAGATGGCCGACGCGGCCTTCTATCAATTCCTGCTCAAGGCTTATCAGAACCTTGCCGGCGTCACGAAGGAAGGCGCGGGGATCTATGTGTTTCACGCCGACACCGAGGGTGCCAACTTCCGGCGCGCGATGGTGGATTCCGGCTGGAAGATGGCCCAATGCTGCGTGTGGGTGAAGCAGACGCTGGTGATGGGTCGGCAGGATTACCACTGGCAGCACGAGCCGATCCTTTATGGCTGGAAGCCTGGTGCGTCGCATCGCTGGTTCACGGACCGGAAGCAGACGACGGTGTGGAACTTCGACAAGCCCGCGCGGTCGAAGGAACATCCGACGATGAAGCCGGTGGACCTCATTTCGTATCCGATTCTGAACAGCAGCCGAAACGGTGATGTGGTGCTGGACACTTTCGGCGGATCGGGTTCAACGCTGATTGCCTGCGCGAAGCACGGCCGGGAAGCACGACTGATTGAGATCGATCCGAGATATGTGGACGTAGTGATCAAAAGGTACCAGGACTGGAGTGGCGACAGAGCCACCCTGGACGGCGACGGTCGGACGTTCGATGCAATCGCGTCGGAACGAACCGGTAAAGAGGTCATGTGCCCATAACGCGGCAATGTGCGATTTGCGGGTCCGGCTTCACCGGGCATCCCAAACGAAAGCTGTGTTCGACGGCATGTCGCAAGCTCTGGCGCCCACCCACGGTTCTGACGTGCGGGCACTGCGGGGAGCAATTTGTCGCGAGCCACCTCCGCCGGAAGTACTGCTCATATATTTGCAAGTCCCGCGCGATGGTCATGCGACCGGAGGAGAGGAAACCACGCGCTGTGGCTACGATTGCTGCGCGCCGTGCACATGGGCTCGTGAATTACTACATTTCCGCGGGAAAGCTGGTACGGCCGTATTGCTGCTCTGAATGCGGCGGGACCGGACGAATAGAAGCAGCCCACTACGACTATTCGAGGCCCCTCCTGGTTCGTTGGTTATGCCGTTCGTGTCACTCGCGTTGGGACCATCGAGAGCCCAAGGGTGGCGTTCAACGTTGGCAGGGGCGGCCCGGAGCAGTGGCCCTGAACGAAGAAAACCGATCCTTCGAGGAAGTCTCGTCGGACCGGTTGGCGGGGAAGGCAGCGTGATGCTTCTACAGGTCCCTTACGTTCCAGGTGGCAGCCACGACCATCTTGCCTTCGAGCCCGCGCGCCCAGACCTTGTACTCCCAGGGGCAAAGGCCAGGGTCCTGGTCGGCTTCGAGCTTCCGCTGCCGATTGTGAAGGTCTTCCTTGGCCATCTCGAAACCCTCGCCGAGGCTGCTGGCGTAGTTTACGGGCTCGTAGTGGCCTTCTTCGTCTTCCACGATCAGGGTGGCGATTCCGAGGTCGGTATCGCGGAGGATCTGAATCGCGAAGCCCGGCGTGGCTGCGGCGCGTTGTTGTTTGGTTGTTCTCATGTCCACATTGATCACTCTTCAGGGCTGGGAAGCCAAGTCAATTCTTCAATCGGGTTAGTCGCCGTAGCCGTCGTCGACCATGCGGTCGAGAATGGCATTGATCTCGGTCCGGGCAATGCGAAGGGCGCGGGCGGCCTTGATCGCATCATCGCGGTAGGCAGTGCCGCGAAAGGCAGCGGCGATTTCATCGAAGCTGGCCTCGGCGGCACGGAGGCCAGCCAGCAAAACACGAAGCGTGAGGCGCATTTCAAATCCTTCTTTCACCGCGAAAAGCCCACCCTTGCAGGTGGGCCGGTCGCGCGGGCCGCACTTACGCAGCCTTGTAGGTGCGGGCACCCGCCTCGCTCCTGGTGGACTCGATCTTCGTGCCCTTCTTGCCGAGGATCGCGATGAACCCGCGAACCGTGTGCTTCTGCCAGTCGGTCGCCGTCATGATCTCGTCGAGGGTGGCTCCGTTCTTGCGGCTGATGAGGGCGAGGACCTGGTCTTTCTTGCTGGTGCCTGCGGCCTTCGGTTCCTTCGCGACCTTGGCCGCTTTGGGGGCCTTGGTGGCCTTCGCCTTCGCGGGTGTGACAACCTCTGCGGCCTTCGACGGGGCGGCCTTGGTGGCCTTCGCTGCCTTCACGGAGGCCTTGCGCTTCTGGTCGCCCGCTTTCAGCTTTGCCTGGTCGGCCTTCATCTGCTCCTGCCGGGTTGCCTCAGCTTCGCAGTCCGGGCAGCCCGGATAAGGAACCGGGTGCTCGCGGCAACCGGCGCTCAGGGTGGTGGCCTTCGGGGCCTTGGTGGTCAGCGTTCTGGTGTTCGTAATCTTTTTCATTTGCTGGTCTCTTTTCGGTCCCGGTCCAGCCGGGTACACCACATGAATCACTCTGATCCGAACGACAAGCAAGTTGATTCGCTTCGGTCCGTTTATTAAAAACCCAACAGAATGTGCCCTTCTCTGAGCAGCATGCTTTCGCAGCCTGCAACTTCTTCGAACTCCTGCTGAAGCACAGCGCGGACGAGTGGTACGGGCAGCCGTTCCTGCTTTGCCCGTGGCAGGAAGAAGCGCTCTGTCAGATCTTCGGCCAGTTGGACGAGGCCGGTAACCGAATCATCGAAATGGTCTACATCGAAACCCCGAAAAAACCTCTGCACGTGGAGACCCCGGTACCAACGTCGTCCGGCTGGACGACGTTGGGCGAGATCGAAGCGGGAGATATTGTTTTCGATGAGGCAGGACAACCTTCCACAGTCACCGGAGTCAGTCCGGTTTTCTATGACAGAGAATGTTACCGAGTCCTGTTCTCGGATGGCGAGACGATAGTCGCGGACGCAGATCATCCGTGGCAGACGACCACAAAGAAGCCACACAACAAGACGGCAATTCGGTCCACGCGGGAAATAGCGGCAACTATCAAATATCGCGGCACAAGCAATCACGCTGTTCAGCTTGCAGGTGCGCTGTCGCTCCCGGCCGCCGAGTTGCCGTTAGATCCGTGGTTGTTAGGTTACTGGCTCGGCAATGGGACCAAAGGCAAGAACGTTGTTACGTGCGGCCTGGATGACCTCGAATCCATTGCGCGCGAGCTTGAAACCTGCGGGCACAGGTATTCCGTGTGGCGCGATTCACGCGCGGCCGCGATTGCTCTTGATCCCGGCGAAGGGGTTAAAGGCAACCCGTCCCCGTTCATGTCGAAATTGAGGGCGCTCGGGCTTGGCGAAGACAAACGGATCCCGGCGCTCTACCTGCGATCATCCGCGGAACAACGCCGCGCGCTGCTGCAGGGGTTAATGGACAGCGATGGGGACTGCACGAAAAAAAGGGCCTCCAGATTCTCAACGATGTCGAGGCTGCTCTGCGGCGACGTTTATGAACTGCTTTGCTCTCTTGGTTACCAGTCGCGCGTAACGACATCGCGTGCGTTGCTGAACGGAAAAGACTACGGCAAAGCGTACCGGATCGCTTTCACCGCTTTTCGGGGCGATCCGGTATTCAGGCTCAAACGAAAACGAGAACGCCAGCGCCAGAACAAGAGCCGTCGACCGCGCTCGTCCCGTCGATTCATCGTCTCGGCAGAACCGGTTGCATCCGTTCCGGTCCGGTGTATCACGGTCGATTCCCCTTCTCATTTATTCCTTGCCGGAAGAGGAATGATTCCCACGCACAACTCCGGCAAGACCGAGTTTGCCGCCGGCATTGTGCTGTTCGTGCTGCTGACCAGCCACCTGCAGGGTTGCCAGGTATATGGCGCCGCGTCGGCCACGCGCCAGGCGATGAACGTGTATCGGGCCGCCTGCAAGATGGTCGAGCAGTCGCCTCTCTTGAAGAAGCGGCTGCGAGTCCTGCGTGGCACGAACCGCATCGTCAAGCGTTCGGACCCCGACTCCTTCTATGCGGCGATTGCGGCGGACGGCGATGTGGGGGATGGTGTCAATCCGGCATGTGTGATTGCTGACGAACTGCACCGCTGGAAGACCCGCAAGCAGATTGAGAACTGGGACGTCCTGTCGAACGGTGGCATCACGCGGCAGCAGACACTGACCATCGCGATCACGACGGCGGGCGTGCAAAACGAATCGCCCCTTGCGTGGCGGCTGCACGAAAAGACCCGCAAGGCCGAAGAAGGCACCGTTTCCGATCCGAAGTTTTACGGCAGGATCTATGGCGCGGCGCGAGAGGACGACCCCGCGGCCCCCGCTACCTGGATCAAGGCCAATCCCAGCCTGAAGCAGAACGGTGGCTTTCTGGACATCGCGAAGATCCGCGACCAGTATGTTTCGCACGCCGCGGAAGGCGATCTCACATCGTTCAAACGCTACTTCCTGAATATGTGGGACCAGAAGGAATCCCGCGCCATCGATCTGGTCCTGTGGGATGCATCCCGAAGCGTCTGGGAGACTGCAGGCCTTTTGCCGAAAGCGCCCGAAGATGTGATCCGGCCCTTGCCGCGTGATCTGCTCAGTCACTTCATCAAACGCCGCTGCTGGGCCGGGGTCGATCTTTCGATGAGCACCGATCTTTCCGCAGTGGCTTTCGTGTTCCCTTGCGATGACGGCGGCTACGACATTCTGCCCTTCTTCTGGACGCCCGCCGCGAAGGTAAGGCAGCGCCAACTCCGCGATGGCATGCCGTACCAGCAGTGGGCGGAAGAAGGATTTATCGAACTCTCGCCGGGCAGCGTGATCGATTACCGCGACGTCAGGGCGCGCATCGAATGGGGCGTCCAGATGTTCGATATCCAGGAAATTTGCTTCGATCCGTGGAACTCGCGCGAGATGTCGGTGCCGATGGTCGAAGAGGGATTTCCGTGCATAGAAGTTCGCCAGGGATTTCAGACGCTGTCCGAGCCTTCGAAGAAGCTACTGGAGCTGGTGGCGTCGGCCCGTCTCTATCACGGCGGCCATCCGGTACTGCGCTGGAATGCCAGTTGCCTGAACGCCAAATGGGCCAACGACAACCTGATGTTCTCGAAGCCCGACCGGGAAAAGAACTCTTCCCGCATTGATGGAATCTCGGCTGCCGTGAACGCGCTGCACCGCGCTCTCGTGATGGAGACCAAGACGATCACGTATACCGGTCTCCGGAGCGTCGGCTAGATGTTTCCCGAAATCACGTCGCGCCTCAAAGGGATGCTGGACGGATTCAACTCGAAGCCGATCGCGCTCGACCTCAAGGCGGCGGGCGGCTTCAGCTTCGATGCCGTCAACGTGGGCTGGTATGCCCGCAATGGATATCCGGGAATTTATTCGATCATGTCCGGCGGCATGCCCGCGTGGTCCGGCGAAGTCGTCAGCCTTGAGACCGCGCTGAACCATTCCGTGGTGTGGGCCTGCACTCGTCTTATCAGCGAATCGACAGGCTTCATTCCGCTGGTGATGTTGCAGCAGAAGGACGGGGTCAAGAGTCCCGCGATTGACCATCCGATGTTCACCGCCATGCGCAATGCGCCCAGCGAAGAAATGACGGCGATGACGTTTCGCGAGACGCTGACCAGCCACTGCCTGCTGCAGGGAAACGCCTATGCCCAGATCCTTCGTCGCAGTGGCACCGGTAAAGCTATTGAGCTGCACCCTCTGCTACCGTCGCAGGTCCGTCCCGACCGCGAACGTGGCGGGCAACATCGCCTGATCTACCTCGTAAAGGATGGCAACAGCCCTGAGAAGACGTTCACGGTCGAGCGAAACAAGCCTCACGACCTGCTGCACATTCGCGGAATCGGCGCGACCGGGATCTCGGGCTTCTCCGTCATCACCATGGCCAGGCAATCGATCGGCACAGCCATTGCGGCCGAGCGGAACGTCGGGCGGTTCTTCGCCAACGGCGGGCGCGTCCCCTATCTGCTCGAACACGCCCAGAAGTTCAAGAACGACGCCGACTTCGACAAGTTCCGGGACGATTGGGAGAAGACCTACCAGCAGGCGCACAAGGCTCCGATCCTCGAGAACGGTCTGACCTACAAGCAGATCGGGCTGAGCATGCAGGATTCGCAGATGCTCGAAACGCGACTGTTCGACATCCACGAGATCTGCCGCTGGTTCCTGGTCTCACCGCACCTGGTCGGCGATCTCTCCCGCGCGACGTTTTCGAATATCGAGCAGCTGGCGCTCGAGTTCGTGAAGATGACGCTCAGCGCATGGATCACGCGCTGGGAGCAGGAACTCTGGCGTTGCGTCCTGACGCCGGCGGAGAAGACGCAGGGTTACTTCTTCAAACACAATCTGAACGCGCTGCTGCGCGGCGACTTCCAAAGCCGCATGGCGGGCTACGCCACGATGCTGCAGAACGGCGTCGCCAGCGTAGACGAAATCCGCGATCTCGAAGACTGGAACATGCTGCCGGATGGCATCGGCGCGGACTATCACATCCAGCTCAACATGCAACCGCTGCCCGCCAATCAGGCCCCCGGTGCCACGCAGGGCGCTGGCCTTGTGCGGCTCGGCAGCAAACCGAAATCGGACTGACAAAGGATCATCCCCCATGGCAATCAAGCGCAAGAACAATCTCCGCATGGAGATCAAAGAAATCTCCGCCGATGGCTCGTTCACCGGGATGCTTAGCGTTTATAACGTGATCGATCTCGGCAAAGATCTGGTCGAACCGGGCGCCTTCACAAAGACCATCAAAGATCACGGCAATGAGGTGCCGATGCTCTGGCAGCACAAACCTGACGTGCCGATCGGCACCCTCACGCTCGAAGACGGTCCCGACGCGCTTTATGTCAAGGGGCAGCTTCTCATGGAGTTGCCCGAGGCGAAGAAGGCGTACCTGCTCATCAAAGCCCGGATCGTCAGAGGCCTGTCCATTGGCTTCGACACCGTCAAAGAGGTGCTGGACGGCGGCATCCGCCGCCTGAAAGAGCTTCGCCTGTACGAGGGCAGCATCGTAACGTTTCCGATGAACGAAGCGGCGCAGATCACCAGCGTCAAACATCTCGCCGAGCGGAAAGAAGACTTCACGACCGAGCTTGCCGAGCTTCAGCTTCAGGACGCGGGTTATCAGATGTGGTGCGCGCTCCGCAATGCGCTCTGCTCGATTCCGTGGAGCGGACTTTCCCGCGAGGAGAAACTCGCCGCCGCGGCTGCCACCCTTGAGCAATTTGCGGCCGCGTGGATGGATTACCTGCCCGCGTATCTCGACTGGCTCACCGAGGAGTACGGCGACATGGAGACCGCGAGCCGGAAGCGTCTCGAAGCGAAGGCCCTCCAGTTGAAGGAAGGCCGGCGGATCAGCACAGCCACGAAAAGCCAGATTACCCAGGCGCACGAACACGTGAAGAGCGCCTCCGATCTCCTGATTGCACTCTTGGACGGGGAAGCCGACGACGTTGAAGACGACGACGTCACTTCCAAGTCGAAAGCCGCAGCAAGTAGCCTCCTTGACTCAATCAAGGCGATGATCCCCGCGTAAGGGGAAATCAAACCTAAGGAATCAAAATGAAACCCCTTGAACAGCAACTCGCAGAGCTGAAAGAACAGCTCGCCGGCCACTTCGACAATGCTGCCAAAGAACAGAAGTCCCTTGGCGCCGTGCTCGAAAAGACTCAAACCAAAATCACCGCTCTGCAGGCGCAGGCTGATGCCATCGATGTCAAACTGGCCGAGCGCAAGGCCGCCGAGGTTCCACAGCCCGGCGTGCTCGAAGTTCTGCAGGCCAACGACAGCGTGAACCGTCTGATGAAGGATCGCGGCGGCCGCGCTGTGGTCACGCTCGAAGGCAAACACGTCCGGGAACTGATGGGGCGAAAGACCACCATCACGTCGAGTGCAGTTGGCGTTGCCACGACCGGCGTCCTGCAGATCGACCGCATCGCCGGGATCACGGCCGAAGCCCGTCAGGTGCTGACGGTTCGTGATCTCTTGTATGCGCGCCCCACCACGATGCAGGTGGTCGATTTCGTCAAGGTGAATGCGCCCATGGCCATCGCCTCGCCGCAGGTCGAAGCCAGCGCCAAGGCGGAGAACGCCGTGACGTTCACTTCGGTCTCCGAGAAGGTCCGCACCATCGCGACGTGGATTCCGGCGTCGAAGCAGATCCTCGACGACTTCACCGAGCTGATGGGCTTCATCAATTCCACGCTGCCCTACTATGTGAACCTGGCCGAGGAGATCCAGCTTCTCTCGGGCGACAACACCGGCGAGAATCTGCACGGCCTGATCACGCAGGCGGCGGCTTTCAACACCGGGCTTCTGTCGGCGTCGAAGGGCTGGAACAAGATCGACATTGTTGGCCGTGCTGTCCAGCAGATCACCGGAGCGAAGGAACTCGATCCGACGTTCATCGTTCTGCATCCGAACGACTGGTGGGAGATGCGCCTGACCAAGGACGGCTTCGGGCGTTACATCCTGGGAGATCCACAGACCAATGCGCGCCCGTCGCTTTTCGGACTCGATGTGGTTTACACCACCAGCATCGCGAACGGCACTTTCCTGATCGGCTCCGGAAACCCGGTTGCTTCCGAGATTCGCGACCGCATGGAAATGCAGATCGAGTTCTCGACCGAGCACCAGGACTTCTTCACCAAAAACCTTGTTGCGGTCCGCGGTGAGAAGCGCGTCGTGCTGGTGGTGAAGAGGCCGAACAGCTACATCACCGGTTCCTTCACGACCAGCCCTGCGTAGGAGATTTCAAACATGCGAGTGATAGCGAACAGGCAACTGACTGGCCACTACGGCATGGTGACCGCGGGGCAGGAATTTGAAGCTGAAGACGATGTGGCTCGGCAGTTGCTGCGCGCGGGTCTGGTGAAGGCACCGGACCCGCCGGCAATGGTTTATGAGACGAAGGTAATCGTGCCCGAAGTCCCGGAGGCGGCTGCGCGGGATGTCTTTTGTGACCTGTCTCTGCCTGACGCGGAACCGGCCGTTCTGGCTCCCGAAGGCGATCAGGAGCTTTCAATGCCAGACCTACCTGCGCAGCGAACTGATGATCCTCGCGGACGGTCAGGACGTAAGGCATCTGGTTCCGGAGGACGATCCGCGAATCAGACTGATCCACCTTGACGGTTGGCCTGAGATCGGCGCGAAACGAAATTACGGTTGCGAGCGAGCGGCGGGCGAGATCATCGCCCATTTCGACGATGACGACCATTCCGCTCTAGGCCGGCTCGCCGATCAGGTTGAACGTCTTCTCGAAACCGGGAAGGCCGTCACCGGATTTCACTCGATGCGCTTCACTGATGGCGTCCGCTGGTGGAAGTACGAAGGCACGCGGAACTACGCGCTCGGCACGTCGCTGTGCTACCGCCGGGACTGGTGGAGCGCTCATCGTTTCCCGGTTGTCCAGGTGGGCGAGGACAACCAATTCGTCGCCGCGGCCCACGCCGCGGGCGAACTCATCACGGCAGACGCTGGCGATCTGATGTACGCAACAAATCACTCCGGGAATACGAGCCCCCGGAAGCTGGGCGATAACTGGAAACCGATTTGAATGCTCCCCACGCCTGAAGGCGGGCGGCTTCACGGAGATCAATGGAAATCGAAAGGACAAAAATGAAGAGACTTCTAATCGGGTTCGCCTTCCTGCTGTCGCTGGCCCTGGCGCAGCGACCGCCGACCGGTGGCCAGATCGTCGGGGTGTCAGGCAACGGGAATACTTCCGTCACCAGCACGGGCGCGCAGACGCCAGGAGCCTGCGTTGTTATCGACGCGAACGGTAACCATGTCGCCGGGCTGTGCAACGCTGTAAGAAATCACCAGAGCCAACTCCCCGGCGTGTTGGCGAACGGGACCGATCAAACCCTTTTCACGTACAGCGTCCCGGCGGGCACGATGGGCGCGGCCGGGTGCATTCACGCCGAGTTTGCATTCCGGCAATCGGCTGGCGGCGGAACTCCTAAGTTCTGGTTTGGATCGACCGCTGTCACTATTTACCCTGGCAGCGGCGACACAAGCGTCTGGGTCACGAGCGTTCGCGTTTGCAATAACACGGGTGCGACGGGAGCGCAGCAGATCGTCGCAAACGTGATCGCCTACGCCGGGGCCAATTTCGTTTCATGGAGCGGCGGCGTGTTCAACACTTCAGCGCAGGATACAACCGCCGCAGTGGTCATGAAACTGACTGGCACGGGCGGAACTTCGAACACATTTACTCCGGTCGATTGGACGATATGGTGAGCGGGTCACTTTCCGTAATCATCCCGAGCAGAACGGCGGCGAACCTGATCCCGTGCGTCGAGGCCGTGCGCAGGCACGAGCCGGAGGCGCGAATCGTCATCGTGGACGACAGTCCGGATCTGTCGCTTGCCACTCGCCCGGATTGGATGCCAGCGGTCACGGTCGCGGGGGTGATGCCCTTCATCTACGCGCGAAACTGCAACCTCGGAATTCGGGCAACTGGCTCGGACGACGTGATCCTGCTGAACGACGATGCCCTGCTTGAAAGCGCGGGCGGATTCACGGCGATGCAGCGCGCCGGGGAACTTCACCCGGAGTACGGCGTTATCGGCGCGGTGACGAATGTCACGGGCCAGCCGCTCCAGCGACCGCATGGGATCGGGCTGCGGGAGGTTCCGCACATCGCTTTCGTGTGCGTGCTGATTCCTCGCCGCACGATTGATCGGATCGGCCTTCTGGACGAAAGGTACTGCCTGGATTACGGCGTGGAAGACCTCGACTACTGCGAAGCCACCCGGCGCGCCGGACTCAAGGTCGGCGTTTTCGATAACTGCTACTTGGACCACGGCAGCCTGACCAGTTCGTTCCGCGGCGATCCCCGCGCCCCGCGGAGCTTCGCAAGGAACAAGGCGCTCTTCGACGCCAAGTGGGAGGCCGCGGAATGTTCCCACCGTTCGGCGGAATAGGTGCCTACGGCACATACGGAAACCTGGGTCTCTACGGCGCGCTGAGTGCCTTCGGGTCGCTGGCCCTAACCGAAAGCTCACCTCCGCAGTCCTTCAGCGAGATTCTGACGCTCGCCGAGGTGAAGTCGTATCTTAGGCTGCCGGACCGGTCGCCCACCGATCAAGCAGAGGACGACGAACTGACAAGCCTGATCGTCGCCGCGCGCGAACAGGCGGAGATTCTGCAGGGCCGGGATCTCATCCGGAAGCAGTTCGATCTCAGCCTCGACTACTGGAACAACTACCGAATCGAGCTGCGGGACCCGCTGGTCTCTGTCGATCATTTTCACTACAAGAATTCGACCGGCACAGTCACGATGATGGCCGAGAACACCGATTTCATCGTGGACACTGCAAGGCACCCCGGCTTCGTGTCGCCTCCCTACAACAAGACGTGGCCGACGTTTGCAACCTGGCCGTCGTCGGCCATCCTGATTCGATTCACCAGCGGCTATGCGGCGAGTTCGCCGTTCTGGAACGATGCGGGCGCGCGAGTGAAAAACGGGATGAAGTTGTTGATCAATAACTGGTATCACAATCGCTTGCCCTTCGAGAAAGGGATGGACGCCGCTGCTGAGTATCCCTACGCGGTCACGGCGTGTCTGTCATATGGATCGTTGGTTCGGGCACGCTGAATGATCTGGCCAACTCTGAACTCGGGCGACCTTCGCCACCGTGTCACCGTCCTTCAGGAAACTCAGACGGTGAACGTAGCCGGGACCGATACGGTGCTGTCTCCCGTGATCTCCGCGTGGGCAAAGATCGAGCCGATGAAGGGTACCGACCTCATCCGCAGCGGGCAGAATATCACCCAGTTGCCGGTCATCGTTTCGATGTACTACGACGCCCGCGTACAGCCGAAGATGCAACTGCAGGCGCCGAATGGCCGCTA
Organism: uncultured Acidobacteriia bacterium; assembly: GCA_903929755.1. Taxonomy (GTDB): domain Bacteria; phylum Acidobacteriota; class Terriglobia; order Bryobacterales; family Bryobacteraceae; genus BOG-234. The sequence continues at coordinate 40,047 of CAIYVZ010000047.1, forward strand.
CACCATCCAGGCGATCCGGAACGTGCTCGAACTGAATGCCGTGATGGAACTGACCTGCCTGGCCATCGCAGGAGCCGAATAGGTTGATCAATGAAAATGACCGTCGAAATCGTCGGACTGAAAGGCCTCGAGGATGCACTTTCGCAGGCCGGTCCCAGACTCGCGAAGCGGGCGCTGCGCAAGGCACTCGTGGCCGGGGCCGAACTGTTCGAGGGGGCGGCAAAGAAGAACGCGCCCGTCCTCGCCAAGGCGAGCCCAAACCGCCGACCCGGCGAATTGCGGGACGCGATCGACATGACCGTGAAGCTCTCGGGCAAGCAGGAGGCTGGCGTTGCCCGTGTCGGCATCCGCCGCGGCAAGGGAAAGGGCAGTCAGTCCCCGGCGGTTTGGGGCTCCTTCGTGGAATTCGGATCGATCCACGGGGCGGCTCAGCCATTCATGCGCCCCGCGTTCGAGCAGGCGAAAACGCGCGCGCAGGAAGTGTTCACGGACGAAATCAGGAAGGGTGTGGAGACTCTCGGCAAATGATCGAACAAGGTTTCGTCCTGCTGGTGCAGGGCACGTCTGCGGTCAGGGCCATCGCCGCGTCAGGAGGCTTTCTCTCCGAGCTTCCCAAAGATCAGGCGCTGCCGAGTTGGAGCTATACGACAGTCGCCGATTCATCGGACTACGTTCTGGCCGGGCCGGTCGATCTCGGCTCGTGGAACGTACAGATCGATTGCTACGCCAACACACGCGAGCAGGCTGTCCTGCTGGCGGCGGCAATCGATGCGGTTCTGAACGGCTACGCCGGCACGCTGACAGATCCCGACCACACGGTTGTGCAGGGGATTTTCCGAATCAACAAACGGGATTTCTTCGACGACGCGCGCCGGACATACCGGCGAATGCTGGAGTACGAAGTCTGGGCCAACAGTTAGCCTCGGCCCTGGCAGTCTTCATCTCATTTTCAACACAAGGAGTAACATCTCATGGCTGCATCGAAAGCAAAACTGGGCTACGGGTCCAAGTTCTACATTGGCGACGCCGCGAGTCCGATTGCTTACACGCTTCTCTCCGAAATCGCGACCATCAACTTCGCCGACTACACCGTCGGCGAGATCGATGTCACGCACCTTCTTTCCCCCAATACGAGCGAAGAATCCATACCCGGCATGCTGAAGCCCGGCACGATCGAACTGACCGGAAACTACACGGGCGATGCGTCGCAGCAGAACATCGACGTGCTGGCGGTCGCGTTGACGGTGTTCCCGTGGAAGATAACTGCACCGGCGTCCGGCGCAACGGTGCTCACCATCACCGGGTTCGGCTACATCGTCAAAAAGGAAA
>CAIYVZ010000048.1 GCA_903929755.1 uncultured Acidobacteriia bacterium
AAACCCTTCCATCGCCCCGCTTTCCACCCAAACAACACCCCTGCGATTCCCCTCAATACCGACTGGACCGTCCCAGAACCTCAAACCCGCCCCCTCTATCGCTTTTCGATACACCACCGCTGCTGGTTGCGGAATCGCTGGCTACCAGGCCGGGTAGCATCCTCGCGGGCGAACTCCTGCTAAACTGACCTACAAACATGCGCAGGCTAGCCGTAATCAACATGAAGGGCGGCGTGGGAAAGACCACCTCCGCCATCCACATCGCTGCCGGCCTTGCTGCAGCGAGCGTTGCAACCAAAGGCAGGGTCCTTCTCATTGATGCCGACCCGCAAGGCAACGTCAGCCACACCCTCGGCCTGCGCCCTGGCCGTACCTTCGAAGAATTCATGGGCGGCGAAGCCACGTTTGAGGAAGCCCTGCTCCCCAACGTCCGCCCCAACCTGGACCTCATCGCCTCCACCCCCGCCGCCTTCGCCCTCGAACGCCGCATCGCCGGCGAAACGCAGCGCGAAACCATCCTCTCCCGCCGCCTCCGCAACGTCACCGGCTACAGCGCCATCGTCATGGATACCTCCCCCGCCATGAACCTCCTCACATTCAACGCGCTGCTCGCCTCTGAAGAACTCATCATTCCCGTCGGCATGGACATGATGGCCGTCATCGGAGCCCGCCAAACCCTCGCCGGCGTCAACCAGCTCACTGACCTCTGGCCGGACCGGCCCCTCAAGATCCTCGCCGTCGTCCCCACCTTCGTCCACAGCGGCACCTACGCCACCAAAGCCACTCTCGAAGCCCTGGACGCCGACCCCGCCACCGCCCCCCACGTCTTCCGTCCCGGCATCCGCCAGTGCATCGATCTCAGCTACGCTACCGCCAGCCACCAGACCATTTGGGAGTATGCGCCCCGCAGCCGCGCAGCCGCAGATTACACTAGCCTCATTCAGCATATTCAGCGTGCCTAACCCGAGGAAACAGTAAATGCCCGACGAAACAACTCCGAAATCTACGAAAACCAAGGGTAAATCCCGCCCCAGTTTCAGTGCGCCCGTCCATGCCGCCGAGCCAAGGGCCAGTGCCTGGGTGGATGTCCCTTCGTCAATCGACATCGTCGCTACGCCCGATCCTGAACTGGTAGCCGGGATTCTGGAGCCCGAACCGGTCGCGGAACCCACTCCCGCCGCCTCTGTGGAAATACTGGCCGACGCAAAAGGCGAAGTAAAAGCCGAAGTCGCCGCCCCGGCCTCTTCCCGCCGCCTGCGCCTGCTTCCGAAAGCCCGAGCCGCCTATCGCCCCCAGACTCACGCCCACGCCGAGCCCCAGCCTCTGGTCGCTATCCCGGACTCCATACCTGTCCAGCATGCCGAAACCCGGCCCTCCAGCGTCAGCGGGGCCGTAGTCACCGGAGTCGGTATCGCGTTAGGCCTTGCCGTTATCGGCACCTACGTCGCGTTTGAGATGTTCGCCATGCCTCTGCGCCTCGTTTCCGGGCTATTCGGCTCACGCAAGTCTGCTTCCCGAACCGAGCGCTGATCTCCCACGCCATGCTTCGTCCGGCGCCTCTGGCTACACTCCTCACCTCCTGCCTCGCCACGGGCCTTGCCCCCTGTCTCGCTGCCGCGCCGCAGTGGACCCGTGTTACCACTCCCAACGTCGAGTTGTACACCACCGCAGGTGAAAAGGCTGGCCGCGACGCCGCTCTCCACTTCGAACAAATCCGCGCCTTCTTTGCCCAGGCCTCCCCCGTTAAGCCGCCCGGTGATTTCCCGCTCCGTATCATTGCCTTCTCCAGTTCCGCGGAATACCGTCTTTACACCTCCAATCCCCGTTCCGCTGCTTTCTTCGTGAGTGGCCCCGGCCGGGATTACATCGTGATGCAGGACGCCAGTCCCGAAAGCTCCTCCATCGCGGTTCACGAGTACGTTCATTTCGTCATCCGGCATAGCGGTCTTCGCGTGCCCCTCTGGCTCTCCGAAGGCTGGGCCGACGTCTACTCCTCCATGCGCCGTGTCCGCGACGGCATGGCCGTAGGAGACCTCGTTCCCCTCCGGATGCGTGCCCTCGATTCGGCCAAAGGAGGCTGGTTCGATTTCCAGACGCTAACCGCCGTCGCCCCCGGTTCTTCCATCTATAACGAGGGCGACCGAACCGGGCTCTTTTACGCCGAAAGCTGGGCCGTCGCCCACATGCTGTTCCTTTCCCCCGAATACCGCGATAATTTCGGGAAATTCCTGATCGCTCTCCACCGGGGCACCGCCGCCGGCGACGCAGTCCAGGCCGCGTTCGGTAAGACCGGCGACCAGCTGTTTGCCGACGCCCAAAGGTACTTCGATCGCAAGAAACTCGTCGGCACCGTCTTCAAAACCACTCCGCTTCTCGCCCATGACGGGAGTACTGCGAGCGAACCCGTCGCTGCTTCTCTTGATGAGTACAATTCCCGCCTCATCCTGGCTGACATTCAGGTCGCCGCCGGACGTTCCGATCTCGCGCGCATCGAATACGAGCGTCTCGAAAGCCAAAACCCGGACCGCAAAGATCTCCAGCAGTCGATGGGATATCTTTTCTGGGGCATTCGCGACAACGCTAAATCCCGGGAGCACCTCGCCAGGGCATTCAGTCTGGGAGCCTCCGATCCCCAGGCTTGTTACACCCTCGCGCTCCTGCAGCTGGCCGCAGGCGACCCCGCTCAACAGATCATCGCCTCACTCGAACGCGCCGTGGCCGGTTACCCTGGGTTCACCGATGCGCTGCTCCAGTTAGGGGTCATACGGTCCATTACTCGTCAGTTTGAGGCTGCCAAACAAGCGCTGCTCGCCATTCCGGCCATTACCGCCGACAAAGCGGCAGGAGTGTACTACGCGCTGGCCACGGCTTACCTCGAAACCGGAGATCTGGATACCGCGCGCACGCACCTCGCCACAGCCCGCAAGTACATCAAGAAAAAGGAAGAGGTGGCCCTCAGTGAGGCCCTATCCACCCTGCTGGAAGCGAGAGCCAAAAGCGCTTTTGCACCCCATCCCGGCGAGAACGTAATCCGCGTCGAGGGGCAGATCCAGGCCATCGCGTGTGCCCCCCAGGGCCAGAAGATGCAGTTCCGGCCAGCCACGGGCGCAGGCATGGTGGCGGATACGCTGCTCCTCGACCTCCCCGCTAAAGACTCAGTCGAAATCATCCACCGGGGCCCTGGCGAACTTCAACTCCAGTGCGGCCCGATCACGTCTCCCCGCGTCGCCATTGAATACGCTGTGGCTTCGGCAGTACGCCAGGGGTCCGCCGGTGTCCTGCGTGCCCTGCAGTTTTAAGCACTCAGTTTTGTTTTGTGGCCTCGAACTCCGGCAATTTACGCTTGAGCATACAGAGGTGATTTTCATGAAGAAACTTCAAAGTGTGGCAGCATTACTGCTCGGCGTCGCTACCGTGTATCCGGCGCGGGCACAGGACATAAAGATAGCCGCTGTGACGGTATCTGGTGTACAGACTTCTGCGGCACCTGTGGATTTGTCCGTCGATCAGCGCACCGCAACGATCTATAAGAGCCTGGTGCCGCCAAAGCTGGCCGCCGACATCTTCGGCTATCGGATCAGCCGAAATTATATCGTTATCCAGGTCACGGTGATCAACGAGAGCAAAGAACTGGACATGCTGATCCACAATGTTGGTGTCCAGTACGGCAAAACGCTCCCCCAATTTTGCCACGCGACCGAAGTTGTCACTCCGGTTGACACCCCAAATCTGGCGGATAAAGACAACTTGAAGCACCAACTCCTGCTGATGACCACTCGTGAGCGGCCAAAACCAAAAGCGATTTCATCCACCGCGGAGTCATGCCAAAGTTCGAGCCATGAGATTACGCTTCTGAGGGGTGTCGCTGAAAAAGGTCAGGTTTGGGATCCTCGCAACCGGACCTTCCGCTCCCTGCAGGCGATTGCGACCATCGGCGGCGGTCTCACCGGCGTCGCGGGTCTCGGCCCGGTGCTTCCGCTCGCGGTGTCCGCCTTCAGCGGACCCGGCATCAGCGCCTTCCAGCAACTCTTTCCCGACATGACCATTAACCAGATGCATCGTCTCAACGATTCCGCGTTTACTACAAATACTCTGGTGCCGAAAAATCAGGCGAAGATCGTGGCGTTGTTCGTACCCGCGCTGGACTTCCTCGATGACAAAGAAGTCTCCCTTTTTATTAAGAACCCGTTCCCCTACTACACTGGTGCGAGCGGAAAAGGCGCGCTCGCCAACCTCGAAGTTGCAGTCGACTACAAACACATTATCGCAGTCGATGACATCGACCCCGTGATCTCCGACATCCAGATGTCGGCCACCGAACAGAAGAAGCTTCTCGCAGGCAAAGCCGCGTCGGGCCAGATTATCGGGCGCTTCCTGGATGGTGCTGAAGTCAGCCTGCTCAGTGACAATGACAAAGCCCCCAAGGTGACGCGCGACACCTCGCAGACCTCCAGCGACAACCGGCTCTATTTCACCATGACGCCGTCCGGCGCTGTGAATCCAACGGTCAGCTGGAATTTCCAGGTCACGAAGAACAAAAAGACAACTTCTTCTGCCAAGGCGTTTGACGTGGCTCCACCGCCGCCTGTTTTGACTTCAGTTACTACGCCCTCGCCGGCACAGGGCCAACAGGACTCCGACGTGAAGGTCGAACTGGGAGGTGATAACTTTGCCGATCTCAACCTCGCTATTGAGGCTGCCGGTCCGGGTGCCTCGCCAAAGGGCTCGATCACAGCCGCGGCGGGTACTGTGATGATCGAGACGAAGAAGCTTACGGTTACTCTTCACATCTCCGCCGATGCCACGCCAGGCGTCTGGACGCTCCGGGTGAATGAAGGGGGGGCCAAGTCTGGCACAGTTAACTTCACCGTGACTGCGAAGCAATAGTCAACCGCCCCCCCCCGCGGCCATCCGCCGGGGGGGGGCGTTATCGGGGGATCTGGCCTCCCTGCACTTCGTCGATGGAAGCCTCAAACAAAAGGCTCGAACACGTTACTCCCGATTCCGCCTTCAGCAATTCCGATAGCTCCAGCTGCCGCACTCTGTACCCCGCCGCCTGCAACTTCTCAGCCGTCCTCGGCCACGCCGACGGAATCAGGACCGTTTCCCCCACCCGCAGGGCATTGGCAGCCCCCGCCTCGCCTTCGGCCACCTCAATGAATCTGTAATCGCCGATCCCCGCCGGGTCCACCCACTCCGGATTGATCAGCACCGTCTCGTCGCCCACATACGTGCAGCCAGACTTCAAATGCAGGCAATTCCGCAGAGGAACCCCGATCACCTCGTACCCGAACGGCAGCAGCAAGCCTGCCAGCTCAGCAATCCCGGCCGAGTCCGTACGATGCGAAAGTCCGGCATAGAGCCGTCGCCCCACCCGCATCACATCGCCGCCCTCCAGCATGCCCGGTTCCCGCATGTGGATCACCGGTCGAAACGTCGCCAGAGCCTCGGCCAAACTGGCACGCTCCCCGCGCCTGCTGGCCGCGCCCATCGACGTGATTACGGCCACTTCATCCAGCACCAGCGCCGGGTCTTCCACAAACACGCAGTCCGGCTGCCCGTGCAGCGCGGGCAGCGCGATTACCCTCGCCCCGGCCTCCCGCAAAGCCTGTTCGTACGCCCGGTGCTGCGCCCTCGCGAGTTCCATATCGATCGGCTCCCGCGCCAGCCACGTCAGTTCACACTCGGCCAGCAGCGGACTCACCCCGCGCGTGATCGCGGTCAGCATTACTGCGGCGGTCCCTGTTGGTCCGGCTGGGGCAGTTCGCCCGGTCGCAGCGGACGCTTCTTCCGCACCGCGTCCGGGTCATACCGGAAGTACAGCGTCACATTCACTACATGGGTCGTCGGGTTAATGTCCGGTTCGGCGCGCGTCTCGCCCAGGTTATCGAACCAGCCATCCTCCTTCACTCGCCGCAAGAAGTACGTGGGATACTCGCCCGGATACGGTTCGCCCTTCTTCACGACCCACGCTTTTTCCACCACCGCCACAGAATCCAGCCCCAGACCCTTCACTTCCAGCGTGCCAAAGGTATAGATCGGGCCCGGTTGCGGGATCAGCAGCAGATTCACTACTTTCTTGTCGTCCAGAATCTCCCGGTCCACGGAACATTCAATGTCCAGGTAGCCTTCGTGCCGCAGGGCTTCCTTAATGCGGACAATCGCTGAGCGAATCTCGTCGAAATTCACGGTCGTCATGGGCGGAATCTTCGCCACGCGCAGGATGTGCTTGCTCTGGTCCGCCATCGCGCCAATCACCGTCACCTCGCCCAGCTTGTACTGCTCGCCTTCGTCAACGGTAACCTTCACATCAATACCCTTCACGGTGGCCGAAGGACTGGTCCGGAAATTCGAAAACTTCACCCGCAGGTAGCCGCTTTTCTCGTAAACCGGCCCCAGTTGGCTCTCCAGCAGAATCCGGAAATTCGACTCTGTATAAGGCTGGCCAAACGCGACGCTGGCGATGGCATTCTGCAGGTCTGTCGAGCGAACGGCCTTGTTGCCTTCGAAGCTGACCAGCGCCACATTCGGCAGGCCCGAAGCCGGATGGAACTGTGCCTCGTACTTCTGCGGCCCCAGCAGAACAATCTTTCCGGCCACCGGCTGCAGCTTGCCCTTCGAGGTGAAATACTCCTCAAGCAGCCGCGACGTATGGTCCAAAGCCTGCTGCGTCCCGGGAATCCGCCCGCTGAACAGCGGATCTTTCTCCTTCAGCCACGCCGTGATCTCCGCCGCCGTCGCCGGGAGCGATTCTGCCCGCAGGTTGTAGAGCGGCTGCATCTCGCGTGCTTCAAAGGTCAGGTCATAGCCGCCTTGGTCAGAAGGTTTGAACCGGTAACCCAGCGTTTCGAAGTAGCCCGTCGCCAGCAAACGGTCGCGCGCGGCGTCGAAGGTCGGCGTATCGCCTTTTTGGCCCAATTGCAGGCCTGCCGCTTTAATAACGCCCGCCGGAGTTAGAAACCTTGTGCCGTCCACCCGAATCGAATCAATGGGGAATTGCTGCTGGGCTTCACCCAGCCCGGCGAACAGCAGGAAAACCAATAAGATGCGCGACGCCATAGATCAATGGTAGTAAATACGTCGCGTGTAGAATGAGAGTTACGTGACCTACGACCTAATTGTGATTGGAAGCGGCCCCGGCGGCTACTCAGCCGCCATTCGTGCCGGACAGTATGGCCTGAAAACGGCGATTATTGAAAAAGATGCGAAGTTGGGTGGCACCTGCCTCCACGTGGGCTGTATTCCCACCAAAGCCCTGCTCCATACGGCCGAAATGTGGTCGTTTGCCCAGCATTCCTCTGAGGAGGGCATCGACATTACCGCGCCCGTTCTCAATTATCCGAAAGCCGTCGACCGCAAGAACGGCATCGTCTCGAAGCACGCCAAAGGCGTGGAATTCCTGATGAAGAAGAACAAAGTTGACGTCATAAAAGGCTTCGCCAAGCTTCTGGGTAAGGGCAAAGTTGAGGTTGTTTCGGACAAGGGCACCCAGGTTCTGGAAACGAAGAACGTCCTCATCGCCACCGGTTCCGTGGCGCGCATGATCCCCGGTCTGCAGCCGGACGCTGACAAAATCCTCACCAACATCGAGATCTTGAACCTCACTTCCATCCCGAAGTCTCTCGCCGTCATCGGCGCGGGCGCGGTTGGCGTCGAGTTCGCCTCCATGTTTAAGCGCTTCGGTTCGGAAGTCTCGGTTTTTGAGATGATGCCCCGCATCGTGCCCGTGGAAGACGAAGAAGTCTCCAAAGAACTGGAACGCGTTTTCAGGAAAAGCAAGATCCGCATTGAAACCGGCGCGAAATGCAGCGATATCCAGCGCACCGCCACCGGTATCTCCATGAAGGTGGACCTGGCCAACGGCAAGCAGGAAACGGTCACAGCCGATAAGCTCCTGGTGGCCGTCGGACGCGCTCCCAACACCGCGTCCATCGGCCTCGAAAACACCAAAGTGGAAGTCGATCGCGGCTTCATCAAGGTGGACGCTTACCAGCAGACCGCGGAACCGAACGTTTATGCCATCGGTGACGTGGTCGCCGGAACCCCGCAGCTGGCCCACGTGGCCGCCGCGCAGGGTATGGTCGCTGTCGGCAAGATCGCAGGCAAGGCAGTGACGCCGATCCGCCGCAACCGCATTCCCGGTGCCACTTACACCGAACCCGGCATCGGCAGCGTCGGTCTCACCGAAGCCCAGGCGAAAGCGGCTGGGTATGACGTGAAGGTGGGCAAGTTCCCGTTTGCGGGCAACAGCAAGGCCACCATCCTCGGTTCGCACGATGGCTTCGTCAAGATCGTTTCGGACGCGAAGTACGGCGAAATCCTCGGGGGCCACATCATCGGACCCCAGGCCTACGAACTGATCGGCGAAGTGGTCGCCGCCATGGAAGCGGAAGCGACGGTTGATACCCTCGCCAACACCATCCATGCGCACCCGACTATCTATGAAGCCGTCGGTGAGGCCTTCAACGCTGTCTACGGCCTCGCCATTAACGCGTAAATGCGACCCGGCTTTTTGCGGTCATGTTGCGGTCAATAGCCATCCGCGACCTTGGGTGCCTTGGTTATGCCGAGGCGCTCCAGGCGCAACATGAGATCGAAGCGGAATTAAAGCAGGGCCGCGGTCAGGATCATCTGCTCTTTGTGGAGCACCCGCATGTGGTCACCATTGGCCGCAACGGGCAGGAAGACAACATCCTGACATCTGTCGCATTTCTGGAGCAGCAGGGCGTTGAGGTTCATGAAACCGACCGGGGTGGCGATGTTACCTATCACGGTCCGGGGCAGGTTGTTGGGTATCCGGTGATGGATCTGCGGACGTGGAAGCGCGATGTGGGCGCTTATGTGCGGGGAATCGAACAGGTCCTCATTGATACTCTGGAAGAGTTCGGGATTCCGTCCCGGCGCATTCAGGGTCTGACGGGAGTCTGGACCGGCGAGGGCGATGACGCCGCGAAAATTGCGGCCATCGGCGTCCACCTGAGCCGCTGGGTTTCAACGCATGGTTGGGCGCTGAATGTGGCGACCGATCTGAAGTATTTTGGCTACATTGTGCCTTGCGGGCTAAATCGGCCGGTGACGTCGATGGAGCGGCTCGGAGTTCGGGCCGGGATGGATGAAGTGAAGGCTGCGTTATCGCGCCACTTCCTGAGAGTTTTTGAGTTTACGGAGATTTTAAATGACTGACGTCGTAATGCCCCAGATGGGCGAAAGCATCGTTGAAGGAACTCTCACCCGCTGGCTGAAGAAGGCTGGCGACGCGGTGGTCCGCGACGAGCCCCTCTTCGAGATCTCCACCGATAAGGTGGATACCGAAATCCCGGCCCCCATTTCGGGTATTCTGGCCGAAATCCTGGTCACCGAAGGCAACACGGTTGCGGTCAATTCGATCGTGGCGCGGATTGCTGCCGAAGGCGCTGCGCCTGCCGCTGCTCCCGCCGCTGCTGCTCCGGCTCCTGTGGCAGCTGCGCCTGTGGCCGCCGCTCCGGTTGCCGCCGCACCCGCTGTTACGGCATCGGTTGAATACGCCGGTCCGCTCTCGCCGCTGGTCCGCAAGATTGCCCGCGAGAACAATGTGGATCTGACGAAGATCACCGGCACTGGCGCCGGTGGCCGGATCACGAAAGACGATGTGGAAGGTTACCTGAAGGGAGCCGCTCCTGTCGCCGCAGCTCCGGTTGCCGCAGCTCCCATTGCTGCTGCGAAGCCCGCTGCTCCCGTTTCTGCCTCCCCCGTTTCGGCCCCTGCCGTTTCCTCCCCCGCTCCCACCGCGAAGACCCGTGTGGAACCGATGAGCAACATGCGCATCAAGATCGCCGAACACATGGTGATGAGCAAGCGCGTTTCCGCCCACGTCACCACCGTGCACCGCGTCGATATGACGAAGGTTGCCAAGGCCCGTGCGAAGAACAAGGACGAATTCGCCGCGCGCCACGGCATGTCGCTCACCTTCCTGCCGTTCGTCGCCCGCGCTGCCGCTGAGGCGCTGCGCCACTTCCCGCTCGTCAATGCTTCCATTGATGGCAACAACGTAATCTTCCATAACGAAGTCAACATCGGCATCGCGGTGGCTCTGGATGGCGGTCTGATCGTCCCGGTTATCCGCAACGCGGACGAGAAGAACGTGGTCGGCCTGCAGCGCTCGATTGTGGACCTGGCGGCCCGTGCCCGTGCCAGACAGCTGAAGCCCGATGAAATTCAGGGCGGCACGTTCTCCATCACCAACTTCGGCAGCTTTGGCAGCGTTTTTGCGACGCCCGTCATCAACCAGCCGCAGGTTGCCATCCTCGGTGTCGGCACAGTGGAGAAGGTCGCGGCCGTCGTGGATGACGGTATCGCTATCCGTTCGCAGTGCTACCTGGCGCTGACTTTTGACCACCGCCTGATTGACGGAGCCCTCGGGGATCAGTTCACCGGTAAGGTGAAGTCGATCCTCGAAAACTGGTCCGAAGAAGTCCTGTAAGGCCGCTGAACAACTCAAGTCTCACAAAACCGGTCCTGTGGAGCCTATCCGCAGGACCGGTTTTCTGTTTTGTATCCGTTAAACCTCAAGCTCGGCGCGCTGGGGACTTTCGGCGGGCCCGAACGCCGGCAACGGCGAGCAGACCGGAAAGAGCCAACAACAGGCTTGCAGGTTCCGGGGTGCTGTTGGAGCCCAGACCCGTGAGAGGCGCAACGTCGTCGATGCCATTGAATCCACCCACCACGAAGGTCGGATTGAGGGCGCTGGTGATATCGGCGGATGCGCTGTAGTCGATGAAGGTAATGGAATTGTATCCGGCGATGAGTGCGTGCCCCTGGCCATCAACAGCGCCCTGATCGAAATCACCGGTGATACCGAAGCGCTCTTTGACGCCCGCACCTGTGTTCGTGGGGTCAAAAGTGCCAACGGCACCACGGCCGAAGAGCGTCAGCAGGCTTGTGAAAGGGTCGTAGACCATTCCGTGCGCGGAAGTAATTCCTGAAAAGAGCTGTGTCGTGGTGAAGGTGCTCAGGTTCAGCAAGCCAACATTGCCACCGCCGTTGGGCTGCCCGTTCACGTAGAAAGCGCCACTTGAAGGCGTGAACGCTTCGCCGGTGACGCCGTAGTCGTCGCCTGTGAGGGCGTGGGTCGTACCGTTCTGAATTTGACCTCCACTGATCGGGAGAGTAGCGAGGGCTCCACCGAAATTACTGGTGTATACCTTGGTGCCACTCGGATCGAGTGCGAGATGAAAACTCCCACCACCTCCGGTAGCCGCGTCTGTCACCGGAACGCCAGACGTAGTGATCTGATGCACCTGACCCGAATTCTGGCCTCCAATCAACAAGTCTCCGTTGGGCGCAAAAATGATGCCGTCCGCGCCATTCGTTGAAGCTATGTTAGTGGGCGTGGAAAGCGTGAAGTTGGTTCCGTCGTACTGGTAACCAACACTCCAGACATTTTGCCCCCCGGTGTACAACGTGTAATACAGTGTTCCTGCGAGCGTCCCTGCTGATGCGGTGAGGCAGCACAGGCTCAGAACAAATCCCCCTGCAATGAGTCGCTTCATACTTTTTCCATTTCTCCTCTTCATCCGTTTATTCGCGACACGGGGTGTCTCAGGCTGTTTGCCTGGAATCGCCGCGCTCGAAAAACATTAACCAGGTGTTCCATTATGGGACCCTAGACTTCAGGTGAGTCTAACGTATTTTGCTCCGCCGGTCAATCGGCTTCGGCCCCGTCCGGTGGCTGCCATCCGCCCGGCGCTGCGCTCTCAGGACCGCCTGTTTCTTGCCTCCGGTTTCCGCGTGGCAACAACGTAATCTTCCACACAAAGTCAACATCGGCATCGCGCCCTCGGGGATCAGTTCACCGGTAAGGTGAAGTCGATCCTCGAAAACTGGTCCGAAGAAGTCCTGTAAGGTAACTTTCAGTTCTGGCTGTTTTGGCAAAAGGCGGGTGTGAATGCATCCACTTTTCCTGTTTATTTGCTAGACTTCATTTGCCTGCGACCTTCATTCCTGCCTCCGACTCTTGCGCTGGGCCTGCTTGCCCTCTCAGCGCCATTTGCCTTCGCACTACCCTGCGGCAGCATTCAGGGGACTGTGTCGGATCCCGCAAAACGACCCGTTGAAGGGGCGGTAATTCGTCTGGAAAATCGGGAACTTCACCTGACGATTTCCGGGCGTTCGGCCGTCGGTGGCTCCTGGTATTTTCTCGACCTTGGCTGCGGCTCGTGGCAATTATCCGCGCAGGCGGAGGGGTTTCAGAAGACAACGCTTGAGCCTGTCACGCTGCATGTGGACCAAACCCTCCACCTCGATATCCCCCTTGCCATTAGCGGGAAGACTGAGGTCCTGGAAGTTCGGGCTGACGGTGGTCAGGCCGTCGCGATGACCAGCGTCGTGGAAAGCGGGGTTATCGGGTCCATGCCCCTGAATGCTCGCCAGTATCTGGATCTGGCCCTGCTTACTCCGGGCGTGGTGCCGGCGCCGCAGGGAACCCAGGGAAGCGGGGTGAACTTTTCCGGCATCCGGTCCCAATCGAACGTCTATCTGCTGGATGGCGTCAGCAATACCGACACGCAGACCAACCAGCCTCTGAATCTGTTTCGAATTACCGACGCTGTGCTGGAATTCGACGTTGCCACAGGCTCCCGCCCGGCTTCCTCGGGCCGCAGCTCGGGAGTCCAGGTAAACGTCATCACGCGGAGCGGTACCGATACTGTGCACGGTTCCGTTTTCGAATACCTGCGGAACACGGACTTCAGCGCCGCAGACTTCTTCGTGAACAAGCTCGGCGGGCAAAAAGCACCTCTGAACCGGAACCAGTACGGCACGTCACTCTCGGGTCCAATCCTGAAGGGGAAGACCTTCTTTCTGGGCTCCTGGGAGGGTTTCCGTCAGGTTTCCCATATCGTGAGTTCCACGCTGGTTCCCACTGCGGCGCAGCGCAATGCTGTGACCGATCCGACTTCACGCAAGCTGCTCTCTTTCTGGCCCACCGCCAATACTTCCGGGGCGCTCAACTATCTCTCGAATGTGACCAACCTCGACTCGGACAATACCGCTCTAATCAAGGTGGATCACAATCTTTCGGAGCGCGATCACCTCTCCGCCCGATGGACGCAGTACTGGGGCAACAGTACAAGCGGGGGCCCAACGCCGCTCAGCGGGGGCAACACGGGGCCGCTGGTTCAGGTCTCGGCCATGCTGAGCGGAGAGCATGCCTTCGCGCCGCTTTTGGTCACCAACCTGCGAGCCGGATACTCTCGCTACGAGGTGATTCGGACACCGCAGGACCATGGCATGAACGCCGCCACCATCCTGACGAACGCGGCTGGCCTTCCGATTCCGGGCGTGGTGGATGGTTCGCTTGATCCTGTAAATTCCGGGCTGCCTTCCGTGGCCGTTGGCGGGGGCTTCGCGGCTCTCGGTACCAACGCCAACTTCCCGCAGGGGCGTATTTCGAACACCACCGAACTCTTCAGCGATACCTCTTTCATTCATTCGTCCAGGCACTCCCAGACTTTCCACTTCGGGGGGCAGATTCGCCGGGAAGACCTGAGCCGGTATCTGAACCGTGCGGAACGCGGCACCGTGAATTTTTCCACGTTTGCCGATTTTGCCGCAGGGCAGATCAACACTTCCACGTTCCGGACGGGAAATACTCAGGCCTACTGGGGCCGCCATCCGTGGGCCCTGTATCTGCAGGATGAGCTTCGCCTGACCCGGACCCTTTCGGCAAGTTTGGGGCTGCGGTATGAGTCTCCTTCGGCGGCGGCGGAACGGCGCAACCACGCGGTCAACTTTATTCCGGGTTACGGTCCCATGATTGTGGGAACGAACCAGGTGCTCGGCGTGGATCCGCTGAAGAAGGGCCCGGCGGCCTTCACTTACTCGACGGCTATGTTCTCCATCCCTTCGGCGGGAAGTTCGGCGGACCGCAACAACTTTGCTCCCAACCTGGGGCTCGCCTGGCAGTACCGCAAGACGGTGGTCCGTGGCGGGGTTCGGATCGCTTACGACGACCTGTTTAACAACGTGCCGTCGGCGATGGCGCTCAACGCGCCGTTCGGCCTGCAGACCACGCAGACCGCGAATGTGACCCAGTCGGGCAAGTTCAGCTGGGCGATGGCCTTCGATCAGAATGTGCCGCTGGTTTCCAACTTCGGACGGCAGGGGCCGGGAACGCCTTCGGCAGGCGTGCTGACGTTCCAGGGGATCTCGCCAGACATGCGCTCCGCTTACGCCTACCTTTACAACTTCGGCTTGCAGACCGCGGTGGGCGGGGCAACCACGGTGGAAGTGGAATATCTGGGGAGTTCCGGTCACCGGTTGGGTATTTACACGGATCTGAACCAGCCTTCGGTGATCGTGCGCGATGCCACCCGGCGGGGGCCGGTGGCTCCGAACGAACAGGTCTTCCCGTACAAGTTTTTCAACCAGGTGCAAGTCGCCCAGTCGATTGGCAATTCCAACTACAACGGCGTGATGGCGAGTGCCCGGTACCGGGGACGCCGGGCCACGCTGCAGGGCTCCTGGACGATGGGGAAATCGCTCGACTACAACTCCTCTTACTTCGGTTCCGGCAATCTGCCTGGCGAGACGGGGACGCCGGTGGATTCCATGAATCTGCGGCTTGAGCACGGCCCTTCCTCGTTCGATGTTCGCCAGCGCTTTGTGGGGATGGCGGTTGTGGATCTGCCGGGGTGTTTTCGAGCCTGGCAGGTTTCCGGCATCGTTACGGTCCAGTCCGGGGTGCCATTCACGGTGGTTACGGGGGGCCAGGATACGAGCGGTTTCAACCAGACGAACGGCGGCATCAGTCCGCAGGCGGGGAACCGCCCGAATCTGGTCCACACGGGGGGGCTGCCGCAGAGCAACTGGAATCCGGACGGGGCGTTCGACACCACGTGGTTCGTGGCGAACACGGCGGGGCGGAACGGGACCTCGGGACGAAACCAATACTACGGGCCGGGGTTGGTGAATGCCGACCTGCTGATCTCCCGCAGTTTCCGTCTGGGACGAAGCGACCGGGTGCGGCTGCAGTTGCGCGGGGAGTTCTTTAACGCGCTGAATCATACAAATTTTGCGAACCCGGTTGCGGACCTGAGCAACGCCGCGTTTGGCCGGATCACGCAGACGCTGGGCTCGGCTTCGGCCAATTCCGCCGGAACCAGCGGTGGGGTGATGGGGGCTCCCCGAATCGCTCAACTGGCGCTGCGGCTGGCATTTTAGTTCCGCAGCGAGCTAACGGACCTGTGCGGTCCTCCGGACGGATTTACGCAGAGATGGCCGGGCATTATTTACGTCCTGGCGGCTCGGCTACACTGGGAGAATAACCGATGACGCCACACGCCCTGATGCCACCTACGATCCCGGAGGGGCTTACTTTTGATGATGTACTACTGGTTCCGGCGTGGAGCGACCTGCTCCCGACGGAAGCCGATACCCGAACGCATCTAACAAAGTCGATTCCGCTGAACATCCCCATTGTGAGTGCTGCGATGGATACGGTGACGGAATCGCATCTCGCGATTGCGCTGGCCCAGCAGGGGGGCATCGGGTTCATCCACCGGAATATGACGCTGGAGCGGCAGGCCGAAGAGGTTGACCGCGTCAAGCGCAGCGAAAGCGGCATGATCGTGGATCCGATCACCATCCGGCCGAACATGAAGATCTCGGATGCACTGTCGCTGATGGAGCGCTTCCGGATCTCGGGTGTGCCTGTTACCGAAGCGAACGGCAAGCTGGTGGGGATTCTGACCAACCGTGATCTGCGGTTCGAAAACCGGTACGACATGCCGATTGCGGACGTGATGACGAAGGACAACCTCATCACGGTGCCGGTGGGGACAACGCTCGACCAGGCGGAGGAGATACTGCATCGCCACCGTGTAGAAAAGCTGCTGGTGGTGGATGAGCACTACACGCTGAAGGGCCTGATCACCGTTAAGGACATTCAGAAGAAGCTGAAGTACCCGAACTCGGCGAAGGACGACCAGGGCCGGTTGCGGGTGGGCGCGGCGATTGGGGCTACGGGCGATTTTTTAGAGCGCGCGCAGGAACTGGTACGCCGGAAGGTGGATGTGATCGCCATCGATACCGCTCATGCCCACAGCATTCGCGTATTTGAGGCAGTGAAGGCCGTAAAGGCGTGGAATCCGAATGTCCAGCTGATTGCCGGCAACATTGGCACGTATGAGGCCGCGAGGGGCCTGATTGATCTGGGCGTGGACGGCATCAAGGTCGGCATTGGGCCGGGCTCGATTTGTACGACGCGGATCGTTTCGGGGGCGGGTGTACCGCAACTGACGGCGATTACTGAGTGCAGCCGGGCAGCGCGGGAGGCGGGGATTCCGCTGATCGCCGACGGGGGCATTAAGTTTTCGGGTGACGTAACGAAAGCGATTGCGGCGGGCGCGAATACCGTGATGATTGGGAGTCTGCTGGCGGGGACGGATGAGAGCCCGGGCGAGACGATTCTGTATCAGGGCCGGACGTTTAAGAGCTATCGCGGCATGGGTTCACTGGGCGCGATGTCGACGGGGCGAACCGATCGATATGGCCTTGATCCGAACCAGAAGCTGGTGCCGGAAGGAATTGAAGGCCGTGTGGCCTCGAAGGGACCGCTGGCGGATCTGGTGTACCAGCTGGTGGGTGGCCTGCGGTCGGGCATGGGGTATTGCGGATGCCGGACCTTGGCGGAGATGCATACGAACTCGCGATTTGTGCGGGTTTCGCCGGCGGGTCTGCGTGAGAGCCACGTACACGACGTGATCATCACGAAGGAAGCGCCAAATTACCGGATTGAGTAGTAGCCATTTATTTTTAGTGGTGCTATACTCAATTTTCGCCTTTTATTCGCCTTTCGGGTGGAGGGCACAGGAGCTTTGGTAATGGACGATAAAGAGCGCTTACGGGTATTGGAAGTAACTCTCGGCCAGATCGAGAAACAGTTTGGTAAAGGCTCAGTCGTCAGGCTGGGGTCGAAGGATGCGATTCTCCCTATCGCAGTGATCTCCACAGGGGCGATCTCGCTCGATGCCGCACTTGGCACGGGCGGGGTACCCCGGGGGAGAGTGGTGGAGATATTCGGACCGGAATCCTCTGGTAAGACGACGATTGCGTTGCAGGTGATTGCCGAGGCCCAGAAGAAGGGCGGGTTGGCGGCATTCATCGACGTGGAACATGCGCTGGATCCGGCGTATGCGCGGAAGCTGGGCGTGGATGTGGACAATCTGCTGGTTTCGCAGCCCGATTATGGTGAACAGGCTCTGGAAATTACGGCAGCGCTGATTGCGTCGGGGAGTCTGGACGTGATTGTGGTCGATTCGGTGGCGGCGTTGGTGCCGAAGGCCGAACTCGATGGTGAGATGGGCGATTCGCATGTGGGACTGCAGGCGCGGCTGATGTCGCAGGCGTTGCGGAAGCTGACCGGTATTGTGTCGAAGTCGAAGACTTGCATTATCTTCATTAACCAGATTCGAGAGAAGATTGGCGTGATGTTTGGGAGCCCGGAAACGACAACGGGCGGTCGGGCGCTGAAGTTCTACTCGTCGGTAAGGCTCGACATCCGGCGGATTGCGGCGATTAAAGACGGCGACGTGGTGGTGGGCAACCGGACGAAGGTGAAGGTTGTGAAGAACAAGCTGGCGCCACCGTTCCGGGAAGCGGAATTCGACATTGTGTATGGTGAGGGCGTGTCGCGCGAAGGTGATTTGATCGACATGGGCGTGATGCACAGCATTATTGAAAAGTCGGGTTCGTGGCTGAGTTATAAGGGCGACCGGATTGGCCAGGGACGCGAGAATGCTCGTCAGTTCCTGAAGGACAATACGGATATGCGGCAGACGATTGAGACGGAGTTGCGGAAGGCATTGGGGCTGATTCGGGACTTGGCGAATGGTGTTCCGCAGGTGGCTCCGGCGGCTGGTGCTGCTGCGGCTGGGCCTAAGGTTGTTCCGGCTGCTGCACCGCGGGGCAGATAGTTTCGACGCAGCTGTGGCGTTGGGTTCGGGGCTCATGGTTGTTTTCGCCGTGTTTTAGGCTGCTTTGGGCAGGGAACGCGGGGTGACGGGCGGGAAATTAAAGCCGCCGCGCCAGGGTTCGGAGTTATCCCAGTTGTTGCGCTTGTAGAAACGGGCGGATTCGAGGGCTTCGCGGCGTTTGATGACCTGGATGAGATTGGTGGGTGAAAAAACAAAGCCACCGACCTGAATTCTGTCATCTTCGTGGAGTTCTTCGCCGTTCATAACTGATTGACATAACAGAAGTTCGGCCTCATCACGGGCCTGCGCCTCGAGAGCCCTGCGTACCTGCTGGAGCTCTTCGAGGCGCTTTTCATTGAGGGTGATGACGCGGCGGATGCGGGATTCGTAGAGGGTGATGAGGGTAAAACCATGGTTCGCGTCGCGCCAGGTTTTGGCTTGCGTGATGGCGGCGTCGACTTCGGGGGAGTTGGTGTCGAGGTCGCCTTCATGTTCGTGGTGGCCGAGGCCGTAGGTGTTGTATTCGATGGCGCGGGAGCGGTTGAGACGCCAGTGGTCCTGCGCGATGGAGATGGCGTACTGGGTTTCGAAGGGACCGACGGGGGCGAGGGTATCGAGGAAGCCCTTTTCGAAAGTATTGTAGGCGAGGCGGTCGGCGTCATTCATGACGTAGAACTGTCCGGTGAGGCCGTGACGACCAGAAACGTCGGCACGCGCCCTGCTTCAGTGGGGATAACCAGAAACGGTGTCAAGGACCGGACTTGAGGGCATTCATAGCGGCGCGGACTTTGCCCGCCTCGGATTTGGGGCCGGTGGAGAAGAGGGAGTTGGCTATGTTGGCCAGGAGTTAGGATTGGGAGATTTCCGGGGTGTTGTTGGTGGGGTTCTGCGCTTTGTTGGACATCGGGTTACCTCTTTTCGGGGAAGGTTGGATTTTGGTTTCCCTGGTTTGAGAGATAACATTGGGGGCGTGCAGGATCCGCCCGATGGACCTCGTATGCCATTGAAGACAAGGCGAAAATAAAGTTGTCTGGAGTGTTATCGGGGGAATTTAAGTGGGACTGGCTGGTTCCGCGAATGGGGTTAGGCTGCTCGGCTGGGTTGCTTGCGGCTACTCAGTCTGGCCTGCACGTTCCGGTTTAGGTTGTCCACCATGGACTCCGTCAGCATCTCGTCGTATTCCTTGAACGGAAGCGCCTTCGCTACCTGACGGCGCTCCGCCGGGTCCTGGATCGCGCGGAATGCCTCCAGTCGCTTCCGGGGCGGAAGTGCCGAGAGTTGCGCGATAGACTGATTCAGAGATTCGTCCGGCAGCATATTCTTTGTCCAGTGCAGCCCGAAGTTGGGGGCGCAGGTCTTTCGTAGAATACCTGATTTTGGCAGTGTTTTCAAGCGGCATGGGGCGAGAGCCTTCGGCCAGGCGGCTGTTATCGATGGCAGAGAACCGCACATCCGGGTCATTCGCGTACCTCCTGATGAGGTATCCAAAGTTCTCCGCCGCGTCGCGGTACATCCGCGCGTGGGCATCCAGTCCGACTACTCGACCCTCGTCCATTGCACGGGGAAGGACGCCCCCTGTCAGTGCCTCCACAGGGTTACGGTGAACGAAGACGATCCGAACCTGATTGCCAGCTGCCTTGGCCGCTTCGATCTTCTGGACGCTGGATTTCTTGCTGCCGAGGTTACTGTCATACACAAACTGGCCATCGGGTAATTCTGGGTTGCTGGCCAGTGCGGTTGTTTTTCCGGCTCCGGTCCCCCCCGCCGTCATCGTTACGACGGGACGCTTCTCCGGGTCGGGGTTACGCAGTGCCTCTTCGAACAGGTGGTCCGCCAAGTCTCCGGCTGGCTTCTGCGTAGCGCCGCTCAACCGTGTCCGTTCCTCGCGCGAACTGGCATACTGGGGCGAAACGATCTCACGGGCGTTGTCGGTGCTGATCTCGTTACCGAATTTCTTTCGGTAGGCAACAGCCAGTTCATCTCTGCTGGTGCGGACGGATTCCGCAGCTCGCCGCGCCACTTCATACTCACTCTCCGGGGCTGCATGATGCGGTTCGGTCACTTTTTGCAAATCTGCCACTGGAGAACGTCCCGTTGCTGGCACGCCACGGGGTAGTCCTGGTGCCTGGGGTGTCCAGACATTGCGCCATGCACATTCTCGTCCATAGCAAACGAACTTTACCACAACGTCAGAAAGTGTTCGAGAACTTAACCTGATTCAGGAGCAGGGATGGTAGGTGCTGGGCCGGTTGTGTAGGGGGGCGCGCACTGAACCGCAGCCTGCGACTTTCCGCCTGGGGACGCCGGCAGGAATCATTCTCTGGGGATGGGACGATTCAAAGCCGTGCGCTACACAGAGAACTAAGGGGTGCGCGACATAAAAGCCTCGACCGGCGAGGCAGGGGTGGGCACGGCTTGTATCGGCAGCGGTTTCGATGTATACGACAAAGGTCTGGCCCAAGGGGCAAGTCCACTGCGTCCTGTGGGGCGATTACTCTGCCGTCGAAGTGTGCGTTGAAAGCAATTATTTGGGGCTGCTTGTCTGATCCGGTTATGTCAGAGATTGTTTGGGTGAAGCGGGGTCGTTCGAAGATGAGAGCTTGCGAAGCTGGCGGTCTCGGACGAGGCGGATGAAGGTGTCGAGGTCTATGAGGTGGGGGAGCTGATCGGCGGCGTAGGTGGCTTGTAGCTTTCGGGGGATGACGAGCTGGAGGTTGTGCTGTTGCATTTCCCTGGTCTGGTCCTTGCTGATGGCGGCTTCGAGGGTGAGGAGGTGCTTGGCTTCGATGCGTTTGGCTTCGGCGAGGACCTGCCGCCAGCGATCTTTGCAGGTACTTTTCACTCCCAGCATGGTGAGGAGGCGGGCGTCGACGTGTTCATCCCGGTAGTGTTTGCCGCTGGGGAACAGGAAGTCGGGTTTGGCTTTGCCTTCGGTCAGGGCGGCCCGATCACAGAGAATGTTGTTCTGGGTGAAGACCACTTCGAGGTGATTTTCGAGGGCGAGGCCAACGCGGCTTTTTCGGCGGTTCAGGACGGAGAGCGCGAACTGGAGGAAGCCTTCGGTATCTTCGTTGAAGCCTCGGGACAGGCGCTCAGCGAGGAGGTGTTTCTCCAGGGTCCGGAAAAGAAGTTCTTCGCGCTCCATCCAGATGAGGAGGGCGGCATCGGGATCTTCATGCGCGGTCACTTCCGGCACGGTTGATCTGGCGTATGCGGAGAAAAGCCGGGTTGTGGGGAAGGTGCCGCCGAATTTCTCCAGCATTTTGTGGAGCCAGGCTTCGTCAGTTGTTTCGACGATGATGCCGATTTGCTCCAGAATGAAGGTGGAGGCGAACTGGATACGGTCCTGTTCGGTGTCCAGTTCCTCGCGAATTGAAAAGCCCTGCAGGGTGGCGCGTGGAACGCTGAAAAGCCACTGGATTTGGCTGGCGATGGTGGAACGCGCCTGCGCAACGAGGACGAGGACTGAGCCATCGGGGCGTTTGCCGATCACGATCAGATCGCCTTCGGCCGCGGATTGGGAGACGGCTGTGGTGGGGAAGTAGAGCCGGTGCTCGGTGCGGGTGCGGTGCCGGAGTCGGGCGTCGTACCAGGTTACGGTGGCATCTTCGACGACAGGGGCGTCATCGCCGCCGGTGAGATAGATAAACCTGGCTGGAAAGATGTGTTTTTCGCGAGCGCGGCCGAAGACCCGGATGAGGTCCTGATTGCCGTTGAATTCATGCTGGTGACTGCGGGCCAGATCGGCCTCGACGGCGCTCAGCGTCTTGATGGCGATTGCAGCAAAGAATTCCGAGAGGTAGCCAGCTTTCATGTAGCTTACGCGAAGAGGGGGAGTTCGAGGACGCCGGTCTCTTCGTATTGCTTGAGCGCCCGAATGTGGGGTTCCATGAACCGGGCTACCGCTGTGACGACGGGAACGACGATACTGTTGCCGAACTGCTTGTAAGCCTGGGTGTCGGAGACGGGGATTTTGAAGGTGTCGGGGAAGCCCATGAGGCGGGCGCATTCGCGCGGGGTGAGGCGGCGGGGATTTTGGCCCTTGCCGCGGCTGACGAGGATTTCGGACCCGTCCTTGTAATAGCGGGCGGAGAGGGTTCGGGCGACCGAGTCTTTATCGACCAGACCGAAGCCGAAGCCGTTGCCGGCCTTGCGGTGTTTTTCGGCGTAGGCCTGGAGGTAGGCCCAGAGCTTATCGGTGAGGGTGTACTTGGGGTTAACGGTTGCAGCGGGGCCGAGGGTGAAGGGTTCTTCGGCGGGTTCGGCGCCGTCCTCGGGGTGGAGGATGGTGCGGAGAAGGGGGCGGTCGGGGGGGAGTTGGAGATCGGCGAAATTGAAGCCGGTGGGGTCTCGGAAGCCGACGATCAGGATGCGTTCGCGGTGCTGGGGGACGAAGTGTCCGGCGTTGACGACGCGGGTCTCGACGTGATAGCCGAGTTCCTCTCTGAGCGTGTTACAGATGACGCGGAAGGTGTTGCCGCGATCGTGGCTGGTGAGGTTTTTGACGTTTTCGAGGAGAAAAGCCTTAGGGCGTTTTTGGGCGATGATGCGGGCAACGTCGAAGAACAGGGTGCCCTGGGTTTCGCATTCGAAGCCGTGGGGGCGGCCGAGGGCGTTCTTCTTACTGACGCCGGCGATGGAGAAGGGCTGGCAGGGGAAGCCGCCGATGAGGACGTCGTGGTCGGGGATGGAGTCGGCGGCAACCTGGGTGATGTCGCCGGCGAAGTTTTCTTCATCGAAGCCGTAGTTTTCGACGTAGGTTTTCTTTGAGAAGGGGTTCCACTCGCTGGTGAAGATGCAGGTTCCGCCAGCCTGTTCGAAGCCAGCGCGGAGGCCTCCAATTCCGGCGAAGAGGTCAATGAAGGTAAAGCGGCTGGGTTGGTTGGCGGGGCGGGCCGCGGTGTTGATGATTTCGCGGAGGGCAGGGGCAACCAATTGGGGGCATTCGGTCTCGCCGGACTCCCAGCGGGCAATGGTTCTGCGATTGACGTCGAGGCGGGTGGCGAGATCCTGTTGGGTCAAGAGCTCCCGGGCGCGGGCGAGCAGGAGGAGGGGCGGTTGCGAATCAGAGCTTGGAACCCTAGGCATCTATGCAGACAGTATGTCGCATTTGTGTCCCTTTGTCTAGATTGGGGGGCAGAAAGTGGCGGTCCCATTGCTGTAGCGTGCCGCTTACTTACGTGCGCGGTTCGGTAGGGCGGTGGGGGGGCGAGGGCGAGGCGTAGGGTTTTACGCGTGGACTAAGGATTCGGTGACGCGGGAGGCGAGGTCGTCGAAGGTGACGATTTCGTAGAGGCTGGGGTCGGACATAATTTTGGAGACGAGGGCGGTATGCATGGCGTGGCCGGCGCGTTCGGCGATTACGTGGCCGAGGAGGGGGCGGCCGATGAGGGCGAGGTCTCCGATGAGGTCGAGGGCCTTGTGGCGGCAACATTCGTCGGGGAAGCGGAGGCCTTCGGGGTTCATGACCTTGCCTTCGGAGGAGAAGCAGACGGCGTTGGCGAGGGAGGCGCCGCGGATGAGGCCCATTTCGCGGAGCTGGTCGAGCTCCTTTTCGAATCCGAAGGTGCGGGCGGGGGAGAGTTCGCGGGCGTAGTTCTCTGGGGTGACGTCCATCTCGATAGAGTGCTTGCCGATGGGGGCGGGGAAGTCGATGTCGCAGGTGAGGCGGAAACCGTCGTGGGGGAGGATGGAGATGCGCTTGCGACCTTCCTCGACGGTGACGGGGCGGCGGATGCGGAGGTAGCGGCGTTTGCGGCGGAGCTGGCGGATGCCGGCGGTGCGGAGCATATCGACGAAGGGCTTGCCGCTGCCATCGACGATGGGGACTTCGAGGTTGTCGAGTTCGAGGGCGACGTTGTCGATGCCGAAGCTGTAGAGGGTGCTGAGGAGGTGTTCGGTGGTGGAAATGAGGACGCCCTGGCGCATGAGGCTGGTGGCGTAGCTGACGCGGGCGACGTGTTTGTAGCTGGCGGGGATGGTGAAATAGTCGAGGTCGGGGCGGCGGAAAACGACACCGGTGCCGGCGGGGGCGGGGGTCATGCGCAGCTTTACGGGGACACCGCTGTGTAAACCGACGCCGGAAACTTCTACCGGGCGCTCAATGGTTGTCTCAAACTGCATGGTTTGGCTCCATGTGCATCACCTAAATTATACTACTCCCTTTGATGCGCGGAGAGTTTGTAAATCCTTGAAAAAGAACGGGCTAAGAGGTTGAGTGGAGTCTACAAAGAGCCACGAAGTGTGGTTTTTTTGCGACAAACGGGTTGGGGAAGGAAAGGGGTGAGTTGCAATTCCTGTTCAGTTCAGGCACCATGGAAAGTTTTCACCCCTGCGACGTGAAAACCCACGCAGATAGCAAGTAACGCAGATTCCAAGAAAAGCCAGGCAGCGAAAAAAGTTAACCCATGCGGGTACGAGTCCTTTATCACGACCATTGTTTTGACGGCGCGGCATCTGCTGCGTTCTTCAGCCGCTTTATCGCCGGCGCGGTCCACCCAGGCGCAGAGTTTGTTTATACGGGGATGGCGCATCGCGCGTCGCAGATATTTGAGGAGAGTCTGTTTGATGGCGAGGAAAACGCCATTGTGGACTTCAAGTATTCGAACAGCGACCAGCTGACGTGGTGGTTTGATCATCACCAGAGCGCGTTCCTGTCGAAGGAAGATGCGGAGCATTTCCGGACGCATCCATCGCCCCGGAAGATGTTTGACATCACGTATAAGAGCTGCACGCACTATATCCGGACGATGTCGGCGGAGAAGTGGGGCTTTCGGGCGGAGGATCTGGACGACCTGGTGCACTGGGCGAACATCATCGACGGCGCGCAGTACACGGATGCGCAGACGGCGGTGGAGTTGGGCGCTCCGGCGATGAAGCTGACGCTGGTGATTGAGGGGTCGAAAGGCTCAGAACTGGTGCAGCACATTATCCGGCTGATGCAGAGGATGCCGCTGGCCGAGATTATTGAGCGGCCGGAGGTGCAGGAGGTTTATCAGCCGCTGTACCAGAGGCATTTGCGGTCAGTGAACGTGATTCGGGAGCAATCCACCGAGAAGGCCGGCGTGATCACGTTTGACCTGACGGGGCATGACCTGGAGGGGTACAACAAGTTCATTCCGTATTACCTGCATCCGGCGGGTGTTTATACGGTGGCGGTGAGCCCTTCGACGTTCCGGACGAAGATTTCGGTGGGGTCGAATCCGTGGGCTCCGGTGGAGCCTGAGCATAACCTGGCGAACATTTGTGAACGCTATGGTGGCGGCGGACATGCACGGGTGGGGGCGATCAGCCTGGAGCCGGGGCAGGTGGACGAGGCGCGGCGGATTGCGGCGGAGATTGCGGAAGAACTGAGCGGGCCGGTTGGGGTCACGGTTGGTTGATTTGCAGTCAGGTGATTTGTGCCGGTAGTTGCTGCTGACGCGCTGATTGCGTGGTCAGAGAAGGCTCTGGTGGCGGCTGGGGTGCGTGAGGACCATGCATCGCTGGTGGCGCGGTCTTTGGTGGCGGCGAATCTGCGGGGGGTGGATTCGCACGGGATTCATTTGCTGGCGAGTTACCTGGACCAGATAGCGGCGGGGGATGTAGACCCGCGGGCGACGGGCGAGGTGGTGTCGGAGCAGGGTGGATGCCTGGTTTATGACGGCCAGAACGGGCTGGGACAGGTTGTTTCGGACATTTGCGTGTCCCATGCTGTCCGACTGGCGGACGCGCACGGTGTGGCGATTGTGACGGCACGGGAGTCGAACCATTTCGGGTCGGCGGCGTGGTGGGCGCGGCGGATGGCGGAGACGGGGAAGCTTGGGCTGGCGTTCTGCAATGCTTCGCCGATTGTGGCACCGTGGCAGGGCAAAGAGGGGCGGTTCGGGACGAATCCGATCTGCATGGCGGTACCGGTAGGGCGGCGGGAGCCGTGGCTGCTGGATATGGCGACGACGACGGTGGCTGCGAACCGGATTTTCAAGGCCTATAACAATCGGGAGCCGGAGATTCCTGCTGGTTGGGCGATGGACAAAGCCGGGATTCCGACGACGGACACGGATGCGGCTTATGCGGGGCTGCTGATGCCTTTGGGGGGGTACAAGGGGTCGGGGCTGGCGATGATGGTGGAGATTTTGTGCGGGGTGCTGAGCGGGGGCGCCATGTCGACGGAGCTGGGCGGGTTGCGGGTTCGGGGGAAGCGGTTCCGGGCGAGCCAGACGTTTTTGGCGATTGATGTGATGCGGATGCAGCCGGAGTTTCGGGAGCGGGTGGACTGGTTGATTGATGAGGTAAAGTCGGCGGCCCCGGCGGCTGGGTTTGATGAGGTGTTGGTGGCGAATGAGCCGGAGTTGCGGATGGAGCGGCACCGGCGGGAGTTTGGATTGCCGATTCCGGACGGGACGTGGGGTGGGTTGATGAAGTCGGCTGGGGTGTTTGGGGTGGAAGACGGGCCGGTCGTGTTGAGAGCTTAGTCTTGTAGTGGTTCTGGCGTTATGGTACCTGGTGCTATAGAATCAGGGATGTGAGGAACGGTGCGGGTCTTTCAATCCAGATGGTTTCAGCGTTTCTCGAAGAAAGAGGGGATCGCCGGTTCCGTCCTGTTTGAGGCGGTGTCACGGGCGGAGTTGGGGAGTATTGACGCGGAGCTGGGCGGCGAGGTGATCAAGCAGCGAATCGCCAGACCTCGGCAGGGGCGGTCGAAGGGCTATCGAACAATTATCCTGTTTCGGCGCGGAGCCAGAGCGTTCTTTGTTTACGGCTTTTCGAAGAGCCAGATGGCGAATATCAGCCGGGAAGAAGCGGCTGAATTCAAAGAGGCGGCGAAGCATGTGCTGGGGCTGTCGGAAAAACAGCTGGGGGAATTGCTGACGCGCGGGGATTTTGTGGAGGTGACAGGCGAATGAGCAAGAAATACCGTAGTGATGCGATGGCGTCGATCCATGAAACGATGGAAGCGCTGCACGATGTTGGCGCGATTGACAAGCAGACGATGCGGCATTTCGACGATGCCTGTTTGACTCCGGTCCGGCCACTTGCACCTGACGAAATTCGGGCAATTCGCGAGAGAGAACACGTTAGCCAGACGGTGTTTGCGAACTATCTGAACGTGACGACGAGCCTGATCAGCAAGTGGGAACGAGGGGAGAAAAAGCCATCGGGGGCTTCGTTGAAGCTCCTTTCGCTGGTTGAGAAGAACGGTTTGGCGGCAGTGGCTTAACGGCCAGGGCTTCAGGCTGAGGGCCTAAAGGGGATTGGCGCGCTGAGCGAGCGGATTAGTGGATGGGGTAGGGCCCGACTGAAACTGATATTCTCCGAGTATGGTAGCGACCATAACCATTGAACCTGGCAAGCGTTCTGGTGCGCCCTGCATTCGCGGGATGCGGATAACGGTTTGGGACGTACTGGGTTGGCTTGCCGCCGGGATGAGTGAACGGGAGATTATGGATGACTACCCGGAACTGCAACCAGCGGACTTCATTGCGGTTCACGAGTACGCCACCCTGATGGGGCATCGGACTGAGTGACGCCGTGGAAAATACCGACAAACTGGTATCCGTTCACGTGGACGAGGGGTATCTTCAGGCGGAGCGTGGCGAACTGATTGACGCGGACGCGGCTCGCCTCGAAATCCAGGTGTTGAAAGCGGAATGGCGCTTGTCGCGGAAGACCTCGCCTACGGTTTCAGGCTGAGAGCCTTTTGGATTTGCGCTTTGGCGGCTTCTATGTGGGCGGTGGTGGGTTTGTCGGTGGACTTGGGCAGGGCGGTGGTTAGCTCGGAGTCGAGGGTTTTGAGTTCGGCTCGGTAGAGGGCTTTTTCGTCGGTGTTGGGGCCGTTTAGTTTGGCTGTGGACGCGTCGAGGTAGCCCCGCTGCAGGTTCCTTCGGTAGGGGTCGATTTTGACTTTGGGTTGGGAGAGTTCCAGCCAGATTCCGGATCGCAGAGTGGCAAGGAACTCGGTAGGGGACCATGCGGCGTTTCCGTCGATGGCTTCGTGCTCGGTGATTCTGGTGAAGCGGTTGGTCCCCATGAGGGAGTTGAGGACTCCGGTTTGCGCGTCGCGGATTCGGTTGAGAGAACCGGCGGGTTCGATGCGGCGGACTACTTCGGGGTCGATGAGCCAGGTTGGGGTTTGGAAGGCGTTCTGATTCAAGAAAAGGGCAGCCTGTTTTTGGCGGGCGCCTGATATGGGGGTGAAGACACGGCCCGCCTGGCCCGCGTTCTTTGACTGGGAGGTGGTACCTCCTACGATGGCGATTACGTGGTGGAGTTCCGTGCTCCACTGGGCGATGAGGGCGGTGTACATCTCCAGCAGGTCGTCCATGGGTTCGCCGGGTTTGGCGGTGGTGGCGGGGACGAGCATTTTCATGAGGCGCTGGAGGTTATTGTGGCCCAGGGTGGTGGAGGCGATGGCGTCCTGGTCACCGACGGCTTCTGCCAGGTCGCCGGTGTCGGCTCCCCAGCCTACGAGGGTGGTGTAGCGGAGCCAGGGGGTTTGGTCCTGATCCCGGGTCCACTGGTCGAGGGTGGGCTTTTCGTCCTCAGGCGTGGCTGCTTCCGGGATGGGGGCGTAGGCCCAGTGGATGGCCCAGCGGTCGTAGGGGCCTACGTGGGCGGGCAGCAGGTCAACAGGCATGTCGTCTTCGGGCTGGGCGACGTAGTTGAAGCGGACGTAGTCCATGACGGAGGGGGTGAAGCCCATGGTGGCGACCCACTGCTTGTCGCGCACTTTTTCGTGGGGGTAGAGGGAGCTGGCTTTGAGGTTGTGCTCCATGCCGAGGGAGTGGCCGGTTTCGTGGGCGATGAGCATTTGGATGGCTCGGCCCATGGTTTCGTCCGAGAGGGGGAGTTTGGAGGCGCCGGGATCGAGGGGGGCGGTTTGGGTGAAGCACCAGACGCGGGCGAGGTTCAGCATGTTGTGGTGGAACTCGATATCGGCGTTGAGGATTTCGCCGGTGCGGGGGTCGTGGACGTTGGGGCCGAAGGCGTTCTGGGTGGTGGTGGGGAGCCAGCGGATGACGGAGTAGCGGATGTCGCCGATGCTGAAGGCTGGGTCTTCGGCAGGTGCAGGGGCGTCGCGGACCTGCAGGGCGTTGCGGAAACCGGCGGCTTCGAGGGCGGGGAGCCACTCTTCGACACCTTTGCGGACGAAGGCTCGCCATCTTTCGGGGATGGCGGGGTCGAGGTAGTAGACGATGGGTTTAACGGGGTCGGAGATGGCGGCTGCGGGGTCCTTCTTTTCGAGACGCCAGCGGACGATGATGGCTTTGACTTTGGCGCGTTGTTCGTCGCTGCCGTAATCGACGAGACCGGCCTGAAAGAGCCCGACGCGATTGTCGTAGAGACGGGGGAGCATGGGCTTTTCGGGGAGGCGAATCATGGAGTAGTGGACCTGGATGGTGGCGTCCCCGGGCTTCATGAGGCCGGCGACGATGGTCTGGTCGACACGGGTCCAGGTTTGGGTGGCTTCGGCTTCGAGGTTTTGGGGGTAGACGGCGACGTGGTCGAGCCAGGTGCGGGCACCGTCGAGGTGGCTGGCTCCGAGGCGGGTGCGGAGGTTGAAGGCGGCGACGTCGGTGGTGAAGAGGTGGGTGACGTCGATGACGGGGGCACCATCGGGCGAGAGGGCGGCGACGTCGAAGGCCATGAGGATGGTGTTGGTGTTGGCGGCTTTGACGGCGGCGGCGAGGGGGGTGCGCGGGTCTGCGGTGGCGGTGTAGTTGACGTCGTAGAGGAGGACGCGCTGGCCGGAGAGGTGGAAGCGGATGATGCGGTCGGCGGTGAGGAAGCCGTTGAAGCCGACGCCTGGCGGGGCCTGGACGACGCGGACGCTGAGGAGGAATTCGCGATCGAGTTCGGAGGGGGGGATTTCGTAGAGGCAGCGTTCGGGGAACTGGTGGACGATGAGGGCGCCGCGGGAGGTTTTGGCTTCTTTGGTGACGACTTTGTCGTAGGGTTGGGGGTCTGCCGCGGCGAGAGGGGCGGCCAGAGTGGTGGCGCAGAGGAGGGGCAGGAGGAGGGAGATGGACCGGGAGCGTCTCAAAGAATCATGCTACTCTGGCCGTGCGGATTTATGGAAGTTACGGCGCTGAAAGAGGCGATTGACGCCGAGGATTTCGCTCGCGTACGGACCCTGCTGCATGTGGCGGCGGAATATCCGAATTTGTTGCGATAATTCAGGGCATGCCGGAACGATTGGGTTGCCGCGACATTATTGCCTTCGTGATTATTGTGGATGTGGAACGGGCGAAGGCCTTTTATGGTGGGGTTTTGGGGCTGCGGCTGGTGGAAGAAGAGCCTCCGTTCGCCATAGTGTTTGACGCCAACGGCATCATGCTGCGGCTGGTAATTGGCAAAGAGCGGGCACCGGTGCAGGGAACCGTGTTGGGGTGGGAGGTGCCGGATATGGAGGCCTCCGTTACGGAACTGGAAGCGGCGGGTGTGGTTTTTGAACGCTACGGCTTTTTGCCCCAGGATGAACGTGGCATTTGGACGACGCCGACGGGCGCAAGGGTTGCGTGGTTCCAGGACCCGGACGGGAACACGCTGAGTATTTCAGAGCATCCGGAGCGGTTGGCTTAATCGTCCTGCTGTTTCGGGCCGAGGACGAAAACGGCGGTTTGGGCCATCAGGTTGGGCAGGACAGTGACGGGTGAGGAACCGGAGAGGAAGTAGCGCTTCTCTACGGGGAAGTGGTGTTCTTCGCAGAGACTCTCAAAATCCTGAATGCTGAGGAAGTGGATGTTGGGCGAGTTGTACCAATCGTAGGGGAAGAGCTTGGTTTTGGGGGCCTGGCCGGTGAAGAGCATGGACCAGCGGACGTTCCAGTGGCCGAAGTTGGGGAAGGAAATGATGGCGCGGTTCCCGACACGCAGCATTTCGCTGACGACCTTGAGGGGGGAGCGGGTTTCCTGCAGGGTCTGGCTAAGGATGACGTAATCGAAGGCACCGTCGGGGTAGTCGGCGAGGCCTTCGTCGATATCGCCCTGATAGACGGAGACGCCGCGGGAGATGGCTTTGCGGACGAGGGAGGGGGAGATTTCGACGCCGCGGGCGAGGACGTGTTTGTGTTCGGTGAGCCAGGCGAGAACTTCACCCTGGCCACAACCCAGATCGAGAACACGGGTGGCGGGCTCGATGATACTGGCGATGAAGTTGAAGTCAGGCCGCTGTTCGAGGGAAACGCGCGGGGATTCGATGGCTGGGGTCGCCATTATGCTGCCCTCGCAGTGCGGGCGGTGCTGGCGAGGAAGCCGCGCACGAGTTCGGATTGCTCGGCTATATCGACGAGGAAGGCGTCGTGACCGTAGTTGGAGGGGAGATCACAGAAGGCGACGTCGCCGTTGAGTTTGCGGAGGACGCGGACGATTTCCTGGGACTGGTAGCTGGGGTAGAGCCAGTCGGAGGTAAAGCTGATGACGAGGAAGCGGGTTTGGACGGTGCGGAAGGCATCGACCAGGGCGCCGGTGCCGTTGGCGAGGTCGAAGTAGTCCTCGGCCTTGGTGATGTAGAGGTAAGAGTTGGCGTCGAAGCGGGAGACGAACTGGGAGCCGCGGTAGCGGAGGTAGCTTTCGACTTCGAAATCGACACCGAAGTCGAAGCCGAATTTTTCCTTTTCGCGGAGGCGGCGGCCGAATTTTTCGCGCATGGACTCATCGCTCATGTAGGTGATGTGGCCGACCATGCGGGCGACGGCGAGGCCGCGGGCGGGGGGCTTGGATTCGTAGTAGTCGCCCTGGTTCCAGTCGGGGTCGGCCATGATAGCCTGGCGGCCGACTTCGTTGAAGGCGATTTGCTGGGCGCTGTGGCGCCAGGTGGTGGCGACGGGGATGCAGGCGAGCACCATTTCGGGGTAGCTGACGGCCCATTCGAGGGCTTGCATGCCGCCCATGGAGCCTCCGGCGACGGAGAGGAGGCGTTTGATGCCGAGACTGAGGACGAGCATGCGCTGGAGGCGGACCATGTCGCGGATGGTGATGACGGGGAACGAGAGGGCGTAGGGCTTACTGGTGGCAGGGTTGATGGAGGCCGGGCCGGTGGTGCCCTGGCAGCCGCCAAGAACGTTGGAGCAGATGACGAAGTAGCGGTCGGTATCGAAGGCTTTGCCGGGGCCGATCATGTTGTCCCACCAGCCGGGCTTGCCGGTGTCGTGGCTGATGCCGGCGGCATGGGCGTCGCCGGTGAAGGCGTGGGTGACGAGGATGGCGTTCGATTTTTCGGGATTGAGATGGCCGTAGGTTTCGTAGGCGATCTCAACCGGTGTGAGGGTCGCGCCGGAGTCGAGCGCGATACTGTCGAATTGAGCGATATCTGTTTGAACAACCATCTGTTAAAAAGCCCCCGGGGCAGCTTTGTCGATCCACTTCGCACCATCATGGTAACAATGGGGGCAATCCTGCTGGTTGCGTTGCCGCTGCTCGGGGCCGACTTCCAATATCGTGAAGCCTTGCCCGGTTACCAATACCAGTTTCCCCGCGACCACTTCGAACATGAAGACTTCCGCACTGAATGGTGGTATTACACGGGTAATGTGACGGATCAGGCAGGTAAACGGTTCGGGTTCGAGCTGGTGTTCTTCCGGCAGGGGGCGAAACCGGGGACGGGGAACCGTTCGAAATGGGCGGTGGAGGACCTGTATCTGGCGCATGCGGCGGTGACGGATGCGGGGGGGAAGAAGTTCTTGTTTGATGAACGGCTGAACCGGAAGGGGCCTGGGATTGCGGGGGCGAGCGCGGCGGAGGCCAGGGTGTGGAACGGGAACTGGCAGGTGAAGTGGGACGGGGAGAAGCAGACGCTGGACGCTTTGGGGACCGGGTATAAGTTTCACTTCGAGCTGACTCCGGCGAAGGGGTTGGTGATTCACGGGCAGGAGGGGATTAGCCGGAAGGCGGAGGGGAAGGGGCGGGCGTCGCACTATGTTTCGTATCCCAGGCTGGCCGCGGAGGGGTCGATTGAGATTGGCGGGGAGAGGCATGCGGTGACGGGCGGGGCGTGGATGGATCACGAGTGGTTTAGTGAGCCGCTTTCGGCGGAGCAGGCCGGGTGGGACTGGTTCAGTGTGCAGCTGGAGAACAAGAGGGAGCTGATGCTGTTTCGATTGCGCAGGAAGGACGGCACGATTGATCCGAATGCTTCGGGGACGTTTATTGATGCGGCGGGGAAGGCCCGGCATTTGACGCGGGAGGATTTTACGCTGGAGCCGGGGGCGCTGTGGGGGAAGTATCCGATTGAGTGGCGGGTGAAAGTGCCTTCACTGGGGATTGATATTACGGCGAAGGCTGTGCTGGCGAACCAGGCGATTGCGGCTAAGAATGCGGGGCCGAAGTATTGGGAGGGGGCGGTGGATTATGCGGGGTCGCATAAGGGGGTGGGGTATTTGGAGATGACGGGGTATGAGGGTGCGGTTCGCTTGAAGTAGGCAGACGGAACTAGAATGATGCTATGGCGTTCGTGATCGAAGAAACGTGGCTGCCGGCTACTTTGACGGTTCCGCCGATGACCGATGAGCAGTTCGCGGCGTTCTGTGCAGAACACCCGGATCTGTTTTTTGAGATGACGGCCGATGGAGAGCTCATCGTTATGCCACCGAATTACACGCTGACGGGAATACGCAATGGTGAGATTTTTGGACAGCTGCGGGGCTGGGCTCGGATCGATGGGCGAGGCATCGCGAGTGACCCTTCCACGGGTTTTGTGCTGCCGAGTGGTGCCCGTCGTTCGCCGGACGCAGCCTGGATTCTGAACCAGCGTATCCGGCAACTGGCGCCTGAACAGATGGAACGGTTTTGGCACTTGTGCCCGGACTTCGTGATTGAGCTTCGGTCGCATACGGACAGGCTTCCTGTTCTGCGGGCGAAGATGGGGGAATGGATCTCGAACGGTGCTCAGCTCGGCTGGCTGATCGATGCCGAGCGGCGGGTCGTTGAAGTGTTTCGTTTGGATCGCGAGCCGGAAATCATTGCGGATGCGGATGCGATCCAGGGTGAAGGGCCTGTGGCCGGGTTCACCCTGGAGCTGCTGCCGGTTTGGGATCCGCTGGGACGCTGACCTGGCCGCTACTTTTGCGGTAAGGCGAAGGTGATGTAGACGTGCGGTTTGGCGGGGGCGGCTCCGCGTCCGGGGCCGATGCCCTGAACGGGGCTGCCGCCGGTGGCGCAGATGGTGATGTATTCGCGGCCGTTGACTGCGTAGACAGTGGGGACCCCCTGCGCGCCGTTCGGGATAGCGAGGGTGCGCAGGAGCTTGCCGGTGTCTTTGTCGAGGATGTGCATCTTCGGTTCGTTGGCGGCGAAGATGATGAGGCCTCCGGCGGTGACTGCGATGCCGCTGCGCTGGAAGACGGTGCCGCGCGGGGCGGCTGAGGGGCCGGCTTCGGGCGTATCGCCATAGGGCACCTGCCACTTGATCTTGCCGGTGTTGAGGTCATAGGCGGTCAGGGTTGACCAGGGCGGGCTGATGATGCGGGGTTCGAGGCCGTAGCCGGTGTAATAGCGGTTGGCGGGGGCCTCGACGCCGACGGGATAGGCGAGTTCGGCGGCGGGGCCGCGGCCAGGGCCTCCGCGTCCACCGGGGGCGGCTGCGAGGCTGGGGGCGGATTCAGGGTTGGCGAGGAAGGCAACCAGGGCGGTGAGCTGCGCCGAGGGGAACTCGAAGCCGGGCATTTCGCCCTGGCCCCGTCCGATGAAGGCTTTGACGGCGGATTCGCCGCGCTGGGCGGCGACGCCGAGGATCTCGGGCGCTCCGGCGAGACCTTTCAGATCGGGACCGTGGCAGATCTTACAGTTCTGGTCGTAGACCTGGCGGCCCTGCTGGGTTGGGGTGCCGTTGAGGACCATGGCTGGGCCGCCGGTCTGCGGGGTATCGACGAGTTTCAGGATGGCCGGGACGTTCTTGGCGACGACGTAAACGGAGCCGTTGGTGGGGTCGGACGCGGAGCCCCAGAAGTTGCCGCCACCGTTGTTGCCCGGCATTTGAACGGTGTCCCGGTTGAGCTCGGGCGGGGTGTAGAGGCCTTCGTTGCGGGCGCTGAGGATGCGGTCTTTCCAGTTGGCGCGCTCTTCGGGGGTGAGGAAGAAGGTGTTGAGGTCGTCGGCCGTGAATTTCTGGCGGGCGAAGGGCGGGACGACGGTGGGGAAGGGCTGGGTGGGCCAGGCGGTCTCGCCGGGAACGTTGGATTTCGGGACGGGGCGTTCTTCGATGGGCCAGATTGGCTTGCCGTTGGCGCGGTCAAAGACATAGAGGAAGCCCTGCTTGCTGGCCTGGGCGACTATGTCGACGTTCTTGCCGTCGTGTTTGACGGTGATGAGCTGGGGGGCGGAGACGACGTCGTAATCCCACAGGTCGTGGTGGGTGAGCTGGAAGTGCCAGACGTATTTGCCGGTGCGGGCGTCGAGGGCGAGGAGGCAGTCGGAGAAGAGGTTGGAGCCTTTGCGGTCGGCCCCGTAGAAGTCGTAGGTGGGGGAACCGATGGGGAAGTAGGCAATGCCGCGTTTGTCATCGACGGAGATTTCGCCCCAGGTGTTGGTGCCGCCGATGTACTTCCAGGCGTCTTTGGGCCAGGTGTCGTAGCCGAACTCGCCGGGGTGGGGGACGGTGTGGAAGGTCCAGACGTTCTTGCCGGAGACGACGTCGTAGGCGCGGAGGTCGCCGGGGGGCGAGATGTAGCCTTCACCGGTGGCGGAGCCGAGGATGACCAGGTTTTCAAAGACGCGGCCGGGGGTGCCGGACTGGATGCGCTGGATGGTTTTGGGGTCGCGGCCGAGGCCCTCTTTGAGATCGACTTTGCCCTGTTTGCCGAAGGACTCGATGGGCTTGCCGGTGCGGGCGTCGAAGGCCATGAGGAAGTCGTTGAAGGTGATGAGGAGGCGGCGGTCGGAATGATCCTTGCTTTCCCAGTAGTTGATGCCGCGGTGGCGACCGAAGGGTTCGTTGTTGGGGGCGGCCCAGAGTTCCTTGCCGGTGGCGGCGTCGAGGGCGACGATGGAATTGTTCTTCGCGAGGACGTACATGATGTTGCCGGCGACGATGGGGTTGAAGCCATAGACGGTGTCGTCGGCGGTGGCATACTGCCAGGCGACTTCGAGCTTACCGAGGTTGGAACGGTCGATCTGCTTCAGGGCGGAGTAGTGAGTGGAATCGTTGCCGCCGAGGTAGTCGCTCCATGTTGAGGGGGCGGTTGTGGATGCGGCTGAGGATGCGGTTGGCGGGGCGGTGGCGGGGGTGGAACGGTTCTGTTGGGCGGAGAGAATCAGGGCGAGGGTGAGGAGAGCAAAAGGAAGCCGCATAGCGGAATTATCATATCGAACTCACGCTTCGGAAACCAGGATCGGGTCTTAGCTGGGTGTGCGACATGAAAGTAGATGGATCAGCGGTGCTCTTTTTTGTGGCTATATTCCTAACGTACTGATACGTTAGGAATGGAGGTGCCATTTGCCAGAGTCTCTTGTTGCGCTCGAACAGCAGCGCAGTGCCATTCTGT
>CAIYVZ010000049.1 GCA_903929755.1 uncultured Acidobacteriia bacterium
CGGGTGACGCCGCCTCCCACCCTGGTTTGGCCCCGAAGTCAGCGCTCAGGTTGCATCCCTGCAGAGCCTTATCCTCTGCTCCGGTCAGAGCCAGCGTAGTCAGTCCAACGGAAGTTCGTCAAGGTTGTAATTGTCGTTGATGGGGAGAAATAATTGTCGTTGATGGGTAAAAGTAGTTGACGCCAGACACTGCGCCTTCTGTCCCCAGTCCCTCGCAATCGTCCCCTCGCAATCGACGGCCTGTCCACCCTTTCCGTGCTCACTCCCATTGCTCACACCCAGGGATTGAGCAGAGGAACTCCGGTAACTTCAAAATATGCCACGTTTCGCGTCATCACGTGCAAACCGTGGCGAACTGCGGTAGCTGCCAGAAGCCCATCCGTCGCCGGTACCACCTGGCCTGTCCTCTGCGCCTTCGCCGTAAGCTCGCCCCAGATACGGCACGTCTCCAGGTCCACGGGGAGCATGCGGTCCGCGTAGGTGCATTCCAGAGTCTGCAGCCACACCGTCAATTCGGATTTTCGCTTGCCGTCGTCTAACAACGCTACGCCCTTGCCGATCTGGCCCGCCGTAAGCACGCTGACGTAGAGATCCGCCGGTCGCAACCGGCCCACGACCGCGCGCACGCCGGGATTAGGAACCGGTTTGCTCAATTCCGATAAGGCACAGGTGTCGAGCAGGACTCTCACAGGCTCGCTTCGCGCATCGGAGCCGTGTCGCGGCTGAGGTCGAGTTCTTCCATGGAGGGCGCACCCAACAGGAAGGCCCGAAAGTCGGGCTGATTACCTCGCAGGGCCTCATACTCCGCCTCCGCCAGCACAATCACGGTGTCTTTGCGCCTGCTGATCCGCTGCGGCCCTTCGGACAGCGCAAGATTAACCACCTCGCTGAATCGATTTTTTGCGTGTGCCAGTTGCCACTGCATCATGCGTCTCCGGGAATGTAATATCTAGCCAATCTAGCCATATCTTACCGCAAGCCCGTTTCCGAAACCCCGTGGGCGACTTGCGCTGGCAGACGCCCGCCTTCTCCATAGCGGCCTCCTTCTGCCGTGCCTCGATGGCGGCGATGCGCCGCTCCATCGTCTCTAACCAAACAAACGGAGCGTACGCTGTCCAGGCATTCATCCAGCTTGCGCTGGTCCGAGACGTGCAGGGTCCTCCGGAGGTCGCGGGCGCCGCCAGGCACGATGTCCAGAAGGCCGCGACCAGGGGGGGCACGGATTTTGACAAGTATGGTGTTCAACCAGATACCACTGCGCGCCAAGAGTCAAAGCATTCGGACAGACATATCTCCCTGGCGAGAATGGGCGGGGGTGACGGCGACCTCGACATCGTGACCGAGGTTCGTCAGGAATTCGAGGAGTCTTCCGACGGAGAAACTGCTTCCCCGGTTTTTCATCAGCAGAGAGACCTGGGGCTGTTTGATGCCGAGAAGGGCTCCGGCCTGAGCCTGGGTCATGCCTCGTTCCGAGATAATTCGGTAGATCTGGAGGGTCAGCCGCGCCTTGAGAAGTTCCTGTCTGGGGTTGGGGAAACCGAGGTCCGCAAAGATGTTGTCGCTTCCGATAACGACCGGTGTTGACGACTCGGTGAGCTTCGTAATACGTGTTGCCATTAGTTTTGCCTTCTTCTGTAGTCGCGCCCGGCTTCCAGCAGTCTCTGACCTACCAGATCGAGTTCTGCCTTCGGAGTGGCGACACCGCTTTTTGATTTCTTCTGAAAGGCGTGCAGAACGTAGACGACGTCCTCATACCGAACCGTGTAAACGGTTCGCCACGTGCCGCCGACGTACGAAGTTACGACTTCAACAACACCGCTGCCAAAACCCTTGAGGGGTTTCACCGCCGGGTCAGTGAGGCCGCGCTGGGCGGCAAACAATGCCGTGCCGATTTCGCGCCTTACCGCGGCGGGGAAGGATTTGATGTCCTTCCTGGAGGACGCGATCCAACGGACGGGCTTGACTGCCGCATCGTTCACTATATGAGTATAGCTATTTCCATATATAGCCTCAAGCGTCTCCCCTGCTATGAGATTTCCGGCTAAGGCCTCGTCTCTTTAGAACTCCGACTACTCGTCTTCGTTACGAAGACGGTCAATGCCTGCTATAGTCGGCGTGCGTCCCTGGCCAGGTCGTCTGGCCGCCTTCCGAGAATCGACGGTCTGACCGGGCCGAAGCCGGGCGGAGGCGCCTTTGGTCTCGAACACTTGTCCGCGCGCGACTCATTTTGTCACGCCTGAGGTTTCTCACCCCTGAGCCTTGAGTTCCTCGATCTGCTTCGTCGCGATCCCCACAGGCCGGTCGTTCGGAACGCCGGCGCAGGCGAGCATCGTGGTGAGCAAATCGCCTTGATTCCCCTTCGTATTTGCGAAGTATCGTCCCGTCTGGATCGAACCGCCGCCCTTTCCGGCAATCACAAAGGGGAGGTTTTCACGAGCGTGAATGTTGCCATCCTCGAGCCCCGAGCCCCACATCATGATGCAGTTGTCGAGCAACGTGCCGTCGCCCTCCCGCAGGCTCGCCATCTTCGTCACCATCCAGGCAAATTGCCGGATGTTAAATTCGGTGATC
>CAIYVZ010000050.1 GCA_903929755.1 uncultured Acidobacteriia bacterium
AAACGGCTGATCCAGATCGCACGTTCGGAAGTTCTTGCTCACAGACCCAGGATAAAGGACTTAGCCTCCAGGGTCCAGGAAAGTTCAGAAATATTTCCGCTCACCGCCAACCACCTAATCTATCTCCGACAGGCTCCTAGCTGGCCTCTTCGTTCCTCATGTTGCGGAGGTATTCCGAAGCCGCGTCAATGCCGTGCTCCTTGCGGATTTCGTGAAACTTGTCGAGGGTGTTGTTTTTCGAGGCAGTGCGGACATCCTCAGCAGTCTTGCGACGCTTGGGCTTGTCAACGGCTACAGGCGTTGC
Source organism: uncultured Acidobacteriia bacterium (assembly GCA_903929755.1). Taxonomy (GTDB): domain Bacteria; phylum Acidobacteriota; class Terriglobia; order Bryobacterales; family Bryobacteraceae; genus BOG-234. The sequence continues at coordinate 305 of CAIYVZ010000050.1, forward strand.
CTGGATCTTCTGTTCAATCTCACGGTTCTTCGCAATACGTACCGCCAGCCGTTCAGCGGAAGTCATTTCATGGTAGGGTTTAGTCATTCGGTCACGGTGGCGGTAATACCAGTGTATCGACTCACCGGAGCTCGCGACGAAGTATTTGCCTATAGTCCGCGAGGGCGCCTGCCGCAATAGCGTGCCACCCGAAGCGGTTTTCTGCGGTTTGGCGTGCGTTTTTGGCCATTTTTTGACGCCTCACCCCGTCCAGTAACAGGTCTGTAATAGCCATGGCGAAACCAGGGCCCAGATCCCGAATCAGTAAATCCTCGCCGTCAATCAGGTCAAGTCCGGTACAACCGACCGGTGTACTCACCACCGCCCGCCCGCATGCCATCGCCTCCATGAGCTTGATATTTGTGCCTGCCGAAACGGGTAACGGGATCACCACAACATCGCAATCCCGGTAGTCGGGACGGACATCCGAGACAAAACCCTGGATCGAAATCCCGGGCGCGGAGGCCAGCAGATGGGCCTTGTCGGCCAGCCTGGCGACGCGCTCATGATCAGGCCCGGCAACTACGTGGAGCCGAACATCGGGGACCGCGGAACGAACCTGGGGCAGGATGGTGTCACGCAGAGCTTCAAAGGCAAGCAGATTCGGCAGATGCCGAAATGACCCGACAAAGAGCACCGTGGGCGGCGAATCGGGCTTTTCTGTGGGCTGAAACCGCAGCAAGTCGACACCGTTGGGAACGACAGATGTTACTGCAGCCGGGGCACCGGTTTGGAGCGCCAGTTGGCGATCCTGTTCCGACATGGTCCAAACCTGCCGGACCTCCGACAGGGCCTTTCGTTCAAAGCTCTGCCAGAGACGGAACTGTTCCTTCGCCGTTTCACGACCTGTGCTCTCCGCCAGTTGCCGGTGCAGCGAAAACGTAATATCGTGCTCCACCAGCAGCACGGGCAAAGCTCCCGCACACGCCCGATACTCCGCCATCTGGGTATATTCCAGTTGCACCAGATCCACGGAACGTTCGCGGCAGAGGCGTGCCAGCAACGCCGACATAGCTGAATTGCGATATTCGTAAACCTGCTGCGGAACCGAAGGATCCACGGCTTTCTCGTCAGTATCAACTACGTAGACTTCGCGGAAAACCTTGTGAAGTTCTTCGTAGTGCACGGTTTCTTTGGCTTCGCGGAAGCAGGCGAGAATGAAGTCGATGTCGCCGGAAAGTTCGCGGCAGAGGTTGTAGATCCGAACCGCCCCGCCGTGGGAGAACGGGAATGGCAGGTAGGGAGAGACGACCAGAATAGGTGGTTTCCCGCGAAAGCCTGGAGCCCGAACAGCCGTTGCCACGTTACCGCGCCGCAAATCCGCCATTCGGGGGCGCCAGGGCTCGCGGCGCACCACGAACTCCACATCTTCCAGCGCCATGGCGGGTTCCTGGCTGAGATTCTCGCCAGTTCCCACCACGAAGCTTTCCAGACCCTCCGACGCTGCCTGCCAGTAGAGCAACTCCATAGCAGCGCCAAAAGTGAAAGCGCGAGGCAATCCGAGGCGGCGCAACACGTCGGCACGGACCACCAGGAGAGGGGACGCGGGCGAGAACACTTGCGACATCTCGCCGGGTTCCAAGACGCGGAACGGGTGGCGGGTAGTGATTCGCCGTCGCCATCCCGTGTAGGCGGCCTGGCGAGCCACCGCGAACGCGCCGGTCGCGTGACCCACTTCGAGCAACTCATCCGCAGATGCCTTGCACGACGGGTGACGGAAAACGACCCAGGATGCAGAACTCGACGTCAGCGCCACCCCGATGCGGGCGCGCCGCCACCGCCGGTCTGCAATCGGGATTTCTACGGTACTCACATCCGCAGGGGGGGCTTCGACACGGGCTTGGCGCATCGCTGTATTCCGCGCCATCGCCGCTCTCGCGAGGGGCCAAACCAGAGGAGCCAACAGCGCCAGCAACGCCAACAAAAGACTCCAAACCCAATCTGCCAGGCGCCCGATGAGGGACCAGCCCAGCCTGAATACGTCCCGGATTCGCTCGCCGCTCCGATACGCGGCGGAGTGCGTCCATTCCGCCAGCCGGATCGCGACAGCCTCCGCCCCATCTTTCAGGCGCCTGCTGCAATGTGACCAGACCGGGCCAGGCCGCCCCGGAAAGAAGCCACCCGCCTCATTGCGCACCAAAAAACGGAAAGGAAAGGTGACGAAAGGCAGGAGTTTCAGGCCCGTGCCGGTGCCCATCCCGGACCACGCCACGATTACCAGCGCCGGCCAAACCCTGCCCAGGTCGGTACGTACCTGGGCCCGCGTGGCACCCGCAACGTACTGGTCACAAGGCACCAAAGCCTCGCCTGGTTCGGCGCACCAGACCCGAATGGGCAGCGACATAACAGCAGTCCGCGCATGCTCCACGCACGCAGCAGCCTCTTCCCGCGTAACGGCCAAAACTGCAATAATCTTTCCCCTGTCCGTTCCGATCAGGTGTTTCAGGATGCTTTTCATCAAGGCAGATCGATACTGTACAGGTCACCCGTCCAGGTTTTGTCGTCCTTCAACGGTCGGTATCCAATTGTCACAGGCCGGGGTTTCTGCACACCGCAGTTGAGGTGTCCCTCGCCGCCCCGGATTTCCATCTGTTCCGTGGTAACAGCGCGGAAGCGGAGGAGCTTACCAGCCGCGTCGCGGATATCCACACGCAGTTCCTTGCCGACACAGTCCGCCTTCAGGATGGTGCCGGTCACTGTGGCGGTGGCGTGTACCTCGTCCCAATCCACCACCTTCGCGGCCTCGTCCTTCGTGAGGGGCTTGCGACTGGCGCGGGCTTCCAGATCTGCCAGCTCTTTCTTTGCCTGTGACTTCAAACGCTCCAGATCCGCGGCTTTCGCAGCGGCTTCTTTGCGTTTTTCGGCCGCTTCATCGTCGAGGCGAAGCTGCTCGATCTTGCTCCGTTCGGCCAGATACTGATCACGGGCAGCATCGTCCGGTGCCGACTGTGCCGCCGCCAGCCAGGCGCGTCCCGCTTCGGCAAACATCTTGTACTCCATGCAGTGTCTTGCGTAACGTGACAGCCACTCTGTGTTGCGCGGGGCCAGCGCCACGGCTTGTTTCCATTCGGCAAGCCGCCTTCCCCCAGGCTGCACGCGCTCTCCCAGCGCCCAGTGGGCCGGGGCGTACTTGTCATCAGCCGACAAAGCTTCGTGCAGGATCGCAATGGCCAGTTCATCGTCCGGCTCAAGAGCCGAGTACTTCGTCAGCGCCACCGGATTCCGCGAGCCTGCCTGTCGCGCAGCTTCAAAATAGCGCCGGGCCAGAGCCTTGTCATCGCCCTGCAGTGCCAGAGTCGCCAGACCCTCGTTCGCCTCGGCAAGCTGCTTCCCGCTCTTCAGAAGAGCTTTATAAAGGTCGGTCGAACTGTTATTTAACAGATCCGCCCGCGCCAACTGGCCCTCGTCGGTGGTCAGAATATTGGTACTTACGTCGCGATCTGGATTTAGAGGGCGACTCGGAGCTGGAGCGCCGGTGAAAACGCCGGCGGCAAGATATTTATCCACTTCCGCATTAAATTTCACCGGATCCTCGCCCAGACTCCGGATGGCCGCGCTCGGATTCATGCCCGTGGCCAGATTGTGCAGGTAGATGTGCGCCCGGCCTGCCCAGGCGGGCTGGGTGATCAGGTAGTGCAGCATGGCCCAGTCGCGCGTCCGTTCCGCCGGGGGAGGCGGATCGCCCCAGGTCACGTGGATCGCGCTGGATTTGATGGTGCTGAAGAAAGTCACCACCGCCTTTTCCACCTGGGGGGGGAGGCTGGCGAAGTTTGCTTCCAGCAACCGGCGGGTGAGTTCGCGCACCAGGTCCGGCGGCAACTGGCCTTCAGCGGCAGTACAGGCCATGGTGCGATTCCTGCCCTCTTGCCAACCTTTGCAGCCCTGCGCAGCCAGTTCCTTCGCGTCTTTGAAGACCAGAATACGAACCGGCGGGTCGAGCCGGAGATCGCTTTGGCCCATTACCGTACCCAGAACAAAGCGGAATTGCTCAAACTGACTCAGGCCCTGAACCGCGTTCTTGCGACCGCTGTCGCTGATCGTTTCAAACGAACCCATCCGGGCGCGAATCCACTGGGTCTCCCCGAAGAGGAACCCCGGGACCAGCACCCCGGCGACGAAAATGGAAAACAGGCGTAACAATCTGAAACGAACCACCGTCGCGACCATTATCGCGAACTTTGCAGTCTCGCGCGGCATCACCCTTGCTTGTCAACACCGTTAGTGGAGAATAGGAAACAGTGGCGCGCTTCCGGTTGGTTATTTCCCTCGTAGTTATTGGCTTGGTTATTGCTGGCTTAGGAACCTCGGGTTTCGGGGCTACCCCTGCGCTTTACGCCCAGGAGCCGTCCGGAACTGACGAGATTGTCCCGCTGGGCCCGGGTGTTACCCCGCCCCGCGTCACGAGACAGACCCAGCCAAATCACCCACCCAAGGGCTTCCGCATCTCAGGAACCGTCCTGATTTCGGTCATCGTCACCCCCCAGGGAGAGCCCAAAGACCCGAAAGTGCTGAAGTCTCTGGAAAAAGAAATTGACCAGAGCGCCGTGGATGCGGTGATGAAATGGCAGTTCGTCCCCGCAACAAAGGACGGTAAGCCGGTCGCCACACGTGTCAGCGTCGAAATTCGTTTTCACGACATGTAAACCATGACCTGCAGATTCCGGTTCTTCACCGTTCTGGCGCTCGTCGCCTACTTCACCGCCGCCTCCTCCGCCTACGCCCAAAGCCCGACCAAACCTCTGAAGCCGGGCCTCTACGCAGTGTTTGAGACGTCGGAAGGCACCATAACCGCCGAACTCTACGAGAAGTACACGAAAGTGTCGGTTCGGACCTTCGTCGGCCTCGCCCAGGGGACAATCCCCTGGCTGGACCCAAAAACGCACAAGCAGGTCCACAAACCTCTGTACAACGGCACCACCTTCCATCGGGTGGTGAAGTACGAAATGATTCAGGGTGGCGACCCAACTGGCCTCGGGACGCACAATTGCGGTTTCACCATACGAGACGAATACCTGCCTGGCCTGCGGTTTGACCGGGGCGGGCGTTTGGCTATGGCCAATACCGGAAAACCCGATTCTGGTGGCTGCCAGTTCTTCATCACCGACCAGGCGATTCCCCACTGGGACAAAAATTATGTCATCTTCGGCCAGGTGGTCGAGGGCCAGGAGGTGGTCCACACCATCAACCGCAAGCCTCTGGACGGAGAAAAACCACTGGCTCCCGTGGTGCTGAAACAGGTCAACATTATGCGGCTTGGTCCCGCACCTGCCGTCCCGCACGAAAAATAGCAGCTAATCGCCGAACTGAGAGGCGCGTTGCCAGCGGTCTTCGAAAAGGTGCTTCATCGCCTCGCCAAACCCGGCATGGTCAAAGACGACCGCCGTCCACGTTGGCTTGCTGATCACCGGGTCGAGCAGCGCAATCAGCCCCGATCTGCCGTCAAACAGCGCCAGTTTTAGCGGCAGGGACGACGCCTGACGGATTTCCACCCCAGCCTGAGCGTAATCACCAAGACGCAGGCGGTGCATGGCGTCCAGCGTCCCGGATTCGATCAGCAGACGGCAGGAAACACCATTCTCACGCGCCTGGCGGACTAAAAGCTCATCCAGGGGATCAACCGCATACGGAGGCCTGGAAAACTCAAGATACTCATGCTTTACTGCAGAGAGCATGGCCCGATATTCGGTCGCGATCTGCGAGGGTTCGGCCACGATGCGCAAAAAGTCCAGCGTGCCCCTCCCACCTTTGCCCTCGGTGTACAAGCCGGCAAGGTCCTGCATCAAATTTGTGGCATAGCGAGCCTGATCAGTGAGTTCGTGCTCCACCTGCTCGCGCTTCCGGGCCAGATATGCCGGAATCGCCAGATTCGGCTCCACTGCGGAGAAAAGCTTGGTCCTGTCCTGAACTACCCTGGCGAAACCTTTCTCCACAAGGCTATCCAGAACTTCGTAGATTTTTTGCCGGGGAACTTGCGCGCGCGGGGCCAGTTCCAGCGCCTTAAACTTCGAGTGCCCCAGCAGTACCAGATAGGTACGCGCTTCATAGGCGTTCAGGCCGAGTTGTTGAAGGGCGCGCCAGAAGCGTTCATAGCTCGCCCCCTCCAGTTGTGGTGTCATTTGCGGAACACTCAATGTATCCAATTGGATGCCCCGGAAGCGGAAACTGCCGCAAGACCTTGAGTTTCCACCTTTCCCGGCTGTAAATGCTTGACAAAAAAGGCTCAATCGGCGTACACTTGCGGGTACGTTGGGTTCGGAAAGTGTTCTCGCACAAGACGCGGGGCAAAAGCCGGGGTCCGGCGCCATAAAATCGTGCCTGCCATTCAAATTGTTTTAGTCGATGACAACAGTATGTTCCGCGACGGCCTTGCCAATCTTCTGGCAGGCCAGGGCGACTTCGAGGTTGTCGTCGCCACCGAAAACCCCTCCATCGCGATTGAGCACATTCGTAAAACGAAGCCGCAGATCATTCTGCTGGGCTGGCCAGCCAGTTCCGCCGGCAGCCAAAAGATCTTTTCCGCCATTCAGGACGCCAAACTGGCAACACCCATCATCATGCTGGTGGGCGAGGACGGGAAGGACGATTTTGTTGAGGCCGTAAAGCAGGGCTGCTGCGGTATCGTCCCGAAACAGACCTCCACCGAACTTCTGCTGAAGAGCATCCGCAAAGTCAACGCGGGCGAATTCTGGCTGGACCGGATGACGACGGCCGATGTGATCCGGCGTCTGGCGAGCAAGAAGGGCGCGGGCAACGGCGGCGGCAACACGTCGTCACGCCTTGGTGTCCGGGAACAGAGTTCCGCCCTCAGCCAGCGTGAACGGGAAATCGTGGCGCTGGTGGCTCAGGGTTTAAAGAATAAGGAGATGGCCGAGCGAATGTTCATCAGCGAACAGACGGTGAAGAACCACCTCCACAATATTTTTGACAAGCTCGGCGTCTCAGATCGCCTGGAACTGGCGCTCTACGCCATCCACCACAACTTGCACGGCAACCGCTAACGCGGCAGCTACTCGCGGGGCCCGATCCCCAGCGTTTTCATTTTTCGGTACAGATTACTCCGCTCCAGACCCAGCAGTTCCGCTGCACGGGTCACGTTGCCGTTGGCTTCTTCCATCTTTTTCAGGATGTATTCGCGCTCGGCGGCTTCCCGAACTTCCTGCAAGCTGCCGTAAACGGGCGCCGCTTTATCCGACCCCGGTTTGCGAGTCAACTGTAAAGGAATATGCCGGGCTTCAATTCTGGAGCCGGGGTGCAAAATCACCACCCGCTCCACCAGGTTGCGAAGTTCCCGAACGTTGCCAGGCCAATGATATTCCTGGAGCAGTTGCATCGCGGCAGGCACGAATTCGCGAGTCCGCTTGCCGTGGCCTTCGGAAAATTCCTGCAGAAAGTGATTCGCCAGTGCCGGAATATCTTCCCGCCGCTCCCGCAGTGGCGGCACATGGAACGGAATCACGTTCAGGCGGTAGAACAAATCCTCACGAAAGTTGCCGCGGGCAATTTCTTCTTCCAGATTTTTGTTTGTGGCGGCGACCACGCGAACATCTACCCGAATGGATTCCTGTGCGCCTAACGGTTCAATCTTCTGTTCTTCCAGGGAACGCAGAACCTTGGCCTGGGTCCGCAGACTCATGTCTCCCACTTCGTCCAGGAACAGCGTGCCGCCATCCGCCTTCTGAAACTTCCCCACCTTGCGTTCATGGGCGGCGGTAAAGCTGCCTTTCATATGCCCAAACAGCTCACTCTCGATCATCTCTTCGGGAATGGCCGCACAATTCACTTCCACAAACGGCTGCAGGGCGCGGGGACTCATGGCATGCAGCGCCTGCGCCACCAGTTCCTTCCCTGTGCCGCTCTCGCCGTAGATCAGCACGCGGCCATTGGTTCCGGCCATCAGCGCCAGTTGCTGCCGCAGAGCTTTCATCGGGACACTGTCGCCCACAATGTTCGGGGAACTGGCTACCGACTCCCGCAGGCGCTCATTCGCCAACCGCAGGCGGCGATTGTCCGAGGCATTGCGGAGAACCAGAAGAACCCGGTCAATGGAGAGCGGTTTTTCCAGAAAATCGAAGGCCCCCAGTTTTGTGGCCCGAACCGCGGTTTCAATGGTGCCGTGGCCAGAAATCATTACCACCGCAGGCCGGTCGGCCACCGCAATTTTCTGAATTCGGCCGAGCGTCTCCAGACCATCAATCCCGGGCAGCCACACGTCCAGCAGGACAACTTCAAACTGGGCGCCGGCAATAGCATCCAGGCAGGCTTCCCCGGTCTGAACAGCGGTCGCGTGGAAACCCTCATCCCGTAAGGCACCGCTTAGCGACTGGCGGATTCCGGGCTCATCATCGACGATCAGTACGCGGGGAGAAGTCATGCTTTCAACGGGGTGGCGTTCGCAACCAGTTTTGTTTCATCCGCGCCCTCATGATTCCCGGCTTCGGGAATAATGGCGGCAGGCACCTCAACTGTGAAACGAGCCCCACAAGGTTCATTGTCCTCTACCCGAATACTCGCGTCATGTTCGGCCAGAATGTGGCTCACAATGGCGAGCCCCAGCCCCGTTCCCCGGCTCTTCGTGGAGAAGTACGGAAGGAACAACTTATCCTTCTCATCAGGCGTAATGCCACAGCCGGAATCCGCCACCACAATCTCCACCGAGTCGGCCAAACCGGGTCTGGTGGAAACCAGAAGAATTCTCTCTGCAGCGTCCTGCATGGCTTCCGCGGCATTGTCCACCAGATTGACGATCACGCGCTTGAACTGTTCGGGGTCAATGTTGACAGGTGGCAGCGCGGGCGCAAGCTCCACCATCACGTCCAAACCTTCAAGCCGGCCTTCAAAAACGTTCATCGCGCTGGCTACAACGTCGTTGATGTCGCAAACAACCGGCTCGGCGGTTGGCAGGCGGGAGAATTGCGAGAATTCATCCACCAGGCGCTTCACCGAGGCGGATTCTTCCAGGATAGTCGTGGAACATTCGCGCAACAACTGGTCGGCCTCGGGCGGCAGTACCATCCGGTTCGTCAGCCGCAGGATTCGTTCGGCGGAAATCGCGATGGGCGTTAAAGGGTTCTTGATTTCATGCGCGACCCGGCGGGCAACTTCGCTCCAGGCGGCCGTCTTCTGGGCCCGCAGCAGGTCGCTGGTGTCTTCGATGACGACTACAAAACCGGTGTTGCGACTCCGTTCCACAGCGGAAACGGACACCGCCAGATGGAGCGTCCGCTGGGGAGTGCTCACGTCGATTTGCTGACTCGCGAGTCCGGTACGGCGGGCACGGTTCATCAGATACCGGATCTCGGCCGCGTCCTCGCGGCTGAACAGGTCGTCGAGCCGGGAGGCACCCCTTACCCCCGCCTTCGGCAACATTTCATCCAGAGCCTTGTTCACGCGCTGTACGGAGCCCTGCGCGTCAACCGAAATGATGCCCGTGGGAATGCTTTCCAGGATGGCTTCGGTAAAACGGCGACGTTTTTCCAGTTCCTCGCGATTCGCGGCCAGATCAGCCGTCATGCGGTTGAAGCCGGTTACCAGTTGGCCGAGTTCGTCGATGGCCCTGACCTCCACGCGATAGTTCAGATTGCCCCGGCTGACCTCTTCGGCAGCGCGCACCAGCGCGGAAATGGGCGAACTGATCTGGCGTGCCAGATATTGCGCCAGCCAGCCGGCCACAAAAAAGATGAACAGCGCAATCAGCGCCAGAACTTGCAGATAGTTGGTGCGGACGCGTCGCTGCAGTTCTCCCAGTTTGAGGAAGAGGTCGGTATCGGCGCGGATGTCCTTCACCTGCGCCACCAGATTGATGGGAATCGTCTCATCCACCACTACGGAGCCGATAGTGGCGCCATCCTGCATAATGGGCGCGGCGGCGGTAAACGAAGTCGTCTGGGGATTCGCCGAGAATTTGCCGTAGCTGGCCACGGGCTGCATCGTGTCGGCTGGCAGAATACGGGCGGCACTGATGCTGCGCTGCTGGCAAAAGATGTCAAGCCACGGTGTCGCGGTATCAGGCCGCAAAATCTGGACCCGCGTTTCGGGTAGTGACGCGATCAGCTGAGCTTCCGCCAGCGCCTTCCCCCGGGTCTGCTGTTCCAGCGCCTGGTAGATGCTTCTGATATCGGACAGCACGTGCTGGGTGGGCCCGGTGAACCATTTATCCAGGGTCCGATTCATGACGTAGTAGTTGAACAGCACCATGAAGACAACCGGCATCAGCGTAAGCGCCAGCGCGCCGATCACGAGCTTGGTGCGGATTCGCGACCCAATCTGGCCATCCCGCCGGTCCATCCAGATCTTGAATACAATCCGGACAAACATGAAACCAAGCGTTACGGTCAACAGAAAGATCAGCAGCGAGATGCCGAAGAAGACGAACGTCTGCTCCGGGGCTTCCGGCCGGAAATTCCCGACGCTGAAGGACCCCTGCCAGATGACGAGCGTCGCCGAAATGGCCAGCAGGACCGCGGCGATGGCATTGAGGAGACGTTTCTTCATCTGAAATCAAGTATATCGGTATAAAAAAGGGGCCCGGGATTGCGCCCGGGCCCAGGTGATTGCAGTTTGGTTCGCCAGCTTAGAAGTGAATCTTCACTGCCATCTGGAAGAAGCGGCGTCCGAAGTAAGAAGCGGTAGCGTAGCCGCCGCCGGAGACATCCTGAGCGCCAGGATTTCCCAAATTCGCGTGGTTCAGGAAGTTGTAACCCTCAGCGCGGAGCTGCACCGTGTACTTTTCACGAACCGCGATGGTCTTGTAGATACCAAGATCAAAGTTGAAGGCGCCGGGTCCGTTGAAGCGGTTCCGGCCAACCATGTTCGACGGGAACTTGCCGACATCGGAGATGCCGGTCTTCGGGTCGAACCAGTCGGAGTTGAAGTACTTCGTCAGGCTCATGTAGTTATACACGTTCGGCGTCGAGGTGGCGGCGAGGCCGTCACCGTTCACCGGAACAGCCTTCGTGGCGAAGGCGAACGGGCAGGAGTTGTAGGCGTTGGTGCAGTCGTAGATGCTGTAGGGCGAACCGGAGGTCACCGTCATGATGGGTGCGAGCGTCCAGCCGTTGGTAATGTACTTCGCGGGCCCCGTCATCTTCTTCACCAGGTTGAAGTCATAGGTGCCGGACGCGGCCAGGCGGTGACGGATATCGAAGTATGCGTTGCCCTTGTCGAGGCCTGGGTTGAAGGCATCCAGCCAGCCCAGATTGGCAACGCTGCCGCTGGAGAACGTGTCGCTCAGATCGTCGATTGCGTGCGACCAGGTGTAGTTGATACGGCCGTTGACGCCGTGGCTGCCACGGATATCAGCGCGAACCGTCAGCGAGTTGTAGTTTGAGGTACCACCGTTGCTCCGGAAATTGATGCTGGAGTACTGATAGTTGTTGATACGAGCCGTGCAGTTGCCCGGATCGCCATCGGTTCCCGGAGTGCAGGGAGTACCGAGGTAATAGTTCCCGTAGCCGACGCGGTTGACGTTGGCGATACCGTACTGGTCTTTGCCGAGGGACGCAGAGTATTCCACGGCACCCAATATGCGCTCGCTGAACTGATGCTCGATGGAACCGCTGATGAGATGCGCATAGGCGGTCTTGATGTTGGGATCAACGGCGCGCAGCGTTACCTTAGGCAGCGCTTTGGTGCCGCTGCTGCCAGCGAGCGGACCGAGGTTGTCCACACTGATCGGGATGGTGGGGAAGTCCACACCAGCCGTGACAGAAACCGACGCGTAGTTTGGCGGATTCTGGATGATGTTGAACGTCACGTTGCCGAAGTTCCGTTCGTAAGCAATGCCATAGCCGGCGCGGATGCTGGTCTTGCCATCGCCCATCAGGTCATAGGCGACGCCGATACGAGGACCGAAGTTCCCCATATTGGTGACCCACAGCTTGCCGATGGGGCTGTTGGGCGCATTCTGCAGGCTGCCGCTGGCAATCTGCTGCTGGATGGTAGAACCGGACCCCAGATAGTAGTTGGAGTCCAGGTTGCCGTTCTTGTTGTGCTGCGTACCGAATACTTCCCAGCGCAGACCAAGATTCACGGTGAGCCGCGAAGTGACCTTCCAGGCGTCCTGGCCATAGATCGCGTAGTCATGGTAACGGTTGCTGCGGCTGAAATTTGGAGCGCCAACCGGCAGCGTCAGGGTACAGGCCGGAACCGTGCCGTCCTTACCGCAGGGGTACTTACCCTGGGGATTCACCGCAACTGTCAGAGAGTTCACATTGCCGTTCAGGAAATTCTCGAAGCCCTTCGGGAGAGACGTACCCAGATACTCGCCAGCCGTGGCGTAGGCACCGAAGGTGCGGTTGTCGCGGAGGTAGTTGTAGCTGCCGCCGAAGCGGAAATTGTGACGCCCCTTAATCAACGAAAAGTCCTGATAGATCTGGACGAAATTTTGTGGGCCGCCAAACGGGATACCGCTGCCCGGCGTCAGTGGGTTGTAGCCCGGCAGGTAGATGGGGCCGCCAGGCAGAGAAGTCGTGGCCGAAGCATTCCAGTACAGGGTCGGTACCGGGCCGTAGGAAGAGGAGTACGGCTGTTGGTTATTGAACCGGTTAAAATCGACCTTGGTCTGGGCAATGAATGACGGTGTAATCGTTTTGGTCAAAGAGTACACAACCGAGTTGTTGTACTGTGTGTTCGGCGTGTTGTAACCGGCATATGGACTGTTGCTGACCGCGCCGTCGGAATCGATTTCATTGGAGATGGCATAGCGCACGTACATCTGGGTCGTGGAACTCATGTTGTAGTCAATGCGGTTGACGGTACTCCAGGTGTTCTGCGGGGTCCCCCCGCCGGCGTCAGACGGGACATTGTACGCGATGCGATTGAACAGCGGCACGCTGGCACCGATGGTGGCGCACTTGTTACCGGCAGCCAGGCCCGAGCAGAAATTCACCGAAGGCAGATTCGCCTTGGTAACAGGACCGAGAACGGTGACTTTCGGGTCCAGCTTGCCATAAGCGGCGAAGAACTTCTGGGTATTGGCGTTCGAAAGCGCAAGCAGGTCAGCGGTGGGCACGAAGCCGATCTTGTTGGCGGCGCTGCGGACGCGGGTCCATTCCGTGCTGGAGAAGAAGAAGATCTTGTTCTTCACTGCGGCGCCGCCAGCTGAGTAACCGAACTGGTTGCGGGTGAAGACGGCCTTCGGGAGGCCGTTAGCGTTGCTGTCGAAGTCATTCGACGCCAGCTTCGAAAGCCGGTTGAACTCGTAAGCGGTGCCGTGAAGTTCGTTGGTGCCGCTCTTCGTGACCACGTTCACGATGCCGCCGGAAGCGCGGCCAAATTCGGCGGTGAAGTTGTTGGTGAGAACAGTGAATTCCTGGACGGAATCGAGAGGCACGTTCTGGCCGATACCTGCCCCGAATTCATCATTGTTGGCAGTGCCATCGAGCATGATGTTGGTTGAGGAGGCGCGCTGGCCGTTGATAGCCACGCCGGCGCCACGACCGTCGGGAGTATTGCCGGAAACATTACCGACTGTCGCCACCAGGGCGTAGGGACTGCGCGAGAGAGTCGGCAATTCGACAATCTGTTTGGAATTGATGGCCTGAGAAAGCGTTTGGCTTTCGGTATTTACGGTCACCGCAGACTCGGCTACTTCAATCACAGTGCTCGTGTCGCCGACCTGCAGCTTCACATCCAGACCTTCCCGGGTACCGACGGTGACGGTAACGGGAATCTGGGACGTCTTAAAACCCGGCGCTTCCACCTTTACCAGGTAGGGGGCGGGCTGGAGATTGGTGACGGAATAAACACCAGAGGTTCCGGAAGTTGTGTTCCGCACGGCGGTTGTGGCGGCATTGGTTACGGTCACCTTCGCGTTGGCAACGGCGGCGCCGCTTGGATCAGTAACGGTTCCGGTGATTGAGCCGGTTTCCGACTGCGCAAATACCGAGCTGATGGACAGGCACACAAAAGCGAACGCGGCTAAGGTGGTGGATACCGATCTTCCCGCGAGACGCAGAGAGGGTTTAGTCATGGCACTCTGCAATGCACGTAGAGGGCCAAAACGCACACGCGCTAAACTATTGAGGCTATTGGGGTGCCAGGAACGCCAAGCCAGAATCTTCCAAAAATGAAATATTTTAAAAGTCAGATATAGCACAATTTCATAGAGAAACACCACGGCAGAGCATGATTGGCAAGATTTCCGGGGCGAAGCGAGTAAGCATGGCGTGAGTTGGCGCACTCCACGAACCCCCATTGCGCAGACTGGCGCAACTTAGTGGCCCGTTCGATCAGCCACGGAAAGACTGGGCCGCTGTGGCGATGGACAGCAACCGGCGTTCGGCGAAGGGCGCCGCCATAATCTGCAAACCGACCGGCAAACAATTCACCGGTAACGGAATAGAGATCGCCGGGATACCCAGAACGTTGGCGGCCCGCATGAAGCGCGTGGTAGCCAGCCGGATGTCCTCGGCCACACCGTCGATCACCACGTCGGTATCCCCGATGCGGGGGGCCAAAATGGGCGCGGTTGGGGTGAAAATGCAGTCCACCTGAGCCCAGAGCTTCGCCCACTCCTTCTGATAGAAGCGGCGGAGGCGCTGCGCGTTGATGTAATCGGTCGCTGCCAGGAAGCGCCCCTGATCAAGGAGAGCGAGAACATCGGCCCCGAAATCGTCCCTCCGGTGGAGATACGGTTCCATGAGCGCGGAGGCTTCGGACAGCAGAATCACTCGGCTGACGACATTGATCTCGGCCGGGTCCGGAACCGTGATCGGAACCAGCGTGGCCCCTGCCGCCTTGGCACGAAGTACGGCATCGGCGAAAGCTGAGGCAACTTCCGGGGCAACACGGTCGCCATAGAAATTGGCGGGCAAACCGACGCGAACACCCGCGAGCGAGCCACCGCCAACAGCGTAGTCGTCCACCGGTTGCCGCGACGACGTATCGTCGCCCTCATCGTACCCGGCAATGGCGTTCAGAACCAGGCCCGCGTCCGCCGCGCTCCGGGTCAGCGGCCCCATGTGATCCAGACTAAAATCGAGGGGCAGAACACCCCGCCGACTCACCCGCCCCGACGTCGGCTTCAGCCCCACGCAACCACAGTAGGCTGCCGGAATACGGATGGAACCGCCGGTGTCGCTGCCCATGGCAAAGAAGAGACTCCCGGCGGCGACCGCGGCGCCCGAGCCCCCGCTGGAACCGCCGGGGATACAGTCGGGATTCGCCGGATTCCGAATTGCCCCAAAGTGGGGATTATTGCAGGTGATGCCGTAGGCGAATTCCTGCATGCCGGTCTTGCCCATCAGCACGGCCCCGGCTTCCCGAAGCTTTTGGTACACCGCGGCATCGTGATCCGGCACGTAGTCGGCAAAAATCTTTGAACCGCACGTGGTGCGGATGCCTTTGGTGTTAAAGACGTCCTTCAGGCCGTACGGAATACCGTGGAGGGGGCCACGATCCAGACCTTTCGCCAGTTCATGGTCAGCCTGGCGGGCCTGTTCCAGAGCCAGATCTTCGGTCACGGTGATGAAAGCGTTCAGGCGGGGTTCGTCGGCACGGATCCGCATCAGCGATTCCTGTGCCAACTCGACAGCCGAGACTTCGCGGGCCCGGAGCTTCGCGGCCGCTTCGGATATGGAAAGGAACGGCCTCATTTGCCTTCTCCCCCGCGGCCCTGGACTGCTGGTTCAGAAAGAATAATGGCAGGCTCCAGGCTGTGTGGAAGCTTGCTTTTCAGGGCGGCAAAGTCCCTTTCCAGGGCGACCAGCGACGGCGCGAGCCGGGCCACCTGCTCTTCGGGAATATCAAAGCCACGCGCTCGGGCCAAGGCTGCGAAATCAGTCATCACGCAATACTATAAGCCAATGCCTGACCTGATCTTCGTATACGGTACACTCCGGAGCGAATTTGACAACCCGTACGCCCGCTATTTGAGAGCCGAAGCCGAGCTTTTGGGCCCGGCAACCGTGGAAGGGTCCATCTTTCGGGTAGCCCATTATCCCGGCTATCTGCCCCAGCCTGGGGGCACGGTATACGGCGAAGTCTATCGATTGCGGACGCCGGAGAAAACCCTGGCGGCACTCGACGAGTACGAAGGGATCGAGTATTTGAGGCTTTCGGTCCCCCTGTCAGGTTCCGGGGTCGACGTCTGGATCTACTGTTACGCCCAACCGCTCCCGCTGGAACGCAAAATCGAATCGGGAGACTTTACCCGCCTTTGAAATATTCTCAACGAGTCTCTTCAAACCTCACGACGAACGCTCTTTCTCAGCTGACGAACCGGAAACGGGCTGCGGGCGAACGGATTCTGGATCTGACCGAATCGAATCCAACCCATGCGGGCATCGTCTATCCCGAGGGCTTCCTGCAGGCGCTGGCCAATCCCCTGGGCGCGCTGTACGAACCGGAATCGTTCGGCTTGCTCTCCGCACGTGAAACCGTGGCCCGCGAATACGGCTGCGGCGTGGACCGTGTGGTTTTGGCTTCCAGCACCAGCGAAGCCTACGCGTGGCTCTTCAAGCTTCTGTGCGACCCCGGGTGCGAGGTCCTGGTCCCCCGCCCTTCCTATCCGCTATTCGATTACCTGGCGGCCCTGGAATCTGTCACGGTCCGGCATTACGGCCTTTTTTATGATCACGGATGGTTCATTGACTTCCACACCCTGGAAAGCGCCATCACGGAACGCACGCGCGCCATCGTGCTGGTGAATCCCAACAACCCGACCGGGCATTTCATCAAGCGGCATGAGCTGACGCGGCTGACGGAACTTGCCATGCGGCACGGTCTGGCCATCATCTCCGACGAAGTTTTCGCCGGATACCCCATCGAGCCCGACCGCGACAGCGTGCTCACCCTCCGCGACGTGGAGGAACCCTGCGTCTTCACCCTCCACGGTCTCTCCAAGGCCGTCGGCCTGCCACAGATGAAGCTGGCCTGGATGCTCGCGAACTGTCCGCCGGAAGCGATGGCCCGGCTGGAAATCATCGCCGATACCTACCTTTCCGCCGGTACGCCGGTGCAGCTGGCGTTACCTTCGCTGCTGGAACTGCGGCCGTCCATCGAGAGCCAGATCCGGGATCGGGTAAAGGCCAACCTGGCCCTGCTGCCGCACAAACTGCGCGTGGAAGCCGGCTGGTACGCAGTGGTCCCGGTTCAGGACGAGGAGGAGACGGTGGAACGCCTGCTTCGCGAGTACAACGTCCTGGTGCAGCCCGGCTATTTCTACGATTTCGAGCGCTCTGGGTATATCGTCACTAGTTTGCTGACCCCGCCGGAGATTTTTCGTGAAGGTCTGGCGGCACTGCGGAAAGTACTTCCCGGCTGGTAGGTTACGCCTAAGCCGCCGCCACGGGGGGACGTCGTTTGTGCCAATCCGTCCTCTGCTGGAATTCATGCCCCAGCGAAAGCAGCAGATTTTCGCTGAACGGGGGGCCCACCAGCTGAATCGCCACCGGCATTCCGGCCTCGAAACCGCAAGGCACCGAAAGCGCCGGAAGCCCGGCCAGATTTCCCGCCTGAATCAGCGCGCCCAGGGGGTTCGGTCCAGGCTGCGGCCCTGGCGCGGGCGCGTCCAGGGGATCGGCAAGCCTGGAGGCAATATTCGGGTAAGTCGGCGCGATCAGGACGTCGAGATCGTAAAACAGCTCACGAAACTTATCCCGCACCAGAGACCGAATGCGCATGGCTTTCAGATAATCTTTCGCCGGAATTTGCAGCCCGGCCTTCAGACGCTCAATCTGGCGGATATCCTGGAGCTGGTCCACTTTCCCACTGGCAATCAGAGGCTCAAAAATCGACGCCGCTTCCGAGCCGAGGATGGTGGTCAGAATCGGGCCGTAGGGGAAATCAGGCAGCTTTGCCGCCTCCGTTTTCAGGCCGGCCTCCCGCAAAACACCGATCGCCGTTTCCGCCCAGGCCAGGCCCCCGCCCGCAACGCCGGCCTTCAATTCGGTAATCTTCCGGGCATACTGCGGGGTGTAATAAAAACTTTTGCCCGCCGACCCAGGGTCCTTCGGATCCCCGCCGGAGATAGCCTGCAGCACGAGCCCGCAATCTTCCGCATTCCGGCACAGTGGCCCGATCTTATCGAGGGTCCACGAAAGCGCCATGGCGCCATGGCGGCTCACCAGACCATAGGTGGGCCGAAGTCCGGTCACACCGCAATAGGCGGAAGGGCTGAGGATAGAGCCCGAGGTCTCCGAGCCCAGCGCGAACGGCACCAGACCAGCGGCCACCGCCGCTCCCGAGCCACTGGAAGATCCGCCGGACCAGCGCGTCAAGTCCCAGGGATTCTTACAGGGGCCGAACAGAGAGGCCTCCGCCGAACGGTAACTGGGCCCGCCCGCCAGCTCAATCATCGAAAGCTTGCCCACCAGCACCGCCCCGGATCCATCCAGCTTGTTCAGCACGGTGGCGGTTTCGTCCAGAACCTGCATTTCGTAGGGTTTGGCACCCCACGTGGTGCGGTGCCCGGCAAACGCCAACAGATCTTTGGCGCCGAACGGAATCCCCTGCAGCGGACCTCGCAGCCGGTCGCGTTTCATTTCCGCGTCAACCGCTTTCGCCCGCTTCACCGCAACTTCCGTCAGCGGCAGCGCGAGCGCGTTGTAGCGGGGCCCGAGCGCAGCCAGACGGTCGCCAAAAGCCTTCGCCAGTTCGGCGGCCGAGAACTCTTTCTTCCGCAGTCGGGCGCTGAGCTCCGTGATGGGCGCGTAAAAAACGTCGTCAGTCATGTCTCAGGCCTTGAACTGGAAAGCCGGTTCGGTGGAGATGGGGATTTCGAATTTGGCCAAAGCCTCAGCCGCGCGCTGGTTGGCATCCTTCGCTGCCACAGCCTGAGCGGCCGTCGTCAAAGGAACCGAAGCCGTTTGAGCGGCCGCCCGCGTCACCATGCCGGCAGCCGCGGTAATGGCTAAATCTCGTCGGGAAAGCTTCACTGGACACCCCCTGCAACGAGTTTACGAAACGGCTTTGCTACACGCCGGCCGCTGGCGGGCTGCAGCCTTACAGTTTCTGCTCGAAATGGCGGATCTGCAACGCGTCCATGGCGGCTGTTTCCATGGCCGACCGTGGCGCGGATTCTCCGGTCCAGAGCTCAAACTGCTTCACCGCCTGCTCGATGAACATCTTCACGCCGGGGATTACCTTCTTCCCCTGCTCTTTCGCGTTCTTAATCAGCAAGGTTTCGAGAGGGTTGTAGACCATGTCGAACACAATGTCGGCCGGGAGTTGGCCTTCGAGCGGGCACTCATCCTGGTGCGGCCACATGCCCACGGGCGTGGCGTTGATCAAAATATCGTAGTGGGAAGCGACTGCGACCTCGTGAGAAACCGCCTCGGCTCCCACCGCGCGAGCCAGCGCCCGAACGCGATCTGCATTTCTGCCGCTAATGAAGACTTTCGCTCCGGCATCCACCAGCGCGCAGGCAGCACCGCGCGCAGCCCCGCCGTTGCCCAATATGAGGGCTGTGGCCTTGGGCAGCTTTATCAGCTTCGCCAGCGGCCCGGAGACCGCATCGGCGTCCGTATTGTAGCCGCGCCACCGGCCCGCTTTGCGAACCACGGTGTTCACGGCGCCAATCCGGCGCGCCAGAGGATCCACGTGGTCCAGATACCGCAGGATCCTGCGTTTGTGCGGGATGGTGACGCTAAAGCCCGAAAGCGGCAGTTCTTCGGCGAACTGGAAGAAATCCCGGAGTTGGTTCTGATTCACCAGCAGCGGCACGTAAACTGCGTCCATCCGCCGGGACTGAAACGCCCGGTTATGTACCTGCGGGGAGATGGAATGCCGCACGGGATCCGCCACAACCCCGAAGATTTTGGCCGCCTTGGTGAATTTGTCGATGCGGTAAAGCGTGCGCATCTGCCGGGCATTCACCTGGCCCGGAGCGGTGCCCTGAACGTGGGCGGGGGCCGCGTAGGAAAAAATGGACCCCAGCGCGGTAGAAAGCACGCGAGAGGGGAAACCACACTCGCCCATGGCGAGGGTCACCAGCGGGATCTTGGGGCTTTGTCTCGCCGCAGTCAGAATTCGGCCCGTGTCAGTCGGTTTCCGGGAGGTGGAGACCACTTTGTAGATATCGGCCGGGACCTTCCTCATGCGGCGAATCACCGGATCGAGGGGGGGGGTGGTCTCGAAATGGTGCCAGGAAATGATCAGGTGCGCACGAGCGCGCAGTTCCGCGCAGCGGTCGGGCACTATCTCGGCGGTCTCGATCTCGACGTCCACCGCGCGGGCACCCTGGTCAATCGCCAGCAGCAGAATCCGCAGCTGTTCGTCAATACTGCCATTGAATTTGCCGTGATTTTGGTGTCGGCGGCAAGTGGCCAGAACAGAACACGTCGGGTAGTCTTTCAGGAACTTCGCCATGGCTTCGACACCACGCACGGGGTCCGGAAGATAGTCCAGACGAAATTCGAGAAAGTTCTCGCCAGCTTCGGCTTCCCGAGTGGCCTGCTCGATCAGCCGGGGGATATCGGGCAGGCCCAGGGCGATGCATATTCGGGGAAGAGGACGTCTTTGGGGAACCTGGCTCACAACGCCGTGAGGATATCAAACGCCACGCGCTGAGTGACATTTATTGCGTTAAGCTGTACTCAAACCCTGGAGATTCCCTGGTTATGATGCACTCCCTTGTGTGCCCGAAATGCCAGTCCTCGAAACTGGCATTGTCCCGCGTCCGACACGTTCACGAAGCCCTTCTTTACTGGCTTTTCAGACCCTGGCGATGCCTGACGTGCGGGCATCGCGAACTCAAGTTTCGCCTCATCAATATGAACAACCCTGACGACCAGGTCCCACCCGGTTCGCACGACGCAAAGAAAAAAAGAATATAAGCGGTACCCTGTTTTTTGGTAGGCTGGCAGAGCAAGAGGGCAACGATATGGACACGAACGCGATTCTGCAGGTAATCCAGACTAAAGTTACCGCGATGGGCATGCAGGTAGCCGGCGCCCTGGTCTTGTACATCATCGGGCGATGGCTGATCTCGAAAGCCGTCTCGCTGGTCCAGAAGGCCCTCACCAAACAGCAAATTGAGCCCACCATCCTGCGTTTTGTAGGGAACACGATCGCCGTTGTCCTGAATATCGCCCTGGTAGTGGCAATTCTCGGCTACTTCGGAGTGGAAACCACCACTTTTGCCGCGCTGCTGGCCGGCATTGGCCTCGCCATCGGGACCGCCTGGGGCGGTTTGCTTGCCAATTTTGCGGCAGGAGCCTTCCTTATCGTCCTCCGGCCGTTCAAGGTGGGAGATTTCGTCAGTGCGGGTGGCCAGGTCGGCACGGTGGAAGAAATCGGCCTCTTCGTCACCACCATTCACACTCCCGACAACATCAAAACTTTTGTCGGCAACAATAAAATTTTCTCTGACACCATCCAGAACTTCTCGGTGAATCCGTACCGCCGGGTGGATCTGGTGGCCCAGATTTCAGGTGCGGCCGACCCCAGGGAGGCGATGAGCCAGATGCAGGCCCGGCTGAAAACTATCCCGAATGTGGTTTCCGATCCCGCACCTTCCGTCACCATCCTGACCTTCACCCCTGCGGGGCCCGTACTCGCCGTCCGCCCGTTCTGCCACAATGACCACTACTGGCAGGTCTACTTCGACGCCAATCTGGCAATTCGTGAAGTGCTGGGCAGCGACGCTTTCCCTGCCGCGATGCCCGCGATGGCCATCAAACAGATCTAAATTTGCCGCAGGCAGAAAGCCTGTTGCTTTTCTCCTTTTCTTCGCCTACCATACCCTAAGATGGCCCTCACGCGAAGACAGAAAGAAGTACTCGAGTTCATCGCCGATTACCAGGTGGAGAATGACGGTGTGTGCCCCAGCTACGACGAGATTGCGAAGGGCATGAACCTGGCCTCCATCGCTACCGTCTACAAACACATCTCGGCCCTGCAGGCGCGGAATTACCTCACGCGCAGAGATAACCAAAGCCGCTCGCTGGAAATTTCACCCCGGTTTCTGCAGGAACAACGCCGCAACAAGATGAAGCAGTCGCTGGAAGTTCCGGTTCTGGGCACTATTGCCGCCGGCCAGCCGGTGCAAGCCTACGAAGACAAATCGACGCTCAGCTTTTCCGACTACGTCGGGCACAAAGACACCTATGCCCTGCGGGTGCGCGGCAATTCCATGATTGAAGACCACATCTGCGAAGGCGACATGATCCTGGTTGAAAAGGCTTCCGTGGCCCGCGACGGGGAGATTGTAGTGGCTTTGGTGGGCGGAGAAGAGGCGACGCTGAAGAGATTTTATCGAGAACCGGGCAATATGATTCGTCTGCAACCGGCCAATGCTTCCATGAGTCCAATTCGAGTGCCTGCCCAGGACGTTGCGGTCCAGGGCAGGCTTCTCGCAGTGTTGCGGAAATACTAGCTACAGCGCGGCAAGGCGCTGGTGATATTCGGACTCGGCGCGGAACCAGTCATCGGCGGAATTGCCGTCCTGGTAACCACGGGCTTCCCAATATCCATAAGCAATATTCGCGATTGCTTGCTGGGGATTTTCCTGCGGGGTGTCGATCACGGCTTGGGATTCAGTGACTACGGAGTCAGAGGAGACAGCGGGCTTGCTGTGACGCGCGCTGGTAACACGAGTGGCCGAAGGGCGTACCGCGCGAGGCTTTGTCACAGCGGGAACAGCCTTTTCAGCGGCAGTTTTTTTGGTCATATTTGATTTTATCATTGAACATATTAATGAACCATTACGAGTCGGTTATGTTTGCGTTTAGTCCGGATGCCAGCCTGGCCCTGTTGGCGCTGGGTTTGGCTGCGATCTCGCTCGAATTTGTGCGCCCTGGCTGGGTCCTCCCCGCAGTAGGCGGATGCCTGTGCGTGGTGTTCGGCATTCACTCTCTGGCGCGGTACCCCCTAAGCCCGACGAGCCTGTGCCTCATCGCCGCAGGTTTCCTTCTGTGCGGCCTGGAAGCACGGCTGCAGACGAAGGGTCTACTGGGTCTGGCCGCCGCCGCCGCGCTGTTCATGGGTACCCTTCGGCTCGTCAGAGACCGCCCGGTTCACGCCCTCACCGCACTTGCCACCTCTCTGCCTCTGGCCGCTTTACTGTCGATTCTGCTGACTCTGGCCTGGCGTGCGCGGCGCAATAAGCGCACCACGATATTCTGAGAAGGCGGACAAACATGCGGCAAGATAACGAAAGAGAACTGGTACTCGGTAACAAACAACTCCTCAGCCTGTTTTTTGTGGCTGCGGCTCTGTGCGGCGTCTGTTTCGCCATCGGTTATATGGTTGGCCGGAACACCTCGAAGGCCAGCATCTCCGCCTCCGACCAGGCGCCAGGCGGCACCACTGAAGGTCGCCGGCAACAGCCCGATGCCCCAACGGAATCGCAACTGCCGCCCTCGGAGCCTGCGGTAACCGCTCCAACAGAGACCAAACCAGCCGTGGACGCCCCGGCAGCCGACGCGAAGTCAGCCGAAACCCGGACGGCCACCGCCGAGCCAAAAGCATACGTCGAGGCCCCGAAGCCCAAGCCGACAGAGGATCCGCTGACCGTGGCTACGCCAGAAGTCGGCGCATCCTATCTCCAGGTGTCGGCGCTCCCGCGTCCCGACGCCGAAGGCATGGTCAAGACGCTTCGCGAACAAAAGCTCCCTGTCATCATGGCCCTCAGCTCCAAACAGGGCTTTTACCGGGTGCTGGTGGGACCCTATCGGCAGACCGTCGCGCTCTCGGATGCGAAATCCAAACTGAAGACCCTCGGCTTTAACGGCGCCTTCGTCCAAAAGCAGTGACGCCGGAACTGGTCCAGATCGAAAATGCCAGGCCGCGGCTGCCCGAATGGGCTCGTCGCCCGCGAACGCATTTTGAATCGCTCAATAAGCTCAAGTCGGACCTGCGGACGCTCAACCTGCACACCGTATGTGAGTCCGCACGCTGCCCCAATATTCACGAATGCTTTCACCGGGGCGCCGCTACTTTTATGATCCTGGGCAACTTGTGTACCCGGGGTTGCGGCTTTTGCTCGGTCCCCAAAGGGAATCCGCGAAAGCACGACATGCGCCTCGATCCGGCGGAACCGGCCAACGTTGCGCGCATGGCTGCCGAAATGAAGCTGAAGTACGTCGTCATCACCAGCGTGAACAGGGACGATCTGGATGACGGCGGCTCCACCCACTTTGCCGAGACCGTTCGACTGGTACGGCAAGCCGTTCCGGAAGCGCGGGTGGAAGTCCTGACGCCGGACTTCGACGGCAACCTAGCCGCGGTCGCTGCCGTGCTGGATGCCGGCCCGGACGTCTTCAACCACAATATGGAGACCGTACCGCGCCTCTACCGCAAGGTTCGGCCGCAGGCCAATTACCAGCAGTCGCTCGACGTTCTCCGCTTCGCTCGCCAACATCGCCCCGCCGTAATGACCAAGTCGGGCTTTATGGCTGGCCTGGGCGAGACCGCCGAGGAGGTCCACCAGTTGCTGCGCGACCTCCGCGCGCACGATGCCGACGTCGCTACCATCGGCCAGTATCTGCAGCCGACTCGCCGCAATCTCCCCGTCAGCGAGTACGTGACGCCCGAACAATTCGACGCCTACCGCGATTTCGGCCTCTCCATCGGCTTCCGCATGGTTTTTAGCGGCCCGCTGGTGCGCAGTTCCTACATGGCGGATCTGGTGAACCAGCAGGCTTCACACGCGTGATTCTGAACTGGCTGCTCTCCGTAGCTTCTGCGTTTCTACTGCTGCTGCTCTTCCCGCGCCCCTTGCTGCCGTCTTTTTCTCTGGCACTGCTGGCACCGATTGCCCTTACGCCGCTCCTGCTTGCCTGTGCGCGTGAACCGCGCTGGAAAGTCCGGCTGTTGCAGGGTTACGTCACGGGCATCATCTATTGGTTCTTCCTGTGCAGCTGGATTCAGGGCACCGCCGCACATTACGCAGGTGTCAGTTCCCTGGTGGCCTGGCTTCTGCTGCTGCTTTTCAGCCTGGCGAAGGCGCTACAACTCGGTGTCTTCGCAGCTCTGGCCGGACGAGTCCTTCAAAAGCGCACAGACCGCAGGGGCATTCCTCCGAAGTGGTACGCGCCCCCCGCCGTCGCCGCCCTCTGGGTCGCCCTCGAATGGACACACCCCTACACGGGCTTTGCATGGCTCCAACTCGGCAACGCGGGAAGTGACTTGTCGCTTCTGCTGCGTCTTGCCCCGATCACCGGCGTGTGGGGCTTGTCGTTCGCCTTTGCTTTGATGGGCTCGGTGATCGCCTCCGTCATTCTGCGCCGCCGCGGAGCCAGCCTGTGGCTCGTCGCTCTGGCAGGCCTGTATCTCCTGCCGGATGTTCCCGAGCCGTCGCCCGGCAACGCTGGAGCCGTCCTTGTGCAGCCAAATCTGGACGCGGACACCATCTGGACCACCGAGCTTCTGGAAGACACTGAGTCTCAGCTGCGCCTGCTCTCCACTTCACCCGCCACCCGAGCTTCCGGATCAGACATAATCGTGTGGCCGGAGATGCCCATCCCCTTCTACGTCACCGATACCGCGTTTCGCAACTTCCTGACCTCGGTTTCCGCCACCGCCCACGCCCCGATTCTCACCGGAGCCATAGCCAGAACCGACCACGGTCTACCCCTGAATTCTGCGTTGCTGACGGGACTTGACGGCGAGACCCTCAGCCGTTACGACAAGGTTCATCTGGTGCCTTTCGGCGAGTTCGTCCCGTGGCCCTTCGCCGCCATCACGCAGAAAGTCTCAACTGAAGCCGGCGATTTTGCCGCAGGCTCCTATCCCGTGGTTTCAAAACTCGGCGAGCACCGCATCGGCACCTTCATCTGCTATGAATCGGTCTTCCCCTCGTATGTCCGGGAATTCGTAGCGGGAGGTGCGGAGGCCCTCTTTACCCTCTCCAATGACGCCTGGTTCGGCACTACCCCCGCACGCTACCAGCATCTGAGGATTGTCCGGATGCGGGCTGCCGAAGTTCGGCGCTGGGTGGTGCGTGCCACCAACAACGGAGTAAGCGCCGTGATTGATCCGGCGGGCCGCGTAGTGAAATCGTTGCCCGAATTCCGCCAGGCCGCCGCACGCATGCCCTTCGCCTACCGCACGGACCTTACCTTTTACGTACGCTTCGGCGACTGGTTCGTGTGGTGCTGCGGGCTCCTCTGTGCGTTCGCCTTCGGCGGCAGTTGGATCTGGACCAACCCCTGGGGCTCGTCGTCATCCGCATCCAGGTCCTCGTCGTCCCCATCGTCCATCGCCTCATCCGAATCTTCCGGGGACAGGATCGCATAAATCATGTCCAGCTTGTCCTGAAGATTGCCGTTGAGTTCTTCCAGCTGGCGAATTCGCTCCAGCAGTTCATTTTCGCGGTTCATTACTTTATTGTGGCGTAGTCAAATCCCGCGTTCAGGATGATGACCCCGAAGGCATTACCCGCAGCGTCTTTCCACGGGTTATCCACCTTCAACTCCACCTGCGTATAGCCGGACCGGCTAATCACCGATGCGGGGACCGGGAACCGGATCTCATTCATTCCGTCGTGATTCAGCGGAAACGCGCCTATGGCATGGTCATTCACCAGCACGGTCAGCTGTCGCGCACCGGTTTTCGAGACAAAATCGGGCACCCAGAACTTAGCGTGGAATTCCGAGGCGGCCGGGTACAAATCGAACCGGTACCGCGACGAAGGCGCCGTCCAGCGTGAGGGATCCGGATTATCGCCATCCATGACGCCCGAAATGATATACGCGGCATGGTCCTTCCGGGCTATGCTCATGAACCGTCCCAGCGTCATATCGGCGAAGATATTCTCGCGCACGGAGCGGGCTATGTCACTTCGATCCAGTTCGCGATACTTCCCGGCGGCCAGTGTGAAGACGTGATCATATTCGCCGAGAGCGTTAGGGTCGGGCGGCCCCTGGTCCTTCGGCGCAGCGAGACGATGCACCGTTAGGGACGAATCGTGATACATCAAACGGAGATTGAACAGCAGGTCCCAGCCTGTTTGCGGGAAGTCGTCCGTGACAAACAGCAGGCGGCTGCCTTTGGGTAATTTCGGATAGTCGCGTTCAAACTGCTCCGTGAGCCTGAACTCAGGCGCGAATTTAGGGTCAAACGGTGCAGGCCAGTTGCGCGCGAAGAACGCCAGCGCGGCCAGCACAACCACCCCCGCCAAGACGGGTCGAAACCGGGGCAACGCCTGGGTGACCACCAGAAACACGGCGCCCGCCCAAAGGGCCAGGCCCACTTCCGGAACGTACAGCACATAACCCGGACGCATGGAAATCAACGCTGCCGGCGTGAGCGTCACCACAAAGAAGGCCAGCCCAAACAGCATGGCACGATTGCGCAGAACCAGACCCAGCGCGGCCATCGCCAGCAGCACACCGGCGGCAGCCAGCGCGGTAAAAGCAATATGATTTACCGTGAGAATACTAAAGTAGGCAGCCACCCGTTCCAGCCACAAGCCCAGACTTGCACTGGCGTGATACTGCGGCGTCATGGCGATTTCGGGCGTCCTGTTCACCCTCCGGATATCGATAAGTGTGATAACCGCGAGCACTGCAAACACCGGCCCCCGCGTACGAAACCACGCACCAAGTGGCCGCTCTTTGCCGATGTAAAAAATTAATTCGTAGAGGCCCATCAGGACGGGCAGGGCCACCCCGCTTTCCTTCGAGCTCATCGAAAGGATGCAAAGCAGCCCCAACAGAATCTGCCGAAACACAGTCAGGCCCTTTTCACTGCTCCGCCACTGCGCGTAGAGGGTCAGGCCCAGCGTGGTGAACAGGAACCAGAACCGGTCGTACATGGTGCCGGAACTCAGGTAAAGGTCCTGAAAAAGCGGATGTACCAGGGTCAGGCCGAGCGCCGCAAAAGCTGCCGGCACATGCTGCAGCAGAGTCCGGAAGAAACCATACGCCAGCACCATATTCCCTGCCAGCAGCAGCCAGCAAAAGATATTCAGCGGCGCAGGATGGAAGCCGACAAATTCATAAAACGCACGGTATACCAGACTGCCGACTGGCCGATAAATCGGCACCCAGAAGAGGATGACCGCTTTACACAGACGAGAGGGATTCAGTTGCCAGGCGCCGTACATGTTCATCATGTCGTCGCCCGAATAGTGCATGGTGAGGCCACGCCACGTGAACCAGGTCAGGATCGCGAGGAGGCACGCAAGGAAAAAACGTTCGGAACGGCTCAGAGTCATGAACTATTAGGCTACCGGGCCCCAGCCACCGCCGCCAGGCGATTCGATGCGCAGCGTATCACCCTGCCGGATTTCGAATCGGATCTTAGCTTCCAGGGTTCGCTCCGCACCGGTCTCGCCATCAATTAACGTGTTGCGACCTGTAGCGCCGCTGCCGCCACCGGCCAGACCCCAGGGCCCCCGTGCGCGCCGATCCGAAAGTATAGTCACCTCCGCAGGCTCCAGAAAGCGTAGTTCGCGACGAATGCCTTCCCCCCCCGGGTATCGGCCTTCGCCGCCAGACCCGGAGCGTGCCGTATAGGCCTCTACCCGCAAGGGATAGGCATGTTCGAAAGCCTCCACAGGGGTGTTCCAGCTGTTCGTCATGTGCGTATGGGTAGCCGAACGCCCCGGCCCGCGAGCCGAGGCCCCCATCCCCCCCGCAATCGTCTCATAGTAGGCGAAGGGTCGGCACCGGAGGGTGTCCCAGCCTCCGAAACTCAGGTTATTCATGGTGCCGGAACTGGCCGCCGGAATTCGGTCCGGCAGGGCTTGCGCCAGAGCTCCCAGAATTGTGTCCGTAATGCGCTGCGACGTTTCCACGTTGCCGGCAGCCATCGCCGCAGGCAATCCGGCATTCACTACGCTTCGGTCCGGCGCGATTACTTTAATGGGCCGCAGCAGCCCTGCGTTATAGGGGACACTGGTCGTAATCAGGCACCGGAAACAGTACATGGCGGCGGCAATCGCGATCGCGTAATTGGCGTTCACTGAACCGGCCACTTGTGGACTGGAGCCTGCAAAATCAACCTCCGCGGAATCGCCGAGGATCCGCAGCGTAACTGCGATCTTCACCGGTTCCGCCGTAATGCCGTCGCTGTCCAGAAAATCTTCGAACCGGTACGTGCCGCGTGGAATGTCTGAGATGGTGGCACGCGTGATCCGTTCCGTATAATCCAGAAGCCCCGCCACGCTGCGCCGCACACGAGCCAACCCATACCGGGCCGCAATTTCCCGAAGCCGGGCTTCCCCGCGCCTGCCCGCCATAATCTGCGCCAGAAGGTCGCCCTCGCGCTCTTCCGGGGTTCGTACGTTGGCCAAAATCAGTTCCAGAACGTCCCGCCGCATCTTACCGGCCTTCATCAGCAGCAGAGGGGGTATCCGCAGACCTTCCTGATAAATCTCCCGGGCGAGCGGCATGGAACCCGGACTCATCCCGCCAACATCCGAGTGGTGCGCCCGGCTGGCCACGTAAAAAACAGCTTGTTTCTTGTTGCCGAAGAAGACGCCTGATACGGCGGTAATGTCCGGCAGATGCGTCCCGCCACGGAAGGGATCATTCAGGATAACGACATCGCCCGGCCCCAGCGTGAAAGCATCCAGTGCATGTCGCACCGAGAGCGGCATCGCCCCCAAATGCACGGGCATGTGGTCGCCCATCGCGATGGTTTCGCCGGCCGCATCGTAAACCGCGCAGGAGTAGTCACGGCGTTCCTTAATATTGGCTGAGAAAGCAGTCCGGCGCAGGACCGTCCCCATCTCCTCGGCAATGGAAACAAACAGATTGCGGAAAATCTCCAGATCCACCGAGCTTGCCTTGGTGCGGACGTTAGTGGTGGCCAATCAGGTCTTCTTGCCTTTGGGCGGAGTCGCCGACTTTTTTGAGGGTTTCTTCACAGGTGCCGCCCCCCCCAGATGAAGCTCTTCCACATAGTCCTTATCCGGACTGGCATCCGTTGATGCGGCTGCAGGATCAACCACCGGCTCGTCCTTGAATTCCTGAGCCTTCATCTTGCACGAGGCCACGTCAATCGCAAAGGACGCCATCGTTTCCCAGCGTTCGCCGTTCTTCTTCTGGATATCGTACACGTTGCGCTTGCTGTCCGCCTTCACTCGAAAGTTTTCGCTTTCCAGAATGGCAGGAGCCCGTGCGATCTTCGGCATCCGGTCGCTCGTTGCCCGAATCATCCAGCTTTCCCCGCTCGTCTCCGACTCGTAGGAGATGTAGCGGCCACTCGGCGACGACTTACCCGCATCCACGATCATTTCGCCATGCCGATCGGAGTCAAACCAGAATTTCGTCACCGCCCCTGGTCCGCCGTCTTCCGTTAAGGCACGGTTTCGCCACGTAACACCGCCGTCGGAAGTCACCAGGAAGAACGGGTCATGCGGCAGCGGATACTGCGCTTCGCCCACCACCCAGCCGTGTTCCAGATCATAGAACTGCGCCTGCCCCAGACCCGCCATCCGGATCCGCGGCGACGGTTCGCGCCACGTAGTGCCGCCGTCGTCACTCCCCAACAAGATGGACGTAATCGTCCCGGAGGTGGCATGCAGGTCACCCGCCAGATAGACTTTGCGGCCCACTGGCACGATGGAGGAAAGCTCCAGATAAACAACACAAGGTTCCTGCTCGGTGCAGAGCAGGCCGACAGCCTGTAGCTCATCTTCCGCGCACTGATAGGGAACTTTAATCGGCGCGCCGGAATTTTTCAGCAGAACAGGCTCGTCCGCGCCCACAGCTGTCACGGCAGCAAGCAGGAAGACGAACGGTAACAGCTTCCCGAAAACGTACTTGTGGCCGAAAATTCCCGCAAATTGGCACAACATGTCTTGTTGGCAATTTTACACCCGTCCCGACCGGGATGGACACACATCCGAATTCGGTCGGTCAACTTGTAAACACCCTGGAGTTTCGGTGCGTTGTTCCATGACAGCAGCCGCACCGTTTGCAACTGCTGCGACATGGCGAACCACTGCGACCTCGTGGGGGGCGACAACCAAGGCTGGAAAACCACCTCGGCAGGAGTTGGGGTACAGTATTTCTGTACTAAGCCCGGGCCTGGGCTTAGTACAGAAACCTAAACTATTGAATTGAAAGGAGAAATTTGGTGGGCCCTCCGGGACTTGAACCCAGAACCAACGGATTATGAGTCCGCTGCTCTAACCATTGAGCTAAGGGCCCGCCCTTTACTTTCAAGGACTTACAGTGAGTGCCAGCAATATGGTGCTACATCATGGTGCTACATTTGCCATCGTCACTAAAGTAAGGATAGCAGGTCAGTGGCGAGTAGAAACGCTCGATTCTGACACTTTTTGCCAGACATCGACCCGTCGCCGCAGCATTCGAGGTATCAATCGTACCTGGCGATTCACCTGCAAAAAGAGTACTATGGTTACCAATGTTCAGCTGGGTTTGTCCAAAGTGTTCCCGGGAAATTTCACCTTCGAAGGAAGAGTGTCCATTCTGTACTTCGCCGGTACAGGCACCACAGGCACCTCCTGCGCCTCCTAATCAGTGGCAACCTCCTGCACCTGCTCCGGCGGTGGCTCAAAGTCCACAGAACAGGTTTTGCGGCAAGTGTGGGGCTGCTGTTCCTGTTGAATCCGTATTCTGTGGGTCTTGTGGGTCTCGGCAGCAAGAGCACACCAATGTGCCACCCCAGTTTGAGCAGGCACCACAGCCGGGTCTGCCACCCCAGTTTGAGCAGGCACCACAACCTCCTGCACCTGCTAAGACGGCGAAGCGACTGTTGATCGGGGGTTTGGTTCTCGCTGCAATCACTGCTCTACTGTTCAGGGAGCAGTTGACACCGATGATCATTCACCCTGAGCGCACCATCATCAATGCTCTGATGGATGTAGCGAAAACTAACAAACTGGCCCTCCGACAATTGCAGAGTTTGGCTGAGCAAGGGAATGCCGTTGCTGAAAATGACTTGGGACTTTTGTACTTCAAGGGTGAAGGGGTCTCGAAGGACTCGGCAGAAGCAGTGAGGTGGCTTCGGAAAGCTGCGGACCAGGGTTATGCCAATGCTCAGAGCAACCTTGGCATTATGTACGCAAATGGCGAAGGGGTCTCGAAGGACTCGGCAGAAGCAGTGAGGTGGCTTCGGAAAGCTGCG
>CAIYVZ010000051.1 GCA_903929755.1 uncultured Acidobacteriia bacterium
GGCGAGGCCAAATACTTTCTTTGAGATGCTAAACATTTTCTCTCCTTGAGAAATTTCTTGAAGTTGTGAATCGCCTGGAGTGCTTACGCAACCCGAGCCTCAACTACAACGAGTCACCGATACTACTTGATTTTTCTCCGTGTCGGGCGGAGGCATGGCTTGCCGGCATTCCTGAAGCGGTCTGCCTGAGCGGTACATCTTGTTGGGTGTGAGCCTCTTTTAACTGCTGGGCCCACTACCGAAAAGCAAAATCGTAAAAAAAACGTTTGAGACCAAATACCAAATACCTTGATAACGCAACTGCACGGGCGTTGTCAAGTGAAGGAATTCATAACTCTCCCTCCAGCTTGGCCTGCAAGTAACTAACTATAAAGGGTTCCCGCAAGCGATGCAAGAGGAAGAAGCAGGTTTTTTGCAAAATGAACGAGATTTCATCATTTTCTGCTACTGCAGGGCGATCAGGACGGAATTACTGATCTTGCCATCGGCCTGGACGGTCAGCCCCGCGGCGAGCCCTGGAGCCGTAGAGGCGGGAATCTGCACATTAATTTGGTAGAGCCCCACAAACCCCGCCACCGCCCCGGCCCACGAGGCCGCCAGAGGGGGGGCCCCGTTCACGGAAACCGTAATCGGCGCTACCGTGGCCTGCAGGCCATTGCGCAAGGCGGTAGCCCCGCCACCCGTCGCGTAGACGGAGACAAAACTGCCGCGGCCTGCCGGGTTATCCGGGCCGTTCAGCGTTCCGTCCTGGTTCAGAATAGCCCCCTGCCAGCCCCCTGGACGGGAACTAAGAACAAAAATGGCGGGCCCCGTGGCCGTGACAGAAAGGCTCTGCGTGGCGTTCCCCAACGGCCCCGTTACGGAAAGGGACAGCGTACCCGGCACCACGTCGGCCGGAATCACGGCGTTCACCTGAAACGGCGAGGCATAGAGAACCGGCAATGTCCGGCCACCCAGCGTCACCGTCGGGGCCCGGCCGCCCGCCCCCAGGCCGGCGCCGAAGACACTAATGATGGAACCGGGCGCCAGCGTCGTCCCGAATGAGGCAGCGTCCGCCACTGAGGTAACGGTCAGCCGCTGCGGGGCCACCGTCAGGGCGGGACTCGCCGCGTTTACCTGGAAGGCCACATCCCCGTCCGCCGGAACCGGAACCTGCGTGCCCGCCACAAGATCCAGCACACTGCCCCCCTTACCGGCCACCAGATCCAGCTCGTAACTGGTACCTTTTTCGCAGTAATGGAACCGCAAGCCCGCCGTGCCACCCGCGTCACCGGCTTCATGCAGATCGAGGGCCGTACAGCTGCCCGGCCCGGAACCAGCCAGGGCCTGCGCGGAGAGCAACGCCTGAGCCGATAACGGCGTGGCGAAACTGAGCCGGTTCACCGCCGAGACGCTGGCCGTCACCCGGAGTACCCCGTCCAGAGCGCCCTTTACCCGGGCGCCGGCGGCGGAAAAGCCCGTCAAATACTCGGATAAAGACGTGCGGGCCAGCGTGGGGTTCGGGTCAGCGATCGCGAGAGAGCCGTCCGCATTCACCCCGGTAGCAGCCACGAAGGTAGTCCCCGCCGCTGCGCCATTCACTTGCAGCGCCAACGCGAGGGCTACCGGCTGGCCTGCGGCAACGGCATCCCGAACACCATCCAGATTCAACGGGTCCAGCACCAGACCGGCCCCGGCAAAACCAGCGCTCACCCAGGGATTGGCCATCAGGATGGCGTGGTCCGATGGCGCGTAGCCATTGTTGGCCTGCAGGTACTGCTCGAGTCCCGCCACCGTGGCCAGACCGCGGGGCGCCCCCAAAATGCCCTGATTCTGCTGGTACCGCAGCAACGACGCCAAAGTGGCCGCCAAAGTCCCCCCCACCGCGCTCTGCGGGAAGGCCGGAAACCCGGCCAATGCCCGGGCTGTGGCCAGGGCGCTGAAACTGACTACCTTCCCCGCCGCCGAAACCGCCCCCAGCGAGACACCCTCGTGCAGTGGCAACCGGACGAAGCCGCTGGCCCGGCCGTTGGCATCCGTCACCGCGTCGCCAGTCACTGCGGCACCGGGCGACAAATTCCAGCCCACCGGCACGCCCGCCAGCGGGGCGCCCGCGGCATCCAGCAGAGAAAACACTAAGGGTGCCAGCAGCCTGCTGCCGGGCGCCCCGGTCTGCTGGTCACCGGATACCAGCGTCAAGCCTGGCAGCAGTGAGGCCGCCAACGCCACCGTATAGGTAGCGGAAGCGGCGTCGGCCGCGCCTGCCGCCGTCGCCTGCACGGTAACCGTTGCCGGCCTGGCGGTGGCCGGAACCAGGATATCCCAGGCAAACACTCCCGCCGGAACCGGCACCGTAAAATTCGCCTGGCCCGTGACGGAGAAGTTCAGCTTCGCGCCCAGCGCAAAGCCCGTAGCACTCACATGCACCCGCCCCCCCGGCACTACCGTGGCCGGCGTGACCGAAATCGCGGGTTTCCGCACAAAAAAGTGCTCCACCGCAACCGCAGCCCCCGGCTGCAGGTCAATATAGCCCGTTTCAAAGTCCTGCCGGCCATTCGCCAGGTCGCTGATCGGCGCCCCCAGCGCCCCGCCAGTACCGCCCAGCGCCAAATACCGAGCCAGCACCGGACCCGCCGAAGTATAGGCCACTCCCCCCGCTTTGGAGCCGACAGCCACCGCGTAAATCGCGCCCCCTGCAAACGCCTGGAAACTCCCCGCCGTGTTCAGAACCGACTGAAATGCCACCGCGTCCGAAACAGGCAGCCCCAGCGCCCCCGCCACACCCCCGCCCACCAGCCATTTGCCAGCGATCACCGCAGGGACCAGGCGAACCGGACTTCCCACCAGCACTGGACTTCCCACCAGAACCGCGCCACTGGAGTAACGCTGCAGCCCAAGCAAGGCGTCCGACACCGGGTACCCCAGGGGGCCGGAAAAACCGCCCGCCGCCAGATACGCGCTGTAAATGGCACCAGAACTCACATAGGCGTTGCCGGCGCCCGTCGCCAGAGACACCACGTACGCGCTCCCCCCGGCCGTCACCGTTTGTATATAGCCATCCCCGGTACGGGCAACCAGGCCCGCAACCGGCAGCGTTGCCGCCAGTTGGTTCCGGTCGAGCGCCGCCTGAAAAGCCTGCGTCATCACGGGCGTGGGGGCTCCTTCACCCACCAGACAACACGCCCCACCCACCCGAACCGCAATCGGTGCGCTGGTTTTACCTTCCACCGTGACAAAAATATTCGCAGCCCCGGCCGAGATGCCGTGTACCGTAGCGGAGTACCCATTTCCAGTCACCGTTGCTACCACGCCATTCGTGCTCGACCAGGTCAGCGCCCGCCCCGTCACACTGGTCCCCTGGGTGTCCAGCGTGGTGGCAGTTATGGTGGCACTGCCCCCCGGAACCAGACTCACCCCCGGCGAAGCGTAGGTGATACCCACCAGCCCTACCGGATACAGAACCACCGGCGTACTGCCGGGGGCCTGGTCAATCCGTCCGCCTTCGAAAGTTTGGCGGATCACGCCGCTGGCCACCACCAAAGCTGCTTCCCCCGTGGGAAACCCCAGCGAGGCATAGCCCCCGCTGCCAGCCCACGCGCTATAGAAAGCGCCGCTCACACTGTAGGCGGCTGCTGTGGTAGAACCAGCCGGGTAGGCGTAAATAGCCCCCCCCAGATACGTCTGCTGCGTCCCCGCTACCTTACTGATTGAGGTAACCGCATTCTCCCCGCTGGTTGGCAGGCCCAAAATCCCACCCAAGCCGCCCGTGGTGTTCCACACCGAATAAAAAGGGTCGGCCACGGTGAAGGTGGCGATGATGGGCTCGGAGTACGCAAAGATAGCGTAGTTTTTCGTGAACAACTGGTAGTTGCAGGTCCCGAAGCCATTGGCGGGACAGGCCGCCGTATCCATAGTGGGATACCCGGCCGTAGTCGCCCCCACGGCCGTGTACGGCGTGTAAATATCGGGCGAAACCTGCAAAGTATCGAACTGCGCCAGAGGTGCGTTCGGGTCCGGCTTAATCAGCGCGTACTTCAACGCCGTATTTGCGGTGGCTGGAAATTCCTGCACCAGCCCCGGCGAGCCCAGCGCCTTAATCGCCGTCGGCGCATTCACGTAGAGCGAGAACTGGCCACGGGTATAAGCCTGAATGAAGCTGGCCCGGATGGCGGGCGTGGCTGCCCCATCCCCCACCGCGGCCGCAAACGCCACGGTGACCAGCAGGAACAGCAACGGAACGAGCTTTTTGTGTCGAGTCACGGCGGGAACGTTTTATCTTAATACGCGCCCCGGCCGAACAGGTTTCCCACCCTATCGAATGTAAAGGCTCACGGCGTTCGAACAAAGCTGCTGCCCCAGGGTTCCCGGAACACAAACCTGCATCAGCACCGGATTCGGCGTCGCCGGCAAGGAAGCCGGCACCGTGATATTTACCTGATTCAGGGCTGGGAAGGTGCCCTGGGCCCCGGCATAGGTCGGAGTCAGATTGGACAGGCCGCCGATGTTCACCGTCACGGAACCCGAAACCGGAGTCGCCAGCCCGGTCAGGTACACCGTCACAAAATCGCCCCTTGTAGCCGGATTCGTCACCGTATTCACCTGCCCGCCCGTGTAATTCACAATCCCCGGCGTGAAAATGCCCGGGGCATTCAGGGCCAGGGCCACCGTGAAGCTGTTACTCACCAAACTATCCGCGGTCACAATCACGCTGGCCCCCTGCTGGCCCGCCAGGGTGGCGGGAACAATCAGGTTGATCTGCGTGGCGCTCTTGTAGACCAGCGTGGCCGCCAAACCATTAAAGGTGACGGAGACATTCTGCCCGCCCATGTTCAGGCCGTACAACACCGCGTAAGACCCAGGCGCCACCGTCCCGTACTGGAAGGAAGCGGCATTCCCCACGTTCTGGATCACCACGCCGACCGCGCCCACGGTAAACGTGACCGGGATCACCCCGGAGCCATACACCCCGGCACTCACCGTCACTGTTGCTGTGTAGGTTCCGGGCGCGAGCTGGGAAGAATTCGCAATTACCTGTAACGTCAAATTGTTGGCGCCGGATGAGGGCGAAACCGTCAGCCAGTTGGTCCCCGAGCCATACGCCACCGTGGCATTCCAGGCAAGCAGCCCGCTTCCGGTATTCCCCACCCGGACGCTGGCCGAACGCGTGTCACCCAGCGAGGTCCCCGTAAGAGTAATCGGCGTCTCGTCCACCGAGAGCTTCGGGTAATACAGCGCATTGCAATCACTCAGAACAGTGCAGTCCGAACCCGGTGTGGTGGCGGCGAAACGCGGGATCGGATCCGTTGCGGTGGCAATCGCCACCGTGGAAACGGGGCCCAGCGTCGCACTCAAAGTGGGCGTCAGCGTGGACGGGCAACTGGTTGCCGGCACCACCACAAAAACCGGAATATGCGCCGATTCCTGCACGCCGGCGTTGCTGTCCAGAACTTCGTAGATCACCTGCGCCGCGCCATTCGTCACCGTCAGCTCGGTCATCGTGGAGAAAGTGGTCACAATGGCAGGCGCGGAAAAAGCCGGGCTCCCGCCGCCGCCATTGGCATCGGCGCCGGCAACACGCGCCAGCAGCAGCTGATTGGCTGCCGGCGTATAGGTCCCCGGCCCGGCCGTGGAGTAGAAGGCACCGCCGGAAGTGGACGAAGTGCCACTGTTGCCCACAATCGCGTCGGGCACAAAGATGCGGACGCCCGGCCCGTAGCCGGTCAGCTTCACCACCAGGCGCGTGCCGGAATCGTCACCCGCAAGTTTCGAGGAAAACGCCGCCACCGAGGCTTCCGTTACCCGAAGCGTGGAGGAACTGGAGGTTGCGGCGAACGTGGCAAAGTCCAGCGTGGCCGGCAGCGGGGACCCCGCACACGGCACGCCATTCGAGAGCACGGATGAGAGCAGCGAGGGCCCGCCGGTGGCCACCACCAACTGAACACCGGAATTAAAACTCCCTCCAACGCCCACCACCGAAGCCGAGACAAAGGGACTGCCCGTGAGCGATGCAAAGGCCACGCGCAAACCGCTCAGCGTCATCACCACAGGCGTGGAAGAAGGCGTCGGAATCGTGTAATTCACCGCATTCAGTGACAGGTTGCTGGGCAAACTCACACGCAACGAACCCACAGAGACACCCGCCCCCGTGAAAGTGATCCCGGTTGGGTCGCCATTGGCATCCAGGCGATTCGTAATGGGCGTGTTCAGCGAAACGAACATGGTGAGCGAAGCCCTGGTGGTTGCAGTGCCGCCGGTACAGGTAACCGTGATATCGCCCACTCGCTCGGCATAGCCTTCCGCGCGCGCCGTAATGGCGGGCGCATTAAACAGGCACGTCGGCTGCGTCGCCTGGCTCCACGCGGAGCCCGCGGACAGGCCCACCGCCGCCAGCAGGATCGCAAACCGCCCAGAAACACGAAAACGCAGAATATCGAAAGCCATAGTTGGCTTCATTCTACCCAAACCGCGAATCAGAATGAAGGACAAATGTTCACGCCCCGCTACCACTCGGTGTAGGGCGTGCCTTCCATGCTGCGGCCTGGTGCCCCGCTGCGGACGTCGAAAATGCCCGGTTCCGTGGTGCTCACCGCCTGCGCGGCGTCTTCCATAATCAGTTTCCAGGTATCGGAATTGCCCGTAATCGGGTCTTTGGGAACAGCCCGAAGGTAACCGTCCGTTACCAGATCCTGCAGCGTCTGCGGCGCCTTCTGCTTGTCGTAGCTGTACTCGTCAATCACCGACCGCATCGCCATCAGGTTGTTGTGCAGCACCGTTTCTTTGGCGCGCATAATCGACTTCTGATAAAACGGAACCGCCATGCCCATCAGCGTGATGATGATCGCCATCACAATCATCAGTTCAATCAGCGTAAAGCCGAATTGCCGTCTCTTACCACTCTGAATAAGGCGTGCCATCCGACCCCCTGTCCGTACTCTTCGAGTACACATCAAACACGTTCTGCCCGCCCGACCCCTGGCTCTTCGGGTCGTCCTGCAGACTGCGAACGCCCCATTCCCGTTGCCCTGTCATCGGATCCAGCGGGATGCGGCGCAGAAACTTGAGCTTCGTATCCGCACCCTGGCCCGTCCCCTTCACGCCTTCCACCAAATCTTCCAGCTTCTTCGGATAGTTGAAGGTGTCCACGCCCGTCTGGGGGCCCAGCTTGCCGGAATCCGCGTAATCCTTATACTTATCGATCGCCTTCCGCACCTGGTCCAGCGCCATC
The DNA here is from genome assembly GCA_903929755.1 of uncultured Acidobacteriia bacterium. Lineage (GTDB taxonomy): Bacteria > Acidobacteriota > Terriglobia > Bryobacterales > Bryobacteraceae > BOG-234. Next base: position 7,205 of record CAIYVZ010000051.1, read on the forward strand.
CGCAGGTCGCGCTCCTTATGCCTGCGGACGTTGGACCGGGCCAGCGGCACCGCCATAGAGGTCAGCGCCAGCAGGATCGTAAAGGCAACGATCAGCTCCACCAGCGTCATGCCGGCGCGACGGTCTTTGATATTGCCCGGGCGCATCATTACTGGTTACCTACTGAACATTCACTACCAGCGGAGGCGGCGCGCCCGCTGGAATCGCCAGGCCCGTCGCGGCGGCCAGCGTCAGGCTCGGGACCGTTATGGAAGTATTCCCGCGGCCTACCGCCTGCAGGACTATGGAGAATAGACCGCCCGCCCCCGATACCCCGGGTGACCCAGGCGCACGGGCAAAACTAACTTCGGCAGTCCCGGAGTCGTTCAGGATATTCTTGGCCGGCTGCACCTGCACACCGTCCCTTTGGGGCAGATCCGCCGCCACAATATTCGTGATCCGCAGGATGCGCGGGTCAAACTGGAGCTTCGCGGCAGCCTGAACCATATCTTTCACGTTCTCGGCATAAATGGTCACGGTAATGGACTGGCTCAGCTGCGTAGTCACCGCGTTGCCAGGCAGGAAGCTGATCTTCGCCATGCCGGCGGGAGGAGGGGGGGGCGGTGGCACCGGAGTTTCGGCGGGGGCAGTAGCGGGCGGCAGGCCAGCGGCGGCGGGCGGCCCGGATACAGGCGCGGTCACCGGGGCGGTGCCAGGTGCCGGAGCTGTGGCTGGCGGCGCCGCAACAGCAGAAGCGCCGCGGCGGGCGCCGTAATTCACCTTGATCTGGGTCGCGTTACCGGCAGCGACGCCGCGCAGATTGCTGGTCGTCACTTCCGGACCGCGCACAATGTGCGGAATCAGCGCGATCATCAGTTCGGTCTTGTCCTTCTGCACGTTTTCACCGGTAAACAGGCGATTCAGGAACGGAATGTTCCCCAGCCCAGGAATGCCGGAAATTGCCCGGCTGTTGGTCTGCTGCATAATGCCGCCGATGATGTTGACTTCGCCGTCACGGAGCCGGACATCGGCCAAGGCCTTGTTCTGGCTGATTTCCGGCTGGGAAACGCCGCCGATATCGATGCGGTCTTTCACCTGCGAAACGTCCAGGTCGATGTGGAGCGAAACTTCGCCGTTGTCATGCACTTTCGGATTGATTTCCAGATTCACGCCAACATCAATGAAGGTGAACTGGGTGTTCACCAGGGGATTGACACCGACGCCGACGCCCCCGATACCGGGCTGGAAGCTGCCGGATGCAGTGGGGACTTTGTCGCCGATTTTGATAGAGGCCTTGGCATTATCGGCGGCCCGAATCTGTGGTGATTGCAGGACACGGGTACCGGAATCGGTCAGAATCGCCTCAAACTCAGCTCCTGGCAGGTTCGTTAGAGAGTAGTCACCCGATGAAATATGCCCCAGCCGGTTGAGGGCCAGGGAGGTGCTGGAGCTGGAAGTGGTGGTCCCGGTGCCCGTGGTGCCGGTGCTGGTGCCGGTGCCGGTGGAAGTAGTCGTGGTGGTCCCCTTCGGGGCATACACAGCGTTGGTAGTGATTCCGTTCGGAGCAAAGGCAGCGGTCAGCTTGCGGATATAGGTACTGGAGACCTGCATCACGATCACGTCGACCACAACTTCCGAGCGCGGCTTATCCAGATCGGCGATCAGCTTCTCAACCAGGGCCATCGTGTCGGCTTCCGCGCGTACGACGAGAGCGTTCTGGGAGGTAAAATTGAAAACTTTCTGCACATCGACCACGGTACGCAGCACGGTCAGGATTTCCTGCATTTCCTGGGGTGTGGTCACGTTGCTGAGGTAAAACACCTTCACCACCTGGTCGGCATATTCCCGACGCTTGGTGGGGTTATCCACGGTCACGAAGATCGTGCTGGCAGAAAGCGGCTTCCAGTAGGACTTGGTCACGATGGAGAGCTGGTCCAGCGCTTCGTCGAGCGTGGTGCGGTTCAGGTCCACCTGCACTTGCTGCAAAGTCTGCTGCTGGTTGTATTCGGGGTCGAACAGGACATTGACACCGGCCACCTTGCACACGGTTTCGAAGAGAACGCGAGGGCGGTTGGTCATCTTCAGGTCAATCGGATCGGCATTGAGGGCGCGCAACTCGGGCACGGGCAGCAGGGAGTCGGTCCGGTCCTGCGATTCGCGCTTCGAGAGTTCGGAAGGCGTCATTACTTTGCGCTCGGCGGCTGAGGCCACGGGAGCTTCGCCGCCGTTTTTGTTGCGCTCGATCATTTCGCGGGTGCGGCGGATTTCCTGGATCGAGATGGCCGAAGCGGCGTCCAGACCATAGGCTTTTTCGAACTCAGCCAGGGCTTCGTCCAGTTTGCCCGCATTGCGCAGCTTTTGGCCGACCTTTACGTGGGCGGCCCCCGCTTCGAAGCGGAGGCGACGGACGAGCAGGATGTAGGCCGGATCGGTCGCATCTTCAGCCAGGGCCTTTTCCGCCAGTTCCAGGGCGTGATCCAGGTTGCCTTTTTGCTCTTCGCTGCGGGATTCTGTGCGGAGTTTATCGCCTTTGCGTGTCTTGGCTCCCAGCGGTACCGCCGGCACCAGCAGGAGCCAGCAAACCAGGATCGCAACCACCCTTTGGAACCCGACTCCCAGACGTTCGACTATCATCGATATAGCTGACGCGTGAGAAGTGCAACGCGTTGAGAGGAAAAATCGCAATTGGCCGCCGACAAGTCCCTTAACAACAAGACGATCAGTGATAACCGTCAGGCGGGGCATAACTTTTTCCTGCTGGACCACTACGAAGCGGGCATCGCGCTGAGCGGCACCGAAGTGAAGGCCGCCAAGTCCGGCAAGGTGCAGCTTCGCGAAGCCTACGCCACGGTGGATAACAACGAAGCCTGGCTGCTGAACGCCCATATCAGCGAGTACAGCCATGGAAACCGGGAGAATCACAGTCCGGTCCGGCCTCGTAAGTTGTTGCTGCACCGGCGCGAAATCACGAAACTCCATGAGGCGATCCGCATCAAAGGATTGTCGATTGTCCCGATTCGCATGTACCTGAAAAATGGCAGGATAAAATGTGAAATCGCCGTGGCGAAGGGCAAGAAGTTCCACGACAAGCGCGAGACGGAACGAGCCAAAACCGCTGAATCGGAAGCCCGTGAAGCCGTCCGTGCCAGCAAAATGAAATTCTAAGGGATTTGAGAACAACATGGAATTGAACCTGGTCCGCCAGAGCGCGGCAGCAGTGAGCGCCGATGCCGTAATCGTTTTTGAAGCTGAAGGGGGAAAGTCCCTCGCCGGGGTTTTACCCGTCCAATACGAGTCGGGTGAGATCTCGGGCAAGTTTGCCGAGTACACGCTGGTCCACAATGTGGCCGGGTTTGCCTCGCCGCGCGTGTTGGTGGCTGGCTCCGGAAAGCCGGAAGCTCTTGATTCCACGAAACTTCGCAAACTGATTTCCGGGGCGCTGCGGACCCTGAAAAGCAAGGGCATAAAGAGCGTGGCCGTTGCGGTGCACGCTGCCGCCGATGTGGAAGCTGCGGCGGAAGCCGGCGTAGTGGCGCTTTGGGAACCCGATCTGCTGAAAACAACAGGCAAGGAGCCCGAAAAGGCCATTGGGAGGGTGTTGATCGCAGTGGAATCAACCGATCCGGCGGTAGATGCGGCGTTTGAGAAGGGCCGGGTGATTGGGACGGCTCTAAATACCACCCGCGACATCGCCGTAGAACCGCCGAACGTGCTGACTCCTTTGGCTTTAGTGGCCAGGGCTCGGGCGGTGGCGGCAGCAGCCGGCCTCGAGATCGACGTACTGGACCAGGACCGGATGAAGCAGCTCGGCATGGGCGCTCTTTTGGGCGTGGCACAGGGCAGCGCGGAGCCTCCGGCGCTGATCATCATCCGGTACAACCCGGCGTCCGGCCCCACGAAAGATAACCTTGGCCTGGTTGGCAAGGCGGTCACGTTCGACACCGGCGGCATCTCCATCAAGCCCGCTGACGGCATGGAGAAGATGAAGTACGACATGTGTGGTGGCGCAGCCGTTATCGGCGCCATGCAGGCGATTGCCGCGCTGAAGCCGGGCGTGAGCGTAACGGGCGTAATTCCCGCAGCTGAAAACATGCCGGGCAGCAAGGCACAGCGGCCGGGCGATATCGTGACTTCTCTTTCCGGTAAGACCATTGAAATCCTCAATACCGACGCCGAAGGCCGGTTAATTCTGGCGGATGCGATTACTTATGCGAAGCAGCTGGGCTGCACGCATCTGGTTGACGCCGCGACACTTACCGGCGCGATTGTGGTCGCACTCGGCCATGCCGCTTCGGGCGTTTACACGAACAACGACGATTTCCTGGACACCTTCCTGGCTGCCTCCAAGCAGGCCGGCGAGCAGATGTGGCACATGCCGCTCTTCGACGAGTACCTGGAACAGCTAAAGTGCGTTTACGCCGACATCCAGAACATCGGGACCCGTTGGGGCGGCGCCTGTACGGCCGCCATGTTCCTGAAGGAATTCGTGGGCGACACGCCGTGGGTTCACATCGATTGCGCCGGAACGGCGTGGCTCGATGACGCAAAACCGCACATGGCGAAGGGCCCGACCGGGGTCCCGCTCAGCACATTCGTCCACTTAGCCCTCAACTGGAAGTAAATTTCGGACTACAATACGGGAGGTGGCTCTGTAGGCCACCTCTCACCTGCCGCCCCTGTTCCCGCGGTTCTTCATGATCCGGGAAGGAACACGTGGACCACATACCCCTCGACCTGGCTGCGTTCGGCAACAGGGAGTTACAGGATGCGCTGCGGCGGAACATTGTCTGTTTCCCGTCACAGGCTCCGACATTCGGCACCAAACCCCGGCGCGATGTGCAGTGGCGATTAGCCGTGCTGTACTTCGTGCGAGGCTGGTCGACAGGCCTGATCGCGCAGCGCTACGGCCTGACGCGGGAGCGGTGCTGCCAGATTATTTCCGATTGGCGCATGCGCGCCGTAAACATGGGCTACATTCAGGACGTAAGGCCGGAAGAATGAGCGGCATCCAGCAGCAGATCGGCTATCTTTTGGGGCTGATCGATGTTGGAGAGCACCACACGGGATGAGGCTCCCGCGGTCTCAATCCAGATATCTCCCACGCCCGTGATGCGCTGAAAGAGCGACTGATTGACACCCACGTCCTGCACCCGGGCCAGCATCAGGTTGCGGGTGGATTTGGACAGGATGCCGGTTTCCGAACGCAGGCGGTCGCTGGTGAGCGTGGTCACGGTGAAGCGGATTGGAATCCACTTGGCCAGAGGCCAGAGCAGGAGTGCGGAGGCTGCTGCCGGCATCCAGAGCTCCGTGCCTGGGACTGCCAGCAGGCACCCCCAGGCGACTACGGCGATAAAGGCCAGCGCGAGGGCTCCGGCGGTGACGAACTTCGTAGTGGGGCGGATTTCGGTCATGAGGGTGTCGTGATGTTGCGGATGCTTTCGGCGATGGCGTCGCGGTCGAAAACACGCTTCCAGTTGGGCTGGAAGATGGTCTTTTTCGCTTCTTCGATGGCTTTTTTGGCTCCGTCGGAGAAGGTGGCACCGGGGAAAAGCCGGAAGACGATGCCGAGTTCGACTTTCAGATGGCCGAGGACGAAGTCTCGGGCGGCGGCCTCGGGGACTCCGCGGCGGACGGCTTCGTCAATGGCCTCACCGACCACCGTCAGGCAGGTTCCGAGCACGGTTTCGGAGAGCACCGGTTCGAGGATTGCCATGTGTTCGGCGGTGCAGCGGTGGGAGTTGAGGACGGGTGCGTACATGGCACGGGCGATGGCTTCGCCCACCGCGTAATCGTCTTCCGGGCCCTGCACGAGGGAGCAGACGATGTTTTGGCGGGCGCTGATGCCTCCGAAGAAGTCGTTCTGGGCGTCGAGCTCGGTTTCGCCTCCGAAGACGGAGGGGTGGCAGGGGTGGGAGACGAAAAAGGTGAGGTCGTCGCGCTTCGGGAGGTGTCCGGCGAGGGGGGCGGCGATATCGAGCGCGATCAGCATGGAGCCGGGGCGAAAGCGGTGGCCCAGGGTCTGGGAGATCTGGCCGATGCGGTTATCGGGGAGCGCGAGGATGGTAACGTCCGCTGCGTCTTCTCCATTCACCCCCTCGATGGCTTCCTCGGGCGTGACGGCGGTGATGCCTTTCTCAGAGAGGAGCGCGCGGCCACGGTCGGCGATCTCTGCGTGGCGGACCTTGTACTGGGTCTTGCGGAGGTTGTTGGCCGTCCGCAGGCCCATTTTTCCGCCCGCTCCGAGGAGGGCGATGGTGATTTCGGATTCGTGTTTCACTATTTTCCTTTGCGTACCACTTCAAAAAAATCAGTTGAGCCGACCTGGCCACCTTTCAGGGTAATCTCCAGGCCGTCGAGAGCGGGATCGGGAGAAGTGGCGCGGCAGAGAGGGGAGCCGGGGGAGAGGGGTCCGGCGAAGGTGAGGGCATCGATGCCGAGCTGGCGAACGGCGTGGGAGGCGGTGTCGCCTCCGGCTACGGCGGCCCGGCGGATACCGGTTTTGCGGATGAGGTCGCGGAGGAGCAGGCCGAGGAGCTCGCCGAGGGACTCACCTCTGGGTGGGGCTCCGTTGAGGGGGCCGAGGGCGGTGTAGAGGATGACTCCGGGGTGATGGACGGTGGCTTCGGCGGCCTGGGTGACGAGGTCTTCGAGGCCAGTGGAGTCGGGATGGACGGGCAGGGCGGCGTAACCGTTCTGCATGGCCCAGTGGAGCTGGCTTTCGGTGACCGGGGAGCAACTGCCGCTGATGGCAACCATGCGGTTGGATTCGATGACGACGGGGAGTTGGTGGGTGGCGGGGATGAGACCGGCTTCTCGCCAGTGGAGCATGAGGGCGCGGGTAAGGCCGGAACTGCCGACGCAGAAGGCTGGTTTTTCGGGGCCGGGCGTTTTTGAGTAGTGCTGCCAGATGAGGCGACCGGTTTCGAGGAGGGAGTCGTCGAAGAGGCCGTCGAAGAGGATGGCGGCGGGGTTGTGGGTAAGTGCCTGTTCGAGGGCGGCTTGCGGGTTGGTGCGGAGGGCGACGAGGTCGAGGTGGCCGAGGGGGAGGGCGGTTTGGCGGGCCAGGTGGCGGCGGAGGTCACCTTCGTCCATGGGCGTGACGGGGTGGCGGCTCATGGTGGGGTGGCGGTCGATGCGGTGATTTTGGTCGTCAGATACGGCGAACAGATTGCCGAAGACCACGTAGCGGCGGAGGTGGGGGGCTCCAACTGCGATGGGGACCCACGGGTTGCCGAAGATTTGGCGACCGATTTCGAGAGCCCGGCCGATGCTTCCGGTTTCGGGGGAGCTGTCGAAAGTGGAGCAGACTTTGTACTGGGTTAGGGGGGCTCCGATGGCGCGGAGGGATTCGAAGACGGGGGGAAGACAGGTGTCCATCCAGGCGGGGCCGCGGCTGCGGCTTTCTCCGGCGATTCCGATGGCCTGGGCGTGGGGGAATTGGGCGAGTTGGGCTGGCGTGGGCGGGGCGAGGAAGAGGACGGATTCGAGGCCGGCGGAGGCGAGGACTTCGAGGGCGTCGGTGGAGCCGGTGAAGTCGTCTCCGTACCAGGAGAAGAGGGGGGTCATTTGAAGGTCTCCAGGGCTTCTCTTAGTTCGGGGCTGGACTGGGCGCAGGTTTCGAGGGGGGTATTGGTGAGGGCGGCTTCCCAGGCCTGGTGGAGGGCGCGGACTCCGGCTGAGATGCCTCCGGGGTGGGCCATGATGCCTCCACCGGCCGCAAAGATTAAGTCAGTGGAGTTGAGGGCCTGCCAGGTTCCGGGGACCTGACGGACGGTCTGGCCGGAGGAGAAGACGGGCATGATTTCGCAGCCGCGTCCGGGGACCTGGAACATGGGTTTGAGGCATTCGCGGGCGGAGGCGATGACGGAGGCGTCGTCCTCACAGAACTTGTTGGCGAGGCCGTTGCAATGGGCGTGGTCGATGCCGGCGAGGCGGTAGAACTTCTGGTAGGCGATGTAGCTGATGCCGATGAAGGGGGAGCGGCTGTAGAGGCCCCAGCCGTTGCGGTGGGCATGGATGGGGAGCTGCGAGTGGCGGCGGAGGGCGACGAGAGCGGGGAGGCCGATGCTGTTGAGGCTGACCATGACGCAGGTGCCTCCGGCGGCGTGGACGAGGTCGTGGCGGTGCAGCATTTCGTCGATTTCGCCAGTGATATTGAAGGCGAACATGACCTTGCGACCGGCGGTTTGGGCGTGGCGGTTGATGACGTCCATGACGGTTTGGATGCGGTCCTTGATGGGACAGTGGGGACCGTCGGCCTGGAGTTCGTCGTCCTTGATGAAGTCGATGCCTCCGGCGGCGAGTTTATCGACGTGGACGGCGGTGGCGGCGGGGGAGAGGCCGACGCTGGGTTTGATGATGGTGCCGACGAGGGGTCGCTGGGGGACTCCGGTGAGACGGCGGGTTCCGGCGACACCGAACTGGGGACCCTGGTAGCGGTCGAGAAAGGCCGGGGGCAGGGTGACGTCGAGGAGGCGGAGACCGGAGAATTGCTTGAGTTCGAAGAGATTGCCGGCTACGGTGGCGATGAGGTTGGGGAGTGACGGCCCCATGTTGGCGATGGGCCAGGAGAGTTCGACGTGGGCCCGCTGCCATTGGCTGGCGTCCTTTGGTTTACCGGCTCCGGGGAGGGAAGGCGAGGTGACTGCGTCGAGGAGTTCGATGGATTCGACGGCGGCTCCGTGGGCGGCGCGGAGTTCGTCGGTCTCGCCTTCGACACGGACGAAGGTTCCGGCGGATTGTTCTCCGGCCATGACAGCGGCGGCGGCTTCGACGGGGAAGGCGGTTTCGATCCAATACTTTGCGTAGATCCTGGTGGGCGAGTACACGGCGGTCATGATAGCATCCGGATCAATGGATATTGGTGTCACGAGAAGGTCCTTTCTGGCCGGGGCGGCGGGGTTGGCGGTTGCGGCGCGGGGTGCGGAGAGTCCGCGTGAAAAGCTGCGGGAGTTCGCCTATGGCGAGGTGCGGCTGACGGGGGGGCCCTTGAAGCGGCAGTATGACCATCTGCAGCGGCATTATCTGGGGCTGAATGAAGACCGGCTGATGAAGGTCTACCGGCAGAAGGCGGGGTTGCCCGCGCCTGGCGATGACATGGGCGGGTGGTATGACGCGGATGGCTTTGTTCCGGGGCATACGCTGGGCCAGTACATCAGCGCGCTGTCGCGATACCATGCGGGCACGGGCGATGCGGCGGCAGCGGCTAAGGCGCGGCGATTGGTGGAAGCTTACGCGGAGACTTTGGGGCCGGACGGATCTCCATTTGCGAGCGAGAAGGGCGCGATTACGTGGCCCTGCTACATCCTGGACAAGTACGAGATCGGGCTGATTGATGCTTCGCGGCTGGCGGGGGTGGAGCTGGCGAAGAAGATCCTGCCGGCGGTAATTCGCGGGGCGATGGGTCGAAAAATTGGCGGGATTCCGGATCACACGTTTGACCGGATTCCGGGACGGACTCCGACGCCGGAGAATCCGGCACCTTACGACGAACCTTATATCCTTTCGGAGAATTTGTTTCAGGCGTGGGAAGTTACCGGTGAGCGGCAGTTTCATGATATGGCCGTGAAGTATCTGCTGAACAAGGAATACTATGATCCGCTGGCACGGGGCGAGAATGTGCTGCCGACTAAACATGCTTACAGCCATACGATTTCTTTGAGTTCGGCGGCGAAGGCTTATCTGGTGCTGGGTGACCGGAAGTATCTGGACGCGGCGCGAAATGCTTGGGACATGATTGACGAGACGCAGAGATGGGCGTCCGGCGGGTGGGGTCCGAAAGAGGCTTTTGTGACGCCGCATTCGGGACAACTGGGGGATGCGATCACTTCGACGCGGGATCATTTCGAGACTCCGTGCGGGTGCTATGCGCAGGTGAAGTTGTCGAGGTACTTGTTGCGGATTACGGGCGAGGCTAAGTACGGCGAAGGTTTGGAACGGGTTTTGTATAACACGGTGCTGGGGTCTCGGGATCCGGATGATGACGGAAATTATTTCTATTACTCGGATTATCAGGCGGGGGCGAAGAAGGGTTACTATCACCGGAAGTGGTCGTGCTGTTCGGGGACGCTGGCGCAGGGGGTGGCGGATTATCCTCTGAACATTTACTTCCAGGGGGAGGACGGGCTCTATGTGAACATGTACGCTCCTTCGACGGTTCGATGGGCGGGGCCGGGGGGCGTGGCGGTGAATGTTCGTCAGGCGGGCACGTATCCCGAGGGCGAGGATGTGCACTTCGAGGTGAGTCCGGCGCAGGCGGTTGAGTTTACTTTGCATTTGCGGATTCCGCAGTGGCTGGAGCGGGCGGCTGAGATCCGGGTGAACGGGAAGAAGTTTGAGGTGGCGGCGGAGCGCGGGACGTTCGCGGCGATCCGGCGGAAGTGGAAGAAAGGGGACAGAGTGGACGCGCAGTTCCCTGCCCGGTTCCGGATGGAGGCTGTGGACGACAAGCATCTGAAGACGGCCGCCATTATGAAGGGCGCGCTGCTGTATATTGCGGCCGATGCTCCATTGGGGATGGAGAAGACGGCACTTCCGCTGCCGGGTGCGATTCAGAGTGCGGGGTCGGGACATGCGGTTGAGTATGGCGGGGCTAAGGTGGCGATTCAGCCGTGGCATGCGACGCAGGGGCAGACGATGAATACCTACTTCCAGACGGTTTGAGTGCGATATGATCTGTTCGCTATGAAGACACTTACTTGTTTGATGATTTTGCTGGTGGGGGCGATGACATCGTCCGCCCAGGTGCTGGCCGATAAGAAGGCGCTGCCTTTGGCTACGGCGAAGAAGATGGCCGAGGCGGCGGAGAAGTTTGCCACGCAGAATAAGTGGCGGATGGTGATTTCGATTGTGGACGAGGGTGGGAACCTGGTGTACCTGGAGAGGATGGACGGGTCTCCGATGGGGAGCATTGGCGTGTCGCAGGAGAAGGCGGTTTCGAGCGTGAAGTTCAGTGCGCCGACGAAGAACTTCGAGGACGCGGTGGCCAAGGGTGCCAACAATATGCTGCGGCTGGGGGTGATGCCGTTTGAGGGCGGGCTGCCGATTGTGGTGGCGGGCCAGACGCTGGGCGCAGTTGGGGTGAGCGGCGGCTCGGCGGCGCAGGACGGGCAGGTGGCTAAGGCGGCCATTGAGTGGCTGACGGGTGCTTTGAAGTAGGAGCACGGGGTTTCAGGCCGCCTGGGGGAAGTTGAGGAGCGCGAAGGGGGGCTGTTTGGTGCGGTCCCAGTTGCGGGATTTGTACCAGCGGGCCTCGGCGAGGGTTTGTTTCCAGGCCATATCGCGGTAGAGGGTGGGGATGGAAAAAACGAAGCCGTTGACCTGAATGTTGGTCGGATTCGAGTTGACTACGGTCGGTTCAGGAGTGTCCTGCCGCATGCTCACGCATGGCGGCTCGGTAGAGCGGGCGGCGGCGGTGGGGAGCAGGGACAGCTGGTTGGCGAGATAGAGTTCGGCTTCTTCGCGGGCGGCGGCTTCGGCGGCTTGGCGTTTGGCCTGGAGTTCGTTGAGGTCCTGACGATTTTGGCGGATGATGCGGTGGAGGCGGA
>CAIYVZ010000052.1 GCA_903929755.1 uncultured Acidobacteriia bacterium
AAACCCTTCCATCGCCCCGCTTTCCACCCAAACAACACCCCTGCGATTCCCCTCAATACCGACTGGACCGTCCCAGAACCTCAAACCCGCCCCCTCTATCGCTTTTCGATACACCACCGCTGCTGGTTGCGGAATCGCTGCTCCCCAAGTCCGGTTCGAGGACATCACCAAGCACGACTCCCCACAGAGAACGAACCGTCGTGTCAGGTCAGCATACGTGTGCGTACGTAGCTACGGCTCGACGCTGTACTGTGTGATATTGGCAAAGACGGCGATGAGAACCTTCTTGAGCGCTTTGTATTCGTCAGAAAAGACTCCAGGGCCATCTGCGAACTGTTTCGCCCGCTCGATAGCCTGAGTCGCCTCTTCGACGGTGACAAGACCAGGATGGAATCTAACCTCGCCGGTCTTCGAAATATCGGCGTAAAGGGCAGACTGTTTCTTCCGATCCAGAAACCCATCGGCGATCTTACGGACTTTCCCTTTGGCCCGATTCTCATCGCGACAAGGGTTACCGGTCCGCATTCGCTCAATCTCTTCGTGCCGATAAACTTTCAGAGCGTCGACAACATCGGGAGGAAACACAATTTCAGGCTCCTCGGGCTCGGGGTCGTTGGGATTGGGTTCGAGTAGCCCCTGATTGAACCTGCTTCTCTTCGACCACGCCATCCACTGTTCATGCCGGATTGTATCGCGCCGGTGCTGCTCGATCATGTCTTCAATATCAAATGGCGGAACCCAATCCAAGACCAATGCGAGGAGATGCTTGCACGGATGCCGTGCCATGGACCGTTGCACCTCGGGCAGCCATGGCAGGGCACCATCTGCGACGAGTTGCAGCAAGAACGCCTTTGCGAATTCCTCTTGAGCCAGTATTGCAAGGGCCAGCGCGGTTGAGTATCGATCCCAATCAAACAGAAAGATGGCGTCGTCGAGGAGCTTTCTGGCATTGTCCGTCACTGCGGAAATGGATTTCGCGAGGGTTTCCGCTTTCGGCGCCATGTTCTTATCATTAACATGCGGAAGGGGACAGATCCTCCACATCGGGTGATCGTCGGATACCGCTGCGTCGTCTGACCCCGTCGAGAAGGGTCGCGGCACACCGTCACCCTCACGGGAGTTTTAGCCTTGGAGGGAGGAGCGCCGTGGTAAAGCACTGCGGGCAAGTCAGGTACGAACAAGAGTGCATACCTATGAAATCAAGTGCTAAACCTGCAACGTGCACCACTTCGCTACCTGCTCGCGAAGCGTGTTCACCGCAGTGGCGACCCGGTCGGTTTCCACCAGCAGTAACGAGTGGCGAAGGCCCGAAGTGCCCGCAGCCTTTTCCAGTTCGGCCCACGCCTCGCGGACATCAGGCAGCCGGTTCGCCAATCTGCCGCCATTCCGCAGCGACGCAGCCATCACTTCAAGCACACGTTCTGTCCTGACCGAAAACTCCTGAACGGCTTCCCGGAACTGGAGCGACCGCGCCCCGCCTGGGTCCGACTCAATCGCCATCGCCGCTCTAGCGAAAGCGTGCGAACTCACCAGAATCTCGTTCAGCAGGGTGGCTTGCGCGGGCGAGACACCGGGCTCGGACTCAAACCGGCTCACCGACGCCTCAGCGTTCGACCGGGCCAGCCGCCCGGCATTACGGGCCGGATCCAGTGGCACCTTCGCGCTCGAGTCGTATTGGACCCGCATCAGTTGTTGGAAATAGCTGCGGTAGGCGTCCATCATGTCGGCCAGAACGCTGCTGATTTGCGTTCGCTCCCAGGTCGGCCAAATCCAGTAAGCCGCAATGGCCAGCAAGCCGCCCAGGCTGGTGTTGATGGTGCGCGGGGCGATTACGTCCTTCGGATCGACCCCGGTCAGGGCCATCAGCAGCACGATGGTCCCGCTGACGGCGGCCACGAAGATTCCGTAGTTGGTGGGCCCGAACCACCGAAGCAGCAGCATAAACGAAGCCAGCAGCAGAATTTGAACGGCCAGCGTATCGGGCAACAGGTAGTAGATGGCGGTGGCGAGAATGAGGCCCCCCAGGGTTCCCGCCACGCGTAAAATGCCCCGGCTGACGGTACCCACAAAGTCCGGTTTCAGAACAATCGCGACCGTCATTGGCAGCCAGTAAGCTCTGGCCAGCCCGAGTCCGTGCCCAATGGCTGCGGCGATTCCCACGCAGATGGCAAGCCTCAGGGCGTGCCGAAAAGCCACGGATTCGAGGGTCAGATTAGCCAAAAGGCGGGCTCTGCGACTCAGGACATCTTGCGGCTGTCCGGCTACCTGCCTCTCGCCGGAAGGAATGCTGCCTGCCGAAGTCAGCCTTGCGGAGGAGCGAAGCTGTCCGGCAATAACCTGTAGCTGGCGGCGGGCGTCGCGCACCAGGGCGGCGGTCATGGCTGAGACGGGGCCACTGTAAACGGGGGGAAAGGCAGCGAGCTTCGTCTGGAAGTTGAGTAGTTCGCTCTCTGCCTGGTCTGCCGAGTAGTTCTTGGTCTCCGCGCGCATTGCGATGGCCTGGAGGGCGAGGCCTGCCTCGTTCAAAATGTCCGCCAGCTCCTGAGCGGCGGGTTGCCCCTCGGAATTTCTGCCCAGCCGCCGTGCCAGACGCCGTAACGTGAGGATTGACAACCGCAGCCGCTCACCCTGGCTCAACAGAAAGATCAGCCGCTCGGCTTCCAGAGACCGGTCGGCTTCGAGGGAAGCCAGCGATTCATTCGCCCGGACTACCTCGCCCGTCGCCGGGGGCGCGCTGGCCGCGCCGGCAGGAGAGACGGCAATCTCCGCCAGAGTCCGGTACAACGCAGCAATAACATCTCGCTCCGGGCCATACGGCCGCACCGGCCAGATAATCACCGAAAGCGCCGTTTGGATCAGCCCGCCCAAAAATGCCAGCGCTCCGGAACTGAGGGCTTCCTCCACACTGAGCCGCTTCGCTCCGAACACGATGAGCGTCACCAGCGTTACGGTGCCCAGGTCGCTGGCCCGCGACCCCAGCACAATCATCATGCCGCCGCAAAAGGCCCAGATCATGGCGGCGAGGGCGGCTGTCATATACGTCTGGGCCGACAGCGCCCCAAAAACAACCGCGAGGCTTACCAGTACGCTCGCCTGTAACATTCGGCGACCACGTACCGCGTAAGCCTCGCGGCTGTCGGAGTAACAAACGTTGAGAGCTCCCAGCGCAACTACGGCACTGGCAGCAGAATGCCCGGTGAGTGCGCCGATTGCCAGCGGCACTACCAGGCCCACAGTATTTCGGACCGCAATCTCGGGCGTGAGCCGGGCCGTGTCAAGCCGCACTACGGTTTGCCAGAATGCGTTTGCCATCCGTACCCTGTCAGCGGCCCGTTTCGACGGTTACTTCGTTACGTTCAGGCCGTCGATGTGGACTTCCAGCAGGTGATTGACGCGTGCGCCCCAAATGCCATCCGTCTTCAGGCCGGCGGACTTCGGCGAACTGTTGACGACGGTGCCGTTGATAACGAAATCGGTCTTATCCGCACCCATGCGAACTTCCAGGGCGTTGGTGGATTTGCCATCCGCGCCGGGCTTCTGCACGGCATCGTTCGGAGTCCGGCCCACAACGTTGCTGGTTGCGGCGCCGTCGCGGCTCTTGATCAGCCAGCTACCGTTCTGGGCGACGAGGAAATAGAGGTACTTCTGTTCCGCGCCTTCCAGACCGCTGCCGCCGAAAACCAGACCGTAGTAGTTGGGGTGGCCGCTGGGTTTCTGCAGCACAAACGTACCCTTTAGCGTATAGTTGCCGGAAGCCGTGTTCGCCGGGTTCCAGTAAATGGCGGCGGAGGGGTTGGTGGCGTGGTAGCCACTGCCCATGGTGACGAACTTAATGTCGCCGGGGCCATCCGGATCGGAAGCCTCCAGGCTGCGGTCCACCCGCATTTTCCAGCCCTTCGGCGCCTGGGCCGAGAGCGTAAGGCATGTAGCCACCATAAGTGTTGCGATGAAAAATTTGCGCATAAGGTTAGACCTGAATTATATCTGGCCAACAGCCAGTTCTTCTCGCACTGCGACCTTTTTCGGTTTCGGGCCAGGGGTCAGTTTTTCCAGGTACAGATAAACCACCGGCGTAATGTAAAGGGTCAGCAGTTGTGACACCACCAGACCTCCCACTACCGCCAGCCCCAGAGGCCGTCGGGCTTCGCCACCCGCGCCGTAACCGAGCGCGATCGGCAAGGTGCCCAACAGAGCGCACATCGTGGTCATCATAATGGGGCGGAAGCGCTGCAGGCAGCCTTCGAAGATGGCCTGTTCCGCCGACATTCCGTCGCGGCGCTGCATGATGGCGAAATCCACCATCATGATGGCGTTCTTCTTCACAATGCCGATTAACAGGATGATGCCGACAAAGGAATAGAGGTTCAGGTCGTCGTGGAAGATCAGCAGCGTGATGAGCGCGCCGAGCCCTGCGGCGGGCAGCCCGGAAAGAATCGTGATGGGGTGAATGAAGCTTTCGTACAGCACACCCAGCACCAGGTAAATCACGACAATCGCCACCAGCAGCAGAATGGCGAGTCCGCCCAGAGACTTCTGGAACGCCTGCGCCGTGCCCTGGTAGGTGAAGGACGTGGTATCCGGCAGGCCGATTTCGCGCGCTGCTTCGTCCACCTGGCGGGTCACTTCGCTCAGCGAAACACCGTGCCGACCGTTGAACTGCAGGTTGACCGCGGGCAGTTGGCCGATGTGGTTCACGCTCAAAGGCGCCACGCCCTGGATGCCGCGAGCGACGGCCGAGAGCGGGATCAGCCGGTTATTCGAAGACCGGATGTAGAGCTTTGCCAAGCCGGCGGGGTCGCGCTGGTATTGCGGCAGAACTTCCAGAATCACGTCATAGTCATTGGCCGCTGTCGTGATGGTGGAGACCCGACGGTTGCCATAGGCGTCATATAACGTGTTGGCGATCTGTTCCGGGGTAATGCCCAGAGCCAACGCGCGGTCGCGATCGATATCCACGTCCACCCGGGGGCTGCTGAGCTGCAGATCGCTGTAAACCGTTTCAATGCCTGGTACTGTACGGAGCTTCGCTTCCAGCCGCGGGGCCCATTTGTAGAGGACTGCCGTGTCCGGGTCCTGCAGTGCCACTGAGTATTGATATCTGGACTCGTTTTGCCCCAGCGTTAGCAGCGGCGGGAGCTGGAGAAACACGGAGAAGCCGGGAATGTTGGCGAATTCCTTCTGCAGATCGGCGATGATAACCGTCGCGTGCGGGCGTTTCGCGTCTTCCTTGAAGTGCATGAAGAGGAAGCCCTGATTTTGGCCGGAGAAGCCGCCGGTCCCCGTGCCGAACTGGCCCACCCAGGGGTTCTTCTGCAGGATCTTCATGGCCTGTTCCTGAAGCTTCACCATCTGTTCAAACGAGGTGTCCTGACCCGCCTCGGTGCTGCCGAAAACCATGCCCGTATCCACGCTGGGCAGGAAGCTCTTGGGCATAATGATGAACATCCAGACGGTTACTCCGGTGAGCGCGATGGTGCTCAGCAGGGTGAACATCCGGAATCGCAGCGTGATCAGCAGGGTCCTGCGGTAGAGGTTGTTCAGGCCGACGAAGAAAGATTCGGTTACCCGGAACATGGCTCCGTGATTCTGCTCGTGCCGCAGGAACCGGCTGCAGAGCATGGGCGTCAGCGATAGCGAGATTATGCCGGAGATCAGCACGGCCACCGCAATCGTGATGGAAAATTCACGGAGCAGGCGACCGATAATGCCGTCGAGGAACAGTACCGGGATAAATACCGCCACCAGCGAGATGGTCATCGAGATGATGGTGAAACCAACCTCGCGAGCTCCCTCGTACGCCGCCTGCATGCGGGTTTTACCCATTTCCATGTGGCGGACGATGTTCTCCAGCATCACGATGGCGTCATCCACCACAAAGCCGACGGACAGCGTCATGGCCATCATGGAAAGTGTGTCGATGGTGAAACCCAGCAGCTTCATCGCCGCAAAGGTGCCCAACAAAGAGAGCGGCACGGCGAGGCTGGGGATGATGGTGGCCGAGACGTTGCGCAGGAAGACAAAGATGACCAAGATGACCAGCGCGATGGTCAGCAGCAGCGTGAATTTCACATCTTCAATCGACTGCCGGATGTTCTGCGACGCATCGAATTCCACGTGCATCTGAATCCCCGCCGGCATGTTTTTCTGCAGATTTGGCAGCAGCTTCTTGACGCCTTCCACCACCTCTACCGTGTTGGTGCCGGGCTGTTTCTGGACCGCGACAATCATGGAGAGCTTGCCGTTCACCCAGAAGCGGGCTTTGTCGGCAGTGACGCTGTCCGTGACATTGGCGACGTCAGCCAGGCGTACCGGATTTCCGTTGCGGTAGGAAATAATGATGGGCCGGAACTGGTCCGCTGTGCTGAGCTGGCTGTTGGCCTGCACCGCGTAGGACTTCGTATAGCCGTAGAGGGACCCTGCCGGCAGACTCAGATTCTGCTGCCCCAGGGCGATTCGGATATCTTCCAGTCCCACCTGCCTGGCGGCGAGCTTTTCCGGATCGGCCTGCACGCGGACCGCGTACTTCTTGGCGCCGAAGATCTGGACCTGCGCCACACCGCTGACCATGGAGATCCGGCGCCCAATCAGGCCTTCCGCGAACTCGTTCAGGGCGGCTTCTGTCATGGTGTCCGAGGAAATGCCCATGAACAGCACGGGACGCGCCGCCGGGTTCACCTTCTGGTAGGAAGGCGGGGCGGGCATGTTCGTGGGCAAGCTGCGCGCCGCTCGGGAAATTGCGGCCTGAACGTCCTGCGCGGCCGCATCAATCTCCCGCGTCATGTCGAACTGGAGAGTAATGTTGGTGGAGCCGAGCGAACTCGACGACGACATGCTTTCGATGCCGGCAATATTCGAGAACGACTTCTCAAGAGGCGTCGCCACGGACGAGGCCATAATGTCCGGATTCGCGCCGGGCAGGGAAGCGGCCACCTGGATGGTGGGGTACTCTACCGAGGGCAGGTCGCTGACGGGTAACGTGAGGTAGCTGAGAACGCCGAATGCCAGAATTCCTGCCATGAACAGGGTGGTGGTGACGGGTCTGCGGATAAATAGATCAGTGACGGCCATGGTAATTAGCTCGCAGGGGTTTCTGTCGGTTGCAGCAACCGGACTTTGGCATGGGGGGCGAGACGCATCTGGCCTTCTGAAATTACCTGTTCGCCGGCTTGCAGGCCCGTGCCGATGACGGCTTTTTCGGGTTGCCCGGGTTGCGTAAACAACCGCAGCACCGTCACATCCCGCATAGAAACCGTAGAGTCAGCCGGGTTCAGAATCCAGACAAACTTGCCCCTGGGTCCGGTCTGCAAGGCCTGCGAGGCAATCAGGATCCGATTCTGTTCCACGCTGAGGCGCGCGGTCACGTTCACGAACTGGCCCGGCCACAAGGCACGCGCCGCATTATTGAACGTAGCTTTCAGGCGAATGGTGCCGGTGGTGGAATCGACGGTATTGTCGATGAACTGCAGGGTTCCGGTGGCGACCTTGTTATCTGAAGCAAGCGCGGAAATCTCCAGGGGCCTGGAGCTGTTGTATTTCCGGATCTCCGTGAGCAGGTTTTCCGGTACCGGGAAAGAAACGTAGACCGGCGAGACTTGCAGCAGGGTCACCAGCGTGTTGTCGTTCTCACGCGCCAGATTACCCTGTTTTGCGGCGATCACGCCGGCTCGTCCGGCCATAGGTGCCTTGATCCTGGTGTAGTCCAGTTGCAGCCTTGTCTGGTGGAGTCGGGCACGGTCCGCCTTCTCGGCAGCGCGGGCAGATTCCAAACCGGCTTTGCCGGCATCTACGGTGGCACGTGCCGCGTCCGCATTGGCCTGCGCCTGGCCAGCCTGCTCTTTCGAAAGTACGCCGTCCTTCAACAGTTGATTCGTGCGCGCCGCAATGGAGTCCAGATTCCGCATGGTCGCCTCATCGCGGAGGATGTTGGCTTCGGCCTGTCTGGCGTTCGCGATATCTTTGGCGATTGTCGCGTCGATCTCTGCAATTTGGCGATTGATCGGCTCGGCGTCGAGTTCAAACAAAAGGTCGCCCTGCTTCACATCCTGGCCTTCCTTGAAATAGACCATCAGGATGGGCGAAGTGAGCCGCGACTTCACTTCTACTTGTGACATTGCCTCCACATTGCCGATGGAAGCTACTTCAAGCGGGACCGAAGCGGCCTCCGCTTTCACCGCCCGAACTGCCTCCGGGGCCGGTGGTGGAGCCGATTGAGTGGTCGCAGGACCGGAGCACGCCGCCAGCGTAAGAGCGGCAGCGATGGCGAGGATTTGAGCAGGAAAAAGTTTTAGGTGAGTCGGCACGTTATCTTCGCAAAGGGTAAACTACCATTATGAAGCCAGCGACACTCCTGCTGCTGGCAAGTCTCCCCGTCGCAGCGCTTGCCCAGCTCGTTCCTCCGTCTTTCACCGTTCCCCTAACCTACACCGGTTCAACCTATAAGCTTGTACCGCTTGGCCCCGCCGTCGCCGAGCTGGACTACAAGGCCTACATGAGCTCCATTGAGCACATCCGCAAATCACAGGGCGGAAACTGGCCCCGGCCGGGTCTGACAATGGATGACCAGGCCAAAGATATGGCCGGAGAGAAAGCGCAGTGGGATGGTCGTAAATCCTTCCCGTTCGCCATTCTCACCGCCGACGGCACCAAAGAACTGGGCTGTTTCTATCTGCGTCCGTCGCAGAAAGAGGGCTATGACGTTGTGGCCACCATGTGGGTCACCCAGGAAGCCTTTGACCTGGGGCTGGAAGACCAACTGGTACGCGATATGAAAGCGTGGCTGGCCGAGGCCTGGCCGTTCAGGAAGCCTGCGTGGCGTGGCCGAGAGATAACAGCGGAAGTGTGGAAGTCGCTGCCGAACACACAACCCTCCAAACCATAGCCGCAGGGTAGTAGCATGGTCCAGATAAATGACTATGCTCCGAACTTTTACGCTTGGCCTCTTGCTTGTGTGGCTCTGCTCCGCGCAGGAGGGCTCGCGCGTCTTCCTGTCGCGCTGCATCCAGTGCCATGACCCGAACAGTAATTCGCATGCTTCGCTGCCTGAGGCTCTGGCTGCCATGCCCTGGGAAAACGTTTTGAAAGCCCTCGAAACCGGCAGCATGAAGGCCATGGGTGCGCCGCTTTCGCTCGCCGAGCGCGTCAGCGTCGCGCGCTATCTTGGCAAGGCCGGACCCGTCGAAATGCCCCAAATGACTGGCGCCTGCGCTGCTGGTTCCAAACCTGTGCCGGGCGCGGCGTGGAGTGGCTGGAGTCCGGAACTGACTAACACCCGCTTCCAGAGTGCGAAAGCTGCCGGGATGACAGCTGCGCAGGTTCCCACCCTGCAGGTTGCCTGGACCTTCGGCTTCCCCAACACCACCACTGCTTACAGCCAGCCAACCATCTCGGGTGGACGCATCTTTACCGGCAGCAACGATGGCACTGTCTACGCGCTGGATGCACGGTCGGGTTGCCTGTACTGGCGCTATCAGGCCAAGGCGATGGTCCGCAGTGTTGTCCTTGCCGGACCGAATGACCAGCTCTGGTTTGGAGACCTGGAATCGAACTTCTACGCGCTCAATGCGTCCACCGGCAAGGTCCTGTGGCAGAAGAAGCTGGACAGCCAGGCTTTTACCCGGATCACCGGGGCTCCCGTGTATCACCAGGGCCGGCTCTACGTTCCCATCACTTCCCAGGAAGAGAACGCCGGGGCCATCCCCTCGTATTCCTGCTGTACGTTTCGGGGCAATGTTGTCGCGCTGCAGGCAAAGGACGGCAAAGAAATCTGGAGGATCTTCACCACGCCCGAACCGAAGCCCACGGGCAAGAGCAAAGCCGGAGTGCAGTTCTACGGCCCGTCCGGCGCCACCATCTGGTCCGCGCCCACTCTCGACTTGAAACGCAAACTCCTGTACGTCGCAACCGGGAACGGCTATTCGGGCCCCGAACTGGGCACGGAAGATGCTGTTATCGCGATGGATATGGATACCGGAGCTATTCGTTGGGTTCATCAGATTGCGCCCGATATGTTCAACTGGGGCTGTGCCGGCAAGCAGCCGAATGACACGAATTGTCCAGAAAACCCAGGAATCGACATCGACCCGGGTGGTTCGCCCGTGCTGCTTGACCTTCCGAATGGACGTCAGGCGCTGGTGCAGGGCAGGAAGTCTGCGGTGGTTCACGGTCTTGACCCTGATAATCAGGGCAAACAGCTCTGGGAAACCACCTTCGGTAAGGGCGGGGCAGGCGGCGGTATCCAGTGGGGCGTTGCTTCTGGCGATGGGTTCGTTTTTGCGGGTCTGGGTGAACCGGCGGGCGGAATGTACGCTTTCGATCCCGCCAGCGGGAAGATTGCGTGGAACACGCCTTCGCCCGTGCCCTCCTGTGCCGGCGTGCGCGGCTGTTCTCAGGCTCTGAAGTCACCACCGGCCGTGATCCCCGGCGTTGTCTTCGCCCCGGCTATGGACGGGCACATTCGGGCGTACGAGACAAAGACCGGTAAGATTATCTGGGATTTCGATACCGTTCAGGATTTCAAGACCGTCAACGGGATCCCCGCGAGGGGCGGTTCGATGGCTTCCACCGGGCCCACTATCGCAGACGGGATGCTCTACGTGAATTCGGGCTACTCCGGTTTGCCCGGCAACGTGCTGATCGCGTTCAAAGTAAAGTAGACGTTGCGTCAATATCTTTGGCCTTCAAAATGCTTACTCCCTCCCGAAAGGAGTGAGTGATTATGCGCTTACTCGTTACGGTTGCCGCCAGTCTCGCACTTGCCACAGCAGGTCTGGCCCAAGACAAGAAAACAGAGATCAAGAAGGTTCCGGCCCAGTACTCCAATCCGGCCTCAGGCCCTGAGATGTTTAAGCAGTACTGCGCGGCGTGTCACGGCGTGGATGGGAAGGGAACTGGTCCCGCCGCCGCTGCCCTGAAGAAAACCCCAGCGGACCTGACGCTGCTGAGCGCGAAGAACAACGGTAAGTTCCCGGCCCTGAAGGTTATCAACACCATTCAGGGCGCGGATATCGCGGCTTCGCACGGTTCACGGGACATGCCGATCTGGGGCGATATCTTCCGCAGTTTCGGGGGCGGCCAGATGATTACTGAGATGAGGGTGAAAAACCTCAGTTCTCACATTGAAAGTATTCAACAGAAGTAGACCTCGGCCAGCCTGATGCCTGGGCGCAAAACCGCGCTCAGGTATCATGGGCATGGCTAAACATTCCGGCATGAAGCTTATCACTGGTACTGTACTGTTGGGCTTAGCGCTGCTCGTGGTCACGTTGCCTGCGCAGCCTCCTCCTCAGTTCATTCCTCGTCTTGACGATAGCCGTATTCTCTACTACGGCGCAGGTAACCACGACCTCGTCAGCGAGCTGCAACACCGCCTCGAAGCCGGTACCGCACATCTCGATTACAACGAAAAATGGGGTTATCTGGAATCGGTTCTCAAAGAGCTGAAGATCCCCCTGTCATCGCAAACGCTCGTCTTCTCGAAAACCAGTCTGCAGCTTAGTCGGATCTCTCCGGAGCACCCCCGGGCGCTCTATTTTAGTGACGAAGTCTACGTCGGCATGGTCCGTGGCGGTTTGCTGGAATTTGTGGTTGTCGATCGCGAAAAAGGCGCCGTCTTCTATGTTATGGAGCAGAAGAAGACTCCTTCTCCGAAGATTATCCGCAAGAACGAGGAGTGCCTTTCCTGCCACTTCACCGTGAACACGATGCGCATCCCCGGCTTCCTGACGCGGTCTGTCTATCCCTCGGGCACCGGCGAGCCGATTATGGAAGCAGGTGCGTACCTCACTGACCACCGAAGTCCTCTCAGTCAACGCTGGGGCGGTTGGTACGTCACGGGCACCCACGGCGCGGCGCGGCACCTCGGAAACAGCATTGCCAGCGGACGAAAAATCGACTCCGAGCGTGGCGCCAATATTACAGACCTGAAGAAATTCATCAACCCGGCGCAGTATCCAGTCCCCTCCAGCGATATCGTGGCGCTCATGGTCCTGAACCATCAGGTCCAGATGCACAATCTAATCACAAGATTGAGTTACGAAGCGAGACTGGGCCGTCCGGAGTTTCCTGCGACCGTGGAAGCCACCGTTCGTTACCTGCTGTTCGCCGACGAGGCCAGATTGAGCGAACGCACAGCGGGCACATCGCCATTTCGCGCAGAATTCGAAAAAATGGGTCCCACGGATTCCCAGGGAAGATCCCTTCGGCAATTTGATTTGGAGAGCAGACTGTTCCGTTATCCTTGTAGCTTTCTAATTTATTCAGAGGCCGTGGATGCGTTGCCCCCTGAGGCCAAAGACCCTTTGTTTATGCGCCTCTGGGAAGTGTTGAGTGGTAAAGATCAATCGCCCGCATACAAGTCGCTGACTCCGCAGGATCGCCGGGCGATTCTGGAGATCCTCATCGCCACCAAACCCTCTTTGCCCCCGTACTTTCGGCAGGCCCTTTGATTTGGCGTGAGACGTGCACATTGTTACTCCGAAAGGAGCAGGATAATGCGCATACTCATCGCGGGAGTGGCTCTTCTGGCTCTCTCAACAGCAGGCTTCAGCCAGGAAGCAAAAACACAAATCAAGAAGAAGACCATTGAATATACGAACCCCTCATCGGGATCGGAAATGTACGGGGCTTATTGCGCCGTGTGCCATGGTGTTGACGGGAAAGGGACCGGACCAGCGGCGTCGGCGCTGAAGAAGACGCCCAGTAACCTGACTTTGCTTACGAAGAAGAACAACGGTAAATTCCCCATTCTCGCCATTCAGGCTATGATCCAGGGCGACAACTCGCCTTCCGCCCACGGTTCCCGTGATATGCCCATGTGGGGTGATATCTTCCGCTCCGTAAGTAGCAGCCCTGCCGTGGTCGAGTTGCGAGTTCGGAATCTGCGGGAGTACATTCAGAGCCTTCAGGAAAAATGAGTTCTTCCTGAACGTCTCCCTGTAACGATTGCGCTCGGTGGCATTCTCCCCGCCGGGCGCAGTCGTGTTTGCCCTCTGGTCTCCAACCTTCCTTGCAACTTCACCCCTTGCAACTTCACCCCTTGCAACTTCAGGCGAGGTCTGGTCTCAGGCGGCGAGTTTTCTCCAGCGCAGCTTGTCGCCGCCACTTTCGAATCTCCGCATGATTACCGCCCAGCAGGACGTCCGGCACCTTCCAGCCGCGAAACTCAGCGGGCCGTGTCCATTGCGGGCAGTCAAGAATCCCGTCCTCAAACGACTCATTTAAGGCTGAATCCGAGTTCCCCAGCACACCGGGCAGCAGTCGCGCCACGGAGTCGATCACCACAGCGGCAGCCAATTCCCCCCCGCTCAGGACATAGTCTCCGATAGAGATCTCGTCGTCAGCCAGGTGTTCGGCCACGCGCTCATCCACGCCCTCGTAACGGCCGCAGACGAACAGCAATTCATCGTACTCCAGATATTCGCGGGCAACCTGTTGGGTAAATTTCCTGCCTTGGGCTGAAAGCAGAATGACCTTCTGTTTTGGCGTCCGTTCCGGCCAAATCGCTTCAACCGCCTCGAAAAGCGGCTGGGGCTTTAGCAGCATGCCCTCGCCTCCACCAAACGGGCGGTCATCCACCGTTCGGTGCAGATCGTGAGTCCACTTGCGCAGGTCGTGAACGATCAACTCCAGGGCCCCGAACTGAGCCCCTCGGGCCACTACCCCATGCTTAAACGGACCTTCAAAAAACTCAGGGAAGATAGTCAGCAGATGGAACTTCACAGCTTGTTGACGTCCTCCAGACCCTCCGGCAGGGTAACCAGAATCAGTTTCTGCTCCGGATGAATTCCGACGCAGATTTCCTTTACGAACGGGACGAGAAGGTCGCCTGCATTCACCTGCAGCAGAGCCGGCCCCCCATAATCCAGAAAATCAGTCACCGTGCCAATCACTCGCCTGGTGGCCGCATCCTGGACTTCACACCCGATCATGTCCGAATGGAAATACTCACCCGGTTCCGGGTCCACGCGCTCCGACAACGGGATTCGAACCTCAAGCCCGCGGTAGTTCTCCGCGTCGGTCATCGAATCGATGCCCTTGAACTTGAAGATCAGAACCCCCTGGTGGTTCCAGGTGCGTTCCACTTCGTGCTCCGCGCCCTTAGCCGCACCCGCCGCAAACAGATAAACCTTCGTCAGCTTCTCAAACCGGTCAGGGTGGCTGGAAAGACTAATGGCCGTCAACTCGCCGCGAATGCCACGAGGACGGCCAAGAACTGCCACTGTAACCCAGTCTGCTGCCGGGTCTTTACGGACTGTGTTGCTACTCAAGGACTTCCAGAGTGAATCGGCGATTGATCTTCATGCCCGCAGCGCCCAGAATGGTCCGGATGGAGCGGGCCGTCCGGCCCTGTTTACCAATTACTTTCCCAAGGTCGCCAGAGGCAACCTTCAACTCCAGCACTGTAGCGTGTTCGCCATCCACACGGTTCACCACAACGTCCTCAGGGACGTCAACCAGCGCCTTCGCAATATCCTCAATCAGTTGTTTCATGGACTTCTCTCCCTGCTCGGGCGCGTAAAACCTGTTCGTGGTGTGAAAGAAGAGGCGCCGCGGGTATTCTTACCAGCGAGGCGCCTCGGCTTACGCAGCGACGGCCGGGTTGTTCTTCAGCAGACGTGCCACTGTGTCGGACGGTTGTGCACCGTTCTTCGTCCAGTGAGCAATACGGTCGTGCTGCAGCTTCACGGTAGCCGGTTCGGTCAGCGGGTTGTATGTACCCACCACTTCAATCGCCTTGCTGTCGCGAGCGCGTTCCTTGTCAATTACCACTACACGGTAGAAAGGTTTCTTCTTGGCGCCGAAACGCGCCAGCCTGATCATTAGCATCGAATTCTATTTTCCTCTAAATCTGGTTGAAACAAAAGCTCTCTTTTAAAACCCCGGCAATCCCAGTTTACCCAGACCGCCGAGTTTCCCCATCCGCTTGCCCAGCATACCCATGCTGCCGGAGAGGGTTTTCATCATCTTGCGAGCCTGCGTGTACTGCCGCAGCAGGTCGTTGACATCTTCCACTTTGGTGCCACTGCCGCGCGCGATACGGCGGCGGCGGGTCCCGTTGATAATCATGTGATTCGCCCGTTCTTTGGGCGTCATCGAATCGATGATACACACAATCTTCGTGAGTTCTTTCTCATCGGGCTGCATGTTCTGCAGGTCCTTCATCATGCCCACCTTCGGCATCATCTTGAGAATTGAATCCAGCGAGCCCAGCTTGCGCAGGCTCTTCAGCTGGTCGCGGAAGTCTTCGAGCGTAAACTCATTCTCGATCAGCTTCCGCTGCATTTCTTCCTGCTGCTTCGAATCGAAGGCTTCCTGCGCCTTTTCCACGAAACTCAGGATGTCGCCCATGCCCAGGATGCGGGAAACCGCGCGATCCGGGTGGAACGGTTCAAAAGCGTCGGCCTTTTCACCCAGGCCTACAAATTTCAGGGGCTGGCCGGTGACGTGCCGGATGGAGAGAGCCGCGCCACCGCGCGCATCGCCGTCCATCTTGGTAAGAATAACGCCGGTAATCCCCAGGCGCTGGTGAAACTCACCGGCAGACTTCACGGCGTCCTGCCCGGTCATGGCGTCGGCCACAAACAGAATTTCAACAGGATTCAGCAGATCTTTCAGCTGCTGCAGCTCCGCCATCAGGTCTTCGTCAATGTGCAGACGGCCCGCAGTATCCACCAGCAGGACATCGCGGCCGGAATTTACTGCGTCCCTGCGGGCGGATCGCGCCAAATCGAGCGGGAGGGTTTCACCTTCCGCGCCGGCGTAAATCGGAATCTTGTTATCTTTGGCCAGAATCGCCAGCTGGTGTCGGGCGGCTGGACGGTAAACGTCCACCGAAACCACTTGCGGACGGTGTCCGTTCTTCGCCAACCAGCGTGCCAGCTTCGCCGTGGACGTCGTCTTACCGGAACCCTGCAAACCCACAATCATGAAGACGCTGGGCGGATCGTTGGCAAACCGAAGCTTCGCCTCATGGCTGCCGAGGACCCGAATCAGTTCCTCATTGATGATGCCGATAATCTGCTGATACGGGGAGAGCGAGGAGAGGACTTCCTGGCCCATCGCACGAGCCTTCACGGCTTCCAGCAATTGCTTAACGACTTTGAAATGAACGTCGGCTTCAAGGAGAGCCACGCGGACTTCCCGGAGCGCGACCTCCATATTCTCGGCGGTCAGGCGTCCTTCACCGCGCAGGTTCTTGAAGACACGCTGCAGTTTATCGGACAGATTGTCGAACATTGTGTTTAAGTGAAGGCGCTACTGCACCTTTATAAGGACGTCTCTAGCCAGTATAGCGCGTGGGCGTTTTTCAGCCCCCGTAGCCTCCGCGTTCGGGTGCACACCAGCAGAATACAAGCGCGGCTAAAGGCCTGTATTTTGGGCTTGATCTTACAGCTTATATAGCCGCAAGATAAGGCGTGACGACTTCCCTTCCTCCCAAGGTCCCGCGGCAGGGCCGTCAACTGGCAACCGAGTTAGTCGATGTGAGACCCACGCGCCGTGGCTCACTGTCGGAACGCGCCACCAAGTGCGTTAAACCCGGTTGCGCTTGTGCGAAGGATCTAAAGGCCCACCGCGGTCGTTAGCTACCTACAGCAGGGGTGTCGATAGCCAGTAGCCTTCCGAACCGAGTGGCGCAACCGTTCGCCTCGACTTGGCGGATCCCTGAAAGAATCGCCTGCAGCAATTGTGATTTCCGCAGGTCATCGGACCGCTGATCGGCATGCCGAACCATCTCGAAACAGCCGGAGCTGAGCTTCGTGCCTGATCAGGAAGATTGGGGCGAGCCCTCGGCCAACCTGCCGCTACTGTGCGAATCGTTTGAAGAAACTGGTCGCATTCCAGGCAGGACGCTCCGGCGCATCCGCAATTCGGCGCGTCACCTTCGCCATTAGTTGATTGAATTTTTCGGCGGCGCGCCGGTCCACTGGCTGTTCCACGTCATCAGACGGCGCATGGTAACGCTGTTCAAACCAACTGTTAACGATTTTCTCTTCGGGAGACCCCGGCTCATATCCAAAACTCAGGAATAGGGACGGAATTCCCTTCCTGACGAAGGAGTACTGATCGCTCCGCGTGAAGATGTTCCGTTCCGGGGTCGGGTCGTCCTGGACGCGAATGCCCATCTCGCTCGCTACAGCCTGAAGAGATAGCTCCAGGTCCGATTCACCCAGACCGTACGCCCGAACGAGTTTCAGTGGATAGAGCGGAAGAAACATGTCCAGATTAATCTCGGCAACCAGCTTGTTCCGGTCAACGGTCGGATTCTCTGCGAAAAACTGGGATCCCAGCTCGCCTTGTTCTTCGCCTGTACACGCAAGGAACAGGACGGAACGTTTCGTCGTGCCGGAAGATCGCAGCAAACTCGCCGTCTCAAGAAGTGCGGCCACTCCGGCGGCATTGTCCATGGCGCCGTTGTACATGTTGTCCCCGTTGACCGCCGCCCCTGGGCCGAGGTGGTCGAGATGGGCCGAAATCAGCACGAACTCGTCCTTCAGCCGTGGGGAACTGCCAGGCAGGATCGCCAAGACGTTCGATGATTTTACTTTGCCTTCTTCGAAAACCGGTTTGATCCGGAGTTTGGCTTCGAGAGGAAAATGCGGCAATGGCTTGCCTTCGCGGTCCAGTGAATCCAACTCTTTAAACGTGTGGCCGGTTCCCTGAAGCACAAGGTCGATATCTTCTCCTCGGATAAATGCGTAGGGGCCCCCTTGCCACAGGTCATCCGGCCTTCGCGGGTAAGGTTGCAGACCGGTTTGCAGCAGTGTGTTAACGAAGGCATTCCAGGGCATATCAAAAACCCTCGGAGTCGCCAGAATCAGAGCGCCCCGTGTGCCCAGCCTGATACCGTTCCGGGTCTGCATCTCGGGGGAACTATAGTGTGATGCCAGTCGTGCCGGAATCCCCTTCGGAGCACCGGCCCACTCAACAATGGCTGCACCGTGGGTCTGTAAACCCTGATAGTCGTCATAATTGCTTTCGGGTACGGTAATTCCGTACCCGGCAAAGAGCAACGGGGCCTCAACCAGCTCCCCGGAGGTACCGCCCAAACCAACGATGGCGGCTTCGGGTATTTTGATCGGCTGAACCCCTCCCTTCCGGACAATTTCCACACTCGACCGGGCAGGGTCCAATTTCCTCGATTCGAACTCGATCGGTTGCAGGTAACCGTTTGTGCCGCCGGGCTTGAGGCCGGCTTCCTCAAACTTGCCGGCGACGTATTGCGCCGCCTTCATATAACCGTCACTCCCGGTCTTGCGCCCGGCAAGTTCATCACTTGCCAGGTATTCCAAGTGCTTCCACCAGCGAGATCCGTCATCGACCTCCTGCGTCTCAACTTTGGCGCAACCAGTCAGGACCATAGCTGACACGAGAAGCAACCGCTTAGTAGCCATTGAGCTGAAGGATACACGACTGCGTGCGGTCCTGGCAAGTCATCCTCGCCAACTAATGCCCGCCATTTTCGGTCCTGGGTCATCATCCGGGCGGGGTGGTTCCCGGGGTGTTTGAACTCCTGATACAAGGTGATTAGCGAGACGGGGCAAACAGCATGGTGTTGAAGTATCTCTCCATGCGGTCCGGGAACACAGTCACCGCCTGAGAGCCTTCGCCCAGTTGCGCGGCCACCATCGCGGAGGCCGCATAATTGAGGCCGGAACTCGGGCCCACCGGGAACCCCGCCGGATCAATTGCCTGACTGTTGACATCGCCAGCTCCTGCGGCATTTCCATCGTGATCAGGTCCGGGATCTCGGAAGGCAGGAACAGTTTCGAAAGTCCCTCCACCATGCCCTGGAATCTTTGAAGAGAAACTGCAGCACTCGGCCTCAACCGTCTCCGTGATCTCAACGGGCCTGGCCAGGACGGGGCGGAGATTGGGCGAGTGTGGCTTCAGGTCGGCGTACAGGCAGCTGAGCGTTCCACCGGTTCCGACACCACCGACCACGGCGTCGAATGCGACCCCAGGCTGGGCTTCGTCAATATCCCGCGCCGTGTGCAGTTCGTGGGCGCGGGCGTTGTCGGGGTTCGAGAACTGCCTCGGCAGAAATGCGCCTTGTTCCGCCGCCAGCTTCTCAGGCTCGGCAATCGCTCCCTCCACTCCAAGTGGCGCCGGAGTAAACCGGACGTGGCCGCCAAAGCCTCGAATCATTCGCCAACAGCGCCTGCTTGACAAAGTGAAAATCGAAAAGCTGGTGCTCGTGCTTCGTTCCATCGAATCAACCAACGAGGCAGTGCTGGAAAAGATTCGTACGGAGGCGGACCGCATGATTTCACCTCATAAATCTGGTGTGCACCCTCCGCGTTCCTGTTAAGCTACCCTCTATAAAGGAGCGAAACCTATGCAACGACTTCAGTTCCTTCGCCTCGGCTGGCTTGCGATCACGGCTCTGCCGGGCTTTGTCCTGGCTCCGGCCCAAGCCCAGGCCCCCGCAACCGTTAAGGCCCCGCAGCGCAGTCCCTTCCTGATCAGCCGTCCGGTTCCCGACCAGGCGTCTATCGACAGAGGCAGGGCGCTCTACGTTCCCACCTGCGGTTTCTGCCACGGCACGAACGCCACCGGCGCGGAAGGTCCGGATCTGGTCCGGTCCTTTGTAGCCCTTCGTGACGAAGGAGGCAACGAAATTGGTCCCGTTATTAAGGCCGGACGTCCGGGGATGCCCGCCTTCCCCCAGCTCACCGACGATCAGATTCGC
Source organism: uncultured Acidobacteriia bacterium (assembly GCA_903929755.1). Lineage (GTDB taxonomy): Bacteria > Acidobacteriota > Terriglobia > Bryobacterales > Bryobacteraceae > BOG-234. Next base: position 19,688 of record CAIYVZ010000052.1, read on the forward strand.
GATATCGCGGCCTTTCTCCGCAATCGTCAGCAGGACGCGATCGACCGCAACGCCTACCAGATCAAGAACGTGAACACCGGCAATATCGAAAAAGGCAAGGCGTACTTTGCAGCCCATTGTGCGGCCTGCCACTCCCCTGAAAAGGATCTGAAAGGCATCGGCGGGAAATACGAAGACGCTGTCCTGCTGGGCAAGATTGTCTACCCTACGGGCCGCGGTGTAACCCCGGCAGCCCGCCGCACAGTTACCGTGACGGCCAATGGCAAGGCCATTAGCGGACGTCTGGAATATCTGGACGACTTCGAAGTCGGGCTGAAAGACTCCACTGGCGAATATCATGCCTTTCAGCGCGGCCCCACCGTAAAAGTGGCTGTAAAGGACCCCCTCGCCGGCCACGAGAAACTGATGAAGATCTTCAACGACGCCGATCTCCACGACGTCCTCGCTTATTTGGTGACCATGAAATGAATATCCCCCGCCTGATTTCCGCCTGCCTCTGCCTGAGCGCTTTCTCCTGGGGCCAGGGTTTGGACCCGAAGAAGCTTCTGCAGCCGCCCACCGATACGTGGCCCAGCTATAACGGTGATTATTCCGGTCGTCGCTTCAGCACCCTGAAGCAGATCAACTCCACCAGCGTGGGCAACATGACGCTGGCCTGGACCTACCGCATGAATTTCGGTGGTCCGGCCCCCGGCGGCGGCACCATGAAGGCCACGCCTCTGATGGTGAATGGTGTCCTCTATTTCTCAGCGCCGGACCACGCCTGGGCCGTCGATGCCCGCACCGGTCGCCAGCTCTGGCACTACGAATGGAAATCGAAGGGGGGAATCCATATCGGCAGCCGGGGCGTAGCCATCTACCGGGACTGGCTCTACTTTGAAACGCCGGACAACTACCTCATTTGCCTCAACGCGAAGGATGGCACTGAGCGCTGGCATACCGAAATCGGCGACGTGCGGCTGGAGTACTTCTCCACGCCGGCCCCCATGGTTATCGGCAACCACATCATTGTGGGCACGGGCGGCGATTCGCTCGACGTTCCCGGGTATCTGGAAGCTCGCGACCCCGAGACCGGCAAGGTGCAATGGCACTGGAACACCACGCCTCGTCCCGGTGAGCCTGGAGCCGAAACCTGGCCCAACAAGGACGCGATGGAGCACGGCGGCGGCATGACCTGGCTGCCCGGCACCTATGATCCCGAACTGAACCTCTATTACCTTGGCACCGGCAATCCGAACCCCGTCTGGGGCGGCCAGGGGCGCAAGGGCGATAACCTCTACACCTGTTCTATCGTGGCCCTGAATCCCGATACCGGGAAGATGGTCTGGTATTTTCAGGCATCTCCTCACGACACGCACGACTGGGACGCCATTCAGACGCCTGTCCTGATTGATGGCATGATCGACGGCAAGCCCCGCAAGCTCGTCGCCCAGGCCAGCCGGAACGGCTATTATTTCCTGCTCGATCGCACGAATGGCAAGCAAATCGTGTCCGAACCCTTCATCAAACTCAACTGGTCCAAAGGCCTCGATAAGAAAGGCCAGCCGATCCCCGATCCCGAAAAGGATCCGAAGCCGGAAGGCATCCTGAGCATGCCCGCCGCTTCCGGCGGCACCAACTGGGCCCCGCCTTCCTTTAGCCCCCAAACTGGTCTGTTCTATGTCAGCGGCACGGAGAACTACAGCCTGCTGTTTCTGACGGATACCGACGAGAAGCCCGAGGGCTTTGCCGGTAAAGAGACGAATCTCTGGTCAAAAACCTCGGTGAAAGCTCTGGACTACAAGACAGGTAAAGTGAAGTGGATGCACGAGTTCCCGGGCCTGGGCGGCGGTAATTTCGGCGTCCTGAGCACGGCGGGGAACCTGGTGTTCACCGGCGACCAGTTCAACAACTTCATAGCGTTTGACGCCGCTGCCGGCACTATTCTGTGGCATTCCCGCCTGGGGGGCGCGGTTGCGAACGGCCCCATCAGTTATGAACTCGACGGCAAGCAATACGTGGTGGTTGGGGGAGGGGACTCTATCTACGCCTTCGCCCTGAATCGCTAGATTCCCAGGTAGTCGGCAAGGGTCTTGGTCAGCGCGAAGAACCAGATTTTGCGGCCTTCCCGGTTGGTCCACCAGCGCCCGTTATCCCAGTTGGGTTCGCTGGCCCCGACAACGGTAAACTTCAGGTCCGGAGCCGTACGCATAAATACTTGCCGCGCCCGCGCGGTATGGCTGAGGCTCGTCACCAGAATGTAGCGTTTCGCCCCGAGCTGCCGCAAGACCGGAATATCGTGAGATGCCTCGTCAGCCGTGTTGCGGGCCGGGTGTGGCACGGCAATCATGGTCTGGCGGGGATAACCTTTCGCGGCCGCGAATTCCATTGCCAATTCGCTTTCGTGCTTGCCGTATTGCGCGCCGGCACCGCTAATCACCAGCATGGGGGCCCAGCCGTCCTTCACCAGTTGAGCCCCTGTCAGAATCCGGTTGCCACTGGCGTCGCCGCCAAGCACCACCACCGCATCACCAGGCACCAGTGTCTCGTGATAGACCAGAAAGTCACCCAGGGCGAACAGGATCGGCTCCCTGGCAAGGTAAATCAGACCGCCAGCGGCCAGCAGAACCATGCCAGCCAACGGCCAGCGAAACTTTTGTTTCAAACGAACTCCAGGGTGAGGGGGCGAGAGCGGTCTACCGCTCATCACCAGTATTGTGATGACTCGAATTGCGAGGTTCCGAAGCCGCAGGGCCAATATGGCCGACGGTCTTGAGGAGGAAATAGAGACGTTCCACTTCTTCCTCGTCCTCGGGACGTAATACTCGGTAGCGAGGGGCAGCCATACGTCTTGCTTCCTGCGCTCCCAGCATTTCTCCCCAATATTGGCGGTACGGAATTCCGTCAATCTTGGCACAACTTGCCATCTGGCGGAGAGTCCGGAGCAAATGCTTGCAACCGTCCACTTCGCCCGGGTACACCAGCCAGATCATCTCGTCATCGAACATGGTCAGCTTTACCACCAGCGGCGAGATCCAACCGGTTCTGTCAACCCGGCGGACATCCTGCCAGGGGATAATCTGCTTGCCAATTTCGACATGATCATCGTGAACCGAGATAGCCGGACGCGACGCCAAGGCCAGCAGGAGGGCGGATGTCAGGAAGAACATGGCAGCCGGAAAGTATGCAGGTGACCAGGACAGCCCCAGCCAGGCGGAGAAACCGCCCAGCGCCAATGCGACAATTCCAAACGATACGTAATGGCGTGCTGGAACGTAACGGCTCATGCAAAAGACCCTGGCTCAATCTAAGGGTACTCCCACCAGGCTCGCAGGTCAATGGTGCTGTTCTGCAGGGTGTGGCACAACCTCAACTACGCTGTGCCAACCATCTGACCCCTCGCCAGGTGTAGTCCCCGGCGCTTAGAACGGAGAACAGCGTGATGAGCCAAAACAGGCCCCGGCAGACCATTAACAGGGCGGGGTCCTGATAGCCATTTCCAGCCAGAACCCCCACTGCCGTCATCACCTGAATGTAAGTGCTGGCTTTACCCCAGTTGCTGGGCTGCAGGTCGCGATACTTCGTGGTGGCCAGCGCTACGCCTGAAAGCGCCAGAATCCAAAGATCGCGGCCAAAGATGACCCCCAGCAGCCACATCGGCACCGCGCCGCCGAGGCCCAGGCCAATAAATACAGCACTCAGCAGGATCTTGTCAGCAAGGGGATCTAAGTACCCGCCCAGTTTGGTTTCGCCCCCAAATCGTCGGGCCACGGCACCATCCAGCAAGTCAGTGAAGGCCGCCAGTCCTACCAGCCAGCCTCCCAGAATAAAGTGGCCTTCGGCCAGTGCGCGCAAGATGAAGGGCGTGGCAAAGACGCGCAGGGCCGTAAAGAGATTGGGTATGGAGAACAACGTTTCCATGATAAGTCCTGGCGCTTAGGCGTATCATCATAACGGAGCTTCTGCAAGTGGCGGATCGGGAAGAGGCGCAAGCACAAGCGAATCGAATCCGGAATCTGCAGGCTGCCCTCTCAAACACAGAGGTGGCCTCAGTTCTGGACCTGTCTTCGGAGCAGCGGGAGCGCTTTGCGCACTGGGCCGCAGGGCACCTTGCCGAGCTGGAACGGGATTTTGACGTTGACCTGACGCCGGGCCAGGGCAGCATGTCCTGGGGCCTTCGAATTGCTTCTGCACTGGGTGGAGTCGCGCTCTCGGCTTCACTCGTTCTGCTTTTCCACCGCTATTGGGGGGACTTCGATACCTGGCTCCAGGTCCTCTTCGTCCTGGCAGCCCCCCTGGCGTTTCTGGCCGCCGCCGAGTATGCCGCGAAAAGAGAGCACACCAGATACTTTGCCGGCTTGCTCTCACTGATCGCGCTGGCCGCCTTCATCCTCGACCTCAGCGTGCTCGGCCAGGCCTTCAATATCACACCGACGGAACGTTCACTTCTCGCCTGGGGCATTTTTGCCCTGGCTCTCGCCTATAGGTATGGACAACGTCTGTTGTTGATCATCGGGTTGCTGTTCCTGATCAGCTATGGATGCGCTGCTGTAACTGCCACGCTCGGCTTTCACTGGCTGGACTTTGGTACGCGACCTGAACACGCGCTCGTGATTGCGATTCTGGTCTGGGGCGTTCCCCTGCGCCTCGCCCACCAGCGGCATCCCTCCTTCGAGCCCGTCTACCGCGCGGTCGGCATTATTGTTTTCTTCGTCGCGGTCACCGCGCTTTCGGAGGGTTCACCTGTCAGTTACCTTCCCCTTGTTCCCGAAACCGTGCGAGTGTTTTATGAGGTTCTTGGCATAGTCGTCGCGGCCGGCGCGATCTGGCTTGGCATTCGACGTCAGTGGTCCGGGCAGGCCAACCTGGGTGCGTTATTCTTCTGTACGCTTCTGATCAGCAGGTTTTACCACTGGTGGTGGGACTGGATGCCAGCCTGGCTGTTCTTTGCCATTATTGGCGGCTTCGGCGTGGGCGTGGTCATCGCGCTGAAGCGTTTGCGGAGGCCCGCATGAAACGGACTACCTTTGCGCTCGCGCTGGCTGCGGTGGCCATCTCCAACGGCTTCGCCCTTCTTCATGTATGGTTGAACCGGACTGGCACGCCAGCAGCCTCCCTGACGCTTCGTGACTCACGCGCCACGCCCCCCAGGGGCCAGCAAACCGACCTGGACTTCCGCCTTCCCTGGCACGTCCAGCATGGACCCTGGCTCTCTCTCGACACGCTCCGACAGTTGGGCTTCGATTGCTCTGTGGGACTCACCGATCCCCGTGCCGACGTCTTCTACCGCCGCCAGCCTCCCCGGAAAGTCTTTGTCGCGGGGGAACTGCAGAACGAAAAAGCCGGCGCACTCTTGCCAACGTCAGAACTCATGCTGTTCGATGCCGCGCTGGACGCCGATGCTCTGCGGGGCCGCTATCCGGATGCGTCGAAGACAGTGGTCCTGCCCGCCGTCCTGAACCTCCGCCTCGTCACGGCGCATGAGGGGGAACTACAGCCCCAACTGACCGCTGACGTAAATGGCCTTTCCACACAAATCCACATCCCCAAGCCCTTCAGTGACCAAATCCGGGCCAACCACTTCGCACCTCATCTGCTCCACCTGAACTTCGGGCGTTTCCACGAACCGTGGGTGACCGGTGTAGACTTTCCCGGCCACCCTTAAGCAGCATGCCCCGTTTGTCAAAATGAAGAGATGGGCTTCGCCGTCTGGCTCGACACTCCGAATGGCCTTGCGTGGGCGCAGGGCACGCACGAATACCGCGTGATGGGGACCGCCGTGATCGCTGCCTCCGGGCAGTTCCGCCACCGTGATTTCAGCAAAATGTACCGCCGTCCCAAGCACCTGGAAAACAGCTTCGGAGGCTTCTTCGGGTCGCTGGAAGAGGTGAACGCCACGTTGCGGGAGGCTGCACCTTTGAAACTAAGATGGACGCCCGGCCACCTTCGATAAGCAGAAGGCACCGGGCGTCCATCAAAGAACGTTTGAAGGTGTTTAAGAACTAAGCGCGGTTGCGGCGACGGGCGAAAGCCAGTGCGCCAAGGCCAGCAAGCATGGTAGCGATGGTGCCCGGTTCCGGGGTGTCCCCACCAAATGAGGCACCTGTGGGAGCCGTCAGACGGAGGATTTCCGTCCCCTGCGTGAGCAGCAGCGTACCGTTTGGATCGGCGGTAACGAAGTCACCGCGGGAACCACTGTCGGCGATCACGGTCTGGGCCAGAGAGGCGGTATTCACCTCAACAAGGGTACCGCCATTGGTGTTCACAAACAGGTTGCCGGCGAGTGTACCCTGGCCGACTGCAATACCGTCAATTCCGCCAGCGATCGCGCCGGAATCGAAAACCGTCGCACTGTCGCTGATCCGGAAACCATAAACGTGGCCATTGCCGGAGTTGGCAGCGTAAAGGATCCCGGCGCTGACATCAACGGAAAGACCGTCATATTGGCCGCCCGTCGTGAAACTGGTAACAACTCCGCCCAAAGTTATTCTGGAAATCCCGAGCCCGAAGTCGCTCCCGTTCACAAATAAGTCAGTCCCGTCGTTGGTGATGCCAGTGGCGTTTGAACGGAAGGCAAGGGACGCTCGGCTGGTGCCGTCAAAAGCCATCGAATAAACGCTGCTAGTCTGGGCGGTCATATAAATAGTGCCGCCCAGGTTCGTCAGGCCCACCGCTCCGCTGCCGCCATAATTTGCTGCCGGCGCTACAGTGCTTGCATCCTGACCATCAACGTCATCCAGAATGCGGACGTTGCCAGGGTAATCCGCTACCATGACTTTACCGTCCGTACGAAAAGCTATTCCCAGCGGGCCACAACAGCCGGTCGAAGGGTAGTTATACGAGAACGTTGACAAGCCGAAGCCTGCGGTTGTTCCGGCAGCCGTCAACACCATCCCGGCGTTGGCGAATGAGGCCGTAGCTGAAGCCGCTGTTAACAGGACAGCGGATCTAAACATATTTTGATACTTCAAAGTTCTCTCCGATCGGAAGTGTCACCCCACCAGATTTTCTTCATGGGTAATGAACTTCACAATCGTAACTCGCCAAATGTGAGATGGTCAACAAAACGCTGAAGTGTTCGGCGTATTTGGGGTCTAGTACCTCTTCTGCCTACGCCTTACTTCAGGCTCTCAATCGCGGCTCTGGTATCGCGCAGCATCTTGTCCACAGCATCTTTCGTCCGCTTGGTACCCCACCAGCCAAATCCCGTCGGACTCTGTCTCGAAAGCGACATACTGTCCACCTGCATGTCCAGTCCCCCGTCACGCTCCCGGATCAGCCAGTACGTGTTGGTTTTCCACAGGAACCCGTGGTCCTCGCCAAGAGGGAACAAGCCCGCAGCCGCGTTTTTCGGATCCCGCTGCTCCCGAATGCTCAGGGAAGCGGATTTCGCAATGAATCGATTCTTGTCCAGACGGTAGTAATGGACATCGTACTTCGAGTCGTAAGTCACAGCGATCCACAACGTTGACTGCACCAGAAACAGATTGGTAAGGTAGTGCTCGTCCTCAGGCTTGCTGTCGGCCTGCTTTTCGCCCTTCGCGCTCCCCAAATCGCCCTTGAAGTACTTCACGTAATTCGGGTAGTCCTGCATAATCTGCCGGACCATCTCAAGCGTCGCGCCTTTCACCCGTATCGACCCCGAAAAGTGGTGAATACTGCCACCGGAGACGTCCTTGCTTTCGCGTGGCTCCACTACGGGTTTGCCTTCATCGAAGGCCGACGCCTTGCCGCAGCAATTGCAGCACTGCCGGTCCACCCAGAGCTTTCCGGTGGATGAAAATCTTGCATAATCGGCTTTTTCGTAAGCTGCGACGTAGTCGTCAAAAGCCTTTGAAGTAGCCGGATCGAGGTGGGAGATTGGTATGACTGCCGCGCACAGCGTCACGGCCGAAACCAAGGTCAGGGCCGCCGCCGCGCCCCTGAAGGAACGCACATATCCATAATAACGTTCCAGGTTAATCGGCGCCGCCAATCAACTCCCGGAAGCGCGCGTAACCGGCCCGGCTTACCGGCGTCTGGGTGCCGTCGGCCAGCACGGCCAGCCACGTGTCTTTGGTATTCGGATCGAGCCTGACAATCTTCTGAATATTCACCAGATATGACCGGTGCATTCGCAGAAATCTCTGTGGATCCAGCGCCGCTTCCAGGCTGGCAATCGTCTGCTGCTTCATCCAGGTCCTGCCGTCACTCCTGAGTGATACGTAGTCGTCCTGCGCCTCGGCATAGTCGAGCTTGTGAACCGGAATCACGTGAACTCTTGGACCGTCTTTCACCACAATCCGTTCCAAAAACTCTCCTGGTCGTCGGGCCGCGTGTTTCAGGTCGTGCGCCGCCAGCGGTTCCGCGGCTACCGCTCCCAGTCGAGCCCGCACACGAGCGAGCGAGGCCTCCAGTCGCGTTGCGCTGAACGGTTTCAGCAGATAATCCACAGCCGCCGCCTCAAACGCCCGCATGGCGTATTCATCGAACGCCGTTACAAATACCACCGCGCGCGCTTCGGTGGCCAGTTCGAGTACTTCAAACCCGTCGAGCTTTGGCATCTGCACGTCCAGGAACGCCACATCCGGTTTCGTCTCGTGAATCGCCTTCACCGCTTCCAGGCCGTTGGAGCACTCGGCCACAATCTCGATCCGCCCGTCGCGCAGGAGATGCTCCCGCAACACCCTGCGGGCCAGGTCTTCGTCGTCAGCCATCACAACCCGGAGTTTCATGCCGTTTCTCCCGCCGTTGCCCGTCCCATTGGAATCGTCACCGTCACTTCGTACCACGCCTCCCGCGCCTCTATCTCCATCCTTGCCCCATTGCCGTATCTTGACGCCAGCCGCTCCCGGATATTCCTCAACCCGAGGCCGTTCTTCCCCGTGGAGGGGGACTCCGGATCAAATGGGTTCGAAATTCGAAACCACAGTTGCCCCCGCTCTACCCGGCCCTCCAGCACAATTTCGCCGCCCTCGGCCATCATCGCTACCCCGTGCTTCACCGCGTTTTCCACCAGCGGCTGGATAATCAGCGGCGGAACTTCCGCTGTATTACACTCGCCCGCGATCTCGGTCCGAATGCGGAGCCTGCCGCCAAACCGCACTTTCTCTACATTCAGGTACATCTCCGTGAGTGCCATCTCTTCGCGAAACGGTACCGTCACCCTTTCACCCAGGCGCAGCGAAGTTCGCAGAAAATCGGCCAGGCGGATACACATTTCACGAGCCTGCTCCGCGTCCACAGCCGTCAGGGCGCTGATGGAATTCAGGCTGTTGAACAGAAAGTGCGGGTTCACTTGCGCCTTTAGCGCCCGCAGTTGCGCCTCGCGCGCCAGAACCTCCGCCCTCCGCGAGGCCTCCATTTCCAGCCACGCGTAATGCAGCGCCACGGCCAGCAGGTACAACATGGCGAACATTGCCTGCAGGACCGGAGCTGAGGCCCCCAGCCCCCCTTCAAATTCGGGAAACGCAGGCACCAGCGCGGAGGTGATGATTCGTCCCGCCACCGTGACAGCCCCCGAGATCCCGATTGCGGGCACCACATGGTTGAACGCCAGTTTCGTCCACGGCGACGAACGAAGTGGAATTGACCGGCACACATAGTAAGGCGCCAGGCACACCACGGCCAGTAGCAGCGTTACGGGCAGCGTCCATGCAATAGCTCCCGCAACCGGCCAGCGCCCGGCTTCATTGGCGGCGATCCCGAGAATTGCGCCCAGCGGAAGCCAGGCCGCCAGATACGCCGCCAATCGCCGCCCGCTTGTGAGAATTGGGTGCATCCGGTTAGTTCATCAGCACGACGGCCCCAAACGCCACGCCACCGCGAATCACCAGCACGGGAGAGATAACGCCCGGTTCCGGCCGGGGAGGCAGCGTCTTATCCTCAAACTGTCCGAATACGGCGTTGCCTTCTACCGAGACCTTCCAGTGCTCCGGCACGCGGATCTCAATCCCGCCAAACGCAGCATTCGTTTCCAGCACCACTCGCCGCGTTTCGTTCGAAATCTCCGCACGGCGAAGATTGATCTCGATTCCCCCAAAAGCCGCCGTCAGGGTTCCTCCCTCAAAAGTCTGCGATTCAATGCGGCGCTTCACCTGGCTGAAAAGAGCTTGTTCATTCAGTCTGCTTCCGGTGCTCTGCGATTCGCTGGAACTTCCCACGTTAGTGGCACCGCGGGCGAATGTGTCCATGAAGGGCCGCCATTGCAGCCGGTGAATCAGCATCACGACGCCTGCGGCAATCAGAGCCAGCGGCCACAGGATATTGCCCCGGAGATGCAGTAGGCCCAGTTCCCGCAGAATCAGCAAGATGCCGCCGAGTATCGCAGCGCCTGACCAGATCCGGACCGCCGTGCTGGGCGTCCGAATCGCCATCAACACGCCGTACGCCAGCAGCGCCACGGGCCAGATCATCCCGGCTGCACGGAATGGCAGAATGGCCAGATTATCAATGAACATCAGGCTGCCGGCGATTACCAGCAACATTCCCAGCACCATGCCGGGCTTTACCGGGCCTTCACAAAATCGCCTGTCGAACCGGATCCGTTGTCTTTGTTCGTCCACAAGTACTCCTGGGCGCGCGCCCTTTTCGTCCACAGGTAAACCTCTTCCAGCCCAGTAGCAATCAGCGTAACCGGCCAGTAGCTCCAGACCCGCCATTGGGGCAGCAGCCCCCACCCGCTCATCATCGAAGCCACCACCATCAGCGTCAGCAGGAGAGGAATCATCAGGATGCCGGGGTAATAAGTTCTCAAGTTCGTTTGCCCTCAAAGTGATGGTAGGGCGGGGAAGGGGGGCGGGTCACCAGGAATTCGGCGAATGCCCGGAAGCTACCGGCGAATGCCGAAATCCACAACTGTAGCCCCCCAGCCCCCCGCTTCCGCGGGGGCATCCGCGAACTGCGTCACAAATTGCGTTCGGGCCAGAATCTTCCGGACCGCCTCCCGCTGGACGCCAAGCCCGCGGCCATGAATGATCCGTACGTACGCGAACCCCAGGGCCTGCGCCTCTTCCAGATACGCCTCCACCACGCCCGCCACATCGCGGGGCAGGACCGAGTGCAGATCCAGAACGTCGGTCACTTCTAGCCGAATTGGCTCGTCTTCATCCACTTATTTGTGTCTCCGGGCAAGAAAAAACCCGGCTGCCTCATCAGCAACCGGGTCCCTGTCTTTCTAAAGATGCAAGCGCACCTGATGAGCTTCAACCAGCAGCGTGTTGTAGCCTGTACTCACTTACAGTCTGTTCAATCTGGTCTTTCAGCTGTAGTTTGAGTTTTTTCAGACGATGTTCCTCGACCTCTTCGGCTGGCGAGAGGGCGTGCTTGGCTTCCAGTTCCGCCACCAGGACATCAAGCTGGTGGTGTTGGTCGACCATAGCGCGGAATTGCTCATTCGTCTGCATCAGATGCGCTTTGAGTTCTTCTTGTTCGTTCCGGTCCATGCTGGGCATCTCTCCTTCAGTGGAGTTGCCACGCCCTCCCGCCTTTCGGAACCGTCAGCGGTCAGGTGGGTCTTCACGTCACCTATTCAACTTCTTTCAGGCTTTGCTCGACTACTCCCGCCTGACATCCGCACTGTATCATGAACTTCTTTTCATGACAACCGCGTCCACCGTACCCTGTCCGTAATAGCCCGGACGGACACCTTGACCCTGCCAGCCCAGTTTGCTGTAAAGAAATCTGGCGGCAGTGTTAGGCGCGGCCACCTCAAGGAATATATCCCCGCTGGCCACCCGAATCAGTTCCCAAAGAATCATCTCCGCCACGCCCAGTCGCCGAAACGCCGGGTCCACGGCAAGATTCAAAAGTTCAGCCTCATCCGCCGCCGTCTGCCGCCACGCACAGAAACCCGCAGGCTTACCGTCGCACAAAGCCAGCAGAACCTCATAGTTCGAGTAGTCCCCCACCGGCCACTGTGCCGCCTCGGGCGACGCCCCCTGAATGCGAGTGATTGCCGGATAGTCGGAAGCCTTTGCCGCTCGAACCAGAATCGTCACTGGAATTTTGCTATTGGCCGTTCGGCAGGGCGTTCAGCAGGGTCTTTACCTTTTCCGCATCCCCGGTGAAAACGTCTGTCGGTGTCTTACGGTATTTCAGCATCCGCCGGTACAGGTAGTCATCAAGCGTCGCGTTGATGCCCCAGCCCGCCAGGTAGCTCAGCTTCAGATCCCCGTCCGTATTGGCCTCTGCGTCCTTCACCCACGGATACATATCCTTCGCGTTACCGGTATAGGTAGAGAACAGGTCGAACAGGTTGTTCACGCCGATGTCGCGCAAAGACTGCCGCACGGGCTCATGTTCCGGTGCCGAATACTTCGCTTCCACCGTATCCAGGTTGATCCGCAGCGGGCCATTTTGCGCCAGGAACACCATGTCATAACCCAGACCATCCCGCAGATTCGCCCAGACCGAGCCTTCCGGAAACGCATCAAAGAACGTCTTCAGCTCGCTGCGGAACGTCGGTTCGTCCGTCTCGTAAAGCGGTACGTACAGGCTGAACATCCCGCCCGGATTCAAATGCCGCTTCACCGACTCGAAATACTCCCGCGAATACAGCGCCGCCGTGCCCTTAATGAAGACGTCCAGCGGATCTGAGGCGATGATGTCGTACTTGTCGGTTGTCGTCATCAGATAATGCCGGGCGTCGTCAAACACAATCCGCGTCTTCGGGTTCAGGGCCACCCGGTAGTCCTGGTCGCCAAAGTACTTCGTGGACGCAGGTGGAATCACGGGTTCAATCTCGCAAACCGTAATGTGTTCAATGCCAGGATACCGAGTAAAAGTACCGGCCGAAACGCCCGCGCCGAACCCAATCCCCAGCACAGACTTCGGATTTGGATGCAGCAGGGCAGGCAAATGCCCTACCATTCGCTGCAGCTTCATATCGAAGATCTCGGTGGTCGCTTCCACGTGGCCGTTCACGTTTACGTATACCGTGCCGTTATTCCACCGGGAGATTGCGACCGAAGAATTCCTGCCTTCTTTGGTGTACAGAATCTGCGAAAAGCCTTTGTTCGCCGCCATGCGCCGACCGTAAGCGATCAGTTCGCCCGGAATCGGGTCCATGGTCCAGGCGCACACCATCGCAACCAGCGTCGCCGCAGCCACACCAGCCACGGAGAAGAAAGACTTCCTCATAACCGGCACAATCGCTACCAGCCCGCTCAGTGCCGCCGTTACCAGCATCACCTGCAAGGTGGCGTATGACCCGATAGCCGGAATCATCCAGAGGCTGACCAGAAGCGCGCCCACAATCCCACCCAGTGTGTTGGCCGCATAAACACCGCCTGCGGCGCGACCGGAATCTTCGCCCGGCTTCGCCACTGCCGCACACGCCAGAGGGAAGCTGGCTCCCCAGAACAGCGTGGCTGGCAACAGCGCATAAATCACGCGCTTAATATCCAGAAAGTACATGTGCCACGGGTCGCCTGTGGTCAAAACGTCGTCCTGCCAGTAGGGCAGGGAATTCACAATCGCGTAGGCCGTCCAGGCCATACCGAGCGCCAGGAAGATCTGTGACCAGCCCAGCGCATTCTGCGCCCGAACCTTCTTCACCATGGCCGAGCCCGCCGCACTACCCAGTGCCAGCCCAAACAGGAACACTGCCAGGATGATGGCGAACACGTACACGGTACCCAGCAGCAGATAGCCCAGCAGCCGGGTCCAAACCACCTCGGCACCCAGGGCGGTTGCGCCTGAAAGTCCGATGGTCAGATAAACCGGCCAGTTGATCGAGCTCGTGGAAGCTGCCGACGCATTCTCGCGTTCCTCAAGATCTTCCGGAGCCTTCACCACACTCGACAGAAGGAAGCTGGCCGCCGCCACCAGGAAATTGATACCCACCGCCACATAGGTCGCGGTCGCCATATTGAAAACACGCAGCAGATAGAATCCCGCCAGCAGGCAACCGAACACGGCGCCGGCCGTATTGCCGCCGTACAGGTAACCCCACCACGAAACACCAGACGGGGTCCCCTGGATCCACTTCACAATGGCCGGCAGCGAAGCGCCCATCAGGATGGTTGGCACCAGCATCACCACGCCGGCCAGCAGGCCGCGCAGCAGCATACTTTCCAGACCATGCTCCGCACCCGTCATATAGACACCACTCAGGTACGGCAGCAGGCCCTGCACCACCAGCGCAAACACGCCGATGCCAGCTTCCAGACCCGCATATACCTTCAAGGGATGGTTATTCCACTTCCGGCGCGGGAACCACAGGCTGCCGATACACAACCCGCCCATGTACGTGGCGAGCAAAACACCCAGCGATACAGAAGTCGAGCCAATAGCCAACTGCAGAGACTGGTACCAAACCACCTCATAGATCAGGGCCGCGCATCCGCTAAGAGCGAATAAAATCAGCAGAAGGAAGAAGTGGGAGGGAGCACGTTCTGCGGGAGGTGTGGGGGTTATGGAGACGTCGGGGCTCATATGAGATCGGGGAAAGACTTCCTTAGCTTATAAAACCAGGCATGTCCGGCTATCAAAACCAGCAGCGAGACCAATGTCAACGCTGCCAGCGAACTAAAATCCGGTGCCTGGCCTTCCAGAAGTGTCGCACGATACGCCCTTACCAGAACGTAAATTGGATTAAACTTCAGCACCCCGGCCACCACAGCCGGGACTTTCGACTCCGGGTAAAAGATGGGCGTCAGGAACATCAGCACCGTCAGCAGGTACCCGATCACCTGGCCCAGATCACGCAAAAACACCGCCAAAGCCGATAGAAACCACGCCAGGCCGGCCGTCAGGAGGACTTGCGGGATCAGCGCCAGCGGCAGATACAGCACCGCCGCCGACACCTTCCCTCGAAGCAGGACGAGCGCCAGGATGAACAGCAACAGTCCGAAAAACTCCGTCACCAGCCCGCTCACCACCAGGTTAATGGGCAGCGTCTCCACCGGGAACACCAGCTTCTTGATGAAATTGCGGTGCTCCAGCAGCACGAACGGCGCGCGTCCGATCGCTTCACTGAAGGCCAGCCACGGCAGCATTCCGGCCAGGAAGTAAAGCGCGAAGCCCGTCCGGCTGGGGTCATTGTCGAACTTGGTGTTCATCACGACGCCGAATACGAAAAAATACGTCAGCATCAGCATCAGCGGGTTCAGCACGGCCCAGAAAGTCCCGCCAAACGACCCCGTATACCGGCTCTTTACATCCCGGCGGACCAGGGTGCGAATCAGGCTCCGGTTGTTCCAGGTAGCCGAGAACGGCAGCGTGAGCGCCCGGCCCAGACTGCGACTGGTACGCCGCAGCCGCACGGACCGCATGTCCGCCAGGCGCGCCCGCCCCAGCGTCGCCGCGCCGTCGTCATCCACCACCACGTCAATCAGCACAAACGGCCACCCGCGCTCGTACCACCACGCCACATGCTCCTGCATGGCGGAAACGTAGATGCAATATTCGCCCGGTTCCGGCGGTGTCTCTATCGAGATCTCCAGCGCACAGCTTTCCCCCGGCTTCAGGTCCAGCGGGGTTCGTTCGCCATCCACTACCAGCGTGCTGGTGGGTTCATCAAACAGGTGGTAACCGGCGGCCCAGCCCTCGGCCTTCCGCCAGGCTGAGGTGGTCCTGTTCACTACTTCCGCACGAACCGTCAGAATCCGGCCCTGCAGCGAAACAACCGGCTTTCGAAACACTTCACTCATGAATAGAGCCAGCTCGGCCAACGGTTCTTTATCGGGCCGGCTTTGCGCCCGACCGCGTAAATACCATCGCCGCGCAGGTTATGCGAAAGCTTGTACCGATGCAGCAGGTGCGTCACCCAGCCCAGTTCGGGATGTGGCTCTTCCAGGAATTCGCCCGTTTCCAGGCGGACCAGCTCAAACCCGGAATCCGTGAGCAAATGCTGCACTTCCATCGGCACGTATTCACGATTATGCCGGGCTTCAGCCTCTTCGCCTTCCTTCCGGGGCCGAATATAGGCGGGGAAGAACGCCGGATGATAGCCCAGCAGAATGGCTGAAACTGCCCGTAGTGAACCCGCGTTCGGAGTCGTCAGCACCAAATGTCCACCCGGCTTCAGAATGCGGTTGATCTCGCTCATCATGAACATGGGATCTTCAAACAGGTGCTCGATCAGCTCGCAACACATGACTGTGTCGAACGCCTCATCGGCATAGGGGTAGACATGCTTTTCCGCATCGAAGTGGTCCACATCGCACTCGAACGTCTCGCCGGTTTCCGCCACCAGGCTTTTGTGGTCAATGCGACCCTCTGGCCCGTAATAGCACCCGCGGACATACCCATAACCGAGCTCGTGATGCAGCGCGGGAGTGATTTGCATGTACGCGCCCATCTCCAGAATCGACTGCGAAGCATCGCCCGGAGGCGTAATCTCCAGCGTGTGCACGAACCGCGATTTGTGGTGCGCCGCGTAGCTCTTGCCTTCCGGACTTAGCCACGTTTCGAAAACGATGGGATCAATCGGCTCCGGCGCTGCAGCCGCAGCAACCGGTTCGGGTTCCGTAACATCGGCTTCTTCGCCAGCGGGAGGCTCATCCTCAACCAGCAGTGGCGCGTCCATTGTGGCTTCTGCGGTTGTGGCTTCTGCGGTCGCTTCCTCAAAGTCCGCCACTGCTTCAGCCACTTGCGCAGCAGTAGTCACCACACTCGCGGCAACCGGAACAAACGAAGCCACCCGGCCCGTTGCCACCTGCTCCAGGAAATCGGCGTACTTGTCGGCGACCACGTCCCACCGGCACTCCGTCTCCACCCAGGCTTTCGCCCGAGCCCCCATCGCCAACGCCAGATCCGGTCGCATCACCAGCGTATTGAGGTATTCAAAAATCAAATCTTCTTCGTGAATTCCGACGGGCACCTTGAGGCAAATATCATCCGGCAGTTCTGAGAACGAACCGACGTCGCTCACCATCACCGCGCGCCCCAGGCCCATGGCCCTGGTCAGGCTGCCCGACGTTTCGCCGACCGTGGGGAACCGCAGATTCAGGATGATGTCACAGGCCGCGATGTATTCCACGAACTTCTCAATCGGCACAAAGCCCAGAATCCGCACGTGGTCCCGCAGCCCCAGCGTCCGGATCAATTGCTCCACGGGAAACTCGGGGTGCGGTTCGCCCACCAGAATCATCCGCGCATTCGGCTCCACCCGAACCAGCCGCCGGAAGGCCCGCAACGACTCCGCGATCCGTTTGTACGGCTTAATAAACCCAAACACTCCAACCAGCGTGTGCTGGTCTTCCAGGCCCAGTAAATGCCGTGTCGCATGGCGATCCGCCGCCGGAATCCACGCCCCGTGCGGAATTACCGCCACCGGCCCTTCATATCCCTGACCCTGCGACTCCCGCGCCACAAACTGGCTGTGCGCCACCAGGCCCCGCGAAGACTGCAGAATCCGCCGAGTCATCGGCAAACCGTCGTAATCCGGACCGATTTCCAGATTTCGCACCCTGAGCGCAAACTCCCGCGCCGCCGCGCCGCCATTGAACGCACACTCTTCCACATACGCATCCCAATCGCCACGCCGGATCGTCAAATCCGTTACCAGATGATGCAGGTTTGACTCGTGCATCACCGCGACTCCTGGGTACCGCAGCGCACCTTCGTACACAAAACTGTGGTACGGATTATTCCCCAACTGGTACAGAGAAATATCGAAAGCCGACGCCTCAAAGCTCTTCGGCTCACTGCCAAAGACCGTCAGGTCAACTCTCTTGCTCAATTCATCCGCCAAAGCGGCGGAATAGTCGGCGATACCACTCTTCGAGGGGGGCATCGGGGACCACAGGGCGACACGTAAACGGCTCAGCGGACTAACTCCAGAGAAAAACTTCCCACCGCCAGCGGCAACCTCATCACCAGCGGTGTTCTTGCCGCATCCCGGGCAAACAGGATCTCAACCTGCACACTGGATTTCGGGCCCTTCAGCGTACACACAACCTTGTCGGTGACTTCCGTCTTCCCGCCAAGCTCCACATTTTCCGTCCCCGTATACACCAGTTGCGCGTCGTATATACCGCCAAACAGCACACGCTGGGCCTTCGGGACCCGGCCCTGACCCATCTCTTTGCGGGTGTACATCAGCAGTGTGAGGGCATCCCGCGTACAGTCCGGCACGGAAAATTGGCTCTTGCCCCCGCCGTTCAGCGTGGTTCGGGTCACCGTTCCATGCGATCGGTCGACCTCTTCTTTTTCGCCGCCCTTGCGCTTCCCGTGCTGGAACGTTTTGGTAAACTCGCCCGCACAGAAATCGGCATTGGCCTTCGCTGTGTACAAATCGTGCACTTCAAAAAGAGGCACAGGAGCATCGAGGCCAAGCTCAAAACTCCACCCGGCGTCCGACTTGCGCGACGTCAGATGACCTACGCCCAGCTTCGGTCCGCCCGGCATATTCAGTGAGTACTTCAGCGCTTCATTGGTAAACGGGAACCCCGTCAGGGCGGGAGCTGCAAAACTCTGTGCCCCCACCAAAGCCATCAAAAATACGCGCGTCGCCAGCATCGGATACTTCCTCATCCCTTATTGCCCGGCACGCTAACCGTTGCCACGGGTTTTACCCCTGCGCCCTGCCGCTCTGCCATTACGTCGTGATAGACGTCCAGCGTCGCCCGCGCACTGCTTTGCCAGCTAAACAACGCCGCTCGCTGCGCGCCCAGCCGTTCCAGGCGTCCGCGCAGACTGCTGTCCAGCAGAATATCGGACATCGCGCGTGAAATCTCTTCGGGTTTCCGGGGATCGAACAGGACCCCCGCGCCGTCCGCAACCTCCGGCATGGCCGAAGTATCCGAACACGCTACCGCCCGCCCGCAGGCCATTGCCTCCAGAATTGGAAGTCCAAAGCCTTCGTAGAACGACGGGAAAACGAAACAATCGCAGGCGTTATAAAAATGCAGCAAACGCCGCTCCGTAACAAATCCCGTAAAGTGGATGCGGTCTCCAAACCCACTCGCCGCAGCCGCTTCCCGAACCTTGGGCGCAAACCACGTGTCCTTGCCAGTCAGCACCAGATGATGTCGTAGTTGAGGGTGCGCCGTCAGCATCCGCGCAAACCCTTCAATCAGACCAATGTGATTCTTTCGGGGCTGCAAGTCGCCCACCGAAAACACGAAGGGAGCGTCGAACCCCAGCTTCTCCCGAGCACTGGCCAGAGCCTTCTCCCGGCTAATAATGCGGAACGCCTGATTGGCGGCATTCGGCACCGCCGTGACTGCATTTGGTGCTAAATCGTACGCATTTAGGATGGACTTCCGCGAAAACTCGCTTACCGTGATAATCCGGGCCGCACGTTCCACGGTTCGCGCCACGGTGTACCGTAACTGCGTTCTGCGCGCCCACTCAAAATACTCGGGACACTCCAGAAAGCTCACATCATGGACTGTCACTACCAGAGGCACACTGCAAAAAAGCGGGGCTGTGTACTGAACATGCAGCAGATCGGCCTTGTCGGCTTTAGCGCCCGCAGCCAGATCCCAGCCGAGCCGACGAAAAGGATTCTGTGAGACGTGCTTCACGGTAAAGCTCTCCGGAACCCACTCGCCCGCGGCAGGCTCGGACACGTAAGCAATGAATTCGGATTCGGAATCGACTTCGGAAAAGCCACGCAGGAGACTACGGATGTAGGTCTCGTTGCCGGTCAAATTCCGGCCGATTGCGTGGGCATCTACGGCGAAGCGCATCGAATTAACCAGTATAGCTGCTAAGTTGCCGGATCCGTGTAACTTGCGGCATCGCATCCAACGTCACCCAGGCTGCTTCCCAGGTATATCTTTCCCTGAGGCACTGCAACCCGCACTCCGCCAGCTGACGCCTCTGGTCGGGGTTCTTCAACAGGTTGCAAACCGCTGCGGCGAACTCCGCCGGGTCGTCCTGCAGTTCAATATTGTGTCCCGATTCAACCGCCAGGCCTTCGGCGGCCAGGGGCGTCGCCACCACAGCCCGATGTGCCGCCCACGCCTCCAGAATCTTCAGGCGCGTGCCGCTCCCGGTCCGCAAAGGCGCAATCACCACCGCACCCCGTGCAATTTCCGCCACCGCATCTTCTACCGGCCCCGTTACGTGCACTGTCGCGTCCCCTTGTATGTACTGACGCACAAACTCCTCTCCGCGCCCAACCAAAAGCAGCCGCGCAGCCGGAATCTTCTTCACGATGCCCGGCCAAATATCCCGCATCAGGTATCGCACCCCGTCAATGTTTGGATGGTATTCGAAGTTGCCGGAAAACACCACCGTCAGGGGGGCAGAGGGGACCTCGGGCCGTTCCGTATACGGGTAAGCATTCGGGTAGACGGCCACTTTCGCGTCAGGCGCAATCCCCAGAACCTGAGCGCTGTCCTCCGCGGACGTTGTCAGCACCAGGGAGAATTCCGGTAGCAGGCGTGCTTCCAGTGCGCGGCACCTGCGCCCAAAATGCCGATGCCCTGCCGCCACCAGGCCTTCGGAGGTCTCGGCGCACCTTCGATGAAGAGTGGACTCCACGTTATGCAGATCCAGAGCTACCTGCCGGCAATTGGCCTTTAGCTGCCCCACATAGTTGGCCGCCCAGAAATGTTCCACCAGACCCAGGTCGTAGGTTTCTCCCGCCAGAGCGCGCTCCACTTCCGCCTCCAGACCCGAAACCCGGTCCACCAGCGGGGGGACTCCTCGTAATGCCCGCCGCGCATTGCGGGCGTACCTGGCCCACATCGCACGGTTGTGCACGGGAAGCGGGATCACCGTTTGCCGTCTCACCAGGCCGGCCGGGATCTCGGCAGGTTTTCCACTGTCTGAGAGAAAGATCAGGTCCACCTCGGCAAAGCGGGCATAATAGTGCAGCAGAGATGCAATTCGGAACGCGCCGCCACCCCGCAAAGGGTAGGGCGGTTCCGGCGACAAGATCACCACGCTGGGCTTCACTTTGCGCCGCTCGCTTCTTCGAACACCCGCCGCGTCTTTTGTGCCGTCAATGCCCAGGAAAAAGCCCGCGCGCGAAGTAGTCCGGCCGCGCTGAGCCTGGAGCGTAAATCCGGGTTACCCGCCACCGCCGCCATGGCCGCTGCCAGTTCGCCCGTGTTCCCCGTGTGCATTGCAGCCCCCCCTGAAACCTCCGTTACTGCCGGGTCTCGTGACGTGATCACCGGACACCCGCACTGCATGGCTTCCAGGACCGGTAGCCCAAAGCCTTCATAATGCGTCGGATAGACGAATGCGAGAGCGTTGGAGTAGAGCGCGGGCAGGTCTGTATCGGAAACTTCGCCAAGTATCTTAAGACCCGGAATTTCCGGAAAGGGAACGAAATCCGCACGCTCGCGACCCACAATCCACAGGTCAATATCCCTTACAGCCCGAACCGCCTGCCACGCCTCCACCAGCGCCGCCAGATTCTTCCTTGGCTCCAGCGTCCCCACAAACAGGAAGTAAGGCTGCTCGGGAGCTGGGGTCGATAGCTGGCGAAATATCCCGGAAGCAGCCAGCGGAACCGCCCGAATCTTCTCCGCAGGTAGCCCGAAATGCCCCGCGATCTCCCGTCCCATTGCCTCGCTCACCGTCAGTATCAGCTTGGCCCGCCCCAGGCGTACCAGCCACGGGGTCCGCTGCCGGACCCTCGCAGCGCCTGAATGCCACGCCGGATCCTTCCACGGCGAAAGATCATGGATCGTCAGAATCGCCGGAGTCTTCCCCAGATAAGGGACCTCAAAGTTTGTGCCGTGAAAGACATCCGCCTGCAGTTCCCGCAGCGCCCCACGTACCCCCCAGCTCCAGAAGCGGGGAACAGGCCGGGTGACCGCTCGGAGGTTCCCTGGTGCCCCCTCGGGCGCTTCAAACTTCTGGTCCGACAGCAGCGTATACGTGTCCGATGGGTACGCTGTGGCCAATGCCAGCGAAAGCTGCTCCACATAGCGCCGCAACCCGCCCGAAGTGAGGGTGAGGGGGGTGGCGTCCAGCGCGACTCGTAAATCAGGCAAACGGAGCAAACCAGGCAAACTGATAGGATACTGGCCTGGTATGGACCACTACAACTGGAACGAAATCCCCGAAGAAGTTCTCACCCCGATGCTGCGCCGGAAAGTCATCCATACGCCGCAAATGACTATCGCCCGCCTCTGGCTCCGCAAGGGTGCCGTGGTGCCCACCCACCACCACGTCAATGAGCAGGTCACCAATGTCGAAGCCGGCAGCTTGCGCTTCATCTTCGGAGAAAAGAGCATTCTGGTGAACGCCGGCGAGTCGCTCCGGATCGCGCCCAATGATCCCCACTCTGTGGAGACGCTGGAGGATTCCGTCGCGCTGGACCTCTTCACCCCCGCCCGCGCCGACTGGCTCAGCGGCGACGACGCCTACCTGCGCCAGAAGTAATTACCAGGCTTCGCGGTTGGCCACTTTCACACGGAACGGTGGTTTCGCCTTCTCCGTCTCCTCCTGCACGTACTCTTGCGCAGTCTTTGCCGGATCGTAATCCCGCCACAGCCATGCGAGCGACTCCGGCAGATCCATCGCCCCCTGCGCAATCGCATGCATACCTTCCCCGAACCGGAAATGGAAGTCATACCCCTTCAGTTTCAGTGAATTCGCCAGCATAATGTTGTTCAGCGGCCAGCTGCCAACCGAAGCCTCCTGGTCGTCCGTGCCATCCGACAACCACACCCGAAGGTTCTTCCGCACGTCCCGCCGGACTTTCTGCGACACGATATACCCGCCATCCAGACCCTGCTCCGGCTTCCACTGCAGCGGCACATAACTGCCGATATGCGACAGCACCCGGCTGTAATCGTTCGGGTAATACCAGGCCACATTAAAGGCGCAAATCGCCCCCGAAGACGCTCCCGCAACCGCGCGTGAATACGCATCATGCCGCACTTTGTACGTCTTCTCCACTTCGGGAAGGATTTCCTCTGCCAGATACTTTCCGTATCGGTCCGAAACGGTGTCGTACAGGATGCTGCGCATCCGCGTCCCCGTCGCCTCGCCCCCGGTTCCTGGCTGAATCAGCACATGCACCATGGGCGGAATCAGCTTCTTCGCCACCAGATTGTCCGACACAATCTGCAGCCGCAAACGGAGCAAATCCAGGTTCCCCACAATCGTTTCGCCATCCTGCCAGACCATCAGCGGAGCGCCGTTCGTCATGTCCGCGCCGGAGTTTACGTAGACCCAGTAGTTCGCTGACATCCCCGGATACACCTTGCTGGTGAGTGTCTTCATCTCGGAAAGCTTCCCGTGCGCCACCCCGGGCAACGGGTATGAATCCGGGTTATACCCAGCCACGTCGTAAGTCCCCAGCGATTTGCCCGCAGCAAAGTAGTTGTAGTTGTGCGTGGCGCCCAGCCGCAGCGTCATCAAACGGAACCAATATTTCGTCCCCGGAACATTCGTCATGGTGAGGGCAGGCTGGTGGTCAATCGAGACCGTGGCGGGCGTCTCCGCCTGCACGGCGAACAGGAAATCCTGCCCCCAAACCGCCGCTCCATCCCGGCCAGCCAGCCCAGGCAATCCGGCGGCCAGCAGGTCTTTCAGCCGGGGCGAATTCGTTCGGGCGGCTTCAATCAAAGCCTGCAGTGGGTGGACCTGTAGTGAGGGGACCTGGGCTGCAAGCGAAACACAACACAGGGCAAGCAAAGGCAATAGACGGCGCATGCTCCAGATTCTTTCACACTCCTGGCTACACTGACACCAGGAGAAAGTGGGGAATATTTGAAAAAAGTATTGCTGTCCTGGAGTAGTGGGAAGGACTGTGCCTGGGCGCTGCGTCTCCTCCGGCAGCAGCCCGATATTCAGGTCGCCGCGCTCCTCACCACCTTCAATCAGGCAGCCGACCGTGTCGCGATGCATGCCGTCCGCCGCGCACTCGTGGAAACCCAGGCCGAACGCCTCGGCCTCCCTCTCTGGGCCATCGACCTCCCGTGGCCCTGTAACAACGAGCAATACAGGGAAATCATGGCGGGCGTCACACAACGTGCCATTCTTGACGGCTTTCACGCCATTGCGTTCGGGGATCTCTTCCTGGCGGACATTCGGGGCTACCGCGAAAGCCAGCTCTTGGGGACCGGTATTGAACCCCTGTTCCCCGTCTGGGAAATCCCCACCCCGGAGCTGGCGCGCCAAATGCTTGCCGCCGGAGTCCGTGCCAAAGTCACCTGCATCGACCCCTCTAAACTAGACCCGTCCTTTGCCGGCCGCGAGTACGACGAGGCCTTCCTTCGGGATCTGCCGCCCGGCATCGACCCTTGCGGGGAAAGGGGTGAATTTCACACTTTCGTCTATGCTGGTCCACTCTTCAGTCAGCCGATTGATGTGGTATCGGGCGAAGTTGTCACCCGCGATGGCTTCGTTTTTGCCGACGTTCTGCCTGCGCCGGTACCGCTTTCGATGACCTGATTCCCGGCGGGCGTTGCCTCTCGGGCGCATCTCTCCTTTGCTTCCGGGTACCAGGTGCTTCCTGCAGCCAGCCTGACGAGGACTACTTCCAGATCATCACGACGACCGGAATTGCCAGCGTTGCCGCCACCAGAACCCACGACAGCGGGTGGCCGAAATTCATCGTATAACCGAATCCCATTCGCTTCTCCACCATCAGCGCCGGGTCAGCGGGATTGTAGTAGATCAGCCCGAGTTTCCACGCTTCATCCGGCGTTCGCTCCGCCTCGGAACCTTCCGGATCACTCGATGCCCGAATCACCGGAATCACCAGAATCGCTATCGCGGCAATAATCGCGGGAGCCAACCAGCCTGGCCGGACGTACTCCGGATACAGCGGCGCCAGCGCGATCAGCGCAAACATCAGGCCCATGAGGTAACCCAGCCACCGGAACATCCGCAACATCTGCCACCGGACGGTCTTCTTTCCGCCTGCCAGTCTCGCCGAGCCGTAGCTTAGCCCCAGACTTGTGGCAATCATGATCACGCACAGGAAGGCACCCAACACCAGCGGGCCGTAGACGCCTCGGGCCGTTCGTTCCGACCAGCCGTTCGGGTTTCCGGCAATGTCCCAGTGAATGGGGAACCGTGCGGGAATCGCGTCCCAGTGTTCCTTGAGCCAATATGCGGCGCCGGCCAGAATGACGAATGGCAGAACGAAGTGCAAAGGGTTCGCTTCAGGCGCTGCCGTGCTTGCGAGGCTGGCCGATCGGGCAATCGGTTCCGTGCTGGCGTACGGGAGGGTAGCCCGGCGACCGGCGACAACAGCTGCCACCGCGCCGAACGTCAACAGCAACGGTCCGGAAACCAGCATCCACGGCGCGCCCGCGTTCATTCCCCAGTACCCTAGTGCTACCGCCGCCAGCGACAGACAGCCCACTCGTATCCGGTAGCCCCGAATGATGCGCTGCGCCTCCGCGCTGTTCGACCAGCCCGGCGCAACTCGAACCGAAAACATCAGAAAGCGTCGCCGGACGAGCGGAGCAATCATCAGGGCAGCTCCTATCAGCAACGGCATGAATATGATCAGCCCCAGACCCAGCTTCTGTTCGTTCATTTGGCACCCGCTTATTTGGCACCCTCTACAACAGTGAGCATCAATTCACGAATTCGGTCCGGCACCATGCCAGCCGCCCGCATCTCGGTCACGAGGTGGCGGACCCGTTGACGGAAATCTTCTTCTACCTGGGGACAGGCCGACGCCGCATCCGCCCGCAGCTGGACCCGCGTCGCACGGCCGTGGGCAATATCCAGCAACCCTTCGCCGGCCAGCTGCCGATAAGCTTCGGCAATCGTATTAAAGTGGACCCCAACGTCAATGGCAAGGCGTCGGACGGACGGCAATTCCTCACCGATCCGTAACGAGCCCTCAACAATTGCCGACCGGATTTGGTCCGCGATCTGCTTACGTGCAGGCTCGGCCGATGCCGGATGGATAGTGACGACGGGAGTGGGAGACTTACTGCTCACTGTACCTGTACAGTATACAGTGAGAGGGTTTACTTCTTCTCTTCTTTTTTATCCTGCGCTTCGTGCTCAGAATACTGGCGCTGGGGACGATTCACTTTGATGCTGATGGTCTGTTCCGGCTCGGTCACCTGGTAGATTCCGCCGTGGGTCTGAAACCCATTTGCGATCACCTGGATGGAAATCTCACCCTGCGGCATGCTGGGCAGCTTCACGATTCCGGCTTCCGACGTCTTGGTCTCCCAGTTCGTCTGTATTTTCTTCAGATTGACGCCGACGCCATGGCGGAACCGGACAATCACGCTCGCGCGCTCCACGGGCTTGCCGCTATCCGCGGAACGAACTTCCACTGTCAAACGTGCATCTTTCGCGGAGGCAGGAGTCAAAGCCAAGGCCAGAAGCGCTGCAGCTGCGAGAACGGTCTTCACCCGATAACGGAACATTACTACCATTATGCGATATCGGGAATCAGGAATGGACGGGGGCGTCCCGCCCTCTGTGTCACGGCCTCGGCCGCCAGATATCCGCTTCGCACAGCACCCTCCATCGTGGCCGGCCAGCCGGACCGTGTCCAGTCGCCAGCAAGGAAGAAATTGGGAATTCCGGTAGCAGCCACAGGACGTCTGGCTTCCAGACCGGGCTTCGCCGAGAATGTTGCCCGGATCTCTTTTACGACGTGCGCTTTTTCCAGATGCGCCTCGGAAACGGCAGGGAAAAACTCAGTCAATTCCCGCAGCACCAGATCGATTACGTCCTGCCGCGGCATGTTCGTCAAGCTGCGTGACGCGCTCACCACCAGATGCACATGTCGCCCGTCATTCTTATTAAAGAACCACTGGATCGTTCGGTCCAGCAGCGTGGCGTGCGGAATATCGGTAATCGGCCTGTCAAACCAGAGGTGGATTCCGGTAATGGGCGAGTGCTCAAACGCGCTCCACTCCACCGGCAACTCCGGCATCAGGGGCTGCAGGCGTTCGAAGGGCAGCGCGGAGACGTAGTAATCGGCGGTGACGGCCTGGCCGCCCGCTTCGAGCCCCACAACCTTGCCGCTGTCCATCCGAATCGCCGTCACTGCGGCCCGCTCGTGAATCCGGACCCGCTGCCCCACGGCGGCGCCGGAATAAAGCTCCCGCAGAGGCACCGACGGCACGCCCATCTCGTACGAGTCGGCGCGCGCAATCATCCCCAGCCAGAAAACCTGAAAACCGTGTGATGCTGCCATCTGGTCCAGCTCTTCATTTACCGCCGAGACCAGGATTTGCCGCCAATACCGTTCAATGGCCTGCGGCGTCTGCCGCTTCTCCCGAAGCCAGGCGGCCATGCTGATGGCGTCCAGATCCTCCCGGTGGCGCTCCTTCGGAATCGCCCTCACCGCCCGTGCAATACAAATCTTGTCGGCGAGGGAAAGGAACTTCAGCCCTAAAAACGACAGCGCGAAGTGATTCGGAGCCGGCAGGAAGCCGCGCCGCAGGTGAGATGTGCGCCCGCCCGGCTCAATAAAGCAGAACTCTTTGTGGAAGTGGATCCGGTCCGCAACGCCCAGGCGCCGGTACAGGTCCAGCAGATTCCCGCAACACCGTAGCAGGACATGCTGGCAGTTATCCACCAGTTCCGTTTCCTCGCCCCCGGCGGGCCAGGACGTGGCGCGTCCCCCCAGAAATGCCCGGGCTTCATAGAGATCTACCTCAAAACCCGCATCCCCCAGCGCTACCGCCGCCGCAAGACCGGCCAACCCACCCCCAAGAACCGCTACGCTCGACATACCAATCCCCAGTGTCCAACATGGCAGGCACCGGTGAACATTCCGGACCGGAGTAACGTACTCTTTACTGTAGAGCGGTTTACTGTAGACAGGAGGCGGACGTTATGGCATTTTGCACTCAATGTGGTTTCAAAGCGGGGGACGCCGACCAGTTCTGCTCCAATTGTGGGGCGCGGCAAGCCACACCCGCAGCGGCAGCTGGAAGAACTTACGCTCCGCCACCTCCCCATCCCCCCGGCGCGACCGGTCCGGATCCGCTGGCGAACATTACGCCCAGAACCGCCGCTATCCTGTGTTACATCCCCACGGTCGGCTGGATCTTTGCCGTCATCGCTCTTGCCGCCCGACGCTTCAAGGCCGACACGAAGGTCCGTTTCCACGCTTTCCAGGGCCTGTACCTGTTCGCCGCCTGGCTGATGGTCCAGTGGGTGATCCACCCCCTGAGCCTGACATTCAACTACCCAGGCGTCCGCATTGACCACATTCTGGAAGGCGTGTTGCTGGGCGTGGCGATCTTCATGATCATCAAAGCCAGCCGGGACGAAGCCTACGTTCTGCCGATTATAGGAGAACTGGCACAAAGGTCGGCCGTCGAACAGTAGTTGCCCGCGAAATCCGAATATAGTCAGACTCCTGCCGCCAAGGGCTCCGCTGCCGCAACTTGCACGATGATGGCGCTGTGATCGGTAAAAGCACCCGCACCCATACGGACTGAGTGGTCGTAAGCAACGGTTGCCGAGTCCATTAGCGCAGCGGAAATAAGCGCGAGATCACAGCGAAACCGTCCGTGCTGGCCGTACTGGACTCGCTCGAAGGTGAACTCTGTCGGTGATCCCGCAGTCCGACAGGTTGCATCCGCCAGACCTCCGGCTCCAATCAATTCTGCAAACGCCCGGCGTTCCCCAGGCTTGGTGAACTCGCTGAACTTATCGCCGAACAAACCATCTTCGGGCCCGGGGGCAAGGTTGAAGTCACCAACTATGATCGAAGGCTCTTCCCGTATCTTCGCCATCTTCTCGGCGATGCGGAGCAGCAGTTCCCGCCGATCTTTGGAAGAATGTGCCGACAAGTAGACGTTGTGGACGGTGACATCGCCGAGTCGAATTTCGTGCCAGCGATCGGAATGTTGAATTACCGAACGCGGGGCGGAATCATCGGCGATCCATGAGGAGACCAAGGGAGACGTGCCGATGAGCCGATAACCAGCCAACGCTGGCCGGCTCTCCTGCCTTGGCTTAAACGGCTCCTGGCTTACCAGCAACTCCGGTCCATGAGTCTGGAGCCAAAGCTCGAAACGCGATCGCGCAGCAACGTTACCCAAGCGCTGATTGAGATTTACGGACACAACCTTCATCGAGCTTCAGTATAGGGAAACCTGCTCCGCCATCGCCCTGGACGCTGGGAAGTTCCTACAACACGCAGCGCCGTGTGACCGGAGCCCGGGGGGCGATTCGACGCGAGCCCACCTTATCGCGTCGAGCGGCCTCCCCTCCAACGCACTCCCTCTTCGTCTTCGGCTTGCGCTGACCGGCCCGCGCGGTTGGCTATTACCGCCCCATGCGGGGAGTGTCCACCTTCGTGAAGCCGGAGGGCACTTCCACCTTCGAGGCGTCGACGCTGGCCGTTGAAAAAGCTGACGATTCCAGAGTCGTTTCCAGGAAGACTGACGGATCTCCACGGCCTGCCGCAGGTGCAGGTGCGGCCACCGGAGCCTGCGCCGCCGGAGTTTCCGCCGCCTGGGGTTTTTCAGCGGGTTTCTTCTTGCCGAACCCTCCGAACTTGGGCACTCCCAGCGCGCCCGCAATCGCGGAGCTTGCCGAAAGCTGTTCCTTCGGCTGCTGCTGCGCCGCCTGCGCACGAGCCGCATCCGCCTGGCCCTGCGCCGATTCCATCCGCGCCTGCTGCTCCGGCGTCATTTGTGGCATATCCTGGCCGCCGGGAGAGCCC
Source organism: uncultured Acidobacteriia bacterium (assembly GCA_903929755.1). Classification (GTDB taxonomy): domain Bacteria; phylum Acidobacteriota; class Terriglobia; order Bryobacterales; family Bryobacteraceae; genus BOG-234. The sequence goes on from CAIYVZ010000052.1 coordinate 49,176, forward strand.
ATCTTCACTACTTGCAGAACCGGCACACCATCCAGCCTGGCCATTTCTTTGGCCACCTGCTCCATACCCTTCGCCAGGTCCGGCCGACCCATCATCGGGGCCGAGCCCCCGGGTGACCAGTCGATTTTCGAGGCCATTTTCTTGTAGAACTCCCGAACCTCGTCGTACCCCGACACTTCCGATGAAATCCAGCTGTCAGTCGTGATCTTCATCGTTGAGGAACGGCCCGACTTCTGGTCTTTCATCTCCGCTTCCATCGTAATGATGATTTCTTTGGCCTCCACCCCGGACACCTTCTTCGTGGCGCCGGTCCGGTTCGCGGAAACCTTGAAATCCGGCGTCTGAGTGCCGGTCTTTCCGCCCAGTTGTTCCATCATTTGCTTCATCTGGGCAAACGTCATCACCGAGTACGACTTCTTCTGGAAATCGACTTCCGTAATGGTTTCGGCCGCGACATCCACGATGGTCGAGTGAGTCGAACTGACCGTCGCCATCTTGTCACCCTTCAGGTAGTGAGACGTCGTGGTCGGCTGATTTCCCCGACCGGACAAGCCTCCCGCCATGCGCATCATTGCCGCCATCTGGCCCCCGGTTACCTGGCTGGTCTGCACGTAGCTGAAATCTGCCATTAGAGTGCCGGCGGCCAGCAAGCCCGGCACAGCGATCAAAAATCTCTGCAACATTAGCACTTCCTCCGAGTTGATTCTACTCCCATTTTTATCCACCGTCCTTACTCCGGATAGACTACATTCCATTTGCCTGCTATGCTCCAGGCATGGGACTGACGCTACGCAGGTTTCTGCCAGCCGGTTGTCTTTTGATGCTTCTGCCGGTGGCTGCTCTGGGCCAACAGTCGGCATCTCCCCCTCAGTCCCCTCAGTCGAGCGACAAAAAGGCCTCGCCGGACAAGAAAGATCCGAACAAGCCGGAGCCGAAGAAAGAGCCCGCGCCCTTGTTCGGAGGCGTTCTGGGTATCAAGTCGTCCTCCAACACGAAGGAAACGGCGGCCATGGGCTTCAACGGGGTCGATCCTTCGGGCAAGGTGGACGCGAAGATGTTGGCGACCTCAGCTTCCGCAGAGCACGAAGCTAAGGCTAAACATCTGGCCGCGGTGACGCCGAGTGCGGTGGATCTGGCGGCGTTCCTTCAGGAGGGCGGTTTGAAATCCAAATGAAACGGATACTCCTCTTCGGGCTGGCCTGCGCTCTGGTGGCTATGGCCCAGTTCGGTGGTTTAGGCAAGCTGAAAGATCAGCTCGAGCAGGCCAAGCAGAAGGCCAAGCCCGCTACGGATCGTACCCAGAAGGCGGCGGAGACTTTCGGGCAGTGGTCCGCAGACGAAGAAGCCGCCATTGGCGACGCGGGTGCCGCGAAAATGATCGCTATGTTTGGCCTTGTTGAAAATGAAAAACTCGTGCGCTACACCAATCTGGTTGGCGCTTCTGTGGCGCAGTTTTCCACTCGGCCACTGAGCTACCGGTTCGCAGTGCTCGACAGCGACATCGCGGGCGCGTTCGCGCTGCCGGGTGGTTATGTCTTCATCACCAGGGGTGCTCTTCTTGCCATGAAGAACGAAGCTCAACTGGCCGGAGTGTTGGGCCACGAGATTGTGCATTCGGCCGAGCGGCACCTGGAAAAGGAGGTTCGCGCCAGGAGAACTTCCGCCTGGGCCATGCAGGAAGGGGTGGCAGCGAGCAAGTCGCAGGATCTGGTTAAAGGGCGCGCCGACGCGCTCCTGAAGGACCTTTTCAATACCTCGCTCAGCCGTGACAAAGAAGACGCCGCGGATGAACAGGGCACGCTGAATGCGGCCAAAGCCGGGTACGCGCCCGCTGGCCTGACCGAGTTTCTGGAGACGCTGAAAGGGCTGGCTGAAAAACCCGAGAATCAGCAGATGTTCGGCCAGTTGCTTTCCACGCACCCGCCCTTCGATTCGCGTATTGCGAAACTGCGCCCGGTGGTGGCTCGTGCCGGGGGGGGCGGCCAGACGCTGGAAGAACGGTTTCAGGCATTTCTCCAATAGACAGTAGTCCTGCACAAGGAGCCTTTCCATTTACAGTCCTCAGACGCGCCGGAAGCTGCGCACCGGGGTAATCGTGGTCACCGTCCTGATTGCGCTGGGTACCTGGCTCGCGTCGTCATTTGGCTGGCTGGACTGGCTGGAGAACCGAACCCTGGACATGCGGGTTCGAGCCACGCTCGACGGTCGCGCCGACAAGAGTATTGTCATCATCAACATCGACAATGCGAGCTTCAACGCCTTGACCCAAAAGCTGGGACGCTGGCCCTGGACCCGGCGTGTGTGGACCGAGCTTGTCCGCTACATCGACCAGGGGCAGCCACGCATGATGATCTTCGATACCTTGTTCAGCGGAACCGAAGAGGGCGTGGACCCCGGTTTTGCCGAGGCACTACAGGAGAGCGGCAAGGTACTGCTTCCTTTTGCCTTCGTTGGGGGCAAAATTGATACCGACGCCGATGTGAGGCAGGCACCCGCCGCGGCAGCGTTGCCGGCCGGCAGCGTGCCAGTGGGCCTGACACTGGCTGCGGACGCCTGGTACATCAACAAAGCCAATCCGGTCCTTGAAGGGGCAAAGACTCTCTCCGGTTCCATTCTCTGGACACCTGACGCCGACGGCATCACGCGGCGTTTGCCCCTTGCCATCGGCTATAAAGGAAGCGACTGGGCCACGCTTTGGCTGGCGGCGGCGCGCTTCCTGCGCAACAACCAAATGCCTGCCCCACCGCTCGATAAACACGGAAATTACGACATTCACTGGCATCAGGACACACTGCATTCTTACGAGAGCATCCCCCTCTGGGAAATGATCTGCTCCATTTATCCGACGCAGTGCGATAACACCGTCCGCAAACACCAGCCGGAAGAGTTTCGGGGCAAGGTGGTGTTTGTGGGCGCTACAGCCTCGGGCAGTTACGAAGTTCGGCCCACCCCCGTTTCGGAGACGTCGCCCGGCGTCTTCATTCTGGCAACCGCGCTGGACAATATGCTGCACGATGATGGCATCCACCAAATACCCGCCTGGCTGAACGCGTTGCTGCTCTTGTGCGCGACCGTCGCCCCCGCCTGGACGGTAGTCCGGTTCCGGACGATCGTCGCGCCCCTCGCCATCACCCTCACTATCGTGGCGCTGTATGCCGGCTTCGGCTTCTGGCTCTACGCGCATGCCTGGTCCATCGCCATGGGCGGACCGCTGGTGGCCACCACCCTCTCCTTTTCCGGCAACACGGCGTGGCGCTATGTGGCGGTGGATCGGGAACTCTCCCGAACGCGCGGCACGCTGGAGCGGTACGTTTCTCCGCAACTGGTCCGCTACGTGATGGACAACCTCGACAGCTTCAATTTCAAGGGGGAAAAACGCCGGCTCACCATCTTCTTTTCCGATATTCGCAGCTTTACAACGCTGACCGAGAAATCCGATCCCGTCGAGTTGCTGGCGCAGCTGAATGAGTATCTGGAAGCGATGACGGATATTATCTTCCGTTACGACGGCATCGTCGATAAATTCATTGGCGATGGCATCATGGCCCACTGGGGAGCCTTCACGCCAGACCGGCCCAACGCGCAACTTGCGGCGCGCGCGGCTCTCGACATGATGGCGCGACTCAAAGAGCTGAACACGCAGTGGGCGACGCTGGGAAAGCCCGCCCTCGATATCGGAATCGGCCTGAATACCGCTGAGGTGATCTTCGGCAATGTGGGTACGGGAAAGAAGGTGGATTTCACCGCGATCGGGGATGGCGTGAACCTGGCGTCCAGGCTGGAAAGCGCCAACAAGGAGTACAAGACGCACATCATTATCAGCGATTCCACGCGGCAGGAACTGGGCCCGGCGGCGGAGCTTCGGTCCCTCGGCAGCATTACGGTAAAGGGCAAAACGGTGGGAGTGGAAATCTACGAACTGCTTTCCCTGGGGGCGTAAACCGGGCCATTCGGCCGCCCTGCCTACCGGTGAATCGCCAGTTCCGCCACCACATTCCATGTATATTCCACAAACTGGTAAATCGAAGGCTCCCAAAGCCGTTCCACATCGCTGTGAGCCCCGAAATTGATCCGGTCCGACTCCATCGACGCCGGGCCAATGCCGTAACTCGGAATCCCCTTCGCGCGTAACTGCGCCATATCACTGGCCCCGGTCGACATGGACGGCATCACCGTCGCCGCAGGATATAGTCTCTTCGCCACCCGCTCCAGCGTGCTGTAAGCATCGTTTGTCAGCGGAGATGCAGGCGACGGAGGCCTCATCATCGGCATCGGCTCAATCCGTACCGCCGGGTCGTTAATCACCTTCTTCATCTCGGCATAAAACGCCGGAATATCCTCGCCCGGCACCGCCCGAATATCCAGCGTCGCTTCCGCCTCTGAAGGAATTACGTTCATCCCCACGCCCGCCTTCATCATGGTCGGCACTACTGATGTCCGAAGCATGGAATACCGGCCGGGTTCGTTCTCTCGCAAATACTGCTGCGCAGCCTGCGTGGTGGCCGGATTCAACAACGCCTTGTATCGCGCCGCCCTCTCCGGAGGACTCATCCCCGCCAGTTTCTCGAAATACGTCCGCGTGGTGTCGTTCAGCTTCATCGGCGTCTCCCACGTGCCCACTTTCTGCACCGCCGCACCCAAATGAATCAGGGCATTATCCAGACGCGGCACTGACCCGTGTCCCGAAGTCCCGTTCGACACCAACCGTACCCTGGCGGGCAGTTTTTCTGCCGTTCCGATATTCACCGACACCACTTTGCCGTTCTCCAGAATCGCCCCGCCGCCCTCCGTAATCGCGAACTCGGCGTCAATCTCCTTAAAATGCTCGGCCACCATGTAATTGATGCCCACGCCCTTCGTGTCCGCTTCCTCGCCAGACTCGGCAAAGAAGATCACATCCCGGTCCAGCACGGCACCAGACCTTTTCAGCAGCAGGAAGCTCATCAGCGTTGCGGTGAGCACTGGTTTGTCGTCCACCGAGCCACGGCCCCACACGTAACCGTCTTTCAGCACAGCCCCAAACGGATCCACCGGCCATTTCTCGCGCTGCACCGGCACCACGTCCGTATGCGCCAGAATCAGCAGCGGCTTTTTCGAGCCGTTCCCCTTCAGTCGGGCCACCAGGTTCGCCCGGTTCGGGTCCATGGCGAACACCTGTACGGGAATTCCTTCGGCTTCCAGGAGCTTTTTCAGATACTCCACCGCACGTGTCTCATTGCCGGGAGGGCTCTGCGTATCCAGCCGAATCAGGCTCCGGTACCGGTCCAGAATCTCAACCTTCTGTTTCTCAAAATCGACAGCGGGAATCTGTGCTGCGGCACTGACGGCAAAGATGATGGCAAGCGGGAATAGTTTCATGGCGGTGACCGATTGCCACCAGGGTAGCACGCTGGAAATACCTGCTATACAATTCCTCTGGAGCAAATAAATTAACAATATGGATCGCAGACTGTTTCTCGGAACCCTGGCGGCAGCCTCGCTGGTGAACGCCGAATCCAAATCCTGGACCTTCGCCCCGGCGCCTAACGCCAAAACGCTCACCGCGCCCGACGGTCACACCGTCCTCAGCTATCTCACGTCGAAACCGGCCGGTACGCCTCTCGCCGGCAACAGCGTCTGCTGCTTCCACCCCCTCACCACCCCCTCCGGGGAACGCATCACCGACTTCGCCCCTCCCGACCACAAAGATCATCGCGGAGCCTTCTGCGCCTGGGGCAACATGGAATTCGAGCGCCCCTCCGGCAAGAAGGCGGGCGATTTTTGGGGCTGGGGCCGCTACGCCCCCGTCAAAGACCGCATGATTCAGAACCGTGAACTCACCCTCACGAAATCCAGCGCCAAATCGGTCACCCTCACCGTCCGCAACGACTGGATGCTCGAAGGCGAAAAAGTTCTCGACGAAGAAACCGTTGCTGTCGTCCGTCTGGAAAAAGACGTCAACGTGTACGACCTTACTTTCCGTCTCCAGTCCGACGGCGCGTTTACCGTCAATCAGATGGCCTTCACCGGCTTTGTCGTCCGCTGCCGCAAGGACGGTCAGTACTTCATGTCCAATTCCAAAGGAAAGGTCACGCTTCCCGACTGCAATTCCACCAAGCCCGAAGAAAACTGGCCTGCCGAGCCCTGGTACGCCCACACGAACGCTCTCGAAAGCGGCAAGACCATCGCCACGGCGCTGATTGACCACCCCGCCAACCCGAAAGGTACCTGGCACTATACGAAGCAGATTTCCTTCCTGAATCCCTGTATTTCAGCGCTCGGTCCGGTCTCGACCGGGGCGGGGAAGGCGCTGACCCTTCGCTATCGGGTCCTCACTCACGATGGCGAGTTCCCGGCTGGCCTGGTCGATAAGTACGCCGCCGCCTTCCGCAAGCGGGCGTAAGACTTTGGATACGATATGATCCAACCGATGAACAAGCTTGTGCTCGCGCTCTGCCTTTCGGCCTGCCTTCTCCCCGCACAGACCCTGAAAATCCTCTATCAGGGCGGCGACGAAAAGACGCTGCAGGAGTTTCGGGCCGTCACGCCCAAGGCCCGCATTATCCCCGTCGACAGCTCCAATGTAATGACGGAAATTGTTGATGCGGATGGCTTTATCGGTGTCCTCACCCCGCAGCTCTTCGCAGCGCAAAAGCAGTTGAAGTGGGTCGGCAGCAACTCCGCCGGCGTGGAAAACCAGCTCTTCGTGCCCGGTGCCGAACCCTTCCGCAACTCCGACATCATTCTCACCAGCAATCGCGTCGTCCAGGGCATCGAGATCGCCGACCATGCCTGGGCTCTCCTGCTCTACACCTCGCGTGGTCTCCACCTCTTTCAGGAACACAAGCGCAACGAGAACTGGCAGCCCAAACCCTATCCCGGCATCGAACTTCGCGGCAAGACCGCTCTCATCATCGGCGTCGGCGGCATTGGTACTCAGATCGCCATCCGCGCCTGGGCGTTCGGCATGCACGTCATTGGCGTAGATCCAGAAGACAAGCCCATCGTCCCCTACGTCGACCGCATGGTGCATCCCGACCTTCTCGATGAGGTGATCCCCCAGGCCGACGTCGTCTTCATCTCCGCCCCCGACACGCCTAAGAGCCACAAGATGTTCGGCGCAAAGCAATTCGAGCTGATGAAGCAGAAAAGCTATTTCGTCGCCGTCAGCCGAGGCGGCGTCTACGACATGGGCGGTCTGGTGAAAGCGTTGGACAGCAACCGCTTAGCCGGCGCCGGTGTGGATGTGACCGACCCCGAACCGTTACCAAAAGGTCACGCTCTGTGGAAATTCAACAACGTGATGATCACGCCCCACATCGCCGGGCGCTCCGATCATGACGTCGAACGCATGGCTGGGACCATCAAGGAAAACATCCGGCGTCTGGCCGAGGGGATGCCTCTGATGAACGTTATTGATAAGAAACGGGGCTACTAGCCCGCGGTCGGTAACCCTGGCGAGAATTTATTCGCCAATCCAAAGTATGGGTCCATTCGCACGGAACCGTAAGATTCTATAAAGACGGGTCTAAGCGCTTGACTCCAGTGATGTTAAAGGATAATGTGAACCGAGAGGCGTTAGTGAGCTTTCCCCCCTGTAGCGGACGTGTGTTTCAAGCGGTTTGTACCGCATTTCTTGCAGTTGTTTCTTGTTCGGTAGCTTTTGGCCAGTCCGGTGCCGCCCCCGCGCAAGCGGGTTCAGCATTGGTCAAGCAGTACTGTGCAGGTTGCCACAGTGCGAAAACTCGCGCGGGAAACCTGGCGCTTGAGGGGCTTGACCTTGCCAAAATTGGCGATGACGCCGCTACGTGGGAAAAGGTTCTTCGCAAAGTCGGAGCGAAGCAGATGCCCCCGCTCAACGTCCCCCATCCGGACGCCGCAGCCCAACAGCAATTTCTTACCTATCTCGAAACCGAGCTCGACCGGGCCGCGGCCACCCACCCGAATCCGGGCCGTGCCACCATCCACCGTTTGAACCGTGCGGAATATTCGAACGCTGTTCGCGATCTTTTTTCGCTCGATGTTCGCGCCGGCAATACCCTCCCGCTCGACGATACCGGTTACGGTTTCGACAACATCGGTGACGTCCTTTCGCTTTCGCCTGTTCTCCTCGAACGCTACCTCACGGCCAGCCGCATGGTCTCTCGTCTGGCCGTTGCCGATACCGACCTGAAGCCCGAAATCAATTCCTTTGACCTGGGTCGCGGTCGCGGAGCCCGCAATGAAGCGGTTAGTGAAGATCTTCCCTTCGGCTCCGGTCTCGGCCTCTCCTTTACCTACACGTTCCCGGTCGATGCCGATTACACTTTCAAGGTCCGCTTGCCCGCCCCCGCCCCCGGCTTCGGGGAAACTGCCGCGCCGGTGGGACAGGTTCTGGAACTCAAGGTCCCGGTGAAGGCCGGCGTTCGCCACGTTGGCATCTCCTTTATGCGCTCGAACGCTGTCCCCGAAACGCTGCCGGTCTTTGGCAACGGTCGTGGTGGCGGCGGTGCGGGCGTCGGCCGCGGGGGCGCGCCGGGCGCTTCCATGGCGCACCTCGACCTCCGCGTCGATGGCGCCCGCCTCAAGATGTGGGATGTTCCGGAAGGCCCCAATGGCCCCCGCTTCAACGATCTGTCTATCGGTGGCCCCTACGATGTGAAGCAGCAGAGTGAATCGGCCAGCCGCAAGATCATTTTCGGCGTCTGCCGTCCCGGTGGTCCCAAAGAAGAAGATGTCTGCGCCCGTAAGACTCTCACCGCGCTGGCCCGCCGCGCTTATCGGCGTCCCGTGACCGATTCCGACATCAAGCCCCTCATGACTTTCTATGCCAGCGGCCGCAAAGAAAAGTCGTACGAGTACGGGATTGAAACCGCGCTCCGCGCCATGCTCGTCGCCCCCGATTTTCTATTTCGTGTCGAGCGCGATCCGGCCTCCAGCGCTGCCGCCTCACACCGCGTCAACGACTTCGAACTCGCCTCCCGCCTCAGTTTCTTTCTCTGGAGCAGCATCCCGGACGAAGAACTGCTCTCACTCGCCGATCAGGGCAAGCTTCGCGACCAGAAGATGGTGGAATCCCAGATCGCCCGGATGCTGGACGATCCGAAGTCCAAGGCCTTTGTCAGCAACTTCTCCGGGCAGTGGCTCTTCCTGCGCAATCTCGATCAGGTTAAGCCCGATCCCGATGTTTTCCCCCAGTTCGACGCCAGCCTGAAGAAGTCCTTCCAGCAGGAGACCGAACTGTTCTTTAACTCGATTCTCCGCGAAGAGCGGCCCGTCAGCGAATTTCTGGATGCGAAATATACCTTTATGAACCAGCGCCTCGCTGAGTTTTATGGCGTGAAAGGTGTCTTTGGACCCCAGTTCCGCCGCGTGGAACTCACCGACCCCCGCCGCGGAGGCCTGCTCGGTCAGGGCAGCATTCTGACGGTAACTTCGTATCCCAACCGAACCTCGGTGGTGCAGCGCGGCAAGTGGATCCTCGAAAACCTGCTGGGGACGCCGCCTCCGGCTCCGCCGCCCAACGTGCCGCCCCTTGACACTCACGGTAAAGAAGGCAAGCTGACCATGCGTCAGGCGATGGAGGCCCACCGGGCCAACCCGGTCTGTGCTTCCTGCCATTCCAAGATGGACCCTCTCGGCTTTGCCCTCGAAAACTACGATGGTATCGGCCAGTGGCGCGACACCGACGGCGGCGCGGACATTGATCCCTCCGGAACCCTGCCCAACGGTGCCTCGTTTAAGGGGGGCGCCGGTCTTCGGCAAGCCCTGCTGAATAACCACCGCGAAGAGTTCGTTTCTACATTTACGGAAAAGCTCATGATCTACGCGCTCGGCCGCGGTCTGGAACCTTATGACCGTCCGGTGATGCGTTCCATCATGCGCGAAGCCGCCCGCCACAACACGACAATTCCCGCTCTGATAAACGCCATCATTCAGAGCCCCCAGTTCCAGATGAGGAGAAACCGCGAATCATGAAGTCCCTGAGAAATGCCTTTTCTAATAAAGCACTAGACCGCCGCACCCTGCTGCGTGGTCTCGGCGCCACCCTGGCGCTCCCGTTCCTTGATTCCATGGTTCCGGCCATCGCGGCCACCACCCAGGCTGCCTCAAAAGCTCCTGTGCGTATGGCGTTCTGCTATGTGCCGAACGGTATTATTCCCAAGGACTGGCTCCCGACGACCACTGGCCGCGGCTTTGAATTCACGCCTACCCTGAAGCCTCTCGAAGCGTATCGCGAGGACATGCTGGTGCTCAGTAATCTGGCGCAGATTAACGGCCGCGCTCTGGGCGATGGCGCCGGGGACCACGCCCGCGCCGGGGCCACCTGGCTGACCGGCGCTCACCCCAAAAAGACCGAAGGCGCGGACATCCACGCCGGTATCTCTGCCGACCAGGTAGCGGCCCGCCTCCACGAAAAAGAAACCCAGTTCGGCTCGCTCGAGCTGGGGCTTGAAGAGCCCTATCTCGCCGGCGGTTGCGACTCCGGCTATAGCTGCGCCTACACCAACACGCTCTCCTGGCGTGGTCCCACCACCCCGAATCCGGTTGAAATCAGCCCCCGCGCCATCTTCGAACGCCTCTTCGGCGATGGTGAAACCACCGATCCCGCTGCCCGCCTGAAGCGTATGGCGCAGGACCGCAGCGTCCTCGACTTTGTCCGCGGCGACGCCTCTCGTCTCGCGACCGGGCTTGGCGCGCGTGACAAGAGCAAGCTCGACGAGTATCTCGAAGCCATTCGCGACATCGAACGCCGCATCCAGAAGGCCGAACAGCAGTCCGCCACCATCAAAATGCCGGTAATGGAACGTCCGGTCGGAATTCCAGAGTCCTTTGAAGAACACGCCAAAATCATGGCCGATCTCATGGTCATCGCATTCCAGACCGACATGACCCGCGTCATCACTTTCATGATGGCTCGCGAAGGCTCCAACCGCAGCTACCGCGAAATCGGGATCTCCGACGGTCACCACTCCGTCACGCACCACCAGAACGATCCCGAAAAGATTGCCAAGACCCAGAAGATCAACGAGCACCACGTGAAGAGCTTCGCGTACCTCGTGAAGCGCATGAAGGAGACGCAGGACGGCGATGCCAGCCTGCTTGACCGCACGCTGCTCCTCTACGGCTCCAGCATCCGCGAAGGCAACGTCCACGACCACCACGATCTTCCCCTCGTGCTTGTCGGCGGAAAGGCCATCGGTATCAAGGGCGGGCGTCACATCCGGTATAAGGAAGAGACCCCGATGAACAACCTGCTCATCACGATGCTCGACAAGTCCGGTGTTGCTGTCGAAAAGCTCGGCGACGCAAACGGTAAGGTCGATCAGTTGAGCGAGGTCTAAACCATGAAGAAAGTTGTCCTGGCAGTAACCGTGGCTGGTTTGCTCGGTGGGATCATTCCGGCTGCGGCGTCAGAGTTGCGGCTGGTGGATGCCATCCGCGATCAGAACCGCAAGGCCGTTCTCGCTCTCATCAACAGCAAGGCCGATGTCAACGCCCCCCAGCCCGACGGCTCCACGCCTCTCGCCTGGGCGGCGCATGAGGATGACACTACTGTCGTCGCCGCTCTTCTCAAGGCGGGGGCGAAGGCGAATGTCGCTGATGAATACGGCGAAACTCCTCTCACCCAGGCCTGTGCCAACGGCAACGCTGGAATTGTGAAGCAGCTTCTGGATGCCGGTGCCGACGCCAATGCGGTTCGCTGGAACGGCGAATCGGCTCTGATGATCGCAGCTGGTTCCGGTAACCCGGAAGCCCTGAGGCAGCTCATCAGTCACGGCGCCAAAGTCGAAGCCACCGAAACCGTCAAGGGGCAGACGCCCCTGATGTGGGCAGTTGCTCATGGTCATTCTGAAGCCGTTGAGGTCCTGATCAAAGCGGGCGCGAAAGTGAATGCCCTGTCTAAATCGGGATTCTCACCTCTTGTTTTCGCTTCCATCCAGGGCAATCAGAAATCAGCCGAAGCTCTTATCGCCGCTGGTGCCGAAGTCAATTATGCGGTGCCAGCTGGCCTCAGCCCCCTCCTGGTTGCCGTCACCGCGAAGAAGAACGCGGTAGCGGACGTCCTGGTCGCCCACGGCGCCGACGTGAAAGCGAAGGACCGTACCGGCAACACTGCTCTTCATATCGCGGCACAGTTGGGGGATGTCAATCTTTCCAAGGCTCTCGTCGCCAAGGGGGCGGATGTCAACGCGAAGACCAATAAACAGCAGGCGGCGGGTGGCCGTGGCGGCGGTGGTGGCTTTTTCCGCGGACCCTCCGGCGAACAAACTCCCCTCATGCTGGCTGCGCGCGCCAATCATGCCGATGTTATGAAGGCTCTCGTCGCGGCCGGTGCGGACGCCAAAATTCGCGCCCAGGACGGCAGTACGCTGCTCATGGCTGCGGCGAACAGCGGTCATCTTGACCCGGTTGCCTACGCCTGGGAACTTGATCCCGGTGCCATCAAGGCGCAGACCGACACCAAATCCGAAGTGATGCACGCCTCCGTGAGCGGATCGCTGCAAGTCTCCACTCAGGACGAGGTGTGCAAGGTGGTGAAGTTCCTCGCCGACAAAGGCGCGGATCTGGATCCCCTCGACGCTAACGGCCGCACGCCCATCATGATCGCCAACGTTTTGCCTATTGATAAGGCTGTAGAGCTGATCACCGGCCTGATCAAGGCTTCCGGGGCCGAACCAAAAGTCAAGACTACTCGTTAACCCTTCGGGTTTTCATGCCCGACATGCACGCCAAATTCGAACGCTTCCGCCAACTCCACCAGTTGCCGGAAGCGTTTGTCATTCCAAACCCCTGGGACGCCGGCTCCGCCCGGATTCTCACTGCCCTGGGCTTCGCAGCCCTCGCCACCACCAGCGCGGGGCTGGCTTTCTCGTTGGGGTGCCGCGACGGAGCCAACCAGGTTTCCCGCGAACACGTTCTCGCGAATGCCCGGGCCATCGTGGATGCGACCCACCTCCCCGTCTCCGCCGACCTTGAAAGCGGGTATGCCCCCCACGCCGCAGGGTGCGCCGAAACCATTCGGCTAGCCTCCGGCACCGGTCTGGTTGGCGGCTCCATCGAAGACACAACGGGCAATCCGGTTACCCCGATCCGGGATTTCTCAGAAGCCGTAGATCGCGTGGCGGCTGCCGCCGAAGCTGCGCACAAACTTCCATTTCTGCTCACCGCCCGAGCTGAGAACTTCCTCTGGGGCCGTCCCGACCTGGACGACACCATCCGCCGGCTCCAGGCCTTTTTCGCCGCCGGGGCCCACGTTCTCTATGCCCCAGGGCTGCCGTCCCTCGAAGCGATCCGTACCGTCTGTGCGTCGGTCGATAAGCCGGTCAACGTCGTTATGGGACTCAACGGCCCCACCTGGTCGGTTGCCGACCTGTCCACTGCGGGAGTAAAACGCATCAGCGTAGGCGGATCATTGGCGCGCGCTGCTCTCGGCGCGCTGGTTCGAGCCGCCCGCGAAGTAAAAGATGATGGCACATTTACTTATGCCGCCGAAGCGATCTCCCACGCAGACGCCACCAGTTTTATGGGCTAATCGAGTGAGCAGCCAATCGGCCGCTGATTCGCGGCCCGTACCAGTGTTTTGCGGAGGGCCTTGCCGCAAGCCTCCGGGCCACCTGTTCAACTCCTTCCGGATACGTATTGGGCTTTTTCACCTGCCGCCACAGACGAAATCTCGTTTCTGAGTTCGGGAGTTGGTCCACTTCTCACTTTGCCCGGATCTCCCGTTTCGGTTAAGCTTGCCATGCACGCCACAATGGCGGGATCAAAATCCGCCCCGGCGCGAGCTTTCATATTCAGAATGGCTCGCTCGTGCCCCATCCCTTTGCGGTACGGTCGATCGCTGGTCATCCCATCATATGCATCCGCGACATGAATGATTCGAGCCTCCAGCGGGACACACTCCCCGCGCAGGCCATACGGATACCCTGTCCCATCCCAATTCTCATGGTGCAGTTCCACCGCATCCAGCCACCCGGAAAACCCCGGCACCTTCTCCAGAATGCGGCGCCCGATCTGCGGATGCTGCCGGATCATCGCCATTTCGGCCTGGCTCCGGTTGCCGGGCTTGAGTAGTACCGTATCGGAGATCCCCACTTTGCCGATGTCATGGAGCAAAGCGCCCATCCGGATCCGCTCCACCTCTTTATCGACCAGCCCCAGCTTAACCGAAAGCCTGCCGGCCAGTTCGCTCACCCGCTGGCTGTGCCCCGCTGTGTATCGGTCTCTCGAATCCAGAGCCCTCGCCAGCGTCCCCACAAATTGCAGATACGAGCCTTCCAACTTGTCCCGAGCCTCCGACGTTGCTGCGGCAGCCTGGTTGAGACTCCGGGTGAGTTCATCCAGTTCCAGAATTCCGGACCCGCGAAGTGGCACCGCGGAAATCTGCCCGGACTGTTCCGCCTGCTGCAAATATTTAACCAGTGCCAAAATCGGTCGCACGATAGACCGCGAACTCAGGATCCCGCAGAAGACTGCCATCAGCGCCGCGACTGCGAACACATACACAAACACCCAGCGCAGCCCCGACGTGACCGGCAGTGTCACAACATCGGCGTTCTGCAGGCTCACCACCCGGTAGCCACCACCATTTCCAGCAAAAGGCAGCGACACGAAGTTACTGTTCCCAATCCGCACGTCGCACTCATTCGGTCCCGTACAATGTTTCAGCGCCGCGCCCGCCGCCTCCGGCGTCACTCCGGGAACATTCGACCGAAGAACCCTTCCGTCTTGCAGTAACACTGCACCGGTAGTATTTTGCGGCAGTTCAAACACATCCCCCACAATCAGTGTCGCCACAGTTTCCCCGCCCAGTTCCACCGGAACCCGGCGTATCTTGTAGACCTCACGGCCCACAGGCAGAAAGTCCCCGTCCGAGGCCAAATCCCGGTTCTCGTCGTTTGGCCCCCGCAGGGGAACGAGGAGTTGGCCTGTTCGAATCACCCCGCCAAGAACTCGCCCGTCGGGTGTCGCCGCAGCCAGTAAATCAAACCCCATCCGGCCACAAAGATCCGAAAGCTGATCTTCCAGTGTGGCGCGGGTTGCCGGCGTGGAACCCTCCACCAGGACCAGCTGTAAGCCAGCCTTCAACGCACTGTTTTCTCCCGCGATCTTCAGGAACCGTTCCTCATGTGCAGCAGAAACTGCGCTCGCTTCAGCCAGCGCAGCCTGGTTCAGCCGCAACGACTGCCGTAGTCCGTCGTGAACGGTGGATTGCACCATCCGCTGGATCACCCAGAAGCTGCCGCTCAATAGAGCGGCGACAGGTATTAGCCAAAGCAGCAGGACTCGGGTTCGAAATCGCATGACGTCGAAATGGACTCTCACTGTGATATCGACCAGCCAGGGCCCTTCCTGTAGTCTTAATTTGCCGAAGACTGAAAAATTATGCTGCGGCCTGTGTCGGCCAGAGCGCACTCGGCTCGGCCAGTGCAATTTCCCAACCCCGTCGCCGTGCCACGCCATTCAGCTTGCGCCGGGCGTTTACGATATAGGCTTTTGCCCCGCTGGGATTTGTCAGTGCCAGTTGGCGCGTAATTGTGGCAAGGGGAATCTCGTGCGCGTAGTGGAGGGTCATTACGCGTACCTCCATTGGTTCCAGCGTGCGGTTCATTAGCCGCATCAGCCTCTGGCACAACTCCAGCCGCTCCGCATTTTCGCCTGGCCACGAGACGGAATTGTCCGGCAAGTTTCGAGGTGTACCAGCGTCCAATGAAACCGTCTCTTCCGGCAGTCGCTTCAGCGCAGTCAGGCAGTGGTTTCGGGTAATGGAATAGAGCCACGTGGAGAGGCGCGAGTCGCCACGGAATGAAGCAGCATGCCGAAATGCTTTCAGAAAGACTTCCTGCGCAAGATCATTCGCTACATCATGGCATCCGGAGACGCGATAACACCACGCCACAACCCGCCGATGGTAACGCGCAAATACCTCATTGAACGCGTCGTCCACCGCGGCCTTACTCGTTGAAGAACTGATCAGCGCCATCAGTTCTTCGTCCTTCAGTTCGACGCTGAATCCCTGCGTGTTTCCTTCGATATGCCCCGATGTCATGCGATACGCCCCGATGTCATGACCCGATAGTAGGTCAGTCACCGCCTCCAGGTCGTCGCAGGAATGCAAACAACTTGTAAAAATCCGCGTCCCTACAAACGAACAGGCGTTGACGCGAAGCGGTAACCAACCCGGTGCAGCGTCAGAAAATGCCGTGGGTTATTCGGGTCGTCTTCCAGCTTCTGCCGCAGGCGCAGAACGTGCGCATCTACGGTCCGCGTATTCGGCGAAGGCAGGTAACTCCACACCGCGTCCAGGATAGAATCCCTGCTCAAATCGCGTTCCGGATTCGTCAGAAAGTGCATTAGCAATTCCTGCTCCGATTGCGTGAGCCGAACCTCTTTTCCGGTGCGCGTGACCGTATTCCGGTCAAGGTTGATTTCAATATCGTCAAAGGCGAGGATGTAATCCTCTTCCTGGTGGATGAAAAATGCGGGCAGGGTGGCAGTGGCCATCAACATGAAAGTAGCGCGTTCCCCCGGTGTCTGTGAATAGCCGAAAGCGGCTTTTACAACTCTTTTACAGGCTGGGAACAAAGGGAGCTGTCAGATCGTCGTGCCGCAGGACTTTCACCGCCATTTGGTACCATCTTGACGGAATGACACGCCGAAATCTCATCCGTACCGCCGCCTCCCTCGGGGCCGCCGCCCTCGCCTCCCCCCGCCTGCCGCTGGCCCTCGCCATGCAGCCTGCCGGTGGGCGTCTCAAACAGGCCGTATCCCTGTGGACCTACCAGAAGTGGTTCGATCTCGACGCCCTCTGCAAAGAAGGCGTCCGTATCGGCATCAAGGGCATCGACCTGGTCACTACCGACCAGTACGCTACCGTCAAGAAGTACGGTCTCGTCCCCTCCATGACAACCGGGACTGCCCCTAACTCCATCCCCATTGGCCTCAACCGGCTCGAAAATCACGACGGCGTTCTGGAAAGCCTGAAGCGCGACATCACCCTCGCCGCCGCCGCCGGAGCCCCCAACGTTATCGTCTTCTCCGGCAATCGTAAAGGGATGCCCGATGGCGAAGGCATGCGCAATTGCCTGGTCGGCCTCAACAAGATCAAAGCTTATGCCGAAGAGAAGAAGGTTGTCGTCAACCTGGAACTCCTCAACAGCAAGGTCAACCACAAGGACTACATGGCGGACCATTCCGCCTGGGGCGTGGAACTGATGAAGCAGGTCAGCTCTACCCACGTCAAGCTCCTCTACGACATCTATCACATGCAGATCATGGAAGGTGACCTCATCCGCAACATCAAAGAGGCCTATCCCTTCACCGGCCACTACCACACCGGCGGTAACCCAGGTCGCAATGAGATCGACGCAACCCAGGAAGTCAACTGGCACGCCGTCGCCAAATCCATCGCCGACCTCGGCTACCAGGGCTTTATCGCCCACGAGTTCATCCCGGTTCAGACGCCGCCCATCAAGGGTCTGGAACGTGCCTTCGAAATCTGCACCGTTTAGCTGGCGTTTGCATACACAATCTTTCGGTTTGAACTGGTAAACGTTGTGATAGCCGTGTTTTAGCCTTCCCTGGTATAGAATGCCCTTTTGTGTGGTCGCTTTGGCCACCAGGGAAGGCCGCAATGCGTCTAATTCGAACAGGTTCCACTTTTCCCGCCGTACTCCTAGCCGCGACGGCCCTGGCCGCCGCGCTTACGGCGCAGACCCCGCCGCCTGCTGCACCGGGTCGCGGCGCCGGCCGCAGCATGAACGCGCCGAAAAAAGGCGTGTGCCCTCTCCCCATCCTGGCGGCCCTGCCCGAGTACGCCGACACTACTTTCTACGCCCGCACCGCAGTCCCCCACGGCAAGCTCGAAGCCGTCAACTACGGCGACAAGAGGATGCAGGTCTACACGCCGCCTGACTACGACACCGCCGCCACTTCGCGTTACCCCGTCCTCTATCTCAACCACGGCGGCGGTGACGACGACACAGCCTGGACCAAGGGTGATCACGTCGCCAACCTCATCCTCGACAACCTGATCGCCGCAGGCAAGGCGAAGAAGATGATCGTCGTGATGCCCGACACCAGCAAATGCGCCAGCGCCATCCCCTCGGCACCCGGTAAAGATGATGCCTGCACGCAAAACTATCTGCAGGAAATCATCCCGTACGTCGATGCCCACTACCGTACCCGCGCTAACCGTGAATCCAGAGCCCTCGCCGGCCTCTCCATGGGCGGTTTCGTCGTGATGCACACAGGTCTGCCCCATCTGGACACCTTCAGCGAACTCTACGTCTACAGTTCCGGCCACATCACCGAAGCCGCCCTGAAAGCCTTCGAAGAGAACTTCCAAACTCTGCTCAAAGACCCAAAAACCAACGACCTCTTTCGCGTTCCGTACTATATGGCGGCAGGTGAAACCGACATCGCGCTCAAGAACGGTCAGAAGGTGATGGCGCTCTTCAACGCCAACGGAATTCGCAATTTCTGGGTCCTTAGCACCGGCGGCCATGAGTGGAATAACTGGCGCCGCTACCTCTACCAGACCGCCCAGCTCATGTTCCCCGACTGCGACGCGAAGTAGACCAGAACGTCAATCGCCACCCACATGAAAGTTACCATCATCGGCGCAGGCCCCGGCGGCCTCGTCACCGCGCTCGCGCTCCACCGCCTCGGCATTGAATGCGCTGTTTTTGAAGCCGCTCCTGAGATTCGCCCTCTCGGCGTCGGCCTGAACCTGTTGCCCCATGCGGTCCGCGAACTAACAATCCTGGGCCTCGATTCGCGCCTCGCGGCGTCCGCCGTCGCCACGGCCGAACTGGCCTATCACAATAAATTCGGCGCCACCATCTGGCGTGAACCCCGCGGCCTGGCGGCTGGCTACAGCTGGCCCCAATACTCCATCCACCGCGGCAAGTTCCAGATGCTGCTCCTCGAAGCCGCGCTCGAACGCCTTGGCCCCGATCACGTCCATGTCGGCCACCAGTTGGCCTCCTTCCAGCAGGACGCTAACGGCGTTACCGCAAAATTCGTCCACCCTACCACCGGGGAACTCCGCCGTGAACACCATTCTGACGTCCTGATCGCCGCCGACGGTATTCATTCCGTGGTCCGCCGCACCTTCTATCCTGACGAACCCCAGCCCACCTACTCCGGCCGTGTTCTCTGGCGCGGGACTACCGAAGCGACTCCGTTTCTCACTGGCCGCTCCATGATCATGGCCGGTTACCCCAACTGCAAGTTTGTCGCCTATCCCATCCGGGAAGCCGACCCGCAAACCGGTCTGGCCCTAATCAATTGGGTCGCCGACGTCTACATCGGCGGCGATATTCCCATGGCTCGCGACTGGAATCGCCTCACCGAAAAATCCACCGTTCTGCCCCATTTCGCTGGCTGGAACTTTCCCTGGCTCGACGTTCCCGCTCTTATCGAAGGCGCTGATAATATCTACGAATACCCCCTCGTTGATCGCGACCCCGTCGCCCGCTGGAGTTTCGGCCGCGTCGCCTTGCTCGGCGATGCCGCTCACCCCATGTATCCTGTCGGTTCAAACGGCGCATCCCAGGCTATTCTGGACGCTGCCGCCATCACGGCGTCCCTTGCAAGCTACCGAGACCCCGCAGCCGCGCTGAAGGCTTACGAAGACGAGCGGCTCGACAAGACCTCAAAGATTGTCCTCAGCAACCGCCAGCAGGGCCCGGAAATCGTCATGCAGATCGTGGAAGAACGCGCCCCCCAGGGTTTCCAGCGGCTTTCCGACGTAATCACTCAGGCAGAACTTGAAGAAGTTGCCAGCCGCTACAAAGCTATCGCCGGTTTCGACAAAGATCGCCTGAACGCCCAAAAGCCAGCGGTGTAACTAGCTGCGACGGCTGTCCTGCAAGCTCTTCAGCTCCCACCGGTCTCGGGAACTCGTCGGCATCAGCGGAGCCAGCGCATGCCGCCCCGCCAGCCCGATACTGCGCTTCAAGTACTCCAGTTCCTCCAGCTTTGAATCCAGTTGCGGATCCGGCGCCTGCGGCAACCCCGCCCAGATCCGAATCCGGTCCCCCTTCGCCGCCGCGCTCAGTTCCGATGAGATCTGCAGCATGCACACCATATCCCCCAAAACCTCGGGCGGAAACGTATTCAATGACCGCAGGTATTCCCCCGCCGGAGTCTCCAGAAAGTTCCCCGTATCCAGCATTTCCAGAATCTCAACATCCTGGTTCAGCTTCTGCCCCATCCACATCTGCAGCGCCCGCTCGCTCCGCTGGAAAATCAGAATGAAAACCGGAGGCAACCCCACCACTACGGCCAGACTCGCCTGCAGCGGACTCAAAATGCCCATATCCCAAAACGTGTGGATCCCGATCGCCGCCGCCAGCCCCATCGCCAGCGACCTCCCCCGTCCACTCCGGCCCGTCGCAATCGCCACCACGCCCACAATCGCCGTTGCCCCGCCGTGCATTACCGCCGTCCCCACACCGCGCAGCAGAAACAGTGGAATTCCACCGCCCGGCAGCAGTTCCAGGTACACCAAATTCTCCACCAAGGCAAAGCCCGCCCCCGCCGCGAACCCGCAAATCGCCGCGTCCATCATGAACGCCACCCGTTCCGTACGGATCAGAAACACCAGCCCCGCAGCCTTAGCCGCTTCCTCCACCCACGGCGCGCCGAACATTCCATACCAGTCGCCCTCCGCCCCTGGATTCCAGAACAGCCAGCGGCTCAAGCAAACACACAGCACCGCCGCCACCCCGCCCCACACAACTGCTTCGGCTACCTGGCGAAACCGCACCAGCCGGAACGTGTCCAGTAGTGCCAGCCCCGTCAGGAAGGCAAACACCGGCAAGACTCCAGCTGTTAAACCCCACAGCAGCGCAGCGGTATGCGTCATAGCGTCTCGGCGCTTACTGCCTCATCTACCGTCGCATGCATCTGAAACAGGCTGGTCACCCGCGTGATCTCGAATACAGTTCTCACCGCGCCGGTCGTCCCGCAAAGCCACATCTCGCCGCCCGCTTCCTGTACCAAAGCGGAGAGCCGAATCAGTACCCCTATCCCCGCACTACTGATGTAAGTAAGTCTGCTCAGGTCCATCGCGATCCGTCGTTCTCCGGTTGCCAGCAGCCGGTCGCCTTCGTCCTGCAACACGTCTTTGCTGGCTGCATCCATCCGTCCCTCCAGCAAAATCACCGCAGTATTTTTCAGCCGGGAAGTCCGTATGTTCATCATGTTGCGATACTTGTAATTTATCAGGCTCAAAGTCAGTCGGGCTCCGTTTCCGGCAAGCCCTGCATTACCCTCATAGTTCCAGCCCTGAAACTACCGGGTGATTTTCAACACATAGCAACCAGGAGGGACGAAATATGGTCTCCGGAAAAATGAAATACACCGCCTTCCTCGCAGTCTCCCTTGCGGCTGCGGGCGGAATCTACCTCTACATCTCGCGTCACGCCCAACCCAACCCGGCACAGCTCCGCGGCGCCATTGGCCAGGACGTCGACACCTCCGTTCTCACCGGCAACTACGATCTGTCCCGCACCAACGCCTACCTCGCGGAATCCATCCTCACCCCCGCCAATGTCCGCCCCGCCTCTTTCGGGAAGGCCTTCACCCTCGCTGTCGATGGCCAGATCTACGCCCAGCCCCTCTACCTGCCAGGTCTTTCCATCCCCGGTCAAACCGCCCGCCACAACGTAGTCTTCGTGGCCACGATGCACAACTCGGTCTACGCCTTCGACGCCGACACCCCCGCCATGCCCCTGTGGACTATCAACCTCGGTCCCTCCGTCACCACCTCCACCTACGGCACGCCCGACGAGCCTTACACCGACATCCAGCCCGAAAATGGCATCCTCGGCACGCCCGTCATTGATGCCGCCTCCTCCACCCTCTACGTCGTCGGCGCCACCCTCGATAACGGCGCCTACGCCTACCGCCTCCATGCTCTCGATTGCACCACCGGAGCCGAGCGCCCCGGCTCTCCCGTCGCCATCGGTGCTCAGGTGGATGGCACCGGCGACGGCAGCGTAAACGGGAAAATCGCCTTCGACGCCAAACAGCACCTGCAGCGCACCGGTCTCCTGCTCCTCAACGGCACAATCTACGCCGGTTTCGGCTCCCACGGCGACAATGACCCCTATCACGGCTGGCTCATCGGCTTCAACGCCTCCACCCTGGAGCGCGTCTCCGGCTTCAACGCCACTCCCGGCGGAGACGGCGGCGCTTTCTGGCAATCCGGCCGAGCCCCCGCCGCCGACGAAGAGGGCAACATCTATCTCGTGGCCGGCAACGGAGCCGCCGACCTGAAATCCAACTTCGGCAACAGCATCCTCCGGCTGGATCCGAAAGGCTCCACTGTCGCCGACTTCTTCACGCCCTTCGACGTGCAGGACCTCAACGATTCCGATTCCGACCTGATGGGCGGCCCCCTCCTTATCCCCGGCACCAAACTTCTCCTCGGCAGCGGCAAGGCTGGCGTCATCTACCTCCTGGACCGCACCAACCTGGGACACAGCGCCGCCAATGACGCGCAAATCCCCCAGCGTCTCGATACCGGTGGCCAGCTCATCTTCAACGTCGCCCTCTGGAACCGTCCCGACGGGCCGATCCTCTACAACCACTTCGTCAACGCCCCCATCACGGCCTATAAACTCGCGGGCGGCAAGCTTGGCTCCACGCCCTTCGCATCGTCCCAAAACGGTTTCCCGGTTCCCTACCAGGGCATGGTGCTGTCGGCCAACGGCTACCTCGCCGGAAGCGGTGTTCTTTGGGTCCTGGCCCCCGCTGGCTCCCCCCGCTCCCCCGCCATTCTGCACGCCTACAATGCGGACGGTCTCGAAGAGATCTGGAACAGCAAGATGACTGCCGGTGACGCCGTCGGCAGCTACATGAAGTTCACCAACCCAACCGTCGCTAACGGCAAAGTTTACGTCCCCACCGGCGATCACCAGTTGGTCGTCTATGGTCCCGTCGGCAGCCGCAACACGACTGCGGTCCCCGTGCCCGTGGTGACCGCGGTCGTCAACGCCGCCAGTTATGCCTCCGGCCCCGTAGCCCCCGGCGAGATCATCGCCATCCTCGGCCAGTACCTCGGGCCTGACGCTTCTGTCTCCGGTACCGTGGATGCCAACGGAGTTCTCGGCACCACACTGGAAGGCGTCCAGGTTCGCTTCAACGGCGTCCTGTCCCCACTCTTCGCGGTCTCCAGTGGTCTGGTAACCGCCGTGGTGCCCTGGGAAGTCTCCACGTCCGGCAACGTGACGCTGCAACTCTCCTGGCGCGGGAAGCAGGCCGCCCCCATCAACCTGACGCTCACCGAAACCACCCCAGGCCTGTTCTCCACCGATTCTTCAGGCAGCGGCCCCGGAGCCTTCCTCAATGAGGACGGAACTCTGAATTCACCTGACAATCCTGCCAAACCCGGCACCCTGATCACCGTCAGCGGCACCGGAGGAGGCCAAACCAATCCGGCTTCCGAGACGGGCGTTATTGCCACCGCTCCCGCGCCCCTGTCGGCCCAGACCACGGCTACCGTAGCCGGCAAAACCGCCAGAATCGACTACGCCGGGAGCGCTCCCGGAGCCCTTACCGGAGCCATGCAAGTCCGCCTCCGCCTCCCCGGCAGCCTCACCACAGGCCCCGCCGCCGTAGTTGTCGGAGCCGGTTCCCAATCCAGCCAGGGGACTGTCCTCGTCTACATCCAGTAGCCTCTCTCGGAACTATTTACGTACCCGGCCGAACTTGATAGAGTTTCGGAATGGGAATTTCAGTCATGGGTGTCGTCTGGTACAAGCCAGAACATTACGATGCGCTGCTCGGAATGTTTCCTGATAGAGATAAATTGCATTCAACCTTCGAAGAATGGCTGAAGGACGCCGTACGCGTCACGGATCAGCTCCGGGGCAACGGTATCGCTTTCCGGATGGTCTTTATTGATCCCGACACTTTTCCCGCCTGGTGTGTGGCTCGGGGCCTGAGGCTGGACGCGGGCGCCCGCGCGCGTTTCGCTACTGAGTTCGTTCGCGGGAAAGCGCCTCACAAATAACTTGCCGCTCAGCTGAACCGTATTCCTGTCTGCTCGGCGTACTGGTGGCCGGAATACAACTGAGCCGCCGAATTGGTTCCATTGGCGCGCTCCCAACCATGCTGATAGTCGCCGCAATCATTGACCGCGTCTTGGCGAATGTCGGCCCCTTCGTGCTGGCTGGTCCTTCCGGCGCAGCAGGTTGGCGGCATCACTCTGCTCCGCTTTCTCGTCATCTCGCTTCGTCTGAACTCCAGGCTCATTCCCGTAATCGGGGTCGGCGCTCTGATGTTTTTCACGGCAGGCGTGAGCGTCTGTACCCGAACTACCTGCGGTTATAAGTCTGCTTGAAAAGCTTCTTCACCGCAGGCGAATCGTGATTGGTTGTGACCGTGAGAAGTTTGCCGTCCGATGAAAGCGACCACACTTCAGAAATCTGCAGCGTGACATTCCGCGGCATCCTGCCATACGGCCGCGAAGTCGCAATAACAAAGTCACAGCCCTGCATCTTTGCCGCTACAGCCGCTTGCCCCAGAAATGTTACCGTCTTCTGGGGCAAGCCAAGCGCCTTATCTGCGGCCTGATCACAACCGTGCAATCTGGCTCAGCACTGCGGGCAGATGCTGGCCCGCGAGCCGTCAAACTTAGTGAAGTTGAACCCTTGGAACGGTTCCGTATAGGTATAGGCCAAATCGCGTAACATGCCGATTGCGACGCTCTCACCCAGCAGCAGTCCGTTGATCCCGTCGGACCTGTAATGGACCCCAGCTGCGTTTCTCGCCAGCGAAATATTCGCTGCCAGCTTATTCAGCTCATCGCCCACCGTCAGCACTCCGCTCGTATACGGCACCAGCGTCTGGCCATCATCGGAAGGTACCACCGGATTCGTCACCACCGCCGTCTCGTTAAAGAAGGCCTTCAGCGCCGTAACGCAGGCTCCCGCGATGACCGCATGGCCAGCCGTGTACGCCGGATGTGTGGGACTGCCTTCCGGATAAGCCGAAGGATGCAGGTACGTGCCAAATGCCGCGGCCGAAGCCTTGAGCGCCGCCGAGTTCAGCACGCTCTTCTCAATCGGATACTTCGCCGCGCCCGTCAGGTGGTTATGAATCAGGCCCCCGAACGCTTCCGGCCGCAGACGACGGTGAACCTGCCATTTGCCATACCATGCTGCGCGCAAACCTGCATTCGCGAAGTTCGTCACCAGATCCAGGATATGCGGCGCGCCAAAGGTTGAAAATCCGCCCTGAGTCTTCGAAGTTCGGTAAGGATTCGAGTCACTTACCGGAGCGCCCCCGGCACTCAACAGCACCAGGCAGGCATTCAGATATGCCTGAAAACTGAAATCCTGGTGGACAAACCATGCCAGGTCACGCTGATTGACAATGTAGCGCGGCGCGTCGTTAAAGCTGAACCCCATCGTCGCCGGATTTCCGTTCTGCACACTCAACCATTCGCCATACCCCGTCAGGAAATCTATCCCCGCCCTGGGGGTCCGGTATTTCTGGACGATAGTAGAGGGACCATACGGCACATCCCGATACAGAAACTGTGAAACATAGGGGCCATTCAGGTCACCCGGGGTAGCTCCGCGGAACAATGTATCCGTTGTCACGTGCCCGTTCTGCTTCGGCCCCGTGAACGCCGAAAGAAAATTCAGATCCGACACAGCATTCAGAATCGTCGGATCCGTTCGGAACTGCGAAAACGGCACGTCACGCGTCAGCGCTTGCCAGTAAAGCTCCACCATTTCGCAGGACGCCTCAGCGCTCGCCAGCGCCGGCGGCGGAGCCAGTAACTGCTTGTGGGAATCCTTGCCGATCAGGTCGTAGGCATAGCCGGCCTGCGGATCCGCCAGCTTTGCTTTCCCGCCCAGCGGAATCGCCTCGTAATCAGCATTTTGCCCCGACTCGGTAGCTTTCAGAAACGCGGCATAGGCACTCGGGTCCACTTCTCCCTGCGCGTTGTGCGGCAAACCTTTGCTGTAGTTTCCAATGTAATTCGGATACAGTTGCTCATCGCCATTCGTCCGTGGCTGAATTACAGACTGATCCCGCTGCAGCAGCGCAAGATCCCGCCGCAAGCGGAAGGCGTCGTTCGCACGTTGTTGCGCCCCGGACCCTCCTGTCAGGACCAGTTTCGCCGACCCCTCATTGAAGGAGGAGGCCTTCACTGCCGTCCCCTCATCGACAGTCGCGGCCTTCACTGCCGCCCCCGCCGTCATCAACATTCCAAGTACAGCTCTGCGAGGTTGCTTCGTATCCATTTGCGGCTCCTGTGTCCCTGTGCGTTTTGAGTGTACTGGACGTACCAATGTCAACTAAACTCAGGGTACCAATTCCCGCGCTGACCATTTCAGGTCTATTTGCTGGACCGGGTTCTGTACAATACAGGTTTTTGCTGCCCAATGTTCCGCTTATCACCGAACTATCGTTAACCTGCGCGGCGGGTGCCTGAACGGTCCGTTGCCAAAAGAAAAAGTTCTCCTGCAATGAAGGTTGGCGATGCGGTTCTGTCAGCTGGCGAGGGCCGACTCGCTGTGCGGGATTTGCAACGGGCTGGCTTGTTCGCGGGGAAGGCTGGTACATGTGGGCCTGGACAAGGCACCCAGCCGCTCGACGCTGTCCCGCGCCAATTCACACCGCCCGGCGGCTCTGTTCGAGGATGTTTTCCAGACCATGTCAGCACGCTTCTTTCACTTCAGGAACAACCGAATTTCGCTTCAAGAACAAGCTGCTTTCGCTGGAATGTGGCACGGTAAAGGCGCATGTGCGGCTGGACCGCGGCCAGCGCGACGATTCGCTGTTCGGAAGCTGGACCTCAGCCGGGGTCTTCTCCTCACCAGCAGCTCTTCGTCACCCGCAGCTCTTCGTCACCGGCACCAAGGAGAATGCGGTCTTCGAAGTTGTCGGAAGCTGCAAGACTCCTGAAATCGCAATATCCAGCCAGACCAGACCATCCGGCTGACCGGCGCGGCCGCCCGCAGACATTGCCTCCACCTGCTGCGCCGCGTCGTCGTTTGGGACGCCAACAGGCAACGCGAAATCGTCCTGCTCACCAACTATTTGGGTTTCGGCTCCCCCCCATCGCCAGGGCCGAGCTCATCCCGGAACCGCCGTTTTCAGAAGTGCAAGCCGTTTGCCATCAACACCAACCAATCCGGTCCACAATGTTCGTGGATACCAGTGTGCTGGACCCGCATGTTCCCGATTTCCCCAGCGCCGTCGTCCAGCTTCATCGTGCGGATCGCCGCCCCGGTAATCGTGTTCTTCAGCTTCCCTTTGTTATCAAACACCCTTTGTTATCAAACACCGTGCTGCGCTTATTTTCGTCATCCGACGGCGGTAGAACCGCTACCGCCGGGCCGGTCCACCACGTCCTGCAGTTCCTGAAACTTCTCCAGCAGGTGCGAGTATGCAGATCGCTGTGCCCGGATAATACAGGACCGAAGGAACGCCGCCTGTTCCGCGATATATTCCCGGTCCTGCTCGGTCTTCTCCTCCAGCGACGCCTCGTAGCGGGCGAGGTTTATTCGCCCTTCCAGTCGCGGAACGTATTCGTCGTGAAAATACTGGTCGGCAAGCTCACGCAGATTCTGCTGTGTCCCCAGGTCCAGCCCATCGTAGCCAGGTAGTTCTTCGGCGATCTCAGCAATTGTCTGTTCCAGATATTTCGCGTGTGTCATTAATCTTCAGGATGATGCACGCCCATGAACCGTCCGGCCAGGGCCAGAATACGTCTCGTGCCCCGGCCTCGCAACTGGTGGTCCTTTCCTTAAATAAATGAGAGCGCGCACCATGTGTTTTCCTTTGCCAAACATGGGTTTGTTCGCGTACCCGTAATCGGTGTTGGTTTCGGAAGTCGCCTGTTATGAACCAGATAGCGCTTTTATCCAGGCGTGCAGCCCTGCGGAGCGGAGGCCTCCGTCGTCATGTGGTTTGCCCTGAATACCGTATCGTCAATCCGGCGACCGGGCTCGTAAACGTACTGCCCGCCAGCATCGCGGGCGTCTCCAAGGGTGCCCATCAAACCGGGATCAATTTCCGGGGACCGTTACCTGCCGGGTGTCAGCTTGATAAAGCCTGCCTTGGCACCTATCACTTTACGGTTCATCGCGTGAGGGCGAACATGCCGAACGCCAACTAAGTCCGTCGGTACTTTGTATTTTCCGAACCTCATGCCCCTTCCAGAAACCTCGTCCGGCAGGGGGTGGTCGGTGGGTCTTTATGGAATCTATGGTGCCCGGGGCGGGAATTGAACCCGCACTCCTCTTGCGAGAATACGGATTTTAAGTCCGTTGCGTCTGCCGATTTCGCCACCCGGGCACGTTTTGTGGGGCCCAATGAACCCCACAACCCGATTCTACCGTGTCAGCTCATTTTTTGGCGATCCTGTTTGCGCGCCCAGAAATGTCTTTACTCGTCTTCACATTTGCCTTACTTTATACACGAGAGCCAAGCGTTTACGCTGGAGGAGATTTCCATGAGGTTCAGTTCAGCGGGAGCCGTTGCGGCGCTGGCACTATTCGTGGCCACCGCACAGGCGGGCCAGGTTCACATAGATGACTCCCAGACCACAGGGATTACAGTAACCGACAATTGTGGCGGAACTTGTTTCGGTAACGTCCAGTACTTCGACAACGAGCACATCACTTTCGACTGGTACGTCAGCCTCCCCTCCATCGGCACCAGTACCGATATGAGTGCACTCCTGTCCGGTGGCATTGTCAGTGATTACGCCGTTTTCCATACCGTCCTGGGGCTTTCAACTGTCGGCGTATCGTTCTATTCCGATGGCGGAGTCTGGGATGTCAATGCGGATGCCAACGCCCTGTATGATTCGCTCGGGTCGACCGACGCAGCGAGAAACTCACACGTACTCCTTTTGGACGCTGAAACGGAAGGCGTGTCCCAGAAGCTGGCGGACTACCTGAACTTCGATTTGCCCGGGCATCCCAGCATTGACCAGTTATACGTCACCTCTGGTACTCCCGAGCCTGGAACCTGGGTTCTGATCGGCACTGGCCTGGCAGGCATGGTCGTTGCTCGTCGCCGCCGTCGCCCAGCGTAGTTTCCGTCACTTGTAAACCCGGGTATCGGTCTTGAACCGTACCCGGTCGTTTTGTTTACCCTCCACGCGATTCCACCTGGCATAATAAAACCAATGCCAACCCCTTCCGCGCAAAAAGTGGCCGAAGCTCTCGACTTGTTCAGCCGGGGCCCTGCTGAACTCGAAGCCGCCCTCGCCGGTGTCACCGGTGAACAACTGGAATTCCACCCCGCTCCGGGTAAGTGGAACATCCTCCAAATCATTCGCCACCTCGCCGATACCGAAATTGTTGCGGCCATGCGACTCCGCCTCGTCGCCGCACAGGGCGGCCTGGATGGAACAAAGCCCACCCTGCTTCCCTTCGATCAGGACGCCTGGGCCGACAACCTCGACTACGAGGAATCCGACATCTCCGACGCTTTTGCAACCTTCCACGTTCTCCGCAACGATACGTCAAAGCTCCTCGCATCCCAACCTCCGGAAACCTTCGAGAACGTCGGCTTTCACCCCGAACGCGGTGACCTCACTCTCCTCGCCCTGGTCGAGATCTTCGGCAACCACGTTCTGAAACACATCGAACAGATCAAAGCCGCCCGAAAGGCTTGCAAGCCCTCCAAATGACGCCCGATGCGCCCACTCCCGACTGGAAAAATCACGGGGTCCGCATCGTCCGGGCCGGCGAGCTCGACACCAACACGCCCCAAACTCCCGGCATGTCCCGAGCCGCAGCCATCACCCATGCCCGCGCCGGGGCCAACAAACTCTGGGCTGGCACCGTGATTGTGGAACCCGACGCCCGCACCGCGGCCCATCACCACGGTGATCTTGAGACCGTCCTGTACGTCGTCCGCGGCAGGGCACGGATGCGTTGGGGCAACCATCTTGAATTCACGGATGAAGCCGGCCCCGGCGACTTCATCTTCGTCCCGCCCTTCGTTCCGCATCAGGAAATGAACGCGTGCCCGGATGAGCCCGTGGAATGCGTCGTGGTCCGCAGTGGCCAGGAACCCATTGTGGTGAATCTGGATATCGCCGAAGCCACCTCGAAGCCGATCCCGTTCCACCCGGCCGGACACCAGTCTTGATCACTTTTCTTATCCTCCTGTTGGCGGCCGCCATGGGTGGAGCCTCCAACGCACTGGCGGGCGGCGGAACCTTCATCGTTTTTCCTGCCTTGCTGCTCGCCGGCCTGGCCTCCATTAAGGCCAACGCGACTGCCTCGCTCGTCCTCATGCCCGGCGGATTTGCCTCCGCCTGGGTCTACCGAAACACCATCGCGAACGGTTCCCGGCGCTTCCTCTGGCTCATGGTGGGCGTGAGCCTCGTGGGCGCTACTGCGGGCAGCCTCTTGCTGCTGCGGACCCCAAATTCCACATTCTCGGCGCTCGTCCCCTGGCTCCTTTTGATCGCCACCAGCGTCTTCACCCTGGCACCGTGGCTTCGAAAAATGGCAGCCGGAGCCTCAGGCCACCAGTCCACCATCGGCCTCGTCCTGGGCCAGTTCCTCATCTCCGCGTACGGCGGGTATTTCGGAGCCGGCATGGGCGTGCTCATGATTGCCCTCTACCTGGTAGCCACCAAGCTCGACATCCACGAAGCCAGCGGTCTCCGCCTCGCCTGCGCCAGCATGATCAACCTTCTCGCCGTCGTCATCTTCGCCTGGCGCGGCGCTCTCGACTACCGCCTTGGTATCCCTATGCTGGTCGCCGGCGTTGCCGGGGGCTACCTCGGGGCCATTCTGGTAAAACGCCTCGACGCCAACGTGGCCCGCCGCGCCATCCTCACCTACGCCTGGGCTCTCACCGCTTTCTTCTTCGCTAAGACCTTCATCAAGTTCTGACGATATGAAACTTCGCAGCGCCCTCGCCATTTTCGGAGGCTTCCTGGCCCTGGCCATCCTGTCGCTGCTGACTGATGCGATCCTCCGCGTGAACGGCATCTTCTCCCCGCTGGGAAAGCCAATGTCGGACGCATTATTCGGTCTGGCTACCGCATACCGCATTCTCTACACCGTTTTCAGTGGCTACCTAACCGCTCGCCTGGCACCGAATCGCCCCCGGCAGCACGTCATGATCCTGACTCTGGTCGGGACCGCCCTCGCTACCATCGGTGCCGTCACCACTTGGGATAAGGGCCCGGAATTCGGTCCCAAATGGTATCCCCTCGCCCTCATCGTTACTGCGCCGGTTACTCTGATTGGCGGAAAACTCGTCTATGGTTCTGGGCAGCAGTGAACTTGTCTCCGGCCTGAAGCACGAGGTCCACATTCGCGGCAATCGGATGTCGAAAATCGAGACCCACATGCTGGTTTACCGCCCGTCGCCCAAACCACCGCAGGGCGGGGCGACAACAAAAGCTCTCTTCCCGCTGGACAAACCTGTGCCCGCCGCTCTTCTGAAGAAGATCGTTAAAGCCCGCATCGCCCCGAACGAAGAAAAAGAAGCCGCGAAAAAACGCAAAAAGTAGCTCGGGCCTACCCGAACAACTCCTGCACCACCTGGCCAGCCAAAACCGTGGGCCGTTCGGCCCTCCCATTATGCTGGAACGTTGTCTTCAAATGGTCCAGACCGAGCGACCAAAGAATCGACGCATGAATGTCATGCACGTGCACCGGGCGTTCCACCGCGCGCAGACCCACTTCGTCGGTAGCCCCGATATACCGGCCACCCTTCACGCCGCCGCCCGCCATCCACATCGTGAAGCCCCACGGATTATGGTCGCGCCCGTCCGTCAGTTCATTGAACGGTGTCCGACCGAACTCACCGCCCCAAACGATCAGCGTGTCCTCCAGCAGTCCGCGTTGCTTCAGATCCGCCAGCAGGCCGGCAATCGGCTTATCCGATGCCCGGCACCACTTCGTATGGTTCGCCTCGATATGTTCGTGCGCATCCCACCCGCTGCCCGAGCCGCAGTACAGCTCAATGAACCGAACTCCGCGCTCTACCAAACGCCGAGCCATCAGGCAATTCGCGCCAAATACCTGCGTTGCCGGATCATCCAGGCCGTACATCGCCTTCGTCGCCGCCGACTCCTTCACCAAATCCACGGCTTCTGAAGCCGAGGACTGCATCTGATACGCGAGCTCCCAGCTCCGGATCCGCGCATCCAGTTCCGTATCGTCTGACTTATCTTTCGACCAGATCTGGTTCAGACCCTTCAGCAACCCCAACTGATTCCGCTGCTGCTCATCCGAGATTGTCGAAGGCGGGTGCAGATCCAGAATCGGCGTGTCGCCGCGGCGGAACTGCGTACCCTGATAAACCGCCGGCAGGAACCCGCCGCTCCAGTTATTCGTGCCGCCCAAAGGATCGCGGTCATCCGTCATCACCACAAACGACGGCAGATTCTTGTTCGCCGTCCCCAGGCCATAATTCACCCACGCGCCCAGCGAAGGCCGCCCGGCCAGAATCGAGCCCGTATTCATCTGGCAAACCGAACCCACGTGGTTAATGCCGTCCGCCCAACACGACCGCACCACCGCAATGTCGTCCATGTGTTCGGCAACATTCTGATACCAGTCGGACGCCCACATCCCGCTCTGCCCGTACTGCTTCCACGTCCGCTTCGGAGCCATCAGCGTGTTGTCCGCCGTACCCCGCGAGGTCTGCTTCGGCTTTGCAATGCTCGGGGGCAGGGGCTTGCCATCCAGCTTCTGCAGAAGAGGCTTCGGGTCAAAGGTATCTACCTGGCTGGGGCCACCTTCCATGAACAGGAAGATCACCGACTTCGCCGTCGGCTTGTGATGCGGCGTCTTCGGAGCCAGCGGATCGGGAGCCATACGCCCAGCCGGGGCTGCAACAGCCTGCTGCGCCAGCATGTCGGCCAGGGCAATGCCTGCCAGGCCGCTGCCCGCTTTCGTGAAGAACTCACGGCGGGACGATACATTCCAGTGGTGACGAAGTTTATTCAGCATGTCGCGTTTCCTAGTTAATGTACATGAACTCGTTCGAACTCATCAGGGTATGGCAGAAGTCCACAAACGCCGCTGCCTTGGCCGGATCCATACCCTTCGGCATATTCTCCGGCAACAGAACCTTTTCATTCTTCGCCAGCCGCGCCGAAAGTACCGTGGTTTGCTTCTCCAGGAAGCCCTGCACGGTCTTCACTTCTTCCGCCTTCGGAGCCCGCGAGAACGTCAGCCGGAACGCCCGCTCAATCTGTTGGGCCGGTTCCAGACCCGGATCGTTCAGCACCCGACCCGCCAGAGCCTGGCTCCAGTCCAGCACCAGTTTGTCGTTCATCATCGTCAGTGCCTGGCTCGGCACCACTGTGGCAAAGCGCCGCGCACAGCTCTCTTCCGTGGAAGGCGCGTCAAACGCCTCAAACATCGGGTAGGTGAGAATCCTTTTCACCACCACGTAAATGCTGCGCCGATTCGCCTCGGCTTCGTCCTTCTCTACCGGCCACGCGGAATACCCAACGGCATTCACGCCCGCTGGCAATTCCGGCCGCATGCCTTGCCCGCCCACCTGCGGATTCAACTTCCCGCTTGTCAGTAACATCGCGTCGCGCAGAACTTCGCCTTCCACACGGTGCCGCGGATAACGCCACAGCAGCTTGTTGTCGGGATCAGCAGTCGCGGAGGCCTCTGTCGAAGCCGAAGATGTCTGATAAGTATTCGACAGCATGATCTGCCGGTGCAATTTCTTCATGCTCCAGCCATTTTCCATTAAGGACGTCGCCAGATAATCCAGCAGAGCCTGATTCGACGGCCGTTCCCCGGCAATCCCGAAATCATTGCTGCTCGCCACAATCCCGGTCCCGAAATGCCCCTGCCAGATCCGGTTCGCCATCACCCTCGCCGTCAGGGGGTTCTTCGCATCGGCCAACCAGTTCGCCAGCGCCGCCCGCCGACCCTGCGAAAGATCCGCATCCTGGCCGTTCAGAATCGTCAGAAACCCGGGCTTCACTTCTTCCTTCGGAGCCATCCAGGAGCCTGCAGCCAGCACAAATGCGGGCGGGGCATCCGGACCGTTCTCCACCATCGTCTGCGCCATCGGAGCCTTCGGCTTCATCGCGTCCAGCGACTTCAACTGGCTGGCAAGTTCATCGAAATGCTTCTTCTCCGCCGGCTTCAGCTTCTTGGCAAAACTTTCGTCCGTGTGTGTGATCTGCGGCATCCCATGGAACACCAGCAGCTTCTGGAAAGGAGTCCTCTCCGCTTCCGGAGTCCGGATCGCAGCCTGGGTGCCTGCTGAAAAGCGCGGCATGTAGTAATCGGTCTCAGTCTTCGCGAACGTCGCCACCAGCGCATGCATCTCGGCCCGAATCGGAGCCGTCTTTGCTTCATACTCGGCCATTTGTTGGTCGTACTTCGCCCGAGCCTCACCCGTCAGCAGGACCGTCTGGTCTTCCGGCCGAATATTAGAGAAAAACGCCTGCAGCTTGTAGTAATCCTTCTGCAGAATCGGATCAAACTTGTGGTCATGGCACTTGGCGCAGCCAAACGTCAGGCCCATAAATGCCGCCGCCGTGGTGTCCGTAACGTTATTCAGCAGCTCACTGCGCCGTAGTTCCATGGAGGGCTGATTCGTTTCGTCCGTGTAATGCCGCAGGAAGCCCGTCGCGATCTTCGCCTCCAGATTGCCTGGATACATCACATCGCCCGCCAGCTGTTCTTTGATGAAACGGTCGTACGGCTTATCGTTATTGAACGCGTCGATCACATAATCGCGATACCGCCAGATGTTGGGCCGGAACTCGTCCGCCTTGAAGCCATTCGAATCCGCATACCGGGCCACGTCCAGCCACATCCGACCCCATCGCTCGCCATAGTGTGGCGAAGCCAGCAGCCGGTCCACCACTTTCGCAAAAGCATCCGCCGAAGCATCCGCCACAAACGCCTGCGTCTCTTCCGGCGTTGGCGGTAAACCAGTCAGATCCAGCGTCGCCCGCCGCAGCAGCGTGACTTTGTCCGCCTTCGCGTTCATCCGGATCTTCTTCTCCGCCAGCTTCGCGTTCAAAAACGCGTCCACCGAACTCATCGCGGGCTTCGCCACCGGCTGGAAGAACCAGTACCGCTTCTGCATCGCGCTGAACGCCGGAGCTCCCGTCGCCGATGACGTCGCCGACGACATTAACAAAGGAGACGCCTCCCACTTCGCGCCCGCCTCGATCCAGCCCTTGAACAGCCCAATCTGCGCATCTGTCAGCCGGCTGCCAAACGGCATCTGAGGCTGTACCTGACCGGTCAGGTACCGATACAACCGGCTCTCCTCCGGTTTTCCCGCCACCACAGCCGCACCGTGCTTGCCGCCCTTCGCCAGACCCTCGGCCGTGCGCAGATCCAGATCCGACATCTGCGACGCCGAACCATGGCACTGCACACACTTCGCCGCAATCAACGGAGCGATGTCTTTCGAGAACGACACCTGCCCAAACAACGCCGCGGCGGGCAAAACCAGCAAACAGAAAGGCTTCAACAAGGAGCGCAAATCCAATACCTCATCATGGATTATCTACCAAACCGAGCCCCCGTGCAGCGCAAATGTAATATTTTTTTGTTTTCCGCCAACGGCTGGGACCTGGTCGCAACCTGCCTGGTCCTCTCACCCGCCAGGCGCATACGTTATGATTCCTGGTGGGACATGCTCATGAAATTTTCGAAGCTGACAGGGATTTTGATAGCTGGTTTGGCCGTTTGCGGCTCTGGTTTGGCGCAGGATTCGCCGGATTCGGTCCGGCGGGGAACGAAGCAATTCCGCAAGAGCGTGTTGATTTCCGGACTGGAAGGTCCGTGGGAACTCACGTGGGGCCCGGACAAGATGCTCTGGGTGACGGAACGCACGGGCAAGCGCGTGGTGCGGGTGGATCCGGCGAACGGGACGAAGAAAGTCGCGGTCACAATTGATGAGGTGTCGGTGCCAGGCGGGCAGGATGGCTTGCTGGGCATGGCGCTGCATCCCGATCTGTTGAAAGGCAAAGGCAACGACTTCGTGTACGTGGCGTATAGCTATGTAGACAAGGCGAAGGGCGCCGATCCGGCGGTAACGGACGAAACAAGCCCCTATCGCTACCTTTACATGAAGGTGGTGCGCTTCACGTACGATGCCGCGTCAGGCACGCTGGCGAAGCCGATGGTGCTTATCACGGGCCTGCCGGCCAGTAACGACCACATGGGGGGGCGGCTCAAGGTGGGGCCCGACGGGAAACTCTATCTCACGATCGGAGACCAGGGAAATAATCAGCTGGGCAATTTCTGCATTGCCATTGAGGCGCAGCGGCTGCCGACAACGAAGGAAGTGGCGGACAAGAACTATGTTGCGTATGTGGGCAAGTCGCTGCGGATCAACATAGATGGCTCGGTGCCTGCCGATAATCCAAAGCTCGATGGCGTCGTCAGCCACGTGTATACATATGGACACCGCAATCCGCAGGGGCTGAATTTCGGGCCCGACGGGACCCTGTATTCCTCCGAGCATGGTCCGAACACGGATGACGAAGTGAATGTGCTGCGCGCTGGCGGGAACTATGGCTGGCCTCGCGTGGCGGGCTTCAAAGACAATAAGGCGTATGAATTTGCGCGCTGGAAGGATGCTTCGAAGCCTTGTTCTGACCTGACGTACAGTTTCTACGGCCTCGATCCCTCCGTGCCCCGTGAGCCGGAAACATCGTTCACACAGCCCTTTGTAGAGCCGGTGGCGACCATGTTTACGGTGCCGACAGGCTTCAATTTCAATGACCCGGCCTGCAAGAGCGCCGACCTGGTTTGCTGGCCGACGGTGGGCACGTCCGGCATCGAGTTCTACTCGGGCAAAAACGGCGGCATTCCCGGCTGGGACAAGGTCTTGCTGGTAACCACGCTGAAGCGCGGGTCCATTTACGTGCTGCCGCTGAAGGCGGACGGGAAGACCCCGGCGGGCAAGTTCTGGCGCTATTTCCAGTCAGAAAACCGCTACCGCGATACGGCGGTGAGTCCGGATCGCAAAACGATTTACGTGGCAACGGACCCTAGTGGTGTCACGGAAGCCCTGGCTGGTTCGGGCACCACACAACTGGAAGACAAGGGCGCAATTCTGGCGTTCACTTACACGGGCGAGGGCACAGGAGCGCCAGTGGAACCCCGGGCGGTGAGTAAGGCTGCTTCGGCGACAACCAGCGTGCCAGCCGTGTCGGCGGGCGGCGGGGAAACGCCGGAGTTCACGGCGGCGCAGGCTGCGGCGGGGAAGGTAGCCTATGCATCGAATTGTGCGGTCTGCCATGGCAACAACCTCACGAACGGGTCATACGGGACTCCTCTGGGCGGAGAGTACTTTAAGAGCCATTGGGCGGGGAAGTCGCTAAAAGCGTTTTATGACAAAGCGCAGAAGACAATGCCGCCCTCGTCTCCCGGTTCTCTGACGGGCGAGAGTTACGCAAATATTGTGGCTTACATTCTAGGGATGAATGGGGCTAAGGCGGGCGGTTCGGCGATGGCGACCGGAGGCGATGGTCTGGAGAAGATGACCATCAAGTAGGTTCGTTTGCCGGTCAGGAACCGGTAAGCCGTCGTACAAGAAGCGAAAGGCATGGCACTCTGGACCCATCAACATCCGGGGTGCCACGCTTATTAAAGCCGAAATATCGCTTCGGCCCGCTGAAGCCTTGGCTGTGGAGTAGAAGGTTTTTGGCGGCCTAACCGTAGCCGAGACCGCCGAATGAGAATGCATTTCTCCGCAGAGCGTGATGCGGGACTGGAACAGGCCGGAGGAGGATTATTCCCCGCCGCTCCGGTGTTCACCACGTGAAGTCCAGGCCGCTTTCAGGTGATCGCGGTTCATTCTGGCGATCATTTCGAGCGGGATCTGCTTGGGGCATGCAGCTACACACTCCCCAATATTTGTACAACTTCCAAACTGTTCCAGGCTCAGCTGCTCCACCATGCGGAGGGCGCGGCGAGAACGTTCCGCCTGGCCCTGCGGCAGTGTGCCGAGGTGAGAAATCTTCGCTCCCGTGAACAGGGCCGCCGCCGCATTCGGGCAGGCCGCCACACAGGCTCCGCAGCCAATACAGGCAGCAGCGTCCATGGCGATATCGGCAGCTTCCTTGGGGACGGAGATCGCGTTGCCATCGGGTGCGCTTCCGGTGCGGACGCTGACGTAGCCGCCGGCAGCGATAATACGGTCGAAAGCAGCACGATCGACAACCAGATCTTTCAGGACGGGGAATGCGGTGGCACGCCAGGGTTCCAGAAAGAGCTCTTCGCCATCCTTAAAGTGGCGCATATGCAACTGGCAGATGGTGGTGCCTTTTTGGGGACCGTGAGCTACGCCGTTCACCATGAAACCGCACGAACCGCAGATACCTTCGCGACAGTCGTGTTCGAAGGCAATGGGCTCTTTGCCGTCGCTGATCAACTGTTCGTTGACCACGTCCAGCATTTCCAGGAACGACATGTCCTCACTTACATTGGGGGCGTCGTAACGCTCCATGCGGCCAGGGGCTGCGGCATTGGCCTGCCGCCAAACATGCAGGGTTAAGTTCATCGAAGCCGGTTTCATTTGTAACTCCGCTGCGCCGGGTGCACGTAATCGAATGCCAGAGGTTCCTTATTCAGGATTGGTTCGGTGTCCTGCCCGGCATATTCCCAGGCGGCCGCGTACTGGAAATTCTCGTCGTCGCGCATGGCTTCGCCTTCCTCGGTTTGGTATTCCTCGCGGAAGTGGCCCCCGCAGCTTTCATTGCGGTGCAGGGCGTCGCGACACATCAGTTCGCCGAGTTCCAGGAAATCCGCCACTCGCCCGGCGTTTTCCAGTTGCTGGTTCAGGTCTTCGCCGGAGCCTGGAACGTTCACATTATTCCAGAACTCGTGGCGTAAACCCTGTATTTGGGTGATCGCGTTCGAGAGGCCCGCGGCATTGCGGCCCATGCCGCAGTTGTCCCACATGATTTTGCCGAGTTCGCGGTGATAAGAGGAAACGGTCCGCTTGCCCTTGATGGAGAGCATCTGGGCCACCAGGTCGTTCACCTCTTTGGTGACAGCCGCGAATTCGGGGGCGCTGGTGTCCACCTTCTCCAGTTTATTGGAGGCCAGATAGTTGCCGAGCGTATAGGGGATCACAAAATAGCCGTCGGAAAGGCCCTGCATGAGGGCACTGGCACCGAGGCGGTTGGCACCGTGGTCAGAGAAGTTGGCCTCGCCGAGCACGAACATGCCGGGGATGGTGCTCATCAGTTGGTAATCCACCCAAAGGCCGCCCATCGTGTAGTGGATGGCGGGGTAGATACGCATGGGGGCGGTGTAGGGATCTTCGCCCGTAATACGGTTGTACATCTCAAACAGGTTGCCGTAGCGCTCTTCAATGGCGCTGCGGCCGAGCCGATTGATGGAATCTGCGAAGTCCAGGTACACGCCGAGGCCGGTTTCGCCCACGCCGCGGCCCTCGTCACAGACGGCCTTGGCGGCACGGGAAGCCACGTCACGGGGAACCAGGTTCCCAAAGCTGGGGTAGCGGCGTTCCAGGTAGTAGTCGCGTTCGTTTTCGGGGATCTGGGAGGGAGCGCGTTTGTCACCGCCCTTGAGCGGCACCCAGATGCGACCGTCGTTTCGGAGCGACTCCGACATCAGCGTCAGCTTCGACTGGTAGTCGCCGGAAACCGGAATGCAGGTGGGGTGGATCTGCGTGAAGCAGGGGTTCGCGAAGGCTGCGCCGCGCTTGTGGGCGCGCCAGATAGCCGTACAGTTGGAACCCTTGGCATTCGTAGAGAGATAGAAGACATTACCGTAGCCACCGGTGGCAAGGATGACGGCGTCGGCCGCGTGCGACTCAATCTGGCCGGTGACCAGGTTGCGGGTGACGATGCCGCGGGCCTTGCCATTGATGATGACAAGGTCCAGCATTTCGGTCCGCGTATACATTTTCACGCTGCCGGCGTCAACCTGGGCTTCCAGCGCCTGGTAGGCGCCGAGAAGGAGTTGCTGTCCTGTCTGGCCCCGGGCATAGAAAGTGCGGGAGACCTGCGCGCCGCCGAAGGAACGGTTGGCGAGCGCTCCGCCGTATTCGCGGGCGAACGGTACGCCCTGCGCAACGCACTGGTCGATAATGTTGACCGAGTTCTGCGCCAGGCGGTAGACGTTATATTCGCGGGCACGGAAATCGCCGCCTTTTACGGTGTCGTAAAAGAGGCGGTAGATGCTGTCGCCGTCATTCTGGTAGTTCTTCGCGGCATTGATGCCGCCCTGCGCGGCGATGGAATGGGCGCGCCGGGGGGAATCCTGGAAGCAGAAGCACTTCACGTTGTAGCCGAGTTCACCGAGCGACGCAGCGGCGGATCCGCCTGCGAGGCCGGAACCGACCACGATCACGCTGAACTTGCGCTTATTGGCCGGATTCACCAGCTTCATGTCGAAGCGGGACTTGTCCCAGGCCTGCTCGATAGGACCCGATGGAATTCTGGAGTCGAGTTTCATTAGAGTCTTTCGAAGAATGGCGGCAGGATTCCGGTCAGGGCTGCCAGTGGCATAGACGCGAAGCCCGCAAAGTAAAGTATGCCGACAGCATTGGCAAATTTCTGAATGCGCGGCGAGTGTTTCGGGTGATTGAAGCCGAGAGACTGGAACATGCTCTGCACTCCGTGGCGAAGGTGGGTGCAAAGCAGGGCCATCGCAATAATGTACGCTGCGGAGACCCACCAGACGCGGAAGCCGAAGACCATGTTCGAATAGACATCCGTCTCAGAGAACTGAGGGTGCGCGGAGCCAACCGTCAGGTGCAGAAGGTGATAAACAATGAAAGCCGCGATGGTGGGCCCGGAGAGGTACATGGTGCGCGAGGCCGCAGTGGAGGCGCTGTTGGCCTTCTTCGCGTAGGCGGTGGGGCGGGCCTTATTGTTGATGCGCGCCAGTTGAACCGTGGTCAGGATGTGGAGGCCCACGCAGGCGAGAAGCCCGAGTCGGGCTCCCCAGAGGATTTCCGGTACGCTTTTCAGCGCGGCGGCGTAGTGGTTAATCGCGTCCGGTCCGAGAAATACCTGCAGGTTGCCCAGCAGGTGAACGGTGACGAAAAGGTAAAGTGCTGCTCCGGTCGCGGCCATTACGGCTTTTTTGACGATTACGGATGAAAACAGCGAACGTGCTGAATTCGGTGGAGCTAGTGCGGCTGTACTCATGGCAGGGCTAGTATCAATCCTACAATCTGACCTGTTGAGCCGGAAGGCCCGTTTGTATGAAATGGGTTACGGCGGCTGTTAGACAGGAGTGCGAGAGGCCAATCAGGCGAAAATTGGACGCCTGCCACGCGGTGCGGGGACTGGGTCGCAGCACTGTTTGGCGGTGTTGAGCCAGAGTTCGACTGGTTCCTGTGCGTTGTGGCGGGCCGCTTTCTCGTCTGAGTTGCCCCAGTATCTTCGTTGCTCCGATAGATGATGACTTCGTATTTCGTAGCCGGTCCGCCCAAGCGGTTACTGAGGAGAACGGCACAAACTTGCCGAACCTGGTACGGCCTGGCCTGAGTTTCATCGCGCTTCAAAGTTTATCTACTGGACTGACAGGAAAATATTGTCCTGTGTTTGGCCGCCCGCGCCCGGGGTGATTACTTGCAGGGCGTTGTCGCCGACCGGGAGGTTTGCCGGCACGGTGATGTTGATCTGGTAAAGGCCTGCACCGATGAGGCCCACATACGCCGCGTTTACCAGATTGTTGTTGATCAGAACCTGAACGGGAAAGCCCTGCTGCACGCGTGCGGAACCGCTGAAGACCTTGCCGGCGGGCACTGCGGGATTTGTGGGGCCGAAACCTACTCCATAGAGAACCAGATTCTCCCCTTTCTTAACGGGGCGGGTGGCGTAGGTGAAGCGATTGGCGGGTCCGGCCAGGTCGTAGGTGCCGCCCCCGTAGGCGCCACCACCGTTGGGTGTCAGGATCACCGCCGCCGGGTATTTTGCGTCAAGCAGGCTCAGAGACGGTGCCGCCTGGTTGATCTGGACTTGGGCACTGACGGGACCGTTAGGTGTGCTGAGCGTGACGGTAGCGCATCCGCGCAGGGAATCGTCGGGAGCCTGCAGGTTGACCTGTCCGGGGCTGGTGAACCAAAAGAAGGCCGGTTTGCCGTTGATGGTGGCGGTCAGGCCGCCGAGGGTGGTGGGGATATCCGAACTCAGTCCGTCCCAGATAGTGGTTCCACTGGCGAGGTTCTTGCCGTAAATGGAGATCCACGAGCCGGGTTGAATCATGACTCGGGAGTGGCCCAACGGAACAACCCCGCTGGGATTGATAGACGGCGTCACGATGGGCTGGGCCGTAATAGTGCCGGTGAGAGTCACGGTAAGGTCAAAGTGGTCAAGGTTGGGAGCGGGGGTGCTGATTGCGATAGTACCTGTACCAGAGCCGCCTTTGCCGGCGTACTGGCCGGTGCCACCGGTGATCACGAACGTTCCGCTAACCTTTTCACCCTCCGAGAGGGGAATGAAGAGAGTCAGGTCGAGGCGGTCCCCATTGGCAATCGTAATTGTGACGGCTGCCTCGATGTTTCGATTGCAAATATCGTCGCCTGTATCGAAGACGTCCATTTTCAGCTGCGCGGGGCCGCCGGGAGTCATGGTAACTGCGCCGCTTCCGGTGAAATTGAAAGTGCTGTTGGGGGCAGGACCGAGTGTGGCCGGGCCGGTCAGGGTAAAAGGCGTGGTTTGGGCAAAGATAAGCGGGACGAAAACCAGTACGGTAAGCAAGGGCCTGAGGACTCGAAGTGACATATTGTGCTAATTTTAACACTCCCCCCCCCAACTTTCGCCGTAACATAACCTATCCTGACCTACTGCATTCAGTTTTTGAATTGGTCAAATCCGTACTTACCTCGTTAACCTCAAATCAGCCCCGCCACTGCTGCTGGGGTCTGCGCCACCCGGACCCAGCCCCGTCCACCTACCCCACCGGAAGGAGGACAACCGTGCTTTTACCGCTTCTCGAACGCGCCAGACTGGGCGATCCGCTTACTCGCTATACGGATCCGGAATTTACCGCGCCTGAACTAACTGCCCTCATCCCCTGCTCGGTGCCTGCTCCGGGCGAGCAGTACCGCTTCCACTTCGACATGACGAAGTGCATTGGTTGCCGTTGCTGTGAGGTGGCATGCAATGAACAGAACGGCAATCCGGCCGACTTGCGCTGGCGTCGTGTGGGTGAAATTGAAGGCGGCACGTACCCTTTCACGCAGCGCCACTATCTTTCCATGGGCTGCAATCATTGCGTGGATGCGGCCTGTCTGAAGGGCTGTCCGGTGGAGGCCTACACCAAGAGCGACCTGACGGGTCTGGTGCTGCACAGCGCCGATATCTGCATCGGCTGCCAGTACTGCACGTGGAATTGCCCCTATGGCGTGCCCCAGTATAATCCCGAGCGCGGCGTGGTGGGTAAGTGCGATATGTGCCACAACCGCCTGGCCGATGGCGACGAGCCAGCCTGCGTCAACGCCTGTCCGGAAGAAGCGATTCAGATTGAAATCGTGAATATTGCGGCCTGGGTTGCGGATCATTCCACGGCGAACGCTCCGGGTCTGCCGCCCGCCCACGAGACGATTTCCACCACCCGCATTACCTTGCCCGCGCAACTGGGGCCGGAACTGGAAAAGGCGGACCACACGCGGGTTCGGCCGGAACATCCGCACTGGCCGCTGGTGGTGATGCTGACGCTGACCCAGCTTTCGGTGGGCGCTTTTGCGGGCCTTGCGCTGCTGGATGTGGCGCGCCCGATCGCAGCGATTGCTGCCTTGCTGGTGGCGTTTCTTTCGCTCGGGGCCTCTACGCTACACCTTGGCCGTCCGATACACGCATATCGCGCCATCAAGATGTGGAAACGCAGCTGGTTGAGCCGCGAAGTCCTGTTGTTCTCTCTGTTCGCCGGGAGTGCTTCGGCGTTTGCCGGCGCCACGCTCTTTGGTTTGCCTCGGGTGGCGGCGATCCCGACGGTGTTGCTGGGTTTGGCGGGTGTCACGGCCAGCGCCTTTATTTATCTGGTGCCAGCCCGTCCGGCCTGGAACAACTGGCATACTCTGGCTGACTTTCATCTGACGGGGCTGGTGCTGGGGCCGGCTTTCCTACGGGCTCTGGGTGTGAATGTTCCGGTGGCGCTGATCGCCTCGTTTGCCGCCCTGCAATTGTTCAACCAGGTTCTGAAGCTGCTGCGACTGGTGAGTTCGGAAGAATTCGAACTGCGCGCTTCGGCTCGCCTGCTGTCTCAGGATCTGAAACGGATTCTGGTGGCGAGGCTGGCGCTGCTGGTGATCGGCGGCATAGGGCTGACTCTGGCCGACTTCCCGATTCCGGCGCTCATTCTGGCGCTGGCCGGCGAACTGGCCGGACGTTATCTCTTCTTCGTTTCCGTGGTGCCGCGCAATATGGCGCTGCCATGGTTGACACAAGGGCGGCTGACACAAGGGAGGGCGGCATGAACTGGAAGCGACTCGCGGGCATCGACAATCTGAGCGAAGAGTACGCCTACGGCCAGGATCCGGTTCACGGTTACGTTTCGGCAAAGAAGATTGCCGACAAATGGGTGGCTACCACCTGTGGGTATTGTTCGGTCGGCTGCGGGATGCTGGTCGGGACCAAAGATGGTAAGGCGGTTGCGGTTCGGGGCAACCCGGAACACCCTGTCAATCTGGGCAAGCTTTGCCCGAAGGGTCTGTCCGAACACTATACGCTACAGGCGAAGAGCCGGGCGACGAAGCCGCTGCTGAAACGCAACGGAAAATTCGAACCCATTTCATGGGATGCCGCACTGACCACCATGGTGGAGAAATTTCGCGGC
This sequence comes from uncultured Acidobacteriia bacterium, assembly GCA_903929755.1. GTDB lineage: Bacteria > Acidobacteriota > Terriglobia > Bryobacterales > Bryobacteraceae > BOG-234. The sequence goes on from CAIYVZ010000052.1 coordinate 93,914, forward strand.
GTTCAGGCGAAGTATGGCGCAGGCGCTCTGGGCGTTATCAGCACCGGACAGTTGGTGACGGAGGAATTTTACACGCTGGGCAAGCTGGTGCAGTTGGGGTTCGGGACTTCGAACTTCGACGGCAACACCACTCTCTGCATGGCCAGCGCTGTAGCTGGATACAAGCGCAGTTTTGGCAGCGACGGACCACCGGGGTCTTATGCGGACCTGGAAACGGCCGACGTAATCCTGCTGATCGGCGCCAATGTCGCCGACAACCACCCGATTCTCTGCGGGCGGCTGGAGAAGAACAAGAAGGCGACGCTGATTGTCGCCGACCCTCGCGTGACCAAGACCGCGATGCTGGCCGATATCTTTCTGCCAGTGAAACCCCGGTCGGATATCGCGCTGCTGAACGGGATCGCCCACATATTGATACGCGATGGCCTGGTGAATCGCGCATACATTGAGGCTCACACCACCGGCTATGCGGAACTCTGCGCATTTCTGGAGAAGTTTACGCCCGAACACGTGGCTCAGGTGACGGGCCTGGGTGTGGAAACTATTGAGCGCGTGGCCATGCTGTACGGGCGCGCGAAAGCGGCAACTATCGGCTGGACCATGGGCGTGAACCACTCCACGCAAGGCGCCGAGACGGTTAGCGCCATCAATAATCTTGCCCTGCTGACGGGAAATATCGGAAAGTCGGGCGCTTCGCCGTTCTCCATCACCGGGCAGTGCAACGCCATGGGGACGCGGGAAACCGGTTTCACCTCAGGGCTGCCTGGCTACCGGAAATTCGAGAGCGCAGAAGACCGGGAGGAATTGGCGGGAATCTGGAAAATTGATGTGGAGCGAATTCCGACAGCGAGGGGGTTGTCGTATCCCGACATTATTGAAGCTGCTCTTGCAAAGAAGGTTCGGGCGCTTTGGATCATCGCCACCAATCCGGTGGTTTCGTTTCCGAACTACGACGTTTTGATTCAGGCCTTTGAAAACCTGGAATTTCTGGTGGTTCAGGATGGCTTCCACCCGACCCCGACCACGGAACTGGCTGACCTGGTTCTTCCTGCCGCCGTATGGGGCGAAAAAGAGGGCACCTACACCAACTCCGAACGCCGGGTCAGCAAGGTGAACAAAGCTGTGGAACCTCCCGGCGAAGCTCGCAGCGACTTTGACATCTTCGTCGCACTGGCGGACAAGTTGGGCGTTTGTGCCGAGATCTTCCCTGGCTGGACCTCAACCCGCGATGCATTTGAAGAGTGGAAAAAGGTATCTGCCGGACGCCTCTGTGACTACAGCGGCATGACGTGGGAAGCCATTGAGCGCGAAGGCGGGATTCAGTGGGGCGGCGAACGCCTCTATGCCGACGGTCAGTTTGAGACGGTTGATGGCAAGGCAAAGCTGTTCAAAGTGGAATGTGAACCCTTCCCGGAGCAGCCGGGTGGCGGGTTCCCGCTGATATTGAACACAGGTCGCACTGTAGAGCACTGGCATACGCGGACCAAGACGGGCGAGGTTGCGATCCTGGACAGCATGTCGCCGCGTGCCTGGCTGGAAATGAACCCCCGGGACGCGAAGAAGCTGGGGTTGAAGATGCACGACGAGATTTCGCTGGTTTCGCGCCGGAGCCGGGTGGATGCGATTGAACTGCGTCTTACCGAGATTGTGGCTCCGGGGCAGGTTTTTATGCCGTTTCACTTTGCGGAGACAAATGTCAACCGCGCCACGCAGAGCGCGTTCGACCCGATCTCGCGGGAACCAAATTACAAGCAGTGCGCAGTGCGGATTGAAAGAACGCCGAGTGCGGGGAGAGTGAATTGATGGAACGTTTGATCGTCGTCGGAAACGGAATGGTGGGTGTCGCCTGCCTCGAAAACATCCTCGCGCATAAGAAAAAGTTCGACGTTACGGTTTTCGGCGACGAAACGCACGCGAACTATAACCGGATTCTGCTCTCCAGCGTTCTTGCCGGCGAGCGGTCGGCCGACGAGATCACCATCAACGGTCTGGACTGGTACCAGAAGAACGGTATTGGGCTGCGTTTGGGCGTGCGCATTGTCAACGTAAACACCACGCTGCGGACGGTGACGGGCGATGACGGCGGCATGATGCAGTACGACAAGCTCATCATCGCCACCGGGTCCGGAGCTTTTATTCCGCCGATGGATGGCATCTACCGCCGGAATGTTTTCACCTTTCGCAATATGGAAGACACGTTCGGGATGATGCGGGTCGCCGGGGAAGGCAAGCGGGCCGTGGTGATTGGCGGCGGCCTGTTGGGGCTGGAAGCCGCGCGCGGCCTGCAAATACAAGGTTGCGAGACCACCGTGATCCATATTGTGGACACGCTGATGAATAACCAACTCGATTCCACGGGCGGGGATCTGCTGAAGCGGCGGATGGAGGAACTGGGGATTCAGGTTCTGGCCGGGCGTCGGGTGAAGTCCATTCTGGGCCGCGATGAGGTGGAAGCGCTGGAGTTTATGGATGGCGAGCGGATCCCCGCAGATCTGGTCTGCATCGCCACCGGAATTCGCCCCAACGCCGATCTGGCGCGGGCTGCCGGTATAGCCTGTGGCCGCGGCATTACGGTCAACGATTATCTGGAGACTTCCGACCCTCGAGTTTTCGCGGTGGGTGAATGTACGGAACACCGCGGCGAAGTCTACGGTCTGGTAGCCCCCCTGCTGGAGCAGGCCAAAGTCCTGGCTGCGACGCTTACGGATAACCGTGGCCCGGTTTTTGAGGGCTGGAAGCCGGCGGCGAAGCTCAAGATCATGGGGCTGGATGTGTTTTCCGCAGGCGAGTCTCTGGAAACTCCCGGGACGGATGCGGTTCGCTTCGATGACCCCGGTGCCGGGGTCTACAAGAAACTGTTGGTTCGCGACAACAAGCTGGTGGGCTGCGTTTTGGTGGGCGATGCGTCCGACAGCAACCGCTACATGGACTGGCTCCGCAGCGAAACGGATCTGACGGTCCGTCGCAAGAGCCTGCTGTTTCCCGAACCGGCGGCCGATAAGGGTTCCTCGATTGCGGATATTCCGGACTCCGAAACAGTTTGCGGCTGCATGGGCGTTACCAAGGGCCGGATTATTTCGGCCATCCACGATAACGGGATTCGTTCCATGGCGCAGTTGAAGGAATGCACCCGGGCAACCACGGGCTGCGGTAGTTGCTCCGGCGTCTGCGAAGGGCTGCTGAAGGCTGTCTCCCCGGAATTCGAAGAAGATACGAAGAGGGTGATCTGTAAGTGTCTGCCGTTCTCTCAGGACAACCTCCGCGAAATCATCCAAACGCAGAAGCTCAAGAGCGTTCAGGAAGTTCTGGAGATTTATGGCAACGGAATTGGCTGCGAGATCTGCAAACCCGCGCTCAGCTATCTGGTGGATGTGGTGTGGTGCGGCGATCACGAAGAAGACCGGTCCGCGCGTTTTATTAATGATCGCGTGCACGCCAATATCCAGAATGACGGGACGTTTTCCGTGGTCCCCCGCATGCGCGGCGGCGTAACAACACCTGCGGAGCTGCGTCGCATTGCCGAGGTCGCCGAGAAGTACAAGGTGCCGCTGGTAAAAGTAACGGGCAGCCAGCGTATTGATCTGCTGGGTATTAAGAAGCAGGATCTTCCCAACGTCTGGCGTGATTTGGGAATGCCGAGTGGCCAGGCTTACACCAAGGGCGTCCGCATGGTGAAAACCTGTGTGGGCACCGAGTTCTGCCGGTTTGGCGTTCAGGACGCCATGGGGACTGGCATCGAGCTGGAACGCCGGCTGGAGAATCTTTTCACGCCGCATAAGACGAAGTTGGGCGTGACCGGTTGCCCCCGCAATTGCGCCGAAGTGACCGTGAAGGACATCGGGCTCATCGGACAGGAGGGTAGCTGGCAGGTTGTGGTGGGAGGCGCGGCCGGCAAGCACGTCCGCAAGGCCGACCTTCTCGTCACGGTGGAGACGACGGAAGAGGCAATTGAAGCGACGCTGCTGTTTTTCCAGTACTACCGCGAGCATGGCCACTACCTGGAGCGAACCTACGATTTCGTGGAACGCCTGGGGATGGAGCGGGTCCGCAAAGAAACCGTCTATGCCAACGCGAAGGACAAGAAGAATCTCTTGCGGCGGCTACAGAAGTCCAAGGCCTTCTCCCAGGATGCGTGGAAGGAAGGTTCCACGCCGGTGAATACGACGCAGTTCATTCAGATTCAGCCTATGGAAGGCGCCAGCCGAGAGGTGGTTCAGTAATGTGGACGCGAATTACAGGCATTGAGAACATTCCGTTGCGCGAGGGCCGGACGGTGGACCTGGTGGACCGCGAAATCGCGATCTTCAATCTGGGGACACGCTTCGCAGCCATTGATGCGCAGTGTCCACATCGCGGGGGGCCGCTCTGCGACGGGATCGTCACCGGGTGCGGACCATCGCTCGCCGACGCTCCGGTTCGGGGACACGCGGTGGTTTGTCCCCTGCACGGCTGGAAGATTGATCTGGACTCGGGGTCTGTTTTGAAACCAGATGTGTCGGTCCGCGTGGAAACCTATGAAGTTCGAGTGGATAGCGGAATTATTGAAATCAATGTGCCAAAGGCAAGAAAGGTGGCTGCGTAATGACACTCAAAGGGTTTGCAAAGGCGGGCCATCCGCCCACGTTGCTGTCGGCTTTTCTGTATTTCGACATCAGCTTCATGATTTGGGTAATGTTGGGCCCGCTCGGACCTTTCCTGAGTGAAAGCCTGAAGCTCTCGGCGGGCCAAAAAGGCTTATTGACGGCGGTTCCCCTGCTGGGTGGAGCGTTCTTCCGATTGATTCTGGGGCCCATGACGGAGCGCCTCGGCGGTCGCCGAACAGGGCTGATTGGCCTCACTATCACCTTTCTGCCGCTGCTGTTGGGCTGGAAGTTCGCGGCTACTTTTACTGATTTCCTGGGCGTTGGCATTCTGCTGGGCGTGGCCGGGGCGAGTTTTGCGGCCGCTTTGCCCCTGGCGAGCGCCTGGTATCCGCCGGAATATCAGGGTTTGGCCATGGGGATCGCCGGGGCGGGGAACTCCGGGACGCTGTTCGCGACCCTGTTCGCGCCTCGCCTGGCCAAAATATTCGGCTGGCACCAGGTATTTCTGTTCGCGATGATCCCTGTGGCGATCGTCTGGGTCCTGTTCGTGATCCTGGCGAAGGACGCCCCACGGAAAGCGCCACCGAAGGGTCTGAGTGACTACAAAGAGGCTTTGAAAATTCGCGATACCGGGTGGTTCTGCTTCCTGTACAGCCTGACGTTCGGCGGCTTCTCCGGGCTGGTTAGCTTCCTGACCATCTTCTTCTTTGATCAGTATCATTTGACCAAAGTGCAGGCGGGCGATTTGACGACGCTGGTGGTGGTTTTCGGAAGTTTCCTCCGACCAGTAGGCGGGCTTCTTTCCGACAGAATCGGCGGATACAGGATGCTGCTGGTCCTGCTCGCGGGCGCGGCACTCTCTCTCGGCGCAGTCGCTACGCTCCCGAGCGTAACCTTCGCTGTCCTGTTTCTAGTGCTGACGATGGGGATGCTGGGAATGGGCAACGGCGCGGTCTTTCAACTGGTTCCGCAGCGGTTTCCGGAGCGCGTGGGCCTGATTACCGGTCTGGTGGGCGCAGCTGGCGGCGTGGGCGGTTTTCTGCTCCCGAACGTGCTGGGTAGCCTGAAGGGCCTGACCGGCACGTTCGCCTGGGGACTTGGGACCTGCGCGGTGGGTCTGGGGGCAGGCGCGGTGACGCTGTTCCTCCTCGGACCGGTTTGGCGCCGTACCTGGAAACCCGAGTCCGCAGTGCGTGCCGGTCTGGTTCCGGTGAATGAGGAAGTTGGTTACCAACAGGCGGCGTAGCCCCTGTTGCCAATGTTTCGATAGGATCCTGTACGATACGAATTGCGACACATTTTTCGCGCTACTTTGCTTGGCTGCCTGTTTGGCGCTTTGCTTCCGGCCCAAAAGGCTCCGGAACCGTTTTCTCCCTCAAATTACGTGAACAAGTTTTTGCCTTCCTGGATTCGGGTGGGAGGCGAGAATCGTACCCGGTTTGAGGGGTACTCGGGGCTCGGCTTCGCCCCGAACCAGTCTGACGGCTACTGGCTGAGCCGCAGTCGGCTGTCCGTGATGCTGCTGCCGAAACCCTGGCTGCATATCTACGGCGAGGGCCAGGACTCGCGTGCGATTGGCAAGCAGCCTGGCCAGCCTCCTTATGAAAATGTCTGGGATATCCACCAGGCTTACGTGGAACTGGGCGATATGAAGAAGGGGCGGCTCGCGATGCTGGTTGGCCGCCAGGAGTTGAATTTCGGCGATAACCGAGTGATCGGCGCGGTGAACTGGACGAATGCCAACCGAACCTTCGACGTGGTTCGCGGAATGGTTCGGCTGGGCGATAACCGGCTGGAAGTCTTTGCCGCCTCCGTGGTTGTGAACGTAAATGACACCTGGGATCACCACCAGCAGGGGAATAACATTCACGGTATTTATGCCGAGTTGCCTAAACTGATTCCCCACGTGAACATCCAGCCTTACGTTTTGTGGAGGCTTCAGCCACGTGTGAAAAACGAGGCGGGGGTGGTGGCGAATCTGAACGAGAAGATTCCCGGGGTTCGGATTGCCCTGGACTTGCCCCGCGGCCTGGATGCGAAGGTGGAGATGACGAGGGAATTCGGGACCCTCGGCTCGGATCGCGTGCAGGCGTGGCTGGGCCACTGGGAATTGGGTCGGACCTGGAAGAAATGGCCCTTGAAGCCGCGCCTGTGGGGCGAATATAACTTCATGAGCGGCGACGCGAATGCAAAGGACGGCATTCGGGGTACCTACGATCCCCTGTATCCCACGGTGCACGATAAGTACGGCTTCGCGGACCAGTTCGGGGGCCGCAACATGAAAAACGTGCGGTGGGGGGCGGAAATGAAGCTGCCCCGGAGCGTAGCAGGGGTTCTGGAGCTGAACGACTGGCGGCTTGCCTCGCCGGTGGATGGAATCTACACCAGCCAGGGTGCCGTTATTGCACGGTCAATAACGGGCAAGGCGGGAACCCACGTGGGTAACGAAGTGGACTTTATCACCACCTGGAAGATGTTCGGACCAGTGCAGGCGGGCGCCGGAATCGGCTACATTCTCCCGGGTGAGTTCCTGAAAAACACGACGGCGGGTAAGCACTACCTGTATCCCTACATCATGTTTACGTACAAGCTGTAGGCGAAAAAAAAACGGCAGGTACTCGGAGGAGGGTACCTGCCGTGCTACCAAAAACCATCACGTGCTCGGAGGAAGCGCGCAACAGCCGGGCCGCATTCCAATTGCGCAATTGCGCGGGTGCAGCTCCACGGTAAAACGTTGGGACAAAGCCCTAAGGCAACGTTAACACAGAACAATCAATTTTGTGCAAGAAAAATTGGGCACGCGCCGTTTTAGCGCAAGTGAAACAGGCTGAGTCTGGGCAGGCGAAATACTTCCAGCACGGCCCTGTCCAGAAACTGGGTCTCCAGCATCGCCAGTTGCGGAGTCGACATTTTGCCCCTGTACGGGCGAAGATAATTGTCCAGTTCGCGCCGGGAATGCAGCGCCTGTTCGTCGCTTTGGCGAATGCGGGCCAGGGCGATGAGCTTTTGCTCCAGGGCTGAGAGCTGTTGCTCCAGGGTTTCCAGATCTGGCGGCAGGTTGGCGGCAAGGCCTGTGAGAGTGGCGGTAACATGTTCAAAATCAGCAACTTGCGTGGCGTTTATTGATGTAATATTTCGTTCCAGATAAGCACGGATCTCGTCTTCGGGGAACGGCGCGGTGTCAGCGACTTCTTTGGAAGGTACGGCTCCGGCGGCGGCGTCAGCCAGACGCTGGGTTTCCACCAGGATCGCCTGGGCGCAGAACGCCAGCGAATTGACCATCTGAACGCGAGAACGCTTAGCCTTCCATTTCTCAAATGCGGCGTCAATGCCGCGCAGGACGGCTTCGAGCGGCACCCCGGAATTCTTCCAGGTTTCGATGAGCGCCCAATCGAGCGGCGACAGCAGAAACAGGCTGGTACCGCGGGCGGCCTGGAAATGTTCCTCTACTTCTGTAAAATAGTTGAAGTAATTGAGGGGGCCGGAATTTGAAGAGTCCGCGCTCACCGCGTCCTGTCCCAGATAATGCGAAGGCCTTCGAGGGTAAGGTTTTCATCCACGTGGCGGATAAAGCGGGAGCCTTCTGAGATGAGGCTGGAATGCCCACCAGTGGCGATGACGCGTGTTTCAGGGCCCAGTTCGGCCACCAGGCGCTCCACGATGCCGTCAATTGCGCCGATGGCTCCAAAGTACAGGCCGGACTGCATGCTGGACACTGTATTGACGCCAATCAGCGACTTCGGTTTGCGGAAGTCCACCAGGGGGAGGCGGGCGGCTTTGTTAAAGAGCGCTTCCGCCGAAATGCCAATTCCGGCAGCAATGATGCCGCCCAGATACTCGGAGTTCGCCGATACGGCGTCAAAAGTGATCGCTGTACCAAGATCGACGATCACGCAGGGGCCACCATACGCGTGCAGCGCCGCAACACTGTTCACAATCCGGTCCGCGCCCACTTCCGAGGGGTTATCGTAGAGAATCTTCAGCCCAGTGTCCGTATGGGCGGTTACGAACATTGCTTTGGTGTTGAAATAGCGCCGGGCCATTTCGGTGATGGCCGAATTCAGGGGCGGCACCACGGAGGAGACCACAATCCCGTCCACGTCGGCCGGGTCCAAAGAGGCGTAGCGAAGCAGGCTGGTCATCAGAATGCCGAGTTCATCGGAAGTCTGGTCGCGGACCGTGCGCAGGCGGCGATGGTCGGCAAGGCTGCCATCACGGAAAATGCCGACGGTAATGTTGGTATTCCCGGCGTCGAGGGCGAGAAGCATAGTTTGTGGGGGTCCGGCCTACATGTACGCGGGGGCGTCGATGCCAAGGATGGCGAGCGTGCGCTCCAGTTGGCGAGCGAAGAACGATGTCATCCAGAGCAGAAACACCTTCCGGTTGCGGTCGGGTTCAATCAGGATGGGGAACTGGTGGTAGAAGATATTGAACGACTGGGCCAGCTGGAACGCATAGCGCGCGACGTGCGCCGGTTCGCCTGAAGCGATGGCGCGTTCCACCGCGGTTTCGGCTTTGGAGGCGGCCAGCAGGATCTGCCAGGCATCTTCGTCACCGAGTTGGGTGGCCATCGCTTCCGCGTTCAGTTCTTTTGTGAAATCGGGTAGCTCTTCGCCGCGTTCGGTAAGTTTTCGCAGGATATTGCGGGCGCGCACCGTGGCGTACTGGATGTAGGGGCCGGTTTCGCCTTCAAAGCTGAGCGCTTCCTGAAAGTCGAAAGCAATCACCGTAGTGCGGGTGAATTTCAGCAGGAAGTAACGGAGGGCCCCCATGGCGATTTCGGTGGCAATCGTGCGCTGCTGTTCGTCCGTGTCGTCCGGGTGCCGGGAAGCGACTTCACGGAGAGCTGTGTCGATCAACTGATCCATCAGGTCGTCAGCCTTCACGCCAAGTCCCCTGCGACCGGAGACTTCCACGTAGGGCTTTTCCATATCTTCGGGCGAAAGTGGAATGCCCAGATCGGCGCAGCAGCGTTTAGAGAGCGCCACCATTTCGTAAGAAAAGTGGATGGACTGTTCTGCCTGGTGCTCGTACCCGAGGGCTTTCAGGCCGGCGACGACCACATCCTGCAGGTAGGACTGGCGGACGTCGATGACATTGTAGACCGTGGCCCCGCCGCCAAATGCCGGTGCTGGACCGCTCTGCGGTTCGGCGGTGGAGGCCCAAACCTGGTGGCCATCCGCGTAGGTTGTGTGCGGGCGGTAGTAGAAATCCTTGCCCAGCAGCCCGAATTTCCAGAGCTGGTAGGCGATGTCTTTACCCACGTACGTGACAGTACCGTTGGATCGGACGATAACTTTGCTGTCCTCGTTGGCTTCGTCGCCACCCCGGAAGGCGGACGCCGGCATCACCCAGCAGCCCTTGTTCTTGCCTTCTTCTTCGAAGTAGATGGCCTTGCGTTCCTTGAGGAGCTCGAAGGCCGAGGCCCAGAACTTCAGGTGCAGAATCTCGCTTTCACGAGGGAGAACGTCGTACCGAATGCCCAGCCGCAGCATGGTGGCCAGGTGGGCTTTCACGATGGCGTCGGCGACCAGGTGGCCGAGTTCAGAGAGTGCGCCCTCGCCTGCTTCGATGGAATGCAGGGTTTCGGCGCGCCATTTCAGGGCTTCCGGATGGTCTTTGTAGTACTGCGAGGTTCGGGCATAGAGCTCCCAGCAGCGGTAGTCGAAGCGATTTTCGGCCAGCATCGCGGCCACGTCGGCCGGGGTCTTGTTCTCCAGAAAGTGGAAGCCAACCACCACATCGGCCACTTGCACTCCGGTGTTGTCGATGTAGTTCTGCACTTCAACGGGGTGGCCCACGGCGCGCAGCATGCGCACGAAGGTATCGCCCAGCACCGCATTCCGCAGGTGACCGATGTGCGCCGCTTTGTTGGGATTGATGTTGGTGTGCTCGACAATAATCTTGTCGGGCGACGCGCCAGCCTCGGCGGTGACGCCCGAGAGCAGGGCCGCCCCATAAGCGCCTCGGTCAAACCGGACGTTAATATAACCGTTGCCGGCAATCTCCATGGCGGCGACGCCGGGGATAGGCCCCACCGCTTCCACCAGATCGGCGGCGATCTTTTTCGGGTTTTGCTTCAGAGCACGGGCAAGCTGAAAGGCAATCGGCAACGCAACCTCGCCAAAGCTGGTCTGGCGGGGCTGTTCAAGGTTAACGTCGGCGTCGGAGCCAAAGGTGGAGCGCACCTTTTCTCGGAAGGCCGACTGAATGGTCTTTTCCAGAATGTGATACACGGGGAACTTCTATTGTAGCGGCTGCTAAGCTGGCCGGATGGAGAAGAAGCCAGTCACCGATTCCGGCCTGTCGAGACAGGTGGAGGGGACCCTGACCAGGAGCATCCGGCGGGACGGCCAGTTTAACGTTCGGCGGGTAGGCAGGGCGCGGCAGGCCTTCCATCCGTGGCTGGTGGTGGTCAACATGAGTTGGCCCTGGTTTGTGGCTTTGGTTGGTGGGCTGTACGCATTGGTGAATATCTCGTTCGCGTTGCTCTATTTTTTGATGGGGCCTGACGCGGTGCAGGGTTCCGCCGCGGCCACCGAAGGGCGGCGGTTCCTGAATGACTGCTTCTTCAGTGGCCATACGCTGACCACGGTGGGCTATGGGAATCTGGCGCCGGTGGGGGTGGTGGCCAATGTGACAGCGACCCTGGAGGCGCTGGTTGGGTTGCTCGCGTTCTCGGTGATCACGGGTCTGCTGGTAACTCGGGCGTCGCGCCCTTCCGCGAGAGTTGAGTTCAGCCGGTCCGCACTGGTGGCCCCGTACGCGGACGGCATGGCGCTCATGTTCCGGGTGGCGAACCAAAGATCAAACAATCTGATGGAACTGGAAGCGCGGGTCCTGATGGTGAAGGTGGTGCAGGAGGCAGGCAAGACGCGGCGGGAAGTGGACTATCTGCCCCTCGAAATGGATAAGGTGGAGATGTTTCCGCTCACGTGGACGGTGGTTCATCCCATTACGAAGGACAGTCCGATGTGGGGTTTGGACACTCGAACCCTGGAGGCGCTGCAAGTGGAATTTATCGTGATGCTGCGAGGCTTTGACGACACCTTTAGTCAGGTGGTCCACACCCGGTTTTCGTACCGCTCTGACGAACTGGTTTGGAACGCGAAATTTGTTTCCGCGTTTTATGTCGCGCCCGACGGGGGCTATGTTTTGGATTTGGACCGTGTCAGCGACTTCGAGAAGCTGTAGTTACTCGTAGAGCGTAAACAGGCCTTTGAGGCGGATATCGCGCGACGACGCCCCCACCAGAACGTCGAATTCACCCGGTTCCGCAGCCCAGTCTTTCACCAGCGGATCGTAGAACCACATGGAGTGGCGGTCCAGCGTCATGGTTACCAACTTCGATTCGCCGGGCTTCAATTCCACCCGCTGGAAGGCTTTTAGTTCCTTCACCGGGCGTTCCACGCTGAATTTTACGTCATGGATGTAGACCTGCACTACCTCCGCACCTGCCCGCGAACCGGTGTTTGTCACCTTTACGCCGACCGTCACCGTTTGGCCGTAACGGGGTGACACAGGGGTGAGGGTTAGGTCGGAATAGGCGAACGTCGTGTACGAGAGGCCGTGGCCGAAAGGGAACGCGGGTTCGATATTTTTGCGGTCGAAGTGGCGGTAACCGACGAAAATGCCCTCCTTGTACTCCACTTCCGGAGCGTCAACCGGAGCGAAACTGTCGGCCATGGATTTCGGGAAGGTGACGGGAAGTTTCCCGGAAGGGTTGTAGTCGCCGAAGAGAACGTCGGCGATGGCATGGCCTCCCTCCTGGCCCAGGTACCACGCTTCCACGATGCCGGGAACCTGGGAGGCCCATTTCGTGACATCGACCGGCGAGCCGGAGTTGATAACGACGATAGTGTTCTTATTGGCACGGGCGACGGCCTGAATCAGATCGTCCTGCCCTGCGGGGAGACTGAGCGATTTCCGGTCGGCCATTTCGCCTTCGAGCGCCGCGCTGAAACCGACGAACACGATAGCAAGATCAGAGCGGGTGGCCAGGTCTGCAGCTTCTTTCAGAAGATTCGCGGCGGGCGCGGGCTCTTTTTCTCCCTCCATGGCAACGCCCAGCGCGTAGTTGATCTGTAATTTCCCGGCGGCGCGCTCGCGGATTCCATCGGCTGGTTTCCAGGAGTAATCCGGATTGACGGCCGAACTGCCACCGCCACCAAGGCGGTTGAATTCGGCATTGGGCCCGATGAGGGCCACGGTATGAATCTTTTGCGGGTCCAGCGGCAGCAGATTGCGCTCGTTCTTCAGCAGGACGATGCTCTGGTCAGCGGCTTTACGGGCGATGGCGCGCTGTGCCGGGGTATCCACGCCGGGAGTCTCTTTGGGCGTTTCGGGGGTAAGGCTGCGGTCGATAATGCCGCTAATGAAGAGAATACGCAGAATGCGGCGGACAGATTCGTCCACGGTCTCTTTGGTGATTTGGCCGGAATCGACCAGCACTTTGAGTTTGCTTCGTTCGAGGTAGCCGCCGTCGAAGCCGGGATTACCACCGGGGAAGTTCTTCAACAGGTCCTTCAGGGCAGGCATTACGTTAGGACCGGGCATTTCCAGATCCATGCCGGCGTTGACGGTAGGCGCGGTGGAGTGGGTGCTGGCCCAGTCGGAGACCACATAGCCTTTGAAACCCCAGCGCTTGCGGAGGATTTCATTGAGGAGGTTCGGATTTTCCGCAGCCCAGGCCCCGTTGACTTTGTTGTAGGAGGACATCACGGACCAAACCCCGGCTTCTTCCACCGCAGCGCGGAAGGCCGGGAGGTAGATTTCTTCCAGAGTGCGCTGGTCCACCTGAACGTTGATTGTGTTGCGGCGGGTCTCCTGATTGTTGGCGGCGAAATGCTTCACGGTGGGGATGACGCCCTCGGCCTGCATGGCTTCGATGTACGAGACCGCCATCCGCGACGTGAGCCAGGGGTCTTCACCGTAGCCTTCGAAATTCCGACCCCACAAGGGAGTGCGGGCGATATTAACCGTTGGGCCCAGGACCTGATTGCGGCCCAGCGCAAGCGCCTCTTGGGCGATAACCTGGGCTTCCTGCGCAACGAGATCGGGGTTCCACGTGGCGCCCATCGCAATACCGGCGGGGAAAGCGGTGGCATGGACGGTTTGAGGCTCGCCAGGTCTGGCGGGAGATACTGGCATGGCCCAGGTGCGGATCCCAACCGGGCCATCGGCCATCTTGATAGCCGGAACCCCGAGGCGAGGGACTCCGTGCGAGCTCATGAAGCCATCGCCGGAGAGGAGGTCGAGCTTTTCTTCGGTGGTCAGGCGGCGGAGAAGATCTTCGGCCCGGCGCTCGACGGCGATTTTGGGATTCTTCCAGGGGTCGCGGATACCGTTCTCGCCGCAACTGGCGAGGAGAATGGCAGCGGCGACGGGAAGCACTAAAAGGCGCATTTCGGGAAGTCCTTAGCCGACCATCACAAGGTGAAGGTCCATCACGTTGGTACCGGTGGAACCGGTGATTATCAGGTCGTTGAGCGGCTCGAAGAAGTCGTAGGAAGCGTTGCTGTGCAGGGCCTGGCGGGCATCCAGCAGGGATCGCGAAATCGTCTGGCCGTCGGCGAGGGCTCCGGCTGCGTCGGTGGGGCCATCTGTCCCGTCGGTTCCGGCACTAAGGACGAGAACGTTATTCAGGCCGGCGATATCGAGGGCTGCGGCGAGAGCGAACTCCTGATTGCGGCCACCCTTTCCAGTGCCACGAATCGTGACCGTGGTTTCTCCGCCGGAAATCACGCAGGCGGGGGCCTTCAGGGGCTGTCCGTGTTCGCGGATCTGGCGGGCGATGGCCGCGTGGAGGCGGGCGACATCGCGAGTTTCGCCTTCGATGGTACTGGCGAGGATCAGGGACCGGTAGCCCTTCTCTTTAGCCTTGCCCAGCGCCGCTTCGAGCGATTTTTGATTGCTGCCAACAATGTGGTTCCCGACGCGGCGGAAGAGGGGATCGCCGGACTTTGGCGTCTCATGCTCCGCCGCTTCCAGGCGTTCCCGAACGCTCGCCGGGACCTTATCGCGCAGGTGAAATTTATCCAGGACGGCCAGCGCTGAAGAAAACGTGGAACCATCGGGGGCGGTGGGCCCGGAACCGATCACGTCCAAATCGTCGCCAACCACATCGGACAGGATTAGGCTGACCACGTGTGCCGGAGCCGCAAGGCGAGCAAGTTGACCGCCCTTGAGCGTGGAAATGTGCTTCCGGACGGCGTTGAGCTCATGGATGGTGGCCCCGCAAGCCAGCAACAGACGGGTGGTCTCCTGCTTTTCGGCCAGGGAAATACCTGCGGCGGGCGCAGGCATCAGGGCCGAAGCCCCGCCCGAGATGAGGCACAGAACCAGATCCTTTTTTCCAGCCTGGGCACACAGAGCCGCAATCCGCATTGCTCCCACTGCGCCGCGTTCATCGGGAAGGGGGTGTCCGCAGGGCACCAGTTCGATGAGTTTCGTCTTGGCGCTATCGCCGTCCTTCACGTTGACGATGCCGCTGGAAATTCGTTTCCCCAGTATCTTTTCGGCCGCTCGGGCCATGGTTCCGCCCGCTTTCCCCGCACCGACGACAAAAATGCGCTCGTACTTGTCCAGGTCGCGACGGGCGCGAAGCGCGGCTTCCACTGCGGCAGAGGGGTCGGCGGCGCGGAGAGCTGCCTTCAGAATGGCGGCGGCGTCTTTGCGGAGCTGCTTTATTTCCATAGGGGTAGGGACAGGATAGCGGACACCGTTGCGGTCGGGTCGCAATCTCCGTCGACGCGAAAATCGGCGCGGCCATAACCAGCCCGGCGGGCGTCGTAGAGGAGTTTGAAGCGGACCGGGTCGCGGGCGTTGGGCCGCTCCTGTTCGTGCCCCACCAGGCGGCGCTGCACTTCTTCAAGGGAACAGTCGATCCAGACCGTGACGCCGTGATTCTCAATTAGTTCGTAGTTTCCCGGCTCCACAAAGGCTCCGCCGCCAAGCGCGACAACGGTGGGGATGCCTCGTTCGATCATTCGAACCTGCCTGCGAATCGCTTCGCTTTCGATACGTCGAAATTCCGCTTCGCCCCGGGTGTCGAAGATGGACGGGATCGTTTCACCTTCGTGGGCCTCAATGTTCTTGTCGATATCGATGAAATCCCAACCCAGATGGTTTGCCAGCGCCAGGCCTACCGTGGACTTACCTGAGCCCATGAAGCCTGCGAGGTAAATGCCCGGCGAACGTTTTAGCTTAATGTGCATCCCGCTCCTTCATTATCTTCTCAGAACCTCGCCTCAAAGAAAGCCGGGAACAGCCGCGCGATAAGGACCGGAATCATCCCCGCTCGGGGGGTGACCACGGTGTGGCGGCGTTGCTCCATGCCCTTCACGATGGCCTCGGCGCACGCCGCCGCCGATACCGCATATCTCTTACCTTTTACCACGCTGTCAGGCGGTTTGGAGCCAGCGGCGTTGTCCTGAAAGCCCGTGTTCACGTAACCGGGGAAGACCCCCATTACGTGAACCCCGTCGCGCCGTAATTCCACCCTTTGGGTGGACGTGAGGGATGCCAGCGCAAACTTGCTTGCCGAGTAGAGGGGCAGCCAGGGGAGCGGGATTTGTCCCGCGATAGAGCTCACATTGACAATTGTGCCCCGGGTCGCGCGGATGTGCTGAGCCACCAGTTGGGTGAGATGAAAGGGTGCGAAGAAGTTGAGTTCGAACAGCGCGCGGGCCTCGGCGAGAGGGGTTTCGAGGGAGCTGAAATAGGAGCCGCGACCAGCGTTGTTAATCAGGCCATCGATTTTGCCGAAGCGGGTGGTGGCAAGGTCAACCAGCTTGACGCGAAAGGCTTCGTCGGTCAGGTCGCCGGCCAGCACCAGGTCGTGCGGCGTGGCGTTTTCACGAAGTCTGGCTTCATTGCGCGCGACCAGAATCAGGGTGGCTCCCCGGGCACGCAAGGCGGTCACAAGGGCCGCGCCGATGCCTTCTGAAGCGCCTGTCAGGATTAGGATTTTGCCGCGAAGTGGGGACAAGGTGGGGAAAGGGTGATGATATCACCGGGCATCTTTGAGTCTATGCCGGCAGCGCCTGGATGTTCGTTGGAAGTCGGGTGATAATGACCCTATGCCCCGGTTGCTTTCGTTATTTCCTCTCCAGCTTGTCGCGTTGCCCGGTAATTTGGTGCCACTGCATATATTTGAGCCGAGATATCGGGAGATGGTGGGGAACGCGGAGGCCACAGGGTCGGAATTCGGGATCGTACTGGCCAGGGGCGAAGGCATTGTGAACGCCGGTTGCACGGTGGTGGTGGAGTCCGTGCCGACCCGGTATCCGGATGGCACATTTGACGTGGTCACGAGGGGGCGGCGGCGCTTCAACCTGTTGAGTGTGAACGATGAGGAGGAGTGCCTGCGCGGAGAAGTTGAGTACTTCAGCGACGAAGATTTGCGGCCAGCCGCGCCAGAGTACCGGGCGCGGGCGCTGCAGGTTTGTCTGGAAATCCATGCGTCGCTTGACGACGGCACGCTTCCGCCGGTCGCGGACCTTGCCGATCCTGAGCTGAGTTTTCGTCTGGCGCCCGTTCTGCGGGATTTGGATTTTCAGGATGCGATTCTGCGCGAGCGCTCGGAAACGGCCCGGTTGGAATTAATAATCGCGGCAGCTCCCAGATTTGTGGAACGGACGCAATATGTTGAGAAGATGAAGCATAAGGCCGGTACGAACGGCCATGGCCACAAACCGAAAGGGCTGTAACGTCTGATGACACTGCTGGACCGAACCGAACCGCGAAGGGTGAATCGCGCGGTGTTCGTGTCGGCGGGGCTACACGCGGCGGCGTTCTGGGGCTTGATGTCCACGCCCGCGATTGAGTTGCCGAAGCGGGCGCCTTCGGAATACCAGCAGATTCTGGATTCGCGGACGCCGGAACATAAGATCACGGTTTATAAGTTCCGCAAGGAATTACCTCCGGTGACGCCGCCGAAGACGGCGAAGGCGGATCGTCGGCCGTTGCGGGCGGATGTGAAGTCGAATCAGGCGATTGTGTCTTCGGCGGAGGCGAAAAAACGAACCCAAATGGTGTGGACACCCTCACCGGATCTGGCTCCTTCAGTGCCGCTGGAATCTCCGAACCTGATCGCGGTGCGATTGCCGGAACCCGGGCCAAAGCCGTTTACAGCGCCTCCGGATATTATTCGGCCACCGGCGGCAGAGATTGATGTTCCGCCGCCACCCGATATCGAAAGTAAGGCGGCGTTGAAGAAGCCGTTTCTGCCTCCGCCGGAGGCTTCGAAGCCGGTCCCGAGACGTGCGCAGACGGCGCAGGACGTACCTGCGATTGAGGCTCGTGCCGTCGCAGCGCCGGATCTAAGATCGCCGAAACTGGCACGGATGTATCGTCCTCCAGCGGCTTTGGCACCGAAACTGGTGTCGCCTGTGAAGCCGCTGGAGGCTCCGCCGGAACTTACTGCCGTTGAGATAGCCTCTTCGGCGCTGCCAAAGGTAAAACTGCCGCCGAAGCCGTATTTGGCACCGATGCCCGCGCGCCGCGGGGAGGGGCGTACTGTGGCGCGGGCAGGGGAGGCTCCGGAAGTCTTGCCGTCGGCAGCCCTGCAGGCGGGTGCCGTCATTCCGGGCGCGAAACTTCCGCCAAAGAGCTATCAGGCACCAGCGCAGCCCGGCAGGGCAAGGTCTCGCAGCGTGACCAGGGCAGGGGAGGTCCCCGAGCTTCCGGCCTCGGCGAATTTGAGCGCCGGGGCGTCGGTTCCGGGCATGAAACTGCCTCCGAAGATGTTTCCCGGCGCTCCGGGGACGGGTCGGGGCGCGGTGCGGGTGCCAGCGTTGAGCACGGACACACCGGAGCCTTTGGATATGGCGGTAGTTGGTCTGAAACCGGCAGAAGTGGAGATTTCGCTGCCCGCCGCATCGAGTCCGGCGTCGTTCGCGTCGGGTCTGAAGGTAAACCCCAAGGGGGCGGATCGTGAGGCGGGGGCTGCGGGGTTGCCGGTACCGGATCTGTTCATTCGGGGTCCGAAGCCGTTGAACGCGGCGGACTTGATCGCGCAGGCCCGCTTGACGCCGACCTCGCGCGAGATGGTGGCGGCTGCGATCCGGCAGGGTGAGCCGGTGATGAGCCGAACGTTTATCCGTCCGGCGGAACCTGGAAACGGGGCGACGAAGGTAATGTCGGCCCCGGATCCGCGCATGTCCGGCCGCGAAGTCTACATGATGGCGATCCAGATGCCGAATTTGACGAGTTATTCGGGGAGTTGGCTGATGTGGTACGCGGCGCGGACAGCGAGTGCCGTAGCGCAGGCCCCGTTGGCTCCGCCGGTGGCGCACCGCAAAGTAGATCCGAAGTACGTACAGGCTGCTGCGGACGAGCATGTACAGGGCAATGTTCGTCTGGCCTGCGAGATCGATACCGAGGGGAATGTCTCGCGGGTGGAGTTACTGCAGGGCGTGGACGCCCGTCTAAACCAGACAGCGGTGGAAGCTTTGTCGAAATGGCAGTTCTACCCGGCGACGCGGAACGGGGACCCTGTTGCGGTGGATGTTGTAGTGGAGATTCCGTTCCGCCTGGCCCCGAGGGGCGTGGGCCGGGGCCGGTAGATTAGAGATTGCGGACGGCATCTTCGATCTGTTTCGCGAGGGCGGCGTAGTCGTCGCCTTCCAGTTTGATCGGTTTTCCGAACTTTACCTTGGCTTGCCCGGGCGTGGCGAAGCGGGCTTCCTTGTGAAGGATCTTGTCCAGACCCTCCAGGCGGACCGGGACCACGGGCACGCCCAGGCGTGACGCCAGCATGCCGACCCCGGACTGGAAAGGCAGGACATCGCCTGTTTCGGTACGTTTTCCTTCCGGGAAGATCAGAATGCAGTTGCCGTCACTGGCCAGTTCTCCGGCGTAGCGAAGGGCGTCGCGGGCTCCGGATTCTCGCTGGGGTAGCGGGAACGCGTTGAACACCAGGGCGGCGAGGAAGTAGTTCAGGCCATTGGTGAAGCGCTTGAACCGGCTGTAGCCAGCCGGGTGGAAATGTGCCTGGAAGAACTCCTTAGCCATGGCAGGGGCAACCCGTTCGCGCCAGGTCTGCGGTAAGGCCCAAAGGATGGACGGCACATCGAAGTGGCTCTGGTGGTTGGAGGCGAAGATGACCGGGCCGTCAATGCCTTTGAGGTTTTCGAGACCTTCGATTTTGATCCAGGCGAAGATGCGGGCCAGCGGGAGGATGAAGAACGGCAAGGCCAGGCGGCGGACCAACCTGGCGGCGCCGGATCGGTTCCATTCGGGGAACTCGAAGGGTTCAGCGGAAGCGGGCGCGGCCCCGGGCTGGACTCGTACCAGGTCGGCGACGGTTTTGGCCGCCGCGAACTGCGCTTCCCCGATTGCGGTGCCGAGCTTCTGCTCCAGTTCCATCATCAACTGGATGCGGTCAAGCGAGCTCAGGCCCAGGTCATCGAGCGAACTGGCAGAAGATATCTGCCTTGTTCCTGAGTACTTACGGAAGATTTCTTCAACTGAATTCCCGGCGGGTGCGGTTGCCGGGGCAGGCGTACCTGTCACCCAGTCCGCAATGGCGGTGCGCTTCAGTTTGTTGGTCCCGGAGGTGCGTGGGAGCGTCGGTTCCTGCCACTCGGAAAAGCCCCGGATGCGCTGGTGGCCTTCGAGCTTGGCGTTCGCTTCGGTGACGACGGATTCCGCTTCCGTGCCGGGGGCCAGCACCAGCACGGCATGGACTTGCTCGCGGGCTCCCTGTTTCGCGGCTACCACCGCAGCTTCGCGGACGCCGGCAATAGCGTTCAGCACGCGCTCCACGTCTTCTGGATAGACGTTCAGGCCGTCGGGAGATACGATCATCTCTTTCTTTCTGCCGAGGATCTTGAGCCGGCCTTCCGCGTCCAGTTCCCCGATGTCGCCAGTGTGGAGCCAGCCTTCGGCGTCGATATTGGCCGATTCCGTGGTCCCGCCGTCCTCGTTGTAGTAGCCGGGGGTGACATTTTCTCCCCGCAGAAGAATTTCGCCGTCTGGTGCGATCTGGATCTTGACGCCCGAAATCGCCTTGCCGACCGAGCCTTTTTGCGTCTCAAAGGGGTGATTCAGCGTGGCGACGGGAGCGGTTTCGGTAAGGCCGTAGCCCTGGATGACCACGTAGCCGAGCTTGCGCCAGAATTCTTCAAGTTCCGGGTCCAGGGGGGCGGCTCCCACCACGAAGCTCCAGAACTTCCAGCCGAACTGGCGGTGTACCCGCCGGTACTGCCACCAGCACCTGTACCATTTGCGGCTCTCGCGCTCGTTTTTCGACTCGGGAACCGTCTGCTGGATCTCATAGCGCAGCATTTCCAGCATTTGGGGAACGCAGACCAGGACGGAGATGCGGCGCTTCCGGATGAGGCGGACAATGTCGCGGGGACCGTAACCGGAGGTAAAGAAAACGTCGCCCCCGAGCATGGGAGGAATCAGCGCGGCCATCGACTGCCCGAACATATGGCTGAGGGGCAGCAGGTTCAGGAAGCGGATGGGCTTAAACGGGCCCATGTACTTTCGGTACTTCTGAATACCCTCGTTGATGGGCTTCAGATTCGCCATAATATTGCGATGCGTGATGGTGACGCCCTTGGGCTCTCCGGTGGCTCCCGAGGTAAACAGGACCTCAGCCAGTTGGTCAGGGCTCGGGGTCTCGAAAGCAATGGGAGTTTGCTTGTCCTCCACGGCAACGCGCATGGGCCAGACGGGGCAGGGAAGGTTCTCCGGCGCTTTCATCCCTTCCCCGAGCAGGAGGGCGCGGGCTTTTACAATGGAGGCCACTCGCTCGACAATCGCAGAGGAAGAACGGAAGTCAACAGGTACGGCGACCACCCCTTGCAGCAGGCAACCCCAGAGCGCGGCGACCCATTCCGGGCGATTTTCACCCCAGAAGACGACTTTGTCCCCCGGGTTGATACCTGCGGCGCGGAGGCGGGCAGCGAACCCGGTGGCGGAAGCAGCCGTCTCGGCATAGCTGAGATGGGAGGCACCGCGATCTCCTTCATAGCGAAGGAATTCCGCCTGGGTCTTTGACCAGTTGGCGAAGAAGTTGGAGAGGGATGGAGGAGTGCCGATCACAAAAAGGTGGTAAGAAGTATAATCGCGCATTGCTGCTTCACGCTCAGGGAATCGCGAAAAACTACGGGGGAGTGCGGGCGCTCAAGGGGGTTTCCTTTGACCTTCAGGCCGGGGAAGTCCATGCCCTGGTAGGGGAGAACGGGGCGGGGAAAAGCACGCTCATCAAAATTCTGACCGGTGCCGTGGAACCGGATTTGGGTTCGATCTTTCTCGCCGGAGAGCGGGTAGCAGGGAATTCCCCGCACCATTCCCGGGCGTTGGGGATAGCGGCGGTGTATCAGCAGCCGGCAATCTTCCCGCATCTGACGGTGGCGGAGAACCTTGCGCTGGTGAATGAGACCGGGGGGCTGGCGAGGCGAGTGCGGTGGGCGGACCGGGTTCGCACGGCGCGAGAACTGCTGGCCACCATCGGCGCGGAGATTGATCCGGAGCGGGAGGCGGGTACGCTTTCCATGCCGGAGCAGCAGTTGGTGGAGATTGCCAAGGCGTTGGGGGCGAATGTCCGGGTCCTGATTCTGGACGAGCCGACGGCCTCGCTGACGGAAGTTGAAACCGAACGCCTGTTTGGGATTGTGGGCCGCCTTCGAGCGCAGGGTACGGGGATTATCTACATTTCGCATCGTCTGGAAGAGTTGGGGCGGATAGCGGACCGGATCACGGTCTTGCGGGACGGGGAGTCGGTTGCCACACGTCAGGCTTCGGAGACAACGCCGCAGCAGTTGATCTCTCTGATGGCGGGGAGGGAACTGGCGGCGGTGTTCCCAAAGCGCGTGGTGCCGATTGGCGATGTTGTGTTTTCAGTGAAGGGAGTGGGCGGGGTGAGTTTTCAGGTCCGCGCCGGGGAGATTCTGGGCGTTGCCGGGTTGGTGGGCGCGGGACGGACGGAACTGGCCGAGACTCTGTTCGGGATTACTCCGGCCGCTTCTGGAACGGTCCAGGTGAACGGGAAGACGGTGGTGGTTCGGAGCCCCGAGGATGCGATTCGCGCCGGGATCGCCTATGTTCCGGAGGACCGGCGGAGGCACGGGATTGTGGGTGACCTGCCCTTGCGGGCGAATACGACGCTGGCAATTCTGGACCGGATTTCAGCGAACACGCTCTTGGATCAGCAGGCGGAGCGGGCTCTGGCGACGGACTGGGTTCTGCGGTTGGGCGTAAAGACGGACGGGATTGACGCTCCGGCGAATTCGTTGTCGGGCGGAAATCAGCAGAAAGTGGCGATTTCGCGGTGGCTGGTCACTGAGCCGAAGGTTCTGATTCTGGACGAACCGACGCAGGGGATTGACGTGGGGGCGAAGGCGGAATGCCACCGGATTATGTGCGATCTGGCGGAGAAGGGCCTGGCCATCGTGATGATCTCGTCGGAACTGAGCGAGATTCTGGGTATGAGTGACCGGATCGCAGTGATGCGTGCAGGGGCGATTGTTGGGGTTGTGGAGCGCTCGGCGGCGACTGGCGAAGGCCTGCTTGCCCTGGCGCTGGGGCACGGGGCGCTGGGGCAAAGCGAATGAAACAGCGAGGCATCGCGATTGGAATCTTCTGGGCGGTGCTGCTGGTGACGCTGGCGGTGCGCGCTCCCGCGTTTTTTGACTTCGCCAACCTGCGCGACATGGAGGTGGTAAACGCTCCGGCGCTGATTGTGGCGGTCGGGATGACGCTCATCATCCTGGCGGGTGAAATCGATGTTTCGGTGGGTTCGCAGTTCGCGGTGGCGAGTGTGGTGGCCGGGACTTTGGCAAAAGCGGGCGTACCGCTGCCGCTGGTGGCGCTGTTGACGGCGCTGGTGGGGGCCGGGTTTGGCGCTGTGAACGGCGCGCTGGTTACGCTATTCGGCGTGCCCTCCATTGTGGCGACGCTGGCGGCGATGGCTTTTTGGCGCGAACTACTGCGGTGGGTGACGCAGGGCGCCTGGGTGGAAGGGCTGCCCGCAAATTTCCAGTGGATGGGGTTGTCGCAGCCGCAGGGGGAGCTGGCGATTCTGGTAGCGGCGGCAGCGATCTTTGGCGTTTTCGCGTGGGGTCTGCGGCACTGGCAGGCGGGCCGGGCGATTTATGCGGTGGGGTCGAATCGCGAGTCGGCGCGGCTGGCGGGTTTGCCGGTAACGGGGATTTCCATGGCGGTGTTTGTCCTGATGGGAACGCTGACGGCTCTGGCCGGGGTTCTGGATTCGGTTCGTTTTTCCCAGGTGCAAAGTTCGGCGGGAGCAGGCCTGGAACTGAAGGCGATTTCCGCGGTGGTGATCGGCGGGGCGGCGATTACGGGGGGGCGCGGGACGTTGTGGGGAACTTTGCTGGGCGCGAGCGTGCTGGCGGTGATTGCTCCGGCGCTGACGTTCCTGGGGATTAACGCCTTCTGGGAGAAAGCAATTCAGGGCGGAATTATTCTGGGCGCGATTGTGCTGGAGCGGCTCAGTGCCCGGGGAGGCGGTCGCTCCAGATGAAAAGCATGGTTGAAAACCGCGCTGGCCGCGAGCGTGCACTGGCGCTGGTGGTCGCGCTGGAGATTCTGATCTTTGCGTTTACCGGGCCGCATTTCCTCTCTGCGGGGAATGGGTTCGAAATTATTCGATTGGGCGTGGAACTGGGGCTGCTGGCCCTGGCTCTAACTCCGGTAATTGTGACGGGCGGGATTGATCTGTCGGTTGGCTCAATGATGGGCCTGTGCGCCGTGGTGTTCGGGTTCCTGTGGCGGGATCTGCACTTCCCGATTGCGTTGGCGGCCTTGTCGGCGCTGGCGGTGGGAACTGCGGGCGGCGCGCTGAACGCGGTTTTGATCACCCGGTTCGGCGGCGCGCCTTTGATCGTCACGTTGGGCACATACTCGCTGTTCCGGGGCATCGCAGAGGGCCTGACGCGCGGCGTGGAGAACTTCTCGCAGTTTCCAGTTGGGTTCCTGTACTTTGGGCAGGGGTATCTGGGAGGCATTCTGCCCGCGCAGACTCCGGTTTTTGTGGCGTTCGTCGTGTTGTACTGGCTGCTGCTGCATCGCAGCGTATTTGGACGGGCATTCCGGGCGATCGGGTTTGCGGCGGCTTCGAATGGGGACGCCAGATGGTCCGGGATTCCGGTGAATCGGCGGCTGGCGCTGTCCTATACGTTGTCGGGCTTCACTGCCGCTGTGGCATCACTGATCTACGTGGCGCATTTGGGGCAGGCCAGGTCGGATGCGGGCACAGGGTATGAGTTGCTGGCAATTACGGCGGTGGTGCTGGGCGGCGCAAGCATTTCCGGAGGGCGCGGGAGCATCTGGGGTACTTTGCTGGGTCTGGCGGCGATTGTGGTGCTGCAGAACGGCCTGCGCGTATCGGCGCTGCCGGTGGAACTGGCCGGAATATTAACAAGTGCCATTTTGGTGGGCACGATTGCGGTGGGTCGCTTGCGTGGCAGAGCGCGGTCGACCGTGGAAACGGAAGCAGAGGAAGACGAAATGAAGAACTATCAACTGGCAGTTCTCAGCACGGTGATTATTGCCGGTTCGCTGATTGTGGCGGGCAGTAACTGGTGGCTGGTGAAGTCGGTTGCACCGACGGGCGCTCCGGCGAGCGCGCCTTCCGCCGCCCCGGCAGCGCCGGCGATGAAGCGCCACACAATTGCTGTAATGCCGAAAGCGAAGGGCGACCCGTACTTTGTGAGTTGTCGGCTGGGCGCGGAAGCGGCGGCGAAGGAACTGGGGCAGGACCTGATCTGGGATGGTCCGGCGGATTTGGATCCGGCGAGGCAGAACGAAGTGGTGGAGGCCTGGATCACGCGAGGTGTGGATACGATCGCTGTCGCGGTGGTGAATGCGCCGGGGATTTCCACGGTGCTGCGGAAGGCTCGAGCGAAGGGGATTAAGGTCCTGACGTGGGATGCCGATGCGCTGCCGGATGCGCGGGATTACTTCGTGAACCAGGCGACGCCGCAGGGGATTGGCGACACGCTGGCGGATGAGGCGAACCGGATTCTGGGGGGCGAGGGCGACTTCGCGATCATTACCGGCGCCTTGACCGCGGCGAACCAGAACGAGTGGATCAAGTTCATCAAGGCGCGAATTGCGGCGAAGTATCCGAAGCTGAATCTGATTACCATTCGTCCGAGCGACGATGACCGCAACCGGGCGTTCTCGGAAGCGCAGACGCTGATGAAGGTCTATCCGAAGATGCGGCTGATTATGGCGATTTCCGCTCCGGCAGTGCCGGGGGCGGCGGAAGCGGTGAAGCAATCAGGGCGCAAGGACGTGAAGGTGACCGGGTTATCGCTGCCGAATATGTGCAAGCCGTATGTGAAGGCGGGGATTGCGGAGTCGGTGGTGTTGTGGAACACGCTGGACCTCGGGTATCTGGTAGTGAATGCATCGCGTCAGGCGGCGGACGGCACGCTGAAGCCGGGTGTGGATTCGATTGATGGTGGCAGGTTGGGCAAGATTGGGATCGAAGGGACGCAAGTGGTGTTGGGGAAACCGTTAGTCTTCACGAAGGCGAATATCGATCAGTACGACTTCTGAAATGTGATTACAATGTAAGTATTGTGACCGCTGAGATCATCAAGATTGGAAACTCCCGAGGCATTCGGATTCCGAAGCCGTTGCTGGAGCAGTGCGGCCTGGCCGGCACCGTCGAATTGCGGGTAGAGGGAGATCAACTCATTGTTTCTCCAGCCAGAGCCCCGCGCTCCGGGTGGGACGAGGCCTTCCGTAAAGCCGAGAGTTGCGAAAGCGACGAACTCTTACTGGATGGTGTTCAGAACGAGTTTGATGCGGAAGCCTGGAAGTGGTAACCACGCCCCGCGTCGGCGATGTGTGGCTGGTTAATCTGGATCCCGCAGTCGGCTCAGAAATTCAAAAGTCCCGTCCGTGCGTCGTGGTTTCTCCAGATGAGATGAATCGGCACTTGCGGACTGTGATTATCGCGCCGATGACTTCCGCGGCGAAAGAGTATCCGGTTCGAATCGAGACTTCGTTCCAGGGACAACGAGGACAGATTGCGCTCGACCAACTTCGTTCCGTGGACAAGACTCGGCTCTCGACGCACCTCGGTTTGCTGGATAAAGTGACGCTTCAGATCACGCTGGCCACGTTGTCCGAGATGTTCGCCGCCAGAGGTTAGGCTTTGGCGGGCTTCACAACCGAACTGACACTGGCTACGACCATAGCCAGCAGATACATAGCTCCGCCGATCAGCATGGTGGCTACCAGGCCGAGGTAGAGGGCGAGAACCAGGGCTCCGACTGAACCGAGCACGCTGGCTGCGGCGTTGAGCGACCAGGCCCAGCGAACCGAGGGTTCGTGCTGGCGTTCCAGCAGGCGGAGGCCGGTGGGGAAGGGTAGTCCCATGGCGAAGCCTGCCGGGGCTACGATGGCGACCGTGGCGAGCATCTTGACGAGCAGGGGCAGGCCGACGCCTCCCGAGAGGACGGGTTGCACAATGGCGGCGAGGATCGCGACCAGAATTGCCACTGAGGCGAGAGCTATGCGCAGGCGACCGCCGCTGTCTCCGATGAGTTTTCGGCTGGCATAGCTGCCTGCTCCACTCGAAATCAGCATGGAGAAGATGATGACGGTGAGCGCGTAGGTCGGGTGGCCCAGGAAGAGGACGAATTTCTGGATGAGGGCGACTTCGATGAGGATGTAACCGATGCCGATGGCCAGGAAGTAGGGCAGGAAGCCACGCGCCGCTTTGTCGTTCGGGAGTTTGGTGCCAAGGACCAGGGGCGGCAGCAGCAGGATGATCAGAACGGCTATTGACGAGACCCAAAGGGCTGAGAAGAGCTTCGGGACAGCGACGTTCACCTTCTGGTCAGCCGATTTACCGCCGGTGGCGAGCAGGAAGCTGGTCACGTCGCGGGGCTGGACGGTGTAGAAGAAGAACGGACGGTCGTCGTCGACGGGCGAGACATCGAACTGGTAATTGGCCCACCAGGCCTTCGGATCCGGCGTTAGCAGCATCTGGCTGAACTCGTTCACGGGGCCGTCACCGGGGGCGTAAACCATGGACATGCCAGCGTCGGCATAGGCCTGGCGTGCTTTGGCGATATCGGCGTCGGAGAACGGCTTGCGGGAGAAGATCACGGTATCGGTGGCACCCCAGCTCTTGATATCGGGCTTGCCACCGAGGCGGCCAACCAGAATGTGGCGTTCGGGGTGGGCCTCGCCAAGGTCGTGCAGGGCGGTCATGGCCAGCGAGAGGAGCCGGAGCGATTCGCGGGGTGGGTCGAAGCCCCAGCGGGTGAAGCAGAGAAGGCCGTCGTCGGTCAGGTGAGAGAAATAGTCGCGGAAGGCGTCGGTTGTATAGAGATTGTTTTCAGAAAGTGCGAAGGCTCCGGCGGCGGTGGAGGCCCAGGTATCCACGAGGGTGGCCTGAATGACCTGGTACTTATCGGGGCTGCGGCGGACGAAGCTGCGGCCATCTTCGATGTTGATGTGGACGTCGGGGCGCAGGTAGAGACGGTTGCTGAGTTCCGGGAATTTCTGCTGCATCACGGTTTTACCGATGATGGGGTTAATTTCCACGCCGGTGACGTCGTGGCTGCCGGAGGCGAGGGCGCGGGAGATGTCCCAGCCGCCGCCGGGTCCAATGACGAGAGTTTTGGCTCCGGGACGGAGGAGGTAGGGGACGCCGGGACCCTGGTGCTGCAGGTCGTGGAGTTGCTCGGGCGTGAGGTGATCGAAATCGAACTTCGCGATGGCGGTGGAGGCATCGGCGTCGATGTAGATCATTTCGCCGGAGTCCTTGTCATTCGCGACGCCGATACGTGAGATGGAGTTCCACTTGATGAACTGCTCTTCGTGGAGTTTCTGGCCCTTGGCGTACTTCACTTCAATGAAGTGGTAGCCCATATTGGCGATGACGAGGAGGGTGAAAAAGAGGCCCACCCCGACGCTGGCGATTCGACCGAGCTTCTTACCATCCAGGCTGAACCAGATGGCGGCAGCGGCGGCGAAGAGTACGGAAACGGCGATAACGGTGTTGGGCCCGCCGATGGTGTTCAGCAGGCCGACCAGGGCGAGACATCCGGCGGCAGCTCCGAGGAGATCAAAGAAGTACACCTTATCGATGCGCTCAATGTTTTCTGAGATAGCGAGCGAGACGACGATGCCGGAGCCGAGGAAGGGCAGGGCATTGGTGAAGTAGATGAGGGCGAATTCGAAGTTGCTGAGGTCGGCGCCGCGCGTGACAACCACGAGGACGCTGAGGAGCGCCAGACCCGAGGTGATCAGGCTGACTTGTCCGAGTTTGCCGTAGACTCCGCCGGGGCGGGCCTTGACGACGTACGACAGAACGCCTCCTACCCCGAGGCCGAACAGCGCGACCGAGATGGCCAGGAAGGCGAAATGGTAGTAGAACACTACGGAAAATATGCGGGTCAGCGACAACTCCAGCAACAAAGTTGCGGAGGTCGTGAGCGCTACGGCCAAATAAAGCAGGGGCCAACTGGAGGGACGCGAAGGGGAACTGGGGGGCAAAACACTATTTTAACCGTTGCGGGCCGCTGGTGCGGTCAAAGTCGGCCTGGACCGCTAATGATGGCGAGATCGAGGTGGGTCAGGTCGGGGAGGATATGGTCGGGATTGCAGGCTTCCAGGTCGCCGGGGGGCGTGACTCCAGTGCGGACGGCGATGGCCTGAATACCGTTCTCCTGTGCCGCGCGGACGTCCTGGGGAGCGTCCCCGATGAGCGAGATTCTGGCGTCGGGCGCGATGCGGTTTTCGGCGCGGGCGCGTTCGATGGCCAGTTTGGCCAGACCTCCGCGAGTGGGAGCCATTTCGCCGAAAGCACCGAAGGGGAAGCGCCCGCCAAGCCCGGCGCGTTCCAGTTTTCGCCAACCGATGCGGGTGAAGTTACCGGTAACCAGGGCGAGGGCGGTGCCCTGAGCGGCGAGGGCATTGAGGAGTTCAGGAACGCCAGGGCAGTGGCAGTTCGGAAGTTCCGGTGTGTGTTCCAGATAGAAGTCTTCAGCGGCGCGGACCATCTCTGGCATGGCGATTTGGATCTGGCGGTCGGCCGTGCCCAGCGCCTGTAACATCAGCGTCAGGATTTGGGGATCCAGCATCCCGTGGACTGGAATACCCTCGGTGGTGCCTTCCACCCCGAAGACCTGGTGGACGGCGTGGCAGAGAGATTGCCGGTGCCAGAGGCCGGTTTTGCGGACGAGCGTGCCGTCTATATCGAAGAGAACCAGATCCGGGGACAAGTCTCAGTGTAGGATGTTGCTGATGAACCGACGACGATTTCTTCAGTCTCTTGCCACCACCGGTGTTGCCGCCGGGTTGCGTGCGCCACTGGCTCAGGCCGCCCTGCCGAAGATGAAGATCACGAGGATTCGGGCATTTGCGCCGCCCAATCCGAACCCCTTGTTCAACCAGGCCGATACGGTGGTCACGATTGAGACCGACGCCGGGATTACAGGGATTGGCGAGGGTGGTTTTGCCGATACGCTGCGGCAGTGCGCGGGACGGCTGATCGGCCAGGATCCGCAGTATATTGAGCGGCTTTGGCAGGATATGACGCGGTCGTTCTTCTACCCGCCGGGACGTGAAAAGCAGCATGCGCTGGGGGCGTTGGATTTGGCGCTGTGGGATATCCGGGGCAAGGTGCTGAAACTGCCTGTGCATCAAATTTTGGGTGGTGCGGCGCGGAATTATTGCGAATGCTACAACACAGCGGGCATTGTTCCGGGGATCCAGCAGGGGATGGGCGTGAAGGAACGCGCGGCGCTGACGATTGCGGCGGGTTACCGGGCGTATCGGATGGACGCTGCGTCACTGGGGCGCGGGAACGCGACGTACAACACTCGCGAGCGGGTTCTTGCAGTGTATGACGACTGCGTGCAGGCTCGTGAGGGGGTGGGGAAGAATGGCGATTTCTGCGTGGATTTCCACCAGCGGTTCGACTTCATTGACGCCGTCCGTTGCGCGAATCTGATTGAGCCGACGGCTCCGTTATTCATTGAGGATCCGGTCCGGACCGAGGTTTTTGAGGCCGATATCCCGAAAATGCGGCAGATGGTGAAGGTTCCTATTGCTGCGGGCGAAGAGTGGGGCGCGCGCTGGGATTTCAACAAACTGGTAGAGAACCACGACATCGACTGGATGCGCGCCACGCTTCCGAACGTGGGCGGCATTACCGAAATGATGAAGATCGCCGCTCTCTGCGAGACACATTTTATTGGGATCGTGCCGCACTTTACGGGGCCGATTGCGACCGCGGCGCTGGTAAATTGCCTGAGCACGTACTCGGGACCGGTGCTGATGGAGTACAACTTCCAGGGCAAGACGCTGCCTCATTTGCCGGTTTGTCTGGATTTTAAAGACGGCAAGCTGTATCCGAACGAGCGCCCGGGCCTGGGTGTGGAACTGGACATGAAGCAGTTGACGCAGATCCTGGAAGTGACGAAATACGATACAAACCGGGCTCAAACCTACTTCCGGCCGGATGGATCCATCACCAACTGGTAGGGCAGCAACTGGAAGGAGCTTTATCCGCTGGTACACTGAAGGTTTAACCCCCCTTCCGAAAACTTCCAGCCGTGATATCAGTCAGCAATGTGAGCATGCGCTACGGCGCTAAGATCCTTTTTGAAGACGTGTCGACCGTCTTCCAGACAGGCCGTCGATACGGTCTGACCGGGCCAAATGGCGCGGGCAAATCGACGTTTATGAAGATCCTGACGGGTGAACTTGAACCCCAGAAGGGAAACGTCGGACTGCCTCGCCGGATTGGTGTGCTCAGTCAGGATCAGTTCGCGTTTGACGCGTATCGTGTGATTGATACGGTCATCATGGGCAACAAGGGCCTGTGGGCTGCCCTGGCAGAGCGCGAACAGCTGTATGAGAAGGCCGAACTTACCGACGAAGACGGTATGCGCCTGGGCGAACTGGAAGGCGTGGTGGCGGAAAACGACGGCTACGCTGCCGAGAGTGACGCCGCGATTCTGCTGGACGGTCTGGATATTCCGGAGTCTGTGCATGAACGCAAAATGAGTGAGTTGCAGGGCGGCCAGAAGGTTCGCGTGCTGCTTGCTCAGGCGCTGTTCGGGTCGCCGGAAGGTCTGCTGCTGGACGAACCGACGAACCACCTTGATCTGGAATCCATCCACTGGCTGCAGGACTTCCTGAACCGGTATCAGGGCACGCTGATCTGCATTTCGCACGATCGCCACTTTCTGAACTCGGTCTCGACCCACATCGCCGATATCGATTACCAAACGATCATTACCTACACGGGTGGGTATGACGATATGGTGCTGGCGAAGACGCAGATCCGGTCGCGGATTGAGTCACAGAACGCGCAGCGCGAGAAGAAAATTGATCAGCTGAAGGAATTCATTGCGAGGTTCTCGGCCGGTACGCGGTCGAGCCAGGTGACTTCACGGAAGAAGGAAGTTGAACGGCTACAGACGAGCGATCTGGCGAAGTCGAACATCTCCCGCCCGTTCATTCGCTTCGAAATGAAGCGTCCTTCCGGCAAGCATGCGCTGGAAGCGAAGAACATTGTGAAGCAGTATGGTGATCTGACGGTGGTGCCGGACTTCACTTGCAGTATTTCGCGAGGCGAGAAGATCGGTATCATTGGCCGCAACGGTGCGGGTAAGACCACTTTACTGCGTTCGCTGATAGCGGGCGGGCCCGGCGTGATTGATGATTTTTCGCGCGATAGCGGCACGCTGGAATGGGGCCATGAAGTAAATATTGGCTACTTCCCGCAGGATCCCCGGGCGACGATTACGCTGGGGATGACCATTCTGGACTGGCTGCGGGAGTTCGATCCGCAGGCCTCGAACGAAGAACTGCGCGGGCTGTTGGGGCAGATGCTGTTCGCCCGGGATGAAGCTTCGAAGCCGACCGACGCGTTATCGGGTGGTGAAGTGGCGCGCCTGGTATTCTGCCGGCTCATGTTGCAGAAGGCGAATGTTCTGGTTCTTGACGAACCGACGAACCACTTGGATTTGGAATCAATTAACGCTCTGAATTTTGCGTTGCAGAAGTTCGATGGCACCATGTTCATGGTCACGCATGACCATGACCTTCTGGAAGAGACGGCGACCCGGATCTGGAGCATTACCAATCACCAGATTGAGGACTTCCGCGGGACTTACGAAGAGTTTCAGGCTAAAGCGGCCGTTTAGTTCTAGTTCGCGGATACAACTTCAGCTGGCTCAGGTTCCAAAACCTGAGCCAGCTTTGTCATTTTCAGGGAGATGTAGAGGGCGGCGAAGCCCGCTAACAGGCCGGCGGAAGCTCCCACTGCCAGCATGGACGGATGGCGCAGGCTATAGGGCCAGCCGAACGCCAGCATCACGATTACATTGATGGAGACTGGTACGATTGCGGCCAGGACGGGTAACTTCGGGCACCCGAGGGCGAACAGGCAGCGTGAGCCGAGGTCCATTAGCGACCAACCCACAATTGCCGGTGCGAAACCGAGGAATACAGCCGAGACCAGGAGTGTCGATTCCTGAGTGAAACTGCCCCGTTGGAAGAGAATTGCGATTACCTGGGTGCGCATCAGGAGGCCGATGCCGCAGGCTCCCAGGGCGCAGGCGGCCATGATGCGAACGCTGCGTCCGATGACGCTGTAGGCTCCGGCGGTGTTGTTTGAGCGCTGTAACTGGGCGATTTCCGGGACCAGGCTGTTGGCGATCGGGTAGACCAGATAGGCGACGACGACGCTGACGCCGCGCAGGCAATAGTCGAAAGCGGCCGCCATGCCCGGTCCGCCGTGTGTGGCGAACGCGCGGGTGACGAGGATATTGGCCGAAATGAGAGCCGCATAGAGCAGGAACATGCTCGGTTTGATGAGGATCTCACTCAAGCGGGGAACCGTACCACTCACATCTTTCAGGGCGCGGGCGAGGCCCCGACTGGCGGACCACGTCAGGATCAGCTGGATGGCGGTCCCGAGGGTGTAGCCGACCGGGAAGCCGTAGATTCCGATTACGTTCCACAAGAGCATGGCGGCCCCAATGGTGGCTCCGTTCACGCAGGCCTGGTAGAACGCCGGAATGATGAAGCGGCGTTCGGTGTAGAGGAGGGCTGCGTAAATTGCCGAAGATCCCGCAAAGAAGATTGCCGGGGCCAGGATGCGGAGGATGACCACCGCCTGATCGTGTTGTTCCGTAGCGAGACCAGGGCCGAGCAGGCTGATGAGGGGGGATGCAAGAGCAAGAACAAAGGCGCTTAAGGCGGCGAGGATTCCGGCGTAGACACGGGCTCCCCTGGTAAACATAGCGGCGCGGTCGGCAGACCCGCGCAACATCAGCATGGGGACAAACGAGACGAGGAGGGTGTTGATAATGGCGGTGGTGAGGGTATCGACCGGGCCGACTGCCACCGCAAGCGCATCGGCGTGAGCGCGGGTGCCCAGAAACCAGGCTGTGACACCCACGCGCGCAAAACCAACGATGTTTCCAGCCAGAATTCCGGCGCCGACCACGAGACCGCCCCGAACCAGAGAACTCTGCGAGAGAACTCTGAATCGGACCTTCGCAACGGCGCTGGAGATCCTGTCTGTCAGAAAGCCTGCTTTCGAACTAGCTCTTCGCAGCGGTAAGCGCGGCGTCGTAGTTCGGGAAATCGGCCACTTCGGGCACGTATTCCACATACTTCACGGTGTTGTCGGGGCCGACGACGAAAATCGCCCGGCTCAGAATGCGAAGTTCCTTAATCAGCGTCCCGTAAGCGGAGCCAAAGGAACCCTCGCGGTGATCGGACAGCATCTTCACGTTATCCACCGCGAAGGAGTTGCAGAACCGCTTCTGGGCGAAGGGGAGGTCCATGCTGAACGTGTAGATGTCGACGTCGCTCAGCTTGGCGGCTTCTTCGTTGAAGCGCTTGGTCTGGGCATCGCAAACCGGGGTGTCAAGAGAGGGGACGACGCTGAAAATACGCGTCTTGTTGCCGGTGTCGGCAAGCGTGACGGGCTTCAGTGAACCGTCTACGGCGGTGAAGTTCGGGGCCGTATCGCCGGCCTTGAGTTCGGGACCCACCAGCGTGAACGGATTCCCTCTAAGTGTTGTTGCTCCTGCGCGCTCCATAGTATTCTCCTTGGGGTTTAAAAAGCATCGCGTGCTCCCGGTCCGGCGAAACCGCAGGCCAGACCAACGCGTTGCTGTATGAACTGTTAGTTTAACGCGTTAGCTCAAATATTGCGCCAGATCTTCGGCGGAAGTCACGGGGGTCTGGCAGGCGAAATTTACGCAGACATAGATGCGTGCGCCGTCGGCGGGGGCCTTCATGTCGGCGACTTCCGGTCGGAAGACGGCAATTTCAGGCGACGCCTGCAGCAGAACGCGGAAGGGATCGAAGCGTTTCCAGAGCTCGTGCTGCACCTCGGGCGACGGCGTTCCGGCGATGATGATTTCCTTCTTTTTCGCCAGCTCGAACTCGATGGCAGCCAGGAATTGGGGGATGCCGTGGGGGGCGCTGGCGGCACGTCCGGCAAAAGCCGTGATCAGGCGGCGGCCTTCGGTGTGGAATTGGGTGTCGCCGGTAATGCGGGCGAGCCGGAGGAGGTTCATGAGGGCGACTGAATTACCCGAAGGTTCGGCTCCGTCGTAGTCGTCTTTGAGTTTCACGAGGGCAGCTGCGTCGGCGTGGGCCGAGGCGAAGAAACCACCCTCTTCGGGGTCTCCAAACCGGGAAATCATCTCCCGTGTCAGGCTGATGGCGGCGGCGAGGTAGCTGAACTGGAAGCTGGCTTCGTAGAGGTCAAGCAGGCCTCCGGCAAGGTTTGCATAGTCGTCGAGCATGCCCTCAATGCCGGCATCCCCAGTCCGGTAACGGCGGAGGAGGGTGCCATCGGGCTGCAACATGGTGGTGAGCAGGAAATCGGCTGCGCTGGCGGCGGCGGTAAGGTAGCGGTTGTCTCCCAGGATGGCTGCGCCTCGGGCAAAGGCTGAAATCATCAGGCCATTCCAGGCGGTGAGGATTTTGTCGTCCAGGTGGGGCCTGGGGCGGGCAGAACGGGCTTCCAGAACGCAGGCGTCAGCGGCGACGAGGGCTGCTGCAACCTCCCCGGCAGGCTGGCTGAAGTGTTCGGCGGTTTCGGCAATCGTGCGGGCCGCGAACAGGATGTTTCGCCCCGTGAATTCGTGGTGCGGATCGTTGGTGACGTTGCCTTCGCGTTCCATGCCGTAGCGGTAACCGAACCAGGCGGCGTGCTCTTCACCCACCAGCGCGACAATTTCCTGCCAGCTCCAGATGTAGAACGCACCCTCGCTTTTCTCGTGAGGGTTGGAGGCATCGGGGGCGCTGTCGGCGTCTTCGGCCGACCAGAAGGCTCCTTCGGGAGCGGTCATATCGCGGATGACGTAGTCGAGAGTCCGGCGGGCGGCGGCTTCAAACGCCTCGTTGCGGGTGATCTGGAAGGCTTCGAGGTAGGACACCGCGAGTTGCGCTTCGTCGTACAGCATTTTTTCGAAGTGCGGGACGAACCAGAATTCATCCACCGAGTAGCGGTGGAAACCGCCGCCGAGCTGATCGTTCATGCCTCCGCGGGACATGCCGATGAGAGTGGTGGTGACCATGTCGAGCGCATCTTCATTGCCGGTTCGTTTCCAGTAGCGCAGCAGAAAGTTGAAGATGGACGGGCGCGGAAATTTTGGTGCGGTGCCGAAGCCGCCGAGGCGCGAATCAAAGCTCCGGCGCTGCTGCAGGTAAGCACGGTCGAGCACCCCGGTGTCGATTGTTGCCGTGGTGGAACCGGGTTCCTGACCCTGCTTTAGCTGATCCAGAACAGTGGCGCTCGATTCCAGAATTTTCGTGCGCTCGTCGCGCCAGACTTCGACAATGCGCTGCAGGATCAGCGGGAATCCGGCTTTTCCGTAGCGATTGTCGGGTGGGAAGTAGGTGCCGCCGACGAACGGTTTCCTCTCCGGGGTGAGCCATACGGACATGGGCCAGCCGCCGCTGCCGGTGGCCGCCTGGACGTAGTTCATATAGATGCGGTCCAGATCCGGGCGCTCTTCGCGGTCGATCTTGATGGAGATGAAGTTGCGGTTCAGGAATTCGGCGGTCTGCTCGTTTTCGAACGACTCGCGCTCCATCACATGGCACCAGTGGCAGGTGGAATAGCCGATGGAGAGGAAGACGGGTTTATCTTCCGCCTTCGCGCGGGCAAAAGCTTCTTCGCCCCAGGGGTACCAATCTACGGGATTGTGGGCGTGCTGGAGGAGGTAGGGGCTTTTTTCGTTCGCGAGGCGGTTTGTATGCATGGACTGTCTCTCCAGCAGAGCACATGGTGCGGGCAAAGGATGCAAACAAAGAACGGAGCGGCTGGTGAGGCCGCTCCGTTCGGGTTGGATTCCGCTTGAGGTCTAGAACATCAACTTCAGCGCGAACTGGGCCTGACGGGGTGCGAACGAGCCGCGAATGGTTCCGAATGAGCTACTGGCACGGTCGGAGTTGGGCGGGGTGAAGTTCGTGTGATTGAAGAGGTTAAAGAATTCAGCGCGGAACTGGACGCTGACCTTTTCGGTGGGGAGCCGGAAGGTCTTGTGGACGCCCAGGTCCAGCTGGTTCAGGCCGAGGCCGCGTACATTGTTGCGTCCCGCGTTGCCGAACGGGTGGCTCGGGTCAGTGGGCAGAACAACGTTGGCCAGGTTAAAGAAGGTGTTGGTGATGTCGGAAACACCTTCGGCGCGGACGGGCCCGAGGACATTTGGACGGAACACTTCACCGCCGCGGAAGCCGGAAAGGTTACCGACTGTCTGGAAAGCGGCCGGGATAGAGCCGTTCCAGGCGCGGAGGTTAACCGGCGGGGCGGAAAGCGAAGTGTTGATGGCTGATACCTGCCAGCCACCGGCGACTGCATCCAGAACCGGGTTCATGCTGGTGCCGAACTTCTGGCCGTGCCCCAGGGGGAGTTGGTAGACGGCGCTGGTGACATTGGTGAACTTCTGGTCGTAGTTGGAGAGGCCCCTCTCGGCGGCCAGATTACGAATGTCCTGCGGGCTGGCGTCGTTACCGGCGCTGGTATCGAGGGACTGGCCGGCGTTATCGATCGCCTTGCCCCAGACGAATGAGTTCAGGAACTGCAGGCCGTTGGTGAAGCGACGTTCCAGTTTCACCTGGAGGGCGTTGTAGTTGGAGAGGCCTGCCGGATCGAACCACGTGATGGCTCCGAAACTCGGAATGGGGCGGCGGGCGGCGAGGGACAACGTGGAGGTGGCGGTCGGCTGCGGGGCTGCCTGATTGTAGTCGCCGATGACCGGGATGCCGGTGGCGCTGTTGCCGACATAGCCGATATCGAGCACAAGGTTCGACATTAACTGGCGCTGTACGGAGAAAAACCAGCTCTGCACGTAGGGTGTCTTATAGTCCTTCGGGATGTAGGCGACGTTGGCGTTGGCGACGCTGAAGTTCTTCGCGTCGGTGAGGCCTGCGGGGTAACCGGACTGCGTGGTCCGGAAGGTCGGGTCGAGGGGGTTGCTCTGGTTAATGGTGGCGATAACGACCTGCGGGTAGTTGATACCGAGGAGATCAGCGGAGCCGACGCGATTCTGGTGGATAAAGCTCATCCCGTAACCGCCGCGAACGACGGTATTGGGCATCACAGTCCAGGCCACACCAATGCGGGGCGCGAAGTTATTTCGGTCCGGGTTGACCAGCGAGCGGTTGTAGATGCTGCCGCTGGAGGCCTTCAGCATGGTGTTGGTGGCGGGATCGAAGTTCGAGAGAACGTTATCGCGTTCCCAGCGAGGAGTCGCGTATTCCCAACGGAGACCGAAGTTGAAGGTGACGTTGGAGCGGAAACGGAAATCGTCCTGCACGTACATGAAGTTCTCGTGCTGGCGGTAGTTGCCCACAACATAGTTGGCGAGCGCATACTGGCTGCGGAGACCGAACATGAAGTCGGCCAGCGAAAAGCTGGTGGCGTCGGCGGCGGCGCCGGTGGGGCGGGAGAAGCCGCCGGCATAGGCGTCACGCCCGTAGAGCGGGTTAATGTCATTCACCTGCGTGCGGATAGCGACGAATTCATAACCGGCCTTGATGGTGTTGCGGCCACTGACGCGAGTGAAGTTCAGCTTGTAATCGAAGTTGAGGGGATTCTGGAACTGGGGATTCGTGGACTGGCGACCGAGCCCGGTGTAACCGGAGATGGTCTGCGAGACGAGGCCGCCGGTGAGTTCGGGGGTCTCAGGCAGGCCTGTGATGCCGTAGAGCGAGAGCATGCTGGCACCGCCGATGAGGGGCGGCTGTTTTCCGGCGCGGGTGCGGGAAACGCCGAAACGGCCTTCGAGGAGTGACTGGGGCGAGATGGTCCATGTGGCGCCGGCGGAGCCCTGCTGGTTCAGAACACGGGTGAAACCGTTGGAGCCTCCGCCGGACTGGCCGGGGATTCCGGGTTCGTTGTAGATATTCATCTTCCGCTGGCTGATGCGGGCAAAAGCGGAGACGGCGGTAGAGAGTTGGCCGTCGAGCTTAGCATCGAACTTGTCGTTATAGTTCCGGTCGAGCGAGAGCTGTTGGTAGTTATTGGAGCGGCCCGGGCCGGTCGGGGTGGGGAGGTCGTTCAGAACCTTCTTCGCGAAGGAGGACATGGGTACCACGGAACCGGCCGCGTAGACACCGCCCGTGAGGGGATTGGTGACGGTGACAGGCAGGATGCCCTGGCGCTCGGTCAGGTTTGGCAGGCTGGCGAAAGTCAGCGTGCGGGCCAACTGGCGGAAGCCCTCGTAGTCGCCGAAGAAGAACGCTTTATTCTTCACGAGCGGACCGCCGATGGTGGCGCCGAACTGGTTTTGCTGCAGGGTCGGTTTCTTGAAGGTGGCCGGACGGACGCCGAAAACGTAACCGATGGCATTGAGGTTGGTGTTGCGGAGGAAGTCGTAGGCGGTGCCGTGGATCTGATTGGTGCCGCTCTTCATGGCGACATCGATGGTGGCGCCGCCGGAACGGCCATATTCGGCGCTGTAGTTATTGGTGATGACCTTGAACTCAGCCACGGCGTCGGGCGCGGGCTGGGCTACCTGATTGGCGTAGCCCTGATTGCTGGTACCGTACGCGTTGTTGTCTACGCCGTCCAACAGATAGTTATTGAAGGTGCTGCGCAGGCCGTTGACGACGAAAGAGCCTTCACGGCTGCTGGAGGACGGGGATTTCAGGACGCCGGTAGTAAGCAGCGCGAGATCCGAATAAGACCGGCCGTTCAGCGGCAGTTCCACGATGGCCTTCTGGGAAACGACTTGGCCACGCTCCGAGGAATCGGTCTGGAGTGCTGTGGCGGCGCCGGTCACTTCCACGGTTTCGCTGACGGCACCGACCTGCAGGACGAGGTCCACGCGCTGGCGAGCATTCACATTCACCGTGACGTTCTTCGCTTCGGCCTTTGAGAAACCGGTGGCTTCCGCCGTGACGTTATACGGACCGATCTTTACGTTGACAAAGGCGTAATTGCCGTTCGCGTCTGTGGTTGTGGTGGCTCTGCTGCCAGTGTTTTGATTGCTGAGAGACACGGTGGCATTGGCAAGCACGGCTTCGCTCTTGTCTTTCACTGTGCCCAGTACTTCTGCTGTGTCGAACTGCGCCAGTGCCGGTAAGGCCAGACTGAACGCAAGGATGCTCCGTAGGAGAAAACGCCCTGGTTTGTACATAATAGATCCCATGCTAGCCACGGTTTGAAACAGGGGGATTTAGATTCTGTGACGATAAGATTAAGTCACGGAACTGTAATCGCTGCGGGGTTGGACCTCGCTATTCTGATGGTGAAAATGCGAAAGGTAATATTTCTCCTCATGGCCGTGTCGGGTCTGGCTGCGAATCGAATTGAAGTCCACGGGCACCGTGGCGCCCGGGCCATGCGCCCGGAGAACACGATTCCCGCGTTTGAATACGCTATCGCGCAGGGTGTTGATGTTCTGGAACTGGATATGGGGATCACGAAGGATGGCGTGGTGGTGGTGTCGCATGATCCCATCCTCCGCCCTCCCGTTTGTACCGGGCCGAAGCCGCAGGCGGTGATCCACGATTCCACTCTGGCGGAACTGCGGGAGTTCGATTGTGGTGTGACGCGGAATCCGCAGTTTGCCACGCAACAGCCTGTGCCGGGAACCCGGATTCCCACGCTGGACGAGGTGTTTGCGCTCTCTTCGAAGGGCACGTTCAAATTCAATATTGAGACCAAGATCGATCCGCGGCATCCGGAACTGGCTCCGCCACCTGACGAGTTTGTCCGCAAGGTCCTCGAAGTCATCCGCAAACACAAGTTGGAAAAGCGAATTATTCTGCAGTCTTTTGACTTTCGGACTCTGCATGAAATGAAGAAGCAGGCTCCGGAAATCGCTCTGTCGGCCCTGTATTCCGGCAAGGCGAAGAGCTTTGTTGAGATTGCGAAAGAAGCTGGCGCCACCATCATCTCGCCCGAGTATCATCTGGTAACGCCGGAGCAGGTGAAGGCCGCCCACGACGCAGGGCTGGTAGTGGTTCCGTGGACTGCCAACACGCCAGCCGACTGGGACCGCCTGATCGCCGCCGGGTCCGACGCCATTATTTCCGATGACCCCGCTGGTCTGATTGCTCACCTGAAATTGACCGGACGATTTACAGGCCAGTAAAGCCGACGCGATAAAGTAGCGTCTGCATGGCTAAAAAAATCCGTTGGGGCGTTCTGGGTGTCGCAAAGATCGCTACCGTGAAAGTTATCCCCGCGATGCAGCAGGGAATCCTCTCCGAAGTCACCGCGATCGCCTCGCGCGAGCTGGGTAAAGCGCAGGCCGCGGCGCAGGCTTTAGGTATCCCGAAGGCTTACGGCTCCTACGAGGAACTGCTCGCCGATCCGGATATCGACGCCATCTATAACCCACTTCCGAACCACCTCCATGTGCCCTGGACTATTCGGGCTGCCCAGGCGGGGAAGCATGTCCTCTGTGAGAAGCCGGTGGCGCTCACCGCCGTGGAGGCCACAGAACTCATTGCGGTCCGTGACGCCTGCAACGTGAAGATGGGTGAGGCTTTCATGGTCCACACCCATCCCCAGTGGTTGCGGGCTTTGGAGATTTTGCATTCCGGTGAGATTGGCTCGCTGCGCGCCATCAACTTCGTCTTCAGCTACAACAATCGCGACCCCAGGAACATCCGGAACCGTGCGGACATTGGCGGCGGGGCGCTGATGGATATCGGCTGCTACGCCGTTCACTTTGCGCGTTGGCTGTTTCATGCGGAACCGCGCCGGGTGAATTGCCTGATTGATCGCGATCCGGAGTTTGGGACGGATCGGTTAGTCTCCGCCACGCTCGATTACCCGGCGGGCCAGGCCGTTTTGCTTTGCAGCACCCAGATGAACCCGTACCAGCGCCTGTTGGTTGTGGGCGAGCAGGGCGTCATTGAAGTCGAAATTCCGGTGAATGCGCCACCCGACCAGGAAACCCGCCTCGTGATCCGCACCGGGCTGAATTCGCGCACCGAGACGATTCCGGTCTGCGACCAGTACATGCTGCAGGGTGATGCGTTCTCCCGCGCCATTCTGGAAGACGGCGAGGTACCGGTTTCTATTGAAGATGCGGTTCGGAACATGGCCGTGATCGACGCGCTCTTCCGGTCAGGCGAGTCCGGACAGTGGGAAACGCCCGGGGTATGACTCGGCGGGCCGGGGTGGGGTGTCTTTTACACTGGAGTCAGGTCGGCCGCAACGAAAATTGCGCACCATGTAGTGCTTAACCATGAATTAACGGTACGATTCAACCTCCTGCCATGTCCTTCTACATCCATCCAATCCGGGAATTTGTCGTTCGTCCCTCATTACCGCCAGCGCTCGCTCGCATGCCGGAACTGGCTACCAATCTGCTTTGGGCCTGGGAAGCGCCCATTCGCGCGATTTTCCGCCGCCTGGAGCCAGCACTCTGGACGGAAGTCGGCTACAACCCGGTAGCGATGCTGGGCCGTGTGTCGCAGGCAACCCTGGAACGTGCCGCCTCGGATTCGCGATTCCTCGCGCAATACAACCTGGCCTGCCAGCGTTTCGACGCGGCCGTAAAGACGCCGTCGAAGGAAGCCGCGGGGCGTCTGATCGCGTACTTCTCGGCTGAATATGGACTTACCGAGTGCCTCCCCGTCTATTCTGGTGGCCTGGGTGTTCTCTCCGGCGATCATATGAAGTCTGCCAGCGACCTGGACCTGCCGCTGGTTGGGGTTGGCCTGCTTTACCAGCTGGGATACTTTCGGCAGTTTCTGAACGCCGATGGCTGGCAGCAGGAACGGTATCTGGAGAACGATTTCTACTCGCTCCCGGTGCTCCCCGCCATTGATTCCGAGGGCGTCCAGCATGTTGTGCACGTGCAGTTGCCTTCCGGACAAGTAGCGATTCGCATTTGGACCCTGGATGTGGGCCGTATTCGGATGCTGTTCCTGGACACCAACGCGCCGGAAAACGAACGTGCTGAAGACCGCGGGATCACCAGCCAGCTTTATGGTGGCGATAACGATACTCGTATCCGGCAGGAAATCGTACTCGGCATCGGTGGCATGCGTGCACTGGATGCGCTGGGCTACAAGCCGACCGTTTTCCACATGAACGAAGGCCACTCGGCTTTCCTCGGCGTGGAGCGGATCCGCCTGTTTATTGAGCGTCAGGGTATGAACTTCGAAGAAGCTCTGGAAGCCACCCGCGTCAATAATATTTTCACCACGCACACGCCCGTTCCGGCCGGGATTGACATCTTCGACACGGGGCTGGTACACCACTACTTCTCGAATT
This sequence comes from uncultured Acidobacteriia bacterium, assembly GCA_903929755.1. Classification (GTDB taxonomy): domain Bacteria; phylum Acidobacteriota; class Terriglobia; order Bryobacterales; family Bryobacteraceae; genus BOG-234. Next base: position 137,219 of record CAIYVZ010000052.1, read on the forward strand.
ATTGTCGCGAGGCGGGTATCGAATTTAATCGCTTCGCCGGGCTGGGGCGCAGGAACCCGTCCGATACCGGAGAGCCGGTTTCCATGGCCGTGATGGCGCTGAATACCTCCGTCTACCGCAATGGCGTAAGCAAGTTGCACGGCGAAGTTTCGCAGCAAATGTGGCAGACGCTGTGGCCGAGCCTTCCCGCTACAGAGACCCCGATCGGCTGGGTTACCAATGGTGTTCACCTGCCGAGTTGGGTGAATGGCGACCTGTCTGACCTGTACGACCAGCATCTGGACCCCGACTGGCGCACCCGGCTGAACGATACCGAGATGTGGAAGTTGGTGAAGGACATTCCGGATGAGGAACTGCTGGAAGTTCACCGCCGCCGAAAACGCCGTCTGATCAAGTTCGTTCGCGAACGCCAGACTGCCGCCGCGTTGCGCCGCAAGGTTGCCGCCAATGAACTGAAGTACTCCTCCGAAGTTCTGGATTCCCATGCGCTGACCATTGGCTTCGCGCGCCGTTTTGCTACCTACAAGCGCGCCACGCTGTTGTTCCGCGACGTGGAGCGGCTGAAGCGGATTCTCTGCAATGCGGAGCGCCCGGTGCAGATCGTTATTGCGGGTAAGGCGCACCCCAAAGACCAGCCGGGTAAAGCGTTCATTCGCGAAATTGTGCAGTTATCGCGGGATCCCGACCTGTGGAAGCATATTGTGTTCGTGGAAGATTACGACATGAAGGTGGGTCGCGAGCTGGTGCAGGGAGTGGATGTCTGGCTGAATAACCCCCGCCGCGGCGAAGAGGCCTGTGGCACCAGCGGCATGAAAGCTGCCATGAACGGTGTCCTGAATCTGTCGATCCTGGACGGATGGTTCGACGAAGCTTACGAAACCTCTGGTGGCTGGGCCATCGGAGATCGGGAAGAATACGCCGAAGACCAGGACGCTATCCACGCCAGCAACATTTACTACCTGCTGGAAAGTGAAATTGTTCCTCTGTTCTACGCACGGGCTGAAGGTGGACTTTCGTCCGAGTGGGCCCGCCGGATGAAGGAGTGCATCATGCACCTGACTCCTGCGTTCGACGCGCGCCGGATGGTGGACGATTACGACCGTAAGTACTACATCCCCTGCCACAAGAACTGGGAGCACATGGCTGCCAGTGGCTTCGAAGACGCCCGCAACCGGGCTCGCTGGACTGCTCGGGTACGCGAAGTATGGTCACGCGTCAGCTTCGTGGAGATGGACGCCTCGCCGGCGCTCCCAGTGATGGCGGGTAAATCGGTTAACGTTCGCACGGTATTGCACCTGGCCGGCCTGCAGCCGAATGACGTCCGTGTGGAGTGCGTGATGGGGCGGGTGGGCGCGAGTGGCGGGCTGGAGAACGGCGAGATTATCAAGCTGCCGAATACGATGGTTGACGGCGACTCGGCTACCTTTGAACTGGAAGTTACTCCGACAGAAACCGGGCGGCTTGGTTATGCGGTTCGCGTGAGTCCAAACCATTTTGACGATCCGATGACCCGTCCGGTCACCAGCATGATCAAGTGGGCGAACCGGTAATATTGACTGCGAAGCTGCGGCCCTGCAGAAGGTTCTGGTGGATGGTGAGATCGATTGTCCGAATTCGGGCGATCGCCGGAGCGTCGTTTTAAGATAAGGCTTGTCCTCCACGCACACGAAAACCGCCTTCGGCGTGCTGTTTTCCATCAGCCTCTGTCATTTACTGAATGACATGAACCAGTCGATGATCACGGCTTTGTATCCCGTGCTCAAGACGAAATTCCATCTCGATTTCTCGCAGGTTGGGCTGATTACGCTGGTTTACCAGATCACGGCGTCGCTGCTGCAGCCGGTGGTCGGCACCTTCACGGACAAACGCCCCACCCCGTATTCGTTGGCGATGGGGATGGGCTTTATGCTGCTGGGGCTGCTGCTCTGGTCCACCGCCGCAACTTATTCAGCGCTGCTGATCGCGGCGGCCATGATCGGGATGGGGTCCGCTGTATTTCATCCGGAAGCCGCCCGGGTGGCCCGCACGGCATCCGGGGGACGGCACGGCCTGGCGCAGTCACTGTTCCAGGTGGGGGGCAACGCGGGAACGGCCTCGGGACCTCTGCTGGCGGCCTTCTTTATCGTGCCGCGGGGGCAGGGAAGCATTGCGTGGATTGGCCTGGGTGCCCTGGCGGGCATCGTGATCCTGTGGCGGGTAGGGGTCTGGTACAAGGCCCACCTGGTGGAGAGCGCCACTCGAAAGGCTCCCGCGCTGGTGGAGGCACCCCTCTCACCGCGGATGACCAGGCTTTCCATTGCCATTCTCATCGCGCTGATCTTTTCGAAGTACTTCTACCTCGCCAGCCTCTCCAGCTACTACACCTTCTACTTAATGACGCGCTTCCAGGTGAATGTTCGGGAATCGCAGCTTTACCTGTTCCTCTTTCTGGGTGCGACGGCGTTCGGGACGCTGATTGGCGGTCCTGTCGGTGACCGGATCGGCCGGAGATACGTGATCTGGGGCTCGATTCTGGGCGTGCTGCCATTTTCCCTCGCGCTGCCGTATGTGAATCTCTTCTGGACGGCGGTTTTGACAGTGGTCATCGGCCTGATCCTGTCATCGGCGTTTTCAGCAATCCTCGTCTATGCGCAGGAACTGGTACCGGGTCGCGTAGGGATGATTTCCGGGCTGTTCTTTGGCTTCGCCTTCGGGATGGCGGGCATTGGCGCGGCGGTTCTGGGGCATCTGGCCGATTATGCGGGCATCGTGTTCGTTTACCGCCTCTGCGCCTTCCTGCCCGCGATTGGGTTGCTGACGGCATTTCTTCCGGATCTGGAGAAGCACCGGAGACCTGTTCCCGTCGGGCACTAAGCGTGCTTTAATTGCAAGATATGAAAAAGCTGCTCGCCCTCCTGGTGTTTGCCGCCTCAGCATCGTCGCAAACCATAGACAAGACCGCTGCCATGAAGGCCGATCTTGCCGGTCAGATTGACGGCATGAAGAAGCTGGCGCAGGTGATGACCGACACCGTCTTCAGCTATGGAGAACTCGGCTTCCAGGAGTTCGAGACGTCGAAATACCTGACCGGAGTCCTCGAAAAAGAAGGCTTCAAGATCGAACGCGGTGTAGCCGGCATCCCGACCGCCTGGGTCGCCTCCTGGGGCGAGGGCAAGCCGGTGATTTCGCTCGGCTCCGACATCGACGATATTCCCCAGGCGTCACAGAAGCCCGGCGTGGCGTATCACGAACCCATGATCGACGGGGCACCAGTGCATGGGGAAGGGCACAACTCGGGGATGCCTCTCAACATCATCGCGGCAATGGCGGTGAAGAAGGTGATGGAGCGCGAGCACTTGAAGGGTACGATTCGGCTCTGGCCCGGTATCGCAGAAGAACAGGTGGGCTCGAAGGCTTACTACGTTCGTGCGGGCATGTTCAAAGACGTAGACGCGGTTTTATTCGCGCACGTCGGCAATAACTTTAACGTGACGATTGGCCCTACGACGCAGAGTGGTCTGGTGTCGGTGGAATACCTGTTCAAGGGCGAAAGCGCTCATGCTGCCGGCGCTCCGTGGCGCGGGAAGAGCGCTCTGGATGCCGTCGAATTAATGGATGCGGGCTGGAACTTCCGCCGCGAACATTTGCGCCTGGCCACACGCGTCCACTATGTGATCACCAACGGTGGCGACCAGCCGAATGTAGTGCCGCCGAACGCTTCGGTTTGGTATTTCTACCGCGAACTCGATTTCGAGAATATCAAAAAGCTTTGGCAGATTGGCGACACCATGGCGCAGGCGGCATCCATGATGACCGATACGACGTGGTCTTCACGCGTGCTGGGCACTGCCTGGCCTGGACATTTCAGCGTGCCGATTGGCGAGGCGATGTACCAGAACATGACGAAAGTTGGGCTGCCGCAATGGTCGGAGGCGGACCAGACGCTGGCGAAAGCTTTCCAGAAAGAGATGAAGGTTCCCGTGCGGGGTTTGGCTTCGAAAATTCCGGAACTGCGCCGCCCCCGTGTGGAAGATGCGGGCGAAGATGGGCAGTCTCCGTTGCCAACCGGCGGTGGTTCCGATGACATCGGGGATATCTCCTGGGTGGTGCCGACCGTGACCCTGAACTATCCCTCGAACATTCCTGGTGGTCCGGGGCACAACTGGGCCAACGCGATTTCGATGGCGACCCCGATTGCGCACAAAGGCGTGATTGCGGGCGCCAAGGTGCAGGCGATGACGCTGCTGGATCTGATCACGAATCCCGATCTGGTGCAGAAGAGCTGGGATTATTTCAACAATGTCCAGACGAAGACGACGAAGTATCAGAGTCTGCTGAGGCCTGATGACAAGCCGGCAATCTGGCTGAACCAGAAGATCATGGAGCAGTATCGGCCGAAGATGAAGGATCTGTACTACGATCCTGCAAGGTTTGATACCTACCTGGATCAGCTGGGGATTAAGTACCCCACGATTCGTTAAACAACTCCAATAATCTTCCCGTTCTCGTCCACATCAATGATGTTGGCGCGCGAATTGGCGGGCATCCCGGGCATGAGCAGCATCTTGCCTGCCAGCATCACCACGAAGCCCGCTCCGGCGCTGACTACTGCGTCGGTCACCTGAAGCGTCCAGCCGGTGGGTGCGCCCGGCAGTTTTGGGTCATCGGAGATGGAGTACTGCGTCTTGGCGATGCAGATCGGCAGTCCGGCGAAGCCGCGCTCGGCGAACCGGGAAAGCTTCTGCGCGGCCAGTTCGCTGAATTCGACTCCGTCAGCTCCGTAGACCTCGTGGGCAATGGTGCGGACCTTGTCTTCGAGTGACATGTCCAGTGGATAAATGGAAGTGGCGTTCGAGGTACTACGGTCCACCGCATCAGCAACCTTGGTTGCCAGTTCCATGCACCCGGCACCGCCCTGGCTGAACGGCTCCACGACGGCGCTGGGCGTTTCGAGACTTGCGCAGTGCGTTGTGATGTCGGCCAGGTCACTGCCGGCATCACCGGGGAAATGGTTGATGGCCACTGTTGCCGGAACGCCGAAACGGCGCAGGATGGAAATATGTTTGTCCAGGTTCGCAAACCCTGTATTCAGGTCGCCCTGGCCCTGTTCGCGCAACGCCCGGGCGCTGGTTACCAGTACAGCGGCGGCCGGCACAATTCCGGAAGTCCGCATCACGATGTCGAAATACTTCTCGCCACCCAGGTCCGTGGCAAAACCAACTTCGTTGACGACGTAATCGGCCAGTTTCAGACCCATCCGCTGCGAAAGAACGCTGCTGGTGCCGGTGGCGACATTGGCGAACGGTCCGATGTGAACCAGAGCGGGCGTGCCTTCGCTGGTTTGGGCCAGATTCGGCATGATGGCTTCGTTTAGCAGGGCCATCAGGGCACCGGTAACATGCAGGCTGGCACAATGGACCGGCTGGCCTTCGGGCGTAAAGCCCAGAACAATTCGGTTGAGACGTGCTCTGAGATCCGCGCGATCGCTGGCAAGCGCCATGATCGCCATGATTTCCGACGCAGCCGTGATGACGAATTTTCCCCGTCGTTCCGGACCATTGCCCTTGCCGATGCCTGTGGTTACCTGGCGAAGGGCGCGGTCGCAAATATCCACGGTGCGGGGCCAAACGATTTGTTCCGGATCGAAATTCAGCGCGTTGCCATCGTGAAGGTGGGCATCAAGAACGGCTGCCAGCATGTTGTGCGCTGCAGCGATGGCGTGAAAATCGCCGTGGAAGTGGAGGTTGATCTTTTCGGAGGGCTCAATCGTCGCCTGCCCACCGCCTGCGCCGCCACCCTTCATACCGAAAACAGGGCCGATGGAGGGTTCGCGTGAGGTGATAACGACGCGCTTGCCGATTCGCTCCAGACCCTGGGTGAGGCCGATGCCGGTAACGGTCTTACCTTCACCCGCGGTGGTCGGCGTGGTGCCAGTGACGAGAATCAACTTGCCTTGACGGGTATAGGCCGGATCTTGCAGGAGTTCGAGACGGATTTTACCGGTAACCCGGCCCAAGGGTTCCAGATACTCGTCGGCGAGGCCAAGCTTAGCGGCGATTTGCTGGATAGGGAGAAGATTCATGAAGGGGTCCGCCTTCCAGGATAGCGTGGCCCCGATCTATTTCAGTAAATCCAGCTCAAGCCTGACCCTCAGAACGCAACTTCCGTTCCATCGCGGCCATCAGGCGGGAATGCATATCCTCCGGGATGCTGCATTCCTTCATACCCTTGTAGACATTGATTGTCTTACGCGTGGTGTCGCAGATAACCCAACAGTTCGGACATTTCGACAGGTGATGCTCCAGCTTGGTCCGAATCTCTTCGTGCGTGCACTCGTCGAGGAAGTCACTGAGCTCGTCGAGAAATTGGTTACATGTAAGCAAAGGCGTCGTCCCCCTTGCGCTTGAAAAAGCGGGTAAGTTTTTCGCGAAGTTGCAGGCGCGCCCGCAACAACCGGCTTTTCACCGCAGGCACACTCAGTTCGAGCGCTTCGGCGGTCTCTTCGGTGGAAAGGCCATCCACATCGCGAAGCGTGAAAACGGTTCGATAAATCGGTTCGAGTTCGTCTACCGCACCACTTAAGATCTTGTTGAGTTCTTCGCGGGAGTACTGTACTTCCGGATCCGGATCCCATGTGGCGATCTCGCGGACCACAGTGTCTTCGCCGGTGTCGATCTGCTCATCAAGGGAGACGGTACGGTCGCTCTTGCGCTTGCGCAACTTCATGAGCGACTGGTTGACGGCAATGCGGACGATCCAGGTGTAGAAACGCGAATTGCCCTGAAACTGATCCAGGTGTTCGTAAGCCTTAAGAAAAGCTTCCTGCAGAACATCTTCCGCATCTTCGCGGTTCTGCGTGATGTTCATCGCGAGGCGGAAAACCTTGCCTTCATAACGACGAATTAAAGCGGAGAAAGCGGCCCCGTCGCCAGTACGGGCGAGTTCCACCAGCGCAAGTTCCTGGCGAACTTCCTCCGAGACCTCCGCGATTGGCTCCGCCACCGGTTCTGTTGCTGCCGGTTCGAGCGCTATTGCACTTTCGGGTGACATCTTCTGCGAAGACTCATTCTCCCATGAATTACCGGCTGGCGTTCGTGCAATCGGGGCGGAGGATCTTGCTGCCCGCCCGCTGTCGCCAAATGCGCTGGCGAACATGCCGAACCCAAAGCCATTTGCCGTGGCCTGAAATACCATACCGCTCTATGGATGCGGAACTATAACAAAAGATTCGGGGGAGTCGCAAATCGCCTATCGGGGCCCGTTCTCTTTCACCCATTGATTTACCACGCGCCAGATGTACTGGCGGGTTTCGGCATAGGGCGGTACGCCGTGGTATTTCTCAACCGCCGCGGGGCCGGCATTGTAGGCGGCCAGCGCGAGGATGACCTGGTCGGGATTTCCCTCATAGCGCGCGAGCAGATCATGAAGGTACTTGGCGCCCCCGAGGGCGTTTTGTTCGGGGTCGTGGGGATTAACGCCAAGGTCGCGCGCAGTATCAGGCATCAATTGCATCAGGCCAATGGCACCTTTCGGGGAGATCGCCAGGGGCTGAAAACCGGATTCGGCGCGCATTACGGAGCGAACGAAAGCTTCGGGGAGGGCGAACGCCTGGGCTGCCGCTGTGGCCATCTGGGCGGGAGTTTTTGGCGTGAGGGGCGGCGGCTGGGGCGCTGGCTGAAGTGGAACGGGTGTTTTCAGCGTGGGCGTGGGTTCGGGCGCGCCATCTTCCTCGAACCTGACGATCAGACTTGCGGGAAGACTGGTCTCGCCACCTTTATAGAAGAGTCGAACGCGCGTGCCATCCGAGTCATGCCGGTCGGCAAGGAGACGTGATCCATTAGCGAGGACTGCGAACTCCCCCGCCTGCGACGGGATTGCCGCCAGCAGGGCGAGTACGGCACCGATAATATGAAAAGATCCTCTCATGCCCCAATACTCTGTGACGAAGCTCGAGTGCAGTGTGTGCACCAAAATATTTCCGGCCGGTCAGCCACACAACCTTTGCGACTGTGGCGGCCCTCTGTTGGTCCGCTATAACCTGGATCAGGTTCGCGAGTCCTGGTCGCGCGACATTCCGGCTTCCGCGCCCAACAGCATGTGGCGGTATGCCCCGGTGCTGCCGGTTGCCTCAGAAGCCAACATTGTCTCATTAGGCGAGGGTATGACGCCGCTGCTGCACACGGCGCGGACCGGGAAGCGGATTGGCGCGAACCACCTGATGGTGAAGGATGAAGGTCTGAATCCAACGGGATCGTTCAAAGCGCGTGGCCTCTCCTGCGCCGTTTCCATGTGCGTGGAACTGGGTTTGCGGCGTCTGGCCATTCCGTCGGCGGGCAATGCGGCGAGTGCTTTGGCAGCGTATGCGGCCGCAGCCGGCGTTGAGGCCAATATCTTCATGCCTCAGGACGTTCCGCAGTCGAACTTCATTGAATGCAAGGCTTACGGTGCGAACGTAACGCTGGTGGATGGCCTGATCAGTGATTGCGGCCGAATTGTGGGTGAGCGCAAACAGGCTGAAGGCTGGTTTGAGATTTCGACCCTGAAGGAGCCCTATCGCATCGAGGGCAAAAAGACGATGGGCTACGAAGTGGCCGAGCAACTGGGCTGGGAACTGCCGGACGTAATTTTCTATCCTACCGGGGGCGGCGTCGGCATGATCGGCATGTGGAAGGCGTTCGCGGAGATGGAGGCGATGGGCTGGATTGGCAGTAAGCGGCCCAAAATGATTGCGGTTCAGGCCGAAGGTTGCCAGCCTGTCGTTCGGGCGCTGCAGGAAGGCGCGGAAGTTAGCCGGTTCTGGGAAGACGCCTCGACGGTTTCTGCCGGGTTGCGGGTGCCGAAGCCGCTGGGTGACAGGCTGACGCTCCGGGCCGTGCGCGAAAGCGGCGGCACGGCGATTGCAGTCTCGGATCGTGACACGATTGACGCCGGAATCCGCCTCGCGAGCGAAGAAGGCATGTTCGCCGCTCCGGAAGGCGCGGCCTGTATTGCAGCTGCGCAGCGCCTGATATCGGAGGGTTTCCTGAAAGCAGATGACCGTATCGTGATCTACAACACGGGTTCAGGCCTGAAGTATCTGGAAGCGTATTCCACGCGGTTTCCACGCGATGCTGAAGGTGAAACCGGGAAACTGGGCGGCTTGATTACGCCGCGCTAGGTACGGTTTGTAGTTACATATTTGGCGCTATACTGGAGTCTCGATGCTTCAGTTCGAGTGGGACCCCGCGAAGCGGGGTGAAATCCGCTGGCAGGCGATTGGGCTTGCCGGAGGCCTCGCTGTCCTGCTGGTTGCCCATACGTTCAGGCGGGACGGCGAGGTGATTCGCCTGATCTCGGCTCGACTTGCTACCAGAAAAGAACGAATTCGATATGAAAACAATCGTGCGCAAGACTTTGAGTGACAGTCCGATGACCTTGGCGCGGAGGCGGAAACTGGCCGCTCTGGCCGAGAGGCCCGATTCGGAGATTGATTTCTCCGATATTCCGCCGCTCACGGACAAGTTCTGGGAGAACGCTGTTCGGAATCCGTTCTATCGGCCAGTCAAGCAGCAACTTACCGTGCGTCTGGATGCCGACGTTGTGGCTTGGCTGCGAATGCAGGGGAAGGGCTACCAGACCCGGCTCAACAGCGTACTCCGTGAAGTGATGGTTCGGGACTTAGCGCAGCGGTAGACCCCCCGGTTCTGCCGGGGAGGCAGCAAGAGTTTGACATTTGCAGGAGTCCATGGTGGAAACTCCGAACGTGAGCCGCCGAGCACACGAAAGGGAGTTTCACGATGGACGAGTATGGAAGTTTAAGTCATTCGAAGTGGGAGTGTAAATACCATGCGAAGTGCCTTATTTTCAACACAGTAAACCGTGCTATCGAAAACGGTGGCACATGTTGTACACTAGAGGTTTCTAATCCCCCACACAGTAAGAGACACGAATGCCTAAACGTACTTTCCAACCGAATAACCGTCGTCGCGCGAAAACCCACGGTTTTCGGACCCGCATGAAGACCGCTGATGGTCGTGCAGTAATCTCCCGCCGCCGCGCCATTGGCCGCAAGAAGCTAACCGTTAGCTCCGAAATTTCCCACTAACTGAAGCGCGCGGGGCAACTCACATAGCTACCCCTCCCCATTACGGCTTTCCAAAAAGTGTCCGGCTGCTTAGATCCAGCGATTTCCGCAAAGTCTACGATAACGGGACGCGTCATAGCAGTCCCTATTTTGCAGCGTTTTGCGTTGCCGGGTCTTCAGATGTCGAAGCTGCGTCCGGCATCCACATCGGCTTCACGACACCCCGGGCACTTGGGAAAGCAGTTGTCCGCAACCGCATCCGGCGACGGGTGCGCGAAGCTGTGCGGCTTGAATTGGCGGAATTGAGCGCAGCGTGGTCCATCGTGTTCAATCCCCGCCGCAAGACCCTGGAGTGCACACTCCCCGAACTTCAGGCCGAGGTGAAACGTCTATTCATCAGGTGTTCGGGCATTTCTCAAAAGCAATTGCAAAAGCAATTGGAATCCTCCTCAGGGGTTACAAGCTCCTGATCTCCCCCCTCCTTCCATCCGCCTGCCGTTTTCATCCGACTTGTTCGGAATACATGAGGCAGGCCGTAGAAATCCATGGGCCAGCGCAAGGTGTCTGGCTCGGTTTGAAGCGGCTCGGCCGCTGCCATCCATTTCATGAAGGCGGGGTAGACCCCGTCCCGCGCTGAGGGAATTGAAACCACGAATGAGCTCACCTACACCTAACTCCCCCAAAAAAAAGCTGACCAGCGAATTGCGCATGGTCCTCGCGTTCGCGCTTATGGGGATCATTTTGTTCGGCACGCAGTGGCTGTACAAGAAGCTTGGCTATGCCACGGCGACCCCTCCGGAGACGACGGCGCAAACAACGAAGAGTCCTGCAGCTGGTACGACTAAGCCCCAGGATTCGAAGCCTGCTATGGACGCATCTCTGGCCGCAGGCGGTCCGGACGCTGCTTCTCAGCCGGTAGTCGCCTCGAACGAGACCGAGTTTGCCCTGGACACCTCGGTCTATCACATTGTTTTCACGAATCGCGGAGCGGCCGTAAAAAGCTGGACGCTGCGTCAGTTTTCGGACAGTCACGGTAACGCGCTGGAGTTGGTGAATACGAAAGCGGCCTCGAAGACCGGGCTGCCTTTCACTGTCCGCTTCCGCCAGAACGGCCCGACATCCGACCTGAACGCGGCTCTTTGGGTTGCGCACCCGCAGGCTGATGGCCTGGGGGTTACCTACGCATTTTCCGACGGCCAGACGACCGCTTCGAAGACGTTCTCGTTCACCAAAGATGGCTATCTGGTTCAATTCGCGGATGAAGTGAAGATGGGGGGGCAGAGTCTGCCCCACCTGGTACAGTGGCGCGGCGGCTTTGGTGACATGGCGGTGGAAGCACCGGAAGCACATCAGGCGATGATCCACTATGATCTGAGCTCCAATAAACTGGTGTCCGAGCCTGCCAAGACAGCGAAGAACGGCCCCCTGCCCACCGACGGCAACTTCTCTTTTGCGGGCATTGAGGATCAGTACTTTACCGCAGTCTTCCTGGCACCCCTGACCAATCAGCTACAAACCACCATGTTCAGCGATTCGGTTGGCACGTACGTCAAGAACGAAGAAGTGCCGTTTCCGGGGATCGCGGTTGGCGGCGAAGGTCGCAATCAACTGGGGTTGTTTGTGGGCCCGAAGAAACTGAGTGAATTGCAGAACGTGAATCCGAAGCTCGCGAATGTGATTGACTGGGGCTGGTTTGGCCTGATCGCGAAGCCGTTATTCCTTGTTTTGCAGTGGATGAACGCCGGCTATGTGCACAACTACGGTTGGGCCATTATGCTGCTGACGCTGGCGATTAACGTGGCCATGTTCCCGCTGAAGCTGGCGAATCTGAAGTCGATGCGGAAGATGCAGGCATTGCAGCCTGAACTAAACCGGATCAATGAGAAGTACAAGGGTCTCTCGATGACGGACCCCAAGGCCCAGAAAAAGCAGGAAGAAACCATGGCGCTGTATAAAGTGCATGGTGTGAATCCGATGGGTGGCTGCCTGCCCATGTTGATTCAGTTGCCCTTCCTGTACGCTTTCTATAAAGTTCTCTCGGTGACCGTGGAACTGCGGCACGCCGAATGGCTTTGGATCCACGACCTTTCGCAGCCGGAGCAACTGGCGATCCGGGTTCTGCCAATCATTATGGTGGCTTCCAGCTTCCTGATGCAGAAGATGACGCCGATGGCGGGCGGTGACCCCAGCCAGCAAAAAGTGATGCAGTTTATGCCCCTGATGTGGGGTTACTTCTTCTGGTCGGCCTCCAGTGGTCTGGTGTTATACTGGCTAACCAGCAACTTGGTCGGGATTGCGCAGCAGTGGTTTTTCAACAAAACCGCGCCGCTGAGCACGGTTCTGATCCAGGCTTCAAATAACTCCAGGGACGGCAGGAAAAAGGGTTGACGACAAAGTATTCGGTTCACGAAACCGGACCGCGCATCGAAGCGTTCCTCAATCAAATCATCAGCGGCGCTGGTTTTGATCTGACGTTTAAGATCGGTCCCGGAGACCAGAGTAACCCCGAGTTTGAAAACCCGGACCTGGTGGTACAGTTCCAGGGCGGTGACATTGAAATGTTGCTCGCCAACAAAGCAGAACTACTGCTGGCGATGGAACTGGTAACGATGGAGTTGCTCCGGATGCACTCCGACGATCATTCGCGGATTTCGTTCGATGCCAACGACTATCGTGCTCTGCGTTTTGAAGAATTGCGCAGCAGTGCGCTCGATGCAGCCGAGCGTGTGAAGCATACAGGTAACTATTTTCGGTTTAATCCGATGAATAGCCGGGAACGCCGTTTGATTCATATTGCGTTGCGCCATGAGCCTGCAGTCCGCAGCGAGAGTTGTGGCACGGGGCCCCAGCGCGGCGTCGTTATCTATCCGGCCAGCATGGCTTCGATTCCGGATCTCCCGCCTTTGCCGAGACCTGTAACGCACGGTTTTGCCGATGGACCCCGCCCGGCAAGTCCGGGTGGTGATCGTCGCGATGACCGCCGCGGTGGTCGGCCTGGTTTTGGTGGCGGACGCCCCGGTGGTGGTGGTGGACGCGACCGTGGCCCACGCGGGCCTGGTGGCCCCGGCGGCGGACGTGACCGTGGTCCCCGCGGCCCCCGCTAGCTGCCAGGCCTCGAAGGCACGGCTTGCATCTTAACGACACAATTGCTGCTATTTCAACACCGCCTGGTCGCGGGGGGATTGGGATCGTGCGCGTTTCCGGACCCTTGGCCGCAGAGGTTGCGCGGTCTGTTTGTCGGTTGTCGGGTGAACTCCGCCCCTGGTCGGCGACATTGGGCTCGCTGGTTGATGAGGATGGCCAATTGGTTGACGAGGTTGTCGTCAGCTACTTTGCCAAACCCCGCTCTTATACCGCTGAAGACGTCATTGAAATTGCCTGCCATGGCGCGCCGGTAATTCTGCGGCATTGTCTGGATCGTGCGGTTTCAGCAGGTGCACGCCTGGCCGAGCCTGGTGAATTCACGCTGCGGGCGGTTGTGAATGGCCGTATTGACCTTCCGCAGGCCGAAGGCGTACGAGATCTGATTGCAGCTACTACGCTCTACCAGGCACGAATTGCAGCCCGGCAAACGCAGGGCGCAGTTTCAAAGCGGCTGGCACCGGTTAAGGCCCAATTAATTGAGCTTATCGCGCTGATGGAAGCCGGGATTGACTTCGCTGAGGACGACATTAGTGTCGCCCCCGCTACTGAGTTACTACGACGTGTCAATCCGGTTATTGAGCAAACGGTCGCCCTGGCACGAAGCTTTATCTACGGCAATCTGGTTCGCGAAGGCTTCTCGCTGGCGATTGTAGGCGTCCCCAATGCGGGCAAGAGCAGTCTGTTTAACGCCCTGCTGGAGCAGGATCGCGCCATCGTGACCGAAATTGCCGGGACCACGCGCGATCTGGTGTCGGAGACTGCCGAAATCTGCGGGATTCCTGTCCGGCTGGTGGATACGGCCGGAATTCGAGAGTCCGAAGAGCGCGTTGAGAAACTAGGCATCGAGAAAAGCTACGAAGCGATGGCCGATGCCGATCTGACGCTGGTGGTGATCGATGGCACGGCACCGAGAGACGGTGACCTGATCGGCAAGGCTCGCTCACAGGGCCACTGCCTGGTCGCCGCCAATAAATGCGATTTGCCGGGGTTCATCACAGCTGAAGACGAGTTGGCCGTATCTGCCGTCACAGGGCAGGGAATCGCCGAACTCCGCGAGGCTATCGTGGATACCCTGGCACCTCGCGGAGAGCTCGAACTTTCCGGAGGCTTCATTACCAGCCTGCGGCAACAGCAGTTACTCCGCGAGGCGTCCGAATTGCTGTCCGATGCGCGTGAGGCCATCCACCATGGGCTGCCGCACGAGGTGATCATGATTCATCTGGACGGCGCGCTGCAATCTCTGGGCGCCATAGCCGGCGCCACCAGTGCGGACGATATCCTGAACCGCATCTTCTCCACCTTCTGTATCGGGAAGTAGTTAGTACTTCAACTCAACAACGATCACCTCGACAGGCTTGTCCAGTGTATTCAATTCGCTGTGTTTCCCCGCGCCGCCCTGCATAATATCGCCGGCCTTACGCGGGGTCTCATCCACCTTCCCATCAACCGTCGTCACCCGGGCCTTCGCGTCGGTCAGGTAGACCATGATGCGGTTCAGTTGGTGCTCATGCAGCGGCGCGGCCTCATGGGCCCCGAAATGGACGCGAAAGACGCGGACCTGGTCGTTTTCAAACTCCAGTTTGTAGTGCTTTGTATCTACCTTGAGGGGATCGAGGGCCGTGGTCACTTTCTTGCCCGCGCCCGGCTTCTTCAGTTCGATCTCTATAATTCCCACGGGATTCGGGGTGGATACTGCTGCCGCATGCGCCCCGCCTCCCGGACTCCACAGCACCTGGCCCTCCTTAAACTTCAGGATCGACTTCTTGCCGTCCGCAAATTCGAAGTCCTGTGAGCCAGCGTTTTTGTAGATCATCACCCGGTTGGCTTTATGCTCATGCATCTTTGTCTTTTCGTGAGGCTGCACCACCACGTCCAGAACGCGCACATCGTCGTTATCGATGGGTGTCTTGATGGTTTCAGCGGCGAACAGGAAGGAACAGGCGGTTGCGGCGATCAAAAAGGGCGTAAGGCGCATGGGAGGGATTCTCTCACGGATCACGTGCCGGTTACAAGCCGAACCGCGTGAGCGATCCCTCTCGGCGCCCATTCCGTTGGTCTGGTGGCAGAAAACAGGGCCAGGGTCGGGGTACCTACGGCTGCGGCAAGGTGCGAAATTCCAGAGTCATTCCCAACATAAACCTTCGCTCCGGCCAGCCAGCAGGCCAGGTCGTACAGGTCCGGGATCCGGACCGCACCGGGGAGGTCTTCCTCAGGTCCGGCAAGCCAGTGGACTGGCATGTGACGGGCAAGGCGCGAGGCATGTTGTTCGAACAAGGCCATCGGGGCTCTCTTGGCGGCACTGCTGGCAAATGGGTGGATTGCCGCGAACGTTCGGGGCCGCGGAGGGCAGCGAATTGCCGGGTTCCATGTAATCTTTTGTGCGCCGGATGTTTGTGCAAGGATGTCGCGTGCCTGTCGATTGTAGAAGGCAGTCGCGTGGATTCCGGGGTCGGGTAACGCTTTCAGAAAGGTAACGGGCAACTCCAAACGTTCCAGTTCCTCCCGTCCGGTTGCCGACCATGAAATGATCGAATCAAAGCCATTTAAGCGCGCTACTACGTCATCTGCCGGTAAGAGACCAAGTCTGCTGAGTCCCGATGTGCCCAGCGAAATTGCCCGATCAGCGAATTTCCCCAGAGGAACGTTCTGTTCGGCACACCAAACCTCGGTATAGTTTGCTTTCAGGGCGTGCAGGGCCGGCAAACTGAGGATAAAGTCGCCGATGGCGCCAGGCCGGATCAGAAGTCGCCGTGTCATTCGATTATGAATCCTGGCGTGAATCGCAGAGGTGCCGAATTGAATCTCTAATTGTAAGATAGAGATTGTCCGGATTCCCCATGGCACATGACCTTACAGGCAATATCGGCAATACGCCACTGCTGCGTCTGAACAAGATCGCGGCGGGGTTACCAGGCATTGAGATCTACGGCAAAGCCGAATATTTCAATCCTGGTGGCTCTGTGAAGGATCGTCCAGCGCTCAACATGATCCTCGAAGGCGAGCGGTCCGGGTTGATGACGGCGGATAAGATCCTGATCGACTCCACGAGCGGCAATACCGGTATTGCCTACGCCATGATCGGGGCGGCGCGCGGCTACAGAATCAAGCTCTGCCTCCCGAAAAACGCGTCACCCGAACGGAAGCGGATCCTCAAGGCCTACGGCGCGGAACTGGTGTTGACTCCGGCTGAAGAAGGTTCGGACGGCGCGATCCGCAAGGTGCGTGAGATTTACAACGCCGATCCCGACCGCTATTTTTACCCCGACCAGTACAGCAACGATGCCAACTGGCGAGCACACTTCAATACGACGGGCCCGGAGATCATCGCGCAAACGGAAGGCCGGGTCACGCATTTTGTGTCCCTGTTGGGTACCAGCGGAACGTTTGTTGGCACGGCGAGACGGCTGTTGCAGGACGTACCGGGCGTGGAATGCGTATCCGCGCAGCCTGCGACTGGTTTCCATGGCCTGGAAGGCACGAAGCACATGCCGACCGCGATTGTGCCTCTGATCTACGACGACAAGATTGCCAGCGACAATCTCTGGATCGAAACGGAAGACGCGTATAAGATGGTCCGGCGTCTGGCGCGTGAAGAAGGCGTGCTGGTGGGGATTTCTGCCGGTGGCAATGTCCATGCGGCATTGTTACTGGCGCGCAAGCTCCATGAGCAGGGGAAATCGGGCGTTATCGTCACGGTCCTTTGCGATGGCGCCGACAAGTATTTGACTGAACATTTCTGGGATGATCCCGGCATGGGTACTGATTCATGGTCCATATAGAACGCGCGCCGTGGCGCGAGATGGTTAATCACGCGCAGGTTGTTTATCCGAATGAATGCTGTGGGGCTATGCTCGGCAGCATGGATGGCGACAACAAAGTTGTCTCGGTCGCCATGATGCTCGACAATGTCTCACAGGGTTCGCAGGCGGCTCGGTACGAGCTTCGCCCGGAAGATTTACTGAAGGCTGATCGCGAGGCCCGCAAGCTCGGTCTCGACGTCATCGGCATTTATCATTCACACCCCGATTGCGGGGCATATTTTTCAGAGACCGATCTGAAGAATTCATGCCCGTGGTATTCGTTCGTCGTGTTGTCGATCCAGAACGGGTCGTTCGACCACGCGAACAGCTGGCTTCCAAACGCAGAACAGACACACGCTGAAAAAGAGGAACTTACATGGCCCGAATCCTGATCCCGACTCCGCTGCGGCAGTTTGCGGAGAAAAATGACAACGTTGAATTACCCGGCGCATCCGTCGGCGAGGTGCTGGGCGCGCTTGTCGCGAAATACCCTGACCTGAAGAAGAATCTCTATAACGACGAAGGCAAGCTGCGCAGCTTCGTGAACGTTTATCTGAACGACGAAGATATCCGCTACACGGGCAAGGACGCGACGGCTGTTGTGGACAGCGATGTTCTCTCCATCGTCCCCAGCATTGCAGGTGGCTCAAAAGCAAACAGCTCGCAGGCAGGTATTGAGCATGGCCGCTGAGGTTACTCTTTCCAACGACGAAATTCTCCGCTATAGCCGCCACCTGATCATGCCCGAAGTGGGCATGGAAGGCCAGCTGAAGCTGAAGCAGGCGAGCGTCCTGCTGGTGGGAACCGGTGGTCTTGGCGCGCCTCTCGCGCTCTACCTGGCAGCGGCGGGTGTTGGCAGGATTGGGCTCGTCGATTTCGACGTGGTCGATTACACCAATCTCCAGCGCCAGGTGATCCACGGTACAAAGGACGTGGGCCGTCCAAAGATTGATTCAGCCATCGAGAGCATGAAGGACATTAACCCCTTCGTGCAGTTAGACCGGCACGAAGTGGCGCTCACCAGCGAGAACGCTCTCGAAATCATCAAGGACTACGATTATGTGGTCGATGGTACCGACAACTTCCCCACTCGCTACCTGGTGAACGATGCCTGCGTGCTGCTGGGCAAGCCGAACATCTACGGGTCTATTTTCCGGTTCGAAGGCCAGTCGACGGTATTCGCCTATGAGGGCGGACCCTGCTATCGCTGCCTCTATCCCGAACCGCCCCCTCCGGGTCTGGTTCCCAGTTGCGCGGAAGGCGGAGTGCTCGGCATCCTGCCTGGCGTGATCGGCCTGATTCAAGCGACGGAAACCGTAAAGCTGATTCTCGGTACGGGCCAGCCTCTTGTCGGCCGGTTGCTGCTGTATGACGCTCTTGGTATGAAGTTCCGCGAGCTCCGGCTTCGGAAGAATCCTGAGTGCCCGATCTGCGGCGACAACCGTACCATTACCGAACTGATCGATTACCACCAATTCTGTGGCGTGCCTCAGCAGGCCGCAGGGGAGACAACACCTTTGAACGTATCCGGCGAAATTCAACCTGTTGAAGTAAAGGCGAAGCAGGATCGGGGCGACAAGTTCGTTCTGGTTGACGTTCGAGAGCCGCATGAGTACCAGATCGCTAAGATTCCGGGTTCGATTCTGATCCCGGTGGGTGATGTGGCGAAGCGGTTGGGCGAGCTGAACCCTGCGGACGAAATCGTGATGCACTGCAAGATGGGCGGACGCTCTGCGAAGGCGTGCGATATCCTCCGGGCGAATGGCTTCACGAATGTCCTGAATATGACGGGCGGCATCACCAAGTGGAGTGACACGGTAGATCCGAGCGTACCGAAGTACTAACACATCCGACAGAGAAGACACAAAGAGCCGCTGGTTGCGAAACCGGCGGCTCTTTGTGTTTGACGGCTGTGCGTTTAGCCGCGGACGTACTTATTGAACCAGTCAGTAGTCCGCTGCCAGGCCAGGTCTGCGGCCGCTTTGTTGTAGCGCTCGGGAGTTGCGTCGCAATTGAAGCCATGAACAGCGCCGGGGTAGATGTAGCCTTCGTGGGGAACGTTGGCCGCTTTCAGTGCGGCGTCATAGGCGGGCCAGCCGGCGGCAAGCCGCGTATCCAGTTCACCGTGGTGGACCAGGATGGCGGCCTTGATCTTCGCCGTGTCGTCCTTCGAGGGCGGACCACCGTAGAACGGTGCCGCGGCTGCCACATCGGCGCCCAGACGAACTGCCAGCGTGTTCGAGATGCCGCCGCCGTAGCAGAAGCCCGTAACGCCGATCTTGCCTGTGCAATCCGCGCGGTTCTTCAGCCAAAGCGCGGCGGCGACCATGTCCTCGGCCATCTTCTTGCCATCCACCTTGCTGAACATCTGGCCACCCTTGTAGTCATCGCCGGGGAAGCCGCCGAGTGAGGTGAGGCCGTCCGGAGCGAAGGCCATAAAATTCGCCATGGCAAAGCGGCGGGCAACGTCTTCGATGTGAGGATTCAGGCCGCGATTTTCGTGGACAACGAGGATGCCCGGCAGCTTCGAGGGCATTGCGTTGCGGGTGTCGGCGCTGATGGGGCGAACGAAATAGCCCTTGATGGTGCCGTTGCCATTCGGCGAAGGAATGGTTTCGTAGGTAGCTTTGATCCGGTTATCGCTGGGGGCAATCTGCTGGCCTGCGGCATAGTTGGGCATCAGAGCCTCAACCATGACGCCGACGGCCAGGCTGGCGGTCGCAACCTTCTGGAGGCCATCCATGAAGTCCCGGCGGCTGATGTCGCCGTGGATGAACAAGTTGTAGAGCCGCACCGCTTCAACGGGCATTTTCGGGCTGTTTAATTCCATGTGAGTTGGATCCTTTTGCGCCACGATACCACGGTTTTGATCTCTGAAATGGCACGATCCCGATGTGTTGACCAAAGTTTGCATTTGGGCACCAGAACAGGATTCTGGGTATTCGCCGGGAGTTCCGGGCGTGGTGTCCACGGGTACCGCTTCCGGATGCCTGGCGGGGTGGCTGAGCTGGGTACGGGCTGCGCTTGAGCGACGGAAGTTCGCCGCCCTTCCCTGTACTGTATTTGAAAGTACTATTACGGAAGTGCCATTCTGTCAGTACCGTAATCTATATAGCCACGAACGATTTCCATCAATGTACCGCAAGTACTACTTACATGTACTGCCAGTACTGATCGTGTGCTAACCTAAGACAAAGTCGTTGTCATCCGGAGCCGATGGTTCCAGGTGTTGGTTCGCTGGAGCTGCGACCTGCGGCGGTGAGTTGCCTATTGCTATCGGACCACTTTTTAGCCGGTACGTGGCTGAGCGCACTGCGGGTTGAGCTCAAAGGTTTGATGTCTGGGGGGACTTCCGCTATCAATCTGGCGTTTTCCCTTGCTCGAACTAGCACCTTGCGGCCCAAAACCGAGACCCACTTGACCAAAGTTACAACTTTACAACCGTTTTTTTCGGCTGTCCAGCACCTGTGCGGTGCTGCGGGAACGACCCGCTCCGCTCTTTCTGCCTGCCAGCCTCACCGTCCCGGCCTTCGGCCCACAACGCAAACCAGTAGACCAAACCAGAGAGATATGAACTCGTTAAAAGTTGGATTTTTGTTAGCTGTGCTGGTGGTGCTTTGCCCATTCGCGATGTGGGGGCAAACGAATGCTGTTAAAACGATATTGGGGCGGCACAACATTTCTGGTTTGCTGGATGGACAAGGCACGCTGGCAAAGTTTAACAATCCAGCAAGCGTAGTGTTTAACAACACCGGTAGCGTTCCAACGGTTATGTACGTTGCCGATAAAGAGAATAATGCAATACGCGCTGTCGTTCTTGCTACGAATCAGGTAACAACGATTGCGGGGTCTGGAATTGCGGGATGGGCAGATGGAACTGGAGTGAATGCTCGGTTTAACGCGCCATCCGGGATCGCGATTGATAAAGATAATTCTTATCTATACGTCGCAGACAGCATCAACGGTGCGATCCGAAAAATCAATATCGCCTCCGGCACGGTGACGACAATTATCGGTAAAAGCTGCTCATCCGGTCCAAGTATTGATAACAATCAGGCGAGCAAAGGGGGCTGTTATAGTACCGGTGATTTTATGAATGGCTATATACCGGGGTCTGGTACCAGCGCCTCTTTTGCACAGCCAGTCAATCTGATCATGTCCTACGCTGCCCCGATGGCTTCCATCCTCGGGGGTTTGTGGGTTACAGATTTTATTGGTAATGTGTCCAGTGTTGACCTTAGCGCCAGTCCTCCAGTAATGCGGTTGGCAAATGCCATTGATCCGAGCGGTAACAGCGCATCCTCTTGTACTGCTGGTGGTGGCTGTGCCTCCTACAGCTTTCAACAGGTTTACGGTATCGCGCAGGATTCCAGCAATAATCTGTACGTTTCAGTTCGTTCCGACCAGTCCATCTGGCAGTGTATTCCTGGAGGAAGCCTGTCTGCATTGGCTAGTTGCTCAAGAGTCGCCGGGGGCGGATTCGCTTGGTTGAGCCTGGATGACACCTATGGTAGTGGCGAGTATTGGGGCTGGCAGGTAGATGAAACAAACGGCACACCACTTTTTGCCGCATTCAGTAACCCCGCAGGCCTTGCTTTTGACGCCAATGCGCAAATTCTCTACGTCGCGGACAGTGCTAACAATGTAATCCGTGGCATTACGTTTGTTGGCGGTGCGGCAACAAACGTAGTCACGATCGCAGGGCACGGAGTAGTGACAACTGCTAACGGTGACCCCGACAATTACGGTACGAATCCAGTGGGCGTACCACTAACAGATACCAGTGTGTGTGCACTCTATGTCTATACTTGCGGTCCTCCCAGCGGAGCTGGTTGGGCCGACGGTAATGGCACGAGCGCGGTCATGAATTATCCAACCGGCGTGGCGATTCGCTACAATCGGTTCGGAAGCCAGCTGTTTATTGCGGACCAGCAGAACCAGGTCATCCGAAGCATCGGGGATCCGGCCTCGTATACGCTGAGCGGACCCAGTTCAGGCGCAATCAATACTCCCGCCACCTTCACCTACACACCAAATTTCACCGCGAACGAGACTGTAACGATCACGATTTCGGGCGGTGGGCTGAACACCACCAAATCCCTGACGTTTACTAACTCATCGACAGCGCAAACGTTTCCTATTACTCCGACAGCCGCCGGAACGGTGACGCTGACTGCGAGTAGTCCATCAATAGGCATTACAGTGGATGCAAACAGTCTCTCGTACACCGTGTACGCAGCGCCTACAGTAACCGGTGTGAGCCCGAGCGGTGGTCTGCCTGCGGGCGGAACCAGCGTCACGATCACGGGAACTAATTTCACTGGCGCCACAGGTGTGACCTTCGGTGGGACGGCAGCGACGAATGTGGTGGTGGTGAGTGCGACCTCGATTACGGCGAAAACGCCCGCAAAAACTGCCGGAGTGGTCAGCGTTGTGGTGACGACGCCCGGCGGGACGAATGCAGCCAATACGCTCTACACCTATCAGGCAGCTCCTACGGTAACCAGTACTAATACGACGAAGATTTCGATCCGGGCGACTTCGGTTACCATCACCGGCACTGGATTTGATACTACGGCGGCGAATAACGCGGTGGTTTTCAATCTGAGTGCCGTGGGAACGGTGACGTCGGCTACCAGCACGCTGTTGACGGTCACCCTCTCAACGTTGCCGAGCACAACGGGTAGCCTGACGGCGGTGGTGACCACGAATGGCATCAACAGCGGGAGTGCGGTTGCGGTGGCAACGGTGGTGAACGCTCCGACGGTGACCTTGAGTACGGTGGGACATTCGATCAACGGGTCGACGATTACGATTAGTGGAACGGGGTTTCATGGGACGGCGGCGAACAACACCGTGACGTTTAATGACGGAGCTGTGGGGACGGTGACGTCGGCGACTACCACGCAGTTGAGCGTGACGTTTTCCACGCAGCCGACGGCAGTTGGCAACCTGACGGCGGCGGTGACGGCTTATAGCCAGCTCAGTGACACAGTGCAAGTGGCGACGATCGTGCAGCCGAAAATTACCAGCTTCGGTTTTGACGGAACGGTCAAGGCAGTTGTTGTGGATGGGAATGGCAAGGCTTATGTAGGGGGGGACTTTTCTGCCTGGGGCCCGCTCAGTGGCGCGGGTGCGATGGTGGATACATCTACCGGAGCGGTTGAGACTGCATTTCCGTCGGTAAATGGAAATATAAATGCTGTGATTCCGGATGGCTCGGGCGGTTGGTACATCGGTGGGAGTTTCACCCAGGTGGATCAGATTACGCGGAATAGTCTGGCCCATATTTTGAGTACCGGCACGGTGGATCCAAATTGGAACCCCAACGCAAACGGTACTGTGAATGCGCTGGCGATCTTGGGGTCGACGGTGTATGCGGGGGGGAGCTTCACCACGGTTGGGGGCTCGACCACTCGAAATCGGCTGGCGGCCTTCGATGCTACGAGCGGAACAGCCACGAGCTGGAGCCCCAACGTAAGCGGCGGCAATGTGAATGCGCTGGCGATCTCAGGGTCGACGGTGTATGCGGGGGGGGACTTCACCACGGTTGGGGGCTCGACCACTCGAAATCGACTGGCGGCCTTCGACGCAACGAGCGGAACAGCCACGAGCTGGAACCCCAACGCAGGTGCCACTGTAAATGCGCTGGCGATATCGGGGGCGACGGTGTACGTGGGGGGGGGCTTCGTCACGGTTGGGGGCTCGACCACTCGAAATAGGCTGGCGGCCTTCGATGCCACGAGCGGAACAGCCACGAGCTGGAACCCCAACGTAAGCGGCCTTGGCCTTACTGTTTATGCGCTGGCGATCTCGGGGTCGACGGTGTATGCGGGCGGGAGCTTCACCACGGTTGGGGGCTCGACCACGAGAAATCGGCTGGCGGCCTTCGATGCTACGAGCGGAACAGCTACGAGCTGGGACCCCAATTTAAATAGCAACGTGTATACGCTGGCGATCTCAGGGTCGACAGTGTATGCGGCGGGGGGCTTCACCACGGTGGGGGCAACAAGCAGGAGGCGGTTTGCGGCGATAGACACAAGTGGCACCCTATTGGGCTTGACTGCCAATTCCGGGGGAACGAACTATGCGCTGGCAGTGTCCGGGGCAAATCTATATATCGGCGGGAATGCCAGCACCGTGGGAGGCGGATCACCACGGGGAGGCTTAGCGGCAATCAACGCCGACGGCACGCTGGCGGCCTGGAACCCCAACGCAGACGGCACAGTGAATGCGCTGGCGATATCGGGGTCGACGGTGTATGCGGGGGGGGACTTCACCACGGTTGGGGGCTCAACCACGCGAAATCGGCTGGCGGCCTTCGACGCTACGAGCGGAACAGCCACGAGCTGGAACCCCAACTCAGACGGCACAGTGAATGCGCTGGCGATATCGGGGGGGACGGTGTATGCGGGGGGGAGCTTCAACACGGTAGGGGGCTCGACCACTCGAAAGTTTCTGGCGGCAATCAACGCCGACGGCACGCTGGCGGCCTGGAACCCCAACGCAGACGGCACAGTGAATGCGCTGGCGATGTCGGGGTCGACGGTGTATGCCGGGGGGGACTTCACCACGGTTGGGGGCTCGACCCCTCGAAATAGTCTGGCGGCCTTCGACGCCACGAGCGGAACAGCCACGAGCTGGGACCCCAACGTAAGCAGCGTTAATAAAACTGTATATGCGCTGGCGATCTCGGGGGGGACGGTGTATGTGGGCGGGAACTTCCAGCAGGTTGGGGGCTCGACCACTCGAACTAATCTGGCGGCCTTAAGCGTGACGAGCGGAACAGCCACGAGCTGGAACCCCAGCGCAAATAGCGTTGTCTATGCTCTGTTGACGGTTGGTCCCCGCATTTACGCAGGCGGGAATTTCACTACCATCGGAGGCCAAAGTCGTAACTATGTGGCGGAAATCGCCCAGGACGGAATAAGCACGAGCGGGAGCCCCAACGCAAGCTACACTGTCAACGCGCTGGGGCAATACGGTTCAACTCTTTATAGCGGCGGGAATAGCCTGAATACCCCCCAATTGCTTCGTACGGCGATCACGCTGGTGTTGCCTGTGGTGACTTCCAGTGCCAGTAACGTCTCGATAGGTGCGGCGGCGATGACAATTACGGGTACCGGGTTTGATCCGACAGCGGGGAATAACCTGGTGACGTTTAACAACGGGGCTGCGGGGACGGTGACGGCGGCGACCAGTACGCAACTGACGGTGACGTTCACGGCGCAGCCTTTAGCGGCCGGAAGCCTGTCCGCGGTGGTGACGTCGTATGGCTTGAGCAGTGCGAGTGCGGTGCAGGTGGCGACCGTGGTGCCTTTGCCGACGGTGACAGGAATTAGTCCGAACAGCGGTCCGATTGCGGGCGGAACCAGTGTCACGATCACGGGTACCAATCTAAGCGGGGCAACGGGTGTGACGATTGGCGGGACGGCGGCGACCGGTGTGACGCTGGTGAGTGCGACGTCAATTACGGCGACAACACCGGCGGGAACAGAGGGAACGGCGAGTGTCCTGGTGACGACGGCGGGCGGGACGAATGCGGCGAATACTTTTTATACATATATTGCGGCGCCCACGGTAAGCGGGATCAGTCCTTCGAGCGGCCCGATTGCGGGTGGTCAGTCGGTGACGATCACAGGCACGAACTTGGGCGGGGCGACAGGCGTGACGATCGGGGGAGCAGCGGCGACGGGCGTCACCGTGGTGAGCGCCACATCGATCACCACGGTGACACCGGCGGGAACGGCGGGAACGGCGAGTGTCCTGGTGACGACGGCGGGCGGGACGAATGCGGCTAATACGCTTTACACGTATATTGCGGCGCCCACGGTAAGCGGGATCAGTCCTGCCAGCGGTCCGGTTGCGGGCGGCACCAGTGTCACGATCACGGGTACTGATTTGACGGGTGCGACTGGTGTGACGATTGGCGGGACGGCAGCGACCAATGTGACGGTGGTGAGTGCAACCTCGATCACGGCGACAACACCGTCGGGAACAGCGGGAACGGCGAGTGT
>CAIYVZ010000053.1 GCA_903929755.1 uncultured Acidobacteriia bacterium
CTGATGATCAATCCCCAGCATCCAACCCCTTCTCCTCAGGCTCACCTTGCGTGAGAATCCGTACCCCCCTTCAGGCTCATCTTGCATGAGACAAGAGTCGGGCGACCACCAGTTCAGCCCGGCTGTTATAGTGTTGGTCTGGCCCGCCAGGAGCCGCAAAGAATGGTTTTGCACAGGACCGTCAGGCAACTTTTTCTTCTCTCAATCATCGGCACAAGTCTGAACGCGGCCCAACCGCCAGCTTCTGTTAGTGCGCCTGCAGCCACCGAATCTGTCGCTATCGAAGAGGAAGCACTGCCGGTTTCACCGGTGCGCTCCATTTCGTCCGTGATTTGGGACGCGCAAATAAGATCCCTCCGCCGATTCCAGATGTTTGCGGGGTGCAAGGTAGCGCCGGTGCCCGAGATCTGGGACTCCGAAGTGCTGGCGTTCGAGAAGAACGCTGACATCGCACCTGCGGACATCGCGGGGCTGGTGCCGGACGCGGCGCTGGCGCTTGATACCTTCAGAGAAATGGTGACGGGATTGGGCGGGACGTTTGAGCTGAAATCCGCCTACCGTCCGACTGCGTATCAAGCCCATCTGCACGAGGTTTGGATGAAGTGGGTGAAGCAGCTTCGCAACAACCGGTCCAGCGGATGCCGGGCGATGCGCGAGGAAGTGGGCTCGGAATTCGCGCGACATCAACTGCTTCCCCGGCAGCAACCGGTCCCGGCTTCGGACCACGCGCGGGGCCTTGCTTTTGACGCGGCTGTTGCCATGCCGCGAGGGGCGCGCCTAAATGGCAAACGCGTCACGGTGGACAAGCTTGCGCTCCTGGCTGGTATCAGGCGGCCGAACAGCCGGCGGGATCCGGTGCACTTCAAGTTACTTGTGGAACGGCCTGTGGCGGTTAGCTACGCCTTACCCTCCAGCTTTTAAGTTCATGCCCGCGCCGCCCAACCGAGCGCCTCTACTGCAGGGTTATCCGGCGCGTTCGCGGGCTTCTTCGTCGTCGCCGAAGACTTCCTCGCGGATGATGCGTTCGGTGGCGTCGTTGAGGTAGATGTCGAGGGCCTGGCGTAACGCGACGTATTCGGGCCAGAGGGTACGGTCGAGGAAGGTACGGGGGACTCGCAGCATTACGGTGGTGTAGCGCTGGCGTTTGTAGCGGAAGGGTTCCAGGCCGTAGCGGCGGCAGAGGGCTGTGAAGAGCCGGCGCTGCCAGCGGTCGGGCAGGGTGAACTGCATTTCGATGCTGGGTTCGGTTTTGGTGGTTTCGCCGAGAGCTTTGCGAATACGCTCGATGGCGGCCTTGGCGGCTTCCCGTTCGCCTGGGGTGGTGGCGCCTTCGAACAGCGCGGAGATTTTGCGAAGCTTTTCGCGGAGTTGTTGCTCGGTCATGGCTGGGCCGTCGTTTATTGGGCGAGCAGTGCCGGAATTAGCTCGGAGATGGCTTTCGCGGTCTGCTGGGCGCTTTTCACGCAATCGGGGATACCGATGCCGCGATAGGCGTTGCCGGCGAGGTAGAGGCCGGGGAGTTCAGAAGCTCGACGCTCGATTTCATCGACACGGGCAGCGTGGCCGATGGTGTACTGGGGCATGGATTCGGGCCAGCGGTGGCCGACGCTGAAGAGGGGGTCCGCAGTGATCTCCATCAGGCGATGGAGTTCGGCCTGAACGGCGGCGCGCGGGGCGTCGGGATCTGTGGAGAAGCAGCGGAAGACAGCTTTATCGTCAGGGACGCGGCCCGCCCATTTCGTGCCGAGCCAGGTGCAGGCCATCATCTTCATGTTCCGGGCTTCGCGCTCGGCGCGGGGGACGAGGAAACCGAAGGCGTTGAGCGGGTGAGGAACGTCACTGCGGCGGTAGCCGAAGGTCCAGATGGCGGAACCGCTATAGGGGATGGTGCCGAGGAGTTCAGAGAGTTCGGGATCGATGGGGGCGAGCAGGGGTTGCGCCTTGTTGGCTCCACAGGCGACGATGACGATGTCGAAGATGGATTGCTTGCCGTCGGCGGTGATGGTCCAGCCGATGTCGTCAGAAAGTTCGAGGGAATCGACGCGGCTGTTGACGATGTGAACCCTGGATTTGAGGGCTTCAATCAGGGTGCCGACGCCGGAGCGGAGGGAGCGGAAGATGGAGTTTTTGGAAGGAGGGCGACGGTCGCGGAAGGTGCCGACGACGACGCTGCCGTAGCGCTGTTCGTATTCGACGAATTTGGGGAGAACGCTGGCGGCGCTGAGCTCGTCGGGCGAACCGCCGTAGACTCCGGCGAGGAGGGGTTCGGCCAGAAATTCGACGGCTTCCGGACCGAAGTGGTCGTTCACAAAGTCGGAAACGGAACGATCGGGGTGGGCGACAGGGTTGCGAAAGACTTCGAGGCCCATCCGGAGCTTGGTACCCCAGCCGAAGAGTTCGGACTTGAGGACGGGCAGAACCTTGGTGGGAACTACCATTTGCAGACCTTCGGGGAGGGTGAGGAAGCGACCATCGCGGAGGACGAAGGTGCGACGTTGGGCGTCATTGGAGCCGGTGAGATCGTCACCGAGGCCGAGTTCGCGGATGAGTTGCTCGGCCCATGGCTTGGCGGCGAGCCAGCTTTCGGGACCGGTTTCGAGGATGCAACCTTCGATGTTGACGGTCCCAATGGGACCGCCGGGGGCCGGGTCAAAGACGGTGGCGTCCATATCAGGACCGAGCTTTCCCAGATAGTACGCACAGGAAAGCCCGGTGATGCCACCGCCAATGATGCCGACCCGCATGGAGCTTAGGGCCGGAACTCGCGGACCATCTGGACGACGGCCTTCACGTTTTCCACCGGGGTTTCGGGGAGGATGCCGTGGCCGAGGTTGAAGATGTGGCCGGGGCGAGTGCCGGTGCGGCGCAACAGTTCGTGAACCTTTGCCTTGAGTTCGGGCAGGGGGGCGAAGAGCGCGACGGGATCAAGGTTACCCATGATGGCCGAGCGGTAGGAGATGTCGAGCCAGGCCTGGTCAATATTGATGCGCCAGTCACAGCCCATCACGTCACCACCGGCGGCGTGGAGTTCGCGGAAGTAACCGGAAGCGCCGGTACCGAAGTGGATGACCGGGACGCCGGCGGCGCGAATGCGTTCGATGAGCGCGCGGGAGTAGGGCTGAGCGAAGCGGACGTAATCGTCAGCGGCGAGCGCCCCGACCCAGCTGTCGAAAACCTGGATGGAGCGGGCACCGGAGGCGATCTGCATGATGGCGAAGGGTGCCAAAACATCGACGATCTTGCCCATGAGACGACGCCAGAGGGTTTCGTCACCGTACATCATGCGCTTGGTGCGCAGGAAGTTGCGGGAGGCTCCGCCTTCGATCATGTAGCTGGCGAGGGTGAAGGGAGCGGAACAGAAGCCGATAACCGGAACACGTCCGGCGAGGGCACGCACTGTCTGCTGGATGGCTTCACCGACGTAACCGAGATCATCCGTGTTGGAGGTGGAAAGAGCGTCCACGTCTTCCGACGACATGATGGGATTTTCGATGTGTGGGCCTTCCTTGGGGAAGGCTAGCTTCAGGCCCATGGGTTCCACGGGGAGCAGAAGATCAGCAAAAATGATAGCCGCATCCACGTCGAGAGCTTCGACGGGCTGGAGGGTGATGGCCGCGGCCAGGTCAGGCCGCTTGCAAATTTCCAGCATGGAGTGCTTGGCCCGGATATCCCGGTACGACTTCATGTACCGACCAGCTTGCCGCATAAACCACACTGGCCGCACGTCAGTGGGCCGTCGCTTGCAGGCATCGAGGAAACGACTCGTCATTGGAGCCACGCGCATGATTGATCCGCCTTAATAAGTTCCTTGCCAGAAGCCGAGACAGGAGTGGAACTCCCGCCCGAAGCCTGGCAAAAGAAGACCCGGAAATCCCGGGGTTTGTTGGTCGCCGTCCAGCGACGACCCATTATGAAGTATGGTTTGGCCCATACCTCGCTGTCCAGTGTGCGAGGCGAAATAACCGAAACCGAAAGAGTTCCCTGCGCCGGAAAGCCGGTGCGGGGGTCCATAATGTGGCTCCAGGTTTTGCCTTCGGCCACAAAGAATTTTTCGTAACTGCCTGAAGTGGAGATAGATTCGTCCTTCAGGATGACCTCCGCAGCATACGGAGCGTCTGGGTCACCGGCGTGGCGGGGATCTTCCAGCTTGATCCGCCAACCGGCTTCATCGGGAGGGGCACCCAGACAATAGATGCTGGAACCACCGCCGGAGATGAGGGCAGATTTCACGCCCTGGCGCCGGAGGACATCGGCCATGCGATCTACCGCATAGCCCTTACCGACACCACCCGGATCGAGATTGAGACCAGGACGGGAAAAGGAAACGGAGCGGTCAGCCGGGTTCAATTTTATATTTCGGTAACCGATTTGATCCATTGCCTGCTTCACTTCGCCCGGTTTGGGGAGATGCCCCGTGCCCCGGTAAAACCCCCACACTTTCATTAGCGGCCCGACCGTGATGTCGAACGAGCCTTCACTTTGACGGCTGTAGTTGACACAGGCCACCAGTAAATCAAACAACTCCTGGGAGACCACAACGGGCTTTTGGGCCGCGTCGCGATTCACCTGGCTCCATTCACTCTCCGATTTGTAATTGGACAGGAGAGAATCGAGGCGCCGAACCTCCTCGAAAGCAACTTCGGAGGCACTTTCCAGTTTGTTGCGGTCCTCGCCGTACAGCACGACAGAGAAGGTGGAACCCATGGCGTCCACGCTGGCTTCCAAACGAAGCAATTCAGGCGCGGGTGCGGCCGGGGCCGGAAAAACCCACAACAGAAACAAAACTATCACAAACTGTTTATGGCCTGCTGATTTTTTCAGGTTTTGGCGACCAAGGGGCCGAAACTGACGGGTGTCCGCCAAACAGGATTTAATATTTTCAATAACTTCCAAGAGTGACGGAACCAAAGCTCCAGTCTGACGATACAACGAATGAGGGTCGTTTGGCTAGTGTTTTGGGTGGAAGAAGTACTGGGTGAGCTTCCGATTGAACTTGCCAGCCCGCAGACTGAGGGCCAGCAGGGCGAGGCAGCCGAGGGCGAAAGTGCCGGGTTCGGGAACGGTTGCGTCAACTGTGGTGATGTTGGCGCGGAACATCAGGCCGGCGGGGCCGCCCTGGTCGCTGGCGTTGATATAGAGAGTGTTGGAGCCCACGTGCAAGAGCGAGGCAACATCGGACCGGGAAAGACTGGATTCGCTGGTATAGGTCCCGCCGGTGGAATTACCGGAAACCGCGACACCGTTCAAAAACACGCCTTGGTTCGGACCACCACCGAGCAGATTATCCACGGCATAGTTGAGCTGGAGTGTGGCGGAACTGAAAGGGTTGTCGATCACGAAGCCGATGCTGTACAGGGCCGTACTGCCCGCAGAAGCAGCGGAGGCGCTGGTTCCAAGCCATTTCGACAGACTGTCACCGGAGAGAGCCGAGAGCCAGGCGGGGTTACGCCCAATGATAAAGGCATTTGGCCCCGTGTCTGCGGCTGCGAAGTTGGACGAGCTGAAGGCCGAAGAAAAGGGGCTGTCCGCGGGACCAATCAGCATGTGAACAGCGGTGTCGGTAGAGCCCGAACCATTCCCGCTGCGCAGGGTTACGCTGCCCGCGGTGGCGTTCAGCGCGGCGCTTATTGCAACCGCTGTTACAAGACTAATCTTCCAAGTGAATGTCCGCCTTAGACATATTAAGAGCTCCGTTGAAAAAAGCATACTCGATTTTGTGTTTGCAGGGAGACTTCGCTAATCTGGTGCGTAAATCTATGCGCCGTTTCCTCACACTTCTCGCACTCGCCGCGTTGCCCGCCCTCGCCCAACAATTCGACTGGGCAAAGTTCAACGCCGAAGGCATGAAGCACTTCGAGAACCTGGTGAAGATTGACTCGACCGCGCCTCCGGGTGAGGCAAAGGTTGCGGAGTATGTGAAAGGCGTGCTGGAGGCTGAGGGAATTCCGGTCACACTCGTCGCGAAAGAACCGACCCGGCCGAACCTGATCGCCCGCATCAAGGGCAACGGGGCAAAGAAGCCGCTGTTGATTATGGGCCACAGCGACACGGTGAAGATTGACGCGGCCAAATGGACGCTGCCTCCTTTCAGCGCGGCCCACAAGGACGGCTACATTTATGGCCGGGGCACGCTGGATGACAAGACGAATCTGTTCGCCGCCATGATGACGATGGTGATGCTGAAGCGGACGGGCGCGGTAACGGATCGCGACGTGATCTTTGTGTCGGAAGCGGGGGAGGAAGGCAATTCCGCTATCGGGATCGGCTACCTGGTGAGCGATCATTTCCCGGAGATTGAAGCGGAAGCGTGTCTGGCCGAGGGTGGGGGCGTGATCCGGCGGAACGGCAAAGTGCGGTGGGCCACGGTGCAGACGGTGGAAAAGTACCCGGCCCGGGTGCAGTTGGTGGCAAAGGGTCCGTCGGGGCATGGGTCGAGGCCTCTGCGGGGGAATGCGATTGCGCATCTTTCGGGCGCGGTGGAGAAGCTCGCGTACTGGGATCCGCCGATGCGTTTCAATGACACGACGCGGACTTACTTCGAGAAACTGGCGCAGTTGGGCGACCCGGAAGAGGCGGCGCATTTCCGCGATTTGTTCATTCCAGGGAAAGCAGCGGCGGCGCGCGAGTACCTGGCGCAGAATGAGCCGGGGTTGTACTCGATGCTGCATACGTCCATCTCGCCGAACATGATTCAGGGTGGATTTCAGGCGAACGTGATTCCGAGTGAAGCGACGGCTTCGCTGGATGTCCGTGTGCTGCCGGATGAAGACCTGGCGGCGTTCCACGAACTGATGCGGCAGGTGATTAACGACCCGG
Source organism: uncultured Acidobacteriia bacterium (assembly GCA_903929755.1). Lineage (GTDB taxonomy): Bacteria > Acidobacteriota > Terriglobia > Bryobacterales > Bryobacteraceae > BOG-234. Next base: position 6,817 of record CAIYVZ010000053.1, read on the forward strand.
CGGTGGAACTGGTGACGGCGCAGCGGACGCGGCCGGGTGCCGCTCCGATGAGCACGACATCGGACATCTACAAGTCAATTGAGGCGGCATTTCAGACGGCCTACGGGGTGCCCACGCTGCCGTACATGGGGACGGGCGCGACGGATATGTCGCAACTTCGGCCGAAGGGTGTTCAGTGCTACGGGGTTGGGGCGATGCGGGACGACGAGGATATTCTGCAGGGCTTTGGCGCACACAGCGATCAGGAGCGGATTTCAGAGGAAGCGGTGGAGAAGCACCTGCGGTTTTTCTGGTCGGCGGTGACGTCTATTTCGGGCGCTCAGTTCAAAAAGTAGCGGTGTTCAGCTGCGCGAGGATCTGCTCAGGCGATAAGGTATCGGCATCGAGCAGGCTGCAGGGGGCGGTTCCCAGGGCGGCCCAGCGGGTTCGGAAGCGGGGCGAGGGCGCTCCGGCGAAGACGGTGATGACGGGAATACCGAGAGCGGCAGCGGCGTGCTGCGCGCCGGAGTCGTAGCCGACGTAGAGGTGGGACTGGGCGATGATCGACGCGAAGCCTGCGAAGGAGCCTTCCCAGAAATCGACGTTTAGACCCTGGGTGGCGAGATTCACGCGTTCGGCTTCTTCGCCTCCGGCGCCTCGGTCAATGCAGACGCAGGGGAAGCGGTTGGCGAGGAGGGCGACCAGATCAAGCTCGAAGGCGCCGGGGATTCGCTTGGAGAGATTCTCGCCGACGCCGAGGCTGATGGCCACACGAGGGCCTGGGCGGAGAGCGGGGACGGGTGGGGGAGCGATGAAAGCGCTGCCACGAACTCCAAGGACGGACTCGGTCCAGACCTGCGTGATGGTGGTCAGGTTCACGCCCTCTGCCGTGCGGCTGGGGAAATGGAAATGGTGGGGGCCGAAGGAGATGAGGCCGAGCTGGGTGAGGCGGGAATCGGGATCGAGAACGATGCTGTTGGGGGTGGCGAGGCGGGTGGCCAGATCGCGGGCAAAGGCGATTCGGGCGCTGACGGGACCGGAGCGGGGGTAGCTGACGTCGAGAATTTCGATGCGGGGATCGGCGGCGAACAACTCTGCGGATTTGCGTCCGGCAACGAAGACGATGCGGGCGTCGGGGAAGCGCTGCTTCGCGGCGTCCAGCAGAATACTGGTGATCTTGATGTCCGCGCCCAGGGTGACGCGGGACAGCACGTAAACGGTCTCGACACGAGTCGGCAGGACGGGGGCGGTTTGCGGCGCGTCCGGAATAAAGACCCGCATGAGCGATTCGTAAGCCGCGGCCTGGGCCAGGTCAAACGAATCGCACAGGGGTTCGATGAGGTCGCGGAAGAACTCGCCGGACGCGGTCTCGCCCAGCAGGCGCACTTCGTCCGGACGGGGGAGATCTCCCCTGCGAAGGGCTTCGAGCAGGTTACGCGAAGTACTTACCGACAATCGGGGCCAGCTTCGCCACCGTGGCCGGAGGCACGACTTTTTTGTCCGTGATGAGCGCGTGCTGCAGCGAGACGCCGCACTTGCAGGTGCGGTCGGACGGCATCGACTTCACCGCCGCCGCCACAACCTTAGCGGCATTCTCGGCGTTCTGCACCAGGACGCGGATAATATCGGTGACTTCCACGGCGTCGTGGTCGGCATGCCAGCAGTCGTAATCGGTCACCATGGCGACGGTGACGTAGCAGATTTCGGCTTCGCGAGCGAGCTTGGCTTCCTGCAGGTTGGTCATGCCAATAACATCCATGCCCCAGGAGCGATAGAGGTTGGATTCGGCCCGGGTGGAGAACATGGGGCCTTCCATGCAGATGTAAGTGCCACCCTGTTTGGCATTGACGCCGACCGTGGCGCAGGCCGCCGCGACGGTGTTCGCCAGTTGGCCGCAGACGGGATCAGCAAAGCTGACGTGGGCGACCAGGCCCTCGCCGAAAAAGGTGGAAATGCGGCCCATGGTGCGGTCCACAAACTGGTCGGGAATGACGAAGTCAGTGGGCTTGTGCTCTTCCTTGAGGGAGCCGACGGCGGAGAGCGAAATGATGCGCTCCACGCCGAGCTTCTTCATGCCGAAGATATTGGCGCGGAAGTTCAGTTCGGAGGGCGAAAGGCGGTGACCGCGGCCGTGGCGGGCCAGAAACGCGACCTCCTGGCCTTCCAGTTCGCCGACGATGTAGTTGTCGGAAGGTGCGCCGAAGGGGGTCTCGACCGTTTCTTCGCGTTCGGCCCGAAAGCCGGGCATGGAATAAAGGCCGCTACCGCCAATGATGCCAATTTTGGGCAAGTTCTCTCCTGGTCTTACCGGATTAGGTGCAGCCGGATTAGGTGCAGCCGGATTAGGTGCAGCTAATCCTGAATAAGTTCCCATAGTACGCCACCGGTATCGCCTGGATGGAGGAAGACGTAGAGGTGGCCGCCGGCACCTTTTTGTGGCTGGGCGAGGAGACGTATGCCGGAAGCTTCCAGGGTATTCGCCATGCTGGCCAGATCAGCGACGCGGAGAGCGACGTGGTGCAGGCCGGGGCCGCGCTTTTCCAGAAAGCGGGCGATGGTGGAGGTGGGGTCTGCGGGTTCCAGAAGCTCCAGGCGGGTGTCACCGAGGGGCAGCATGGCGACGTGGACCTTTTCCTGTGCCACGGTTTCGCGGAGGGTGGTTTCGAGGCCGAGCTGGTCGCGATAGAAGGCCAGGGAGTGCTCGATGGAACGGACCGCCAGGCCCAGGTGGTCAATGCCCAGGACAGCGGCGGGAGCCTTCCGGGCCAGCCTCGGACAGGAAAGCAGATACTCCAGAAGTTCGGGGACTCCGGTGCCATCGGTGGCTATGGTCCGGAAGATGGGAACCGCTGTTTGGCCAGGTTTGGGGTGGCTGAGAGACAGCATGCCTTCGATTTCACGCTGGGTCTGGTCCACGCCGGGGCGATCGGCTTTGTTGATGGCGAAGACGTCGGCGATCTCCATGATGCCGGCTTTGATGGCCTGGACGTCATCGCCCATGCCGGGCACGAGAACCACGACGGTGACATCGGCGGTGGCTGTGACATCGATCTCGTCCTGGCCGACGCCGACGGTTTCGAGGATCACGAAATCGAAACCGGCTCCGCGGAACAGGCGGGCGAGCGCGGCGCTGGTTTTGGCCAGACCTCCGGTGGCTCCACGGGTAGCCATGGAGCGGATGAAGACGCCGGGATCGGCGTGGTGGCGCTGCATCCGAATGCGGTCGCCCAGAACGGCGCCTCCGGTTGAGCGGCTGGAGGGATCGACCGCGATGATGGCGACGCGTTTTTCACGACGGCGAAGTTCATCAATCAGGGCGCCGACCAGAGTGCTCTTCCCCGCCCCGGGAGGGCCGGTAATGCCGACGATCAGGCCTTCGCCCTGGGGCAGCGAGGCTGGCACGGGCGCACCATTTTCCACGGCGGTGGCCAGGCGGGCGAGTTCGCGGGGCGACCCATTTCTTGAAGACGCTGCGCTCAAGATTTTTCCTTGAGGAGTTGGCGGGCGATCACCAGGCGCTGGATCTCGCTGGTGCCTTCACCGATGGTGCAAAGCTTCACGTCGCGGTAGAACTTTTCAACCGGGTAATCCTTGATGAAGCCGTACCCGCCGTGAATCTGCACTGCTTCGTTGGCGATCCAGACGGCGGCTTCCGAGGCGAAGAGTTTCGCCATGGCGGACTCGCGGGTGACGCGGTGTCCGGCGTCGAGCATGGTGGCGGCCCGGTAGTTGAGCAGACGGGAAGCGTCGATTTTGGTCGCCATGTCCACCAGCTTGTGCTGAATGGCCTGAAATTCGGAGATGGGGCGACCGAACTGCTTGCGGAGTTTGGCGTATTTGAGGGCCGCGTCATAAGCACCCTGGGCCATCCCGATGGAGAGCGCCGCGATAGAAATACGCCCGCCATCGAGGATGCGGAGGCTATCCACAAAGCCTTCGCCCTGTTTGCCCACCATCTGAGAATCGGGAATGCGGCAATCGGTGAAGACGACTTCGCCGGTGTCGGAGGCACGGAGCCCCAGCTTATTCTCCTTCTTGCCGGCGCGGAAACCGGGCGTGCCTTTTTCCAGGACGAAGGCGGAGATGCCGTGGTGGGAGGCGCTGCGATCCGTTACGGCCATGCCGACGCAGATGTCGGCGTAATGGGCGTTGGTGGTGAAGGTCTTGGAGCCGTTGAGCACCCAATCGTCGCCATCGCGGACGGCGGTGGACCGGGTTCCGGCGGCGTCAGACCCGGCTTCGGGCTCGGTGAGCGACCAACAGCCGAGCCACTCACCCGAAGTCAGTTTGGGCAGATATTTTTGCTTTTGCTCGTCGGTACCCGCTTTGTAAATGTGGTTGGAACAAAGCGAGGTGTGGGCGGCGAGAATAATGCCCACCGAACCATCCACCCGGGACAGTTCCTCGATGATGATGGAGTATTCCACATATCCCAGGCCGGCGCCGCCGTACTTTTCGGGAAAAATGGCCCCCATGTAGCCGAGCGAACCCAGTTTTTTGATTACCTGCTGCGGGAAGATCTGGTTTTCATCCCACTCCATGACATGGGGGGCGATCTCCATCTGGGCAAACTCGCGAACGGCCCGCCTGAGTTGGAGTTGCTCGGGGGTGTAGTCGAAATCCACGTTTCGATTATGGCAGGAAGAAAGGGAAAGGGGAGGCTCGGGGGAGCCTCCTCTTTTCCTTTCTTATGCCCACCCCTTTTTTCAGGGACGTTTTTGTGAGTTAGCGCTTAGCGTCGCCCGTAGCGCCCGCGATAGCCGCGCCCGATGATGATGCCGACACCGCCGCCGTAGCCGCCATACGGATAGCCGTAGCCCCAACCGGGACCGTAGCCACCAGGACCGTAGCCACCATAGTAGGGCGGAGGAGGAGGCTGCGGGTTGGTACGACGGGTGGAGTAGTTGCGGTCGCGTTCATAGTCGCGGGAATCGGCGTACCGGAAGGCACCGGAGAGGGTTGTGTCCACTTCGACGGCCGATTCCAGCTCAAAGGTGAGCAGGGTTTCCGGATAAACCACCGTTGCCTTGCCACGGGTGAGGAGGACCCCGGCGAGCCCGGCGGCGGCACCGACTCCGGCACCGATCCCGGCGCCCTTGCCACCTTCACTGATGCCGCCGATAGCCGCAGCCATGGCCGTCGCCTGCCCAACTGTGCCCAGATCGCGACCAACAGAAGTGGGGCCGCTGTGCTGCAGGATTCGGGTGTGAACACTCATGTTCTCGCCGTCAGCGAGGGTGATCCCGATGATTTCGAGACCAAGCCTGGAGACGCCTTCCACGCGCCCGGCTTTCTGGGCTTCGGTGATGCGCCCGACGACGGCCTGACCGCGGTGGGCGATGACGACGCCGTTGACAACGAGGGGGTCGGCGAGCGTGGCGTAGAAGTTCTCACCGCTCTGGTTTCGGTCAGACGAAAGCTGCTGTTCCATTCGAATCGGCAGCCAGGTGCCGCGCTTCACGGTGAGATGCGAGGGGAAACGGCTGACGTCCTGCTGCGAGTAGGCAGCGCGAGGTGCCTGCTGCGGCGGGGCGTCATTCCGTTCGGAGATAGAGGGAGGTTCTGAGGTGGAAGTCGATTCGGAACCGGAGGGAAAGACGGGCGGAGGCGGAGGAGCGGGATAGCGGCCCTGCGCAAACGCCGATACGGAGGCGATGAGGGGAATGCTGCCCAGGAGGATTTTGGAAACCACGTTACGAGTTCGCATGATGCCCTAAGCAGTTGCACGTCCGACGCCAAACCAAAACCACTTCCATGTTATTGAAAACAGGACCTAACGAAAATCTCACCAGCGGTGGCGCCCCACCAGGCTGGTGGATTTCGGCCAGCTTTCTTCTGCGGGGCCGACCGAGGCATTGAGCAACAAAACAGTATCGGCAGGGGCTGATTTATCCACAGGATATTCACCGCAGGAAACCCGCCGATGCTTGATTTTGAAGGACTAAAAAAACTTGTGGAAACCGGGCAATATCCCTATTGACGAAGAAATAAAACAGGCGCATGATGAAGTCAGTTCCAGGGTTCACGGAACGATTGCCAAAGCGGTCGGAAACGGACTTCGCGGCGGTCCGGGAAAGCGGTTGCAAGACCGTAAGTACACGGGCGGCAGGAGAAACGAACGAAAGCGGCGGCGGGTTTACAGGGCAATGAACGGTTGAATGCTTTGATCCGGCGGGTTGCAAGACCCAAAGGGGAGTGGAGGCCGCAAACAGGCACTGTAGCGCTGAGAAGCGGAACGGAAAACGGATTTCGGGTGTGGATAACGCCCCGCGAGGCCTCGAAACCAAAGCGGAGCGCGGTAGCTCGGAATCGAACGGATCCGGAAAGCGGATAAGCGTGGAGTTGAAGATGGCAGGTCGGGAGCCTTGACCTTTCAATGGTGGCGAAAGCCGTCGTTGGGAGCGAGCGAAAGACCGTGATCGAAACTTCGGCCCCGGTGGAGTGGAAGTTGGGCGAAGCGCTTCGGCCAATAGCCCGGTGAGAGCTGCAAGGCTGGAACCGGCATGATTGAAGCTGCGGATCTGACGAAAGCACCACTGCGCAGCGGCGCTCTGCATGCGGGCGGCACGCTGAATCGTACCGTGGACCCTGGCGCCTTTTTAAGGCCTTAGTAATTCCTCCGCCCAGAGCGCTCCGTTCGGGTCTTCCTCGTGCTTGAAATAGACGTACGCGTCGCGACCGGTGGCGAGAAGAGCGTCTGTCTGAGAACGCAGATCGGCCCGCATTTCCAGCGTGTAGTCGGCCTTGCGGAGGCGAAAGTAGCCGAAATCGGCGGTGAACACTTTGGGAACTTCCAGCTTTTCTGATTCCGCGAGGCAGAGCGCGATACCTTTTTTCGCCAGCCGTTCGTAGACTTCGTCTGTCAGCCAGGAGGCGTGGCGGAACTCGAAGGCGAAGCGGAGGTCGTCGGGCAAGAGGGGCAGATACTCGTCGAGCCGGGCGAGGTCGCATTTGAAGGTGGGGGCGAACTGGTAGAGGATCGGCCCCAAACGCCGGGCGGCGCGGAGGGGTTCCAGTGCCTTGAGGAAGACCTCGGTGAAACTCCCCGCGTCCTTCAGTTTCAGGATGTGGGTCAGCTTCATGTGGGCTTTGCAGCTAAAAGCAAAGCCTGGAGGCGTTTGAGCCAGCCAGTTTTCCAGCGTTTTGGCCGACGGCAACTGCCGGTAGGTGTAGTTGATTTCCACACTGTTCAGGCGCGTGGCGTAGTGTTCCAGGAACTTAGCGGAGGGCACGGCCTTCGGGTAAAAGGCCGGTTTCCAGGCTGGGTAGGAGAAGCCGGAGGTTCCGGCGAACAACTTAGACATAGCAGCATTGGTATCATCGCAAATTGGGCGGCTTGTCGCCCGAAGCCGATTTGAAACCTGAATCGGTAGTGAGCCGTCTCAATACAACTGGACTTCATGAAGAGCCTTCGAATCGTTTCCGCGTTCCTCCTTATTTGCGCCCTTGCCCCCGCGCAGCAGTATCTTGTTTCCACGGTAGCGGGTACCGGCGGGTCCGCAGGATGGTCCGGCGACGCAGGTCCGGCCACCCAGGCGCAGTTGAACAACCCCGTGCGTGTGTCGCTGGACAAAGCCGGCAATATTTATATCACCGATTACACCAACTACTCGGTGCGTAAGGTGAATGTTTCCACTGGAATTATCGATACCGTAGCTGGCAACGGGGCGTTTGGTTTCACGGGCGATGGCGATAACGCCAAGGGTTCTGGCCTGTCCAACATTTTGGACGTGGCGGTGGACCAAAACACGGGCGACGTCTTTATTGCCGATTCGCTGAACAGCCGCGTTCGGTGGGTAACGCCCTCGGGCATCATCACCACCTACGCGGGCAACGGTTCCCGCGGTTATTCCGGCGATGGCGGTGCAGCAAGCGCAGCATCCCTTTATTTCCCGTCTGCAGTGGCCCTGGACAGTGCGGGAAACCTTTATATTGCCGATTACGGCAATGCGACGGTTCGTAAAGTGAACCGCCAGACGAAGGTGATCACCACCGTGGCTGGCGTCGGCTACTCGATTTACGGTGCGGCCCCCGGTGACGGCGGACCGGCCACCAAGGCATTCCTTTCCCTGCCCTTCTCGCTTGGGTTTGACGGCGCGGGCAATCTTTACATCGGCGACACGGGTACCAGCAGCATCCGGCGCGTGGGTTCCGACGGCGTCATTAAGACTTACATCGACAACTTCGTGGCGCAGAACTTCGCGGTGGACGCGAGCGGCACCATTTACGTGGCCGAATACCGGACCAACACCGTGCAGAAGATTCTGCCGGGTGGTACGAGGCTCTGGATCGGCGGTAACGGAACTTCCGGCTATGCGGGCGACGGTGGCATCGGGACTTCGGCGCAGTTCGCCCAGCCCTACGGCGTGGCGGTGGACGCTGGCGGCAATGTGTACGTGGCGGACGCGGCCAATGCGGTGGTTCGGAAACTCAGCCCCATCAACTTCTCGGTGGGCGCGATTGCCAACGCGGCCAGCCTGACGGGCTTCGCGCCGCCTCTGAGCGGAATCGGTGACGCCTCCATCTCTGTGTCTCCGGGCGAAATCGTGGTGCTTTACGGCACGGGTATTGGCCCGGCAACGCTGGCGGTGGCTTCCCCCACGAAGGGACTGTTCCCCACCACGCTGGCCGGGACCACGGTGACATTTAGCCGCGTGGCCGCACCGCTGATCTACGCTTCGGCGAACGCCGTGGCCGCGATTGTGCCCTACAGCGTGAACGGTCAGGTATCGGTGGATATCCGCGTGAACTATCAGGGGAAGAACACCCCCATCAATACGGTTCCGGTGTTCCCGACAGCGCCTGGGATTTTCACCGCCGACTCGACCGGCGGCGGACAGGCTGCAGCCTTGAATCAGGATGGCACGCTGAATAATGCCAACAATCCGGCTCTGGTGGGCAGTGTGGTTACGCTTTTCGCGACCGGTGAAGGGCAGACCAGCAGCCTTGGCGGTGTGGGCGGCGTGGACGGCAAGACGGCGAGCGCCGCTCCGTACGCTGCCCCGATTCAGCCCGTTTCGGTGACGGTTGGCGGCCTGGATGCGGTGGTGAACTATGCGGGCGCGGCTCCCACCCTGGTGGCTGGCGTGATGCAGCTGAACATCCAGATTCCCACCGGTATTGCGCCGGGGAGTTCGATTCCCGTGGTGCTGACCGTGGGTGGCGTTCGCAGTCGTCAGGTAACCATCGCCGTCACGCAGTAACACGCTGCGACTAAAGAGAATCGACGCAATATACTCATACGAGTGAAAGCTCCCCTGGCGGCAGGTCCATTGTTGGTGATCGGGGCGGTTGCCTGCCTCATGACCGGCACGGGCTGCGTTCAGTATCAGGCAAATGTCCTGCAGCCTCCGCAAATTGAAGCGAAGCTGCGGGCACGGAGCCTGGGGGCGGATGGCCTTGCGGAGTTTGTCCGGGTTCAGGTGGGCAAGCCGGAATTAACATGGCCACCGACTGCGCTGGAACCCGAAACGGTGACGGCGATTGCCTGGTTCTTCAGTACCGAACTGGAGGTTGCGCGGGCGAAGGCCGAGACCGCGGCGGCGGCGATCATGACTGCCCGGCAGCGGATCAAGCCTTCCATCAGCGGCGAAGGCGGCCGCAATAAGACCCCGGATTCCATCGCTACGTACGCCATTAGCCCCTCGTTCGTCATCGAAACGGCCGGCAAGCGGGGCTTACGAATCCTGCAGGCGGAAAAGAACGCGGAAGCGGCTCGGATTGGCGTGTATGAGACCGCCTGGAGTGTGAGAACCAAAGTTCGCCATGCACTGGCCTGGTACGCGGTGGCGTTGGCGAAACTGGACTCGGCTCAAACAGAAGAAAAGCTGCGGGGCGAGGTTCTGGGCATTCTGCAAAAGCGTCTGGAGCTGGGTGAGACCGCGCGGCCGGAGCTGAATCAGGCTTTGATGGAGAGGGCAGCGGCGACGGGCTCTCTGCGGGCTGCGGAAGGCGACGTGAATCGCGCGTTGGCTGAGATAGGGGCGGCAGTTGGCCTGCCGATGGCTGTGCTGGAGAAGTTCCCCGTGAATGTAAGCGCGTTCGCGGCGGTTGAGAGCGTGGCGACGGAACAGGTGCAGGGTGCGGGACTGCAGCACAGGGCCGATATCCGGCGGGCGCTGGTGGAGTATGAAGAAGTGGATGCGCGGCTACGGCTGGCGATTGCGAACCAGTACCCGAATATCTCGCTGAACCCGGGGTTTACCTATCAGGAGGGCTTCCCGTCCTACACGCTGGGGAGCCTGTTGGAGTCGCTGCCGATTCTGCATAAAAATCAGGGGCCGATTGCGGAGCAGGAAGCGGCACGGAAGCAGGCGGAGGCGGAGTTTATCGCGTTGCAGGCGAGGGTTGTGGCGGAAGCGGAGACTTCCGTGGTTCGGTATCGCACGGCCAGTGCGGAATGGAAGACTGCAAGGGAAACGCTGCAGAAGGTGGGCCAGGCGAAGGTGATGGCGACGGGAACGGCCTTCCAAAGAGGGGACGCCAGCCGCCTGGACCTGACGGTGGCGCGTCTGGATACGATGGGCCTGCGCAAAGTACAGGACGACGCGTTTGAGAAACTGCAGGCGGCTCTGGGGGCACTGGAAGACGCCATGCAGACACCAGTGTGGGCAGCGATTCCGGCCCCCGACCTGCATACAAGTAAACGCGCGGAGAAGACGAAATGAGGCGTGGATGGTTGGCGATTGCCCTGGCTGGCTTGCTGGTGGCCTGCGGGAAAGATAAAGACGGCGAGCCCAAAAAGCCGGAGAAGGCGGCAACGGCGAAGGGCGACGATGATGGGCCTGCGGCGGGGGCTCCGGGCGTCACGCTGAAGAAGGCGGATCAGGTTCGCGCGGGGATCAAGACAGACGAACTGGAATTGCAGGCGGTGGCGGCGGAGACGGTAGCTTACGGGCGGCTGGAGGAAGATCCGGCGTTTGGGTTTGTGGTTCGTGCTCCTTACTCCGGAACTCTTCGGGCCGCAACCTGGCCAGCGTTGGGGCAGCAAATAGTAGCGGGAGTTGCTTTGGCCACGCTGGAGCCACGGTTAGCGCTGACGGAGCGCATCAGTATGAATACGCAGCTGGCTTCGGCCCGTGCAGAACTGAATGCCGCCGGTGAGGCTGTGAAAGCGGCGCAGGCGGCACTGAATCGGGCTGCGGCGTTGAATGCGGACAACAAGAATGTGTCGGACCGGGTGGTGGAAGAGGCCCGGGCACGTGTGACGGCGGAACAGGTTCGGGCGAATGGCGCGCTGGCGCTGATTCAGGCGATAGAAGGCGCGCTGGCGCAATCAACTACGTCCGACGCGCAGGCGATCAAGCTGGCGCGGGGTGGCACGGTGCTGGAGGTTCTGGCGCAACCGGGGGAGAGTGTGGAGCAAGGGGCTCCGCTGCTTCGCCTGGGGCAACCCGAACAACTGCTGGCGCGGATTGAAATTCCGGTTGGCGAGAAAGTTCCGGGTAACGGCGCGATTCGCATTGTGCCGACGGGCCATGAGGCGCAACCGGCACTGGTGGCCGAGAAGGTGGGCATGGCGGCGGCGAATGCGGCAACGCAGGGAGTAGCGCTGCTGTATCGACTGAAACAGGCCGGACCCGACTTGCGGCCAGGGAACGCGGTAACCGCCTACATGCCGCAGAGTGGACCGGGTGGCAAGCAACTGGTGATTCCGCGCGTGGCGGTGGTGCAGCAGGAAGGCCGGGCGTGGGTTTACGTGCAGACTTCGGACGAGCGTTTTGAGCGTCGTCCCGTGCCGCTGGATCACCCGGCGGGCAATGGCTACATTGTTTCGCGAGGCTTCGAAGATGGCGACAAGATTGTAGTGACCGGGGCGCAGACGCTGCTTTCCGAAGAGTTCAAGTCTCGTAACGAGGCGGATACAAACTAGCGACATGCTGGCACGCCTGGTTGAGATATCGATAAGATTTCGCGGCGTCGTGATGGCGCTGGCGTGCCTGATTGCAGCTTACGGGTATTACACGATTCGCAATGCGAAGTTCGATGTATACCCGGAGTTTTCTCCGCCTCAGGTGATTGTGCAAACCGAGGCGGCGGGGCTTTCGTCTCTGGATGTGGAAAGCCTGGTCACACGGCCCGTGGAAGCGGCGCTGAACGGGACACCGAATCTGGCGGCGCTGCGGTCGAATTCCGTGCAGGGTTTGTCAGTGGTGGTGGCGACTTTCGAAGACCAGATCGACATTTACCGGGCCCGGCAGATGGTGTCGGAACGGATGACGGAAGCGGCGGCGAACCTGCCGCAGGGCGTGAGGGCACCGGCACTGGCTCCGCTGGTGGGCGCGACGAGCCTGACGCTGATTGTGGGCCTGACATCCGATGTCCGTACCAGTCTGGAACTGCGCAGTTTCGCCGACTGGACGATGCGTCCGCGGCTGCTGGGCGTGAAGGGCGTAGCACGCGTGGCGATCTTTGGCGGCGATGTCCGGCAATTGCAGATTCAGATGCATCCCGAGCGACTGGCGGCGCTGGGGCTTTCCATCAGCGACGTAGTGGCGGCGGCGCGAAACGCGACGGCGGTGCGTGGTGCGGGTTTCATTGAAACGTCCGCCCAGCGCATTGTGCTGCAGACCGAAGGCCAGTCGGTAACGCCGGAGCAGTTGGGCGAAGTGGTGCTTTCCACGCATGGCGGCCAGAGCGTCCGCATGAAAGATGTGGCGCTGGTGACCGAAGCGGGCGAGCCCAAAATCGGCGACGCCACTATCATGGGCAAAGAAGGCGTCATGATCCACATCAGCGGCCAGTATGGCGCGAATACCGTGGAAGTGACGCGCGCCATTGAAGCGGCGCTGGAAGAACTAAAACCGGCGATTGCGGAACAGAAGATCAAGCTGGATGGCGATCTGTTCCGGCCCGCGAATTTCATTACGGAAGCGGTGCGAAATATTGGCAACTCGCTGCTGCTGGGTGCCGTGCTGGTGGGCGTGGTGCTGGTGGCCTTCCTGTTTAATATCCGTGTGGCGTTTATCTCGCTGACGGCGATTCCGCTGTCGCTGTTTATCGCTGTGATCCTGTTGGACCGGTGGGGCGTGAGCCTGAATACGCTGACGCTGGGCGGGCTCGCCATTGCCATCGGCGAAGTGGTGGATGACGCCATTATTGACGCCGAAAATATATTCCGCCGCTTGCGGGAAGCTCCGCGCCCTTTGGCTGCGCTCGATGTCTTCCGGATTGTGCGCGAGGCTTCCGTGGAAGTGCGCTCCGCCGTGGTGTACGCAACGTTCGTGGTGGCGCTGGTGTTCCTGCCCGTGATGGCGCTTTCCGGCGTACAGGGGCGTTTGTTCGCGCCGCTGGCCTGGAGCTATATTCTGGCGATTATGGCTTCGCTGGTGGTGGCGCTGACGCTCACCCCTGCCATGTGTTACGCGATGTTGCCGAAGGTTCTGGACACGGTGCGGGAACCGAAGTTTGTGGTCCTGCTGAAGGCGGCTTATGGACGCCTGGTGGGACGCCTGGCGGGGCATATCGGCTGGATCATGGTGGGCGTGACCGTGCTCTGTCTGGCGGCCGCGGCGCTGGTGCCGTTTATGGGTGGCGAATTCCTGCCGGAGATGCGCGAAGGGCATTTCATTGTCCACATGAACCTGCTGCCCGGCAGTTCGCTCGCGGAATCGGTGCGGGTGGGCCGCATCGTCACGGGCGAACTGGTGAAGGACCCGGGCGTACGTATCGTGTCCCAGCAGATTGGGCGCGCGGAACTGGGAGACGACACCGAGGGTGTCCATTCCAGCGAAATCCACATCGACCTGAAACCCGGCGTGACGGGCGATCCCGAAGAGATTGAAGACGGTCTGCGGCAGCGCGTGGCGAAGGTGCCGGGGCCGGCGGTTTCCATCAACCCGTTCCTGACCGAGCGCCTGGACGAGATCATTGCGGGCAGCACCGCGCAGGTGGTGGTGAACGTGTTTGGCGACGATCTGGATGTGCTGGACCAGAAGGCTGCTGAAGTGGCGAAGGCGCTGACAGCGATCCGGGGTGCCGCGGATGTGCGCATCGAATCGCCGCCGGGAACGCCGCAGGTGACCATTAGCCTGCGTCCCGACAAGATGCGCCAGTTTGGCTTCCAGCCGGGGCAGGTTCTGGAGGAAATCCAGACGGCCTGGCAGGGCACGGAAGTGGGCGAAGTGCACGAGAAAGAGCGCGTGTCGCAGGTAGCGGTGATTCTGGATGACGCGTCGCGCAACGATGTGAGCCGAATCGGGACTTTGATGCTGCGCAACTCCGAGGGTTTGAAGGTTCAGCTGAAGGAGATTGCCGATATTCAGCTTAGTTCGGGCCGGTACAATATTCCGCATACGGGAGCGCGGCGGCGGCAGACGGTGGGATCGGATATTAGCGGGCGGGATCTGGAAAGTTTTGTGAAGGAAGCCCGTGAGACGATCGCCAAAAAGGTAAAGCTGCCGGGATCGACGTACATCACGATTGGCGGGGCTTCACAAGCCAGAGAAGCCGCACAGCGCGAGATTCTGGTGTGGTCTCTGGTGGCAGCCGCGGGCATTATTATGCTGCTGTATATGGTGTTCCGCAGTACGCGCAATATGCTGCTGGTGCTGGCAAATCTGCCGTTCGCGCTGGTGGGCGGCGTGGCGGCGGTGGCGCTTTCCGGGAACAAAGTTTCGGTGGGGTCGCTGGTGGGTTTCGTCACCCTGTTTGGCATCACCATGCGGAATTCGATCATGATGATTTCTCACTTCGAGCATCTGGTGCGGCACGAGGGAGAGACGTGGAATCTGCAGGCCGTTATTCGCGGCTCCAGTGAACGACTGACGCCGGTGTTGATGACCGCCATCGTGACTGCCCTGGGACTCCTCCCGCTCGCGGTAGGCCGGGGTGCGGGGCGCGAAATCGAGGGGCCGATGGCGATGGTGATTTTAGGTGGGCTGGCAACTTCCACGGCGCTCAATCTGCTGGTTTTGCCGGCGCTGGCGCTGCGATTTGGACGCTTCCGCACAACCGACGAAATCTAAGCCGAGACCCGTCGATAACTTGCGACAAAAGTCTTACACACGGTAATCGCGGGGGCTGGTAGCTTGAAGAGGCATGATAGAAACCTCCCACGGCGCACAGGAGACCATTGCTCCCGTCCGCAACAGAATTAACTGGATCACGATCGTCGCACTCATTATCTTTCATATCGGCGCGGTTGCAGCGCTGTTCATGTTCACGTGGAAGGTGTTCTTCACCACGTTGTTCCTCTACTGGTTCTCCATTGGCCTTGGTATCAGCATGGGCTACCACCGTCTGCACACGCACCGCTCGTATAAGTGCCCGGTGTGGATGGAGTACCTGTTCGCTATCTGTGGCACGCTGAACCTGGAAGGCGGACCGATTTTCTGGGTTGCCACACACCGCGTTCACCACCAGAAGTCGGATCAGCCGGGTGACCCGCACTCGCCGAATGACGGCGCTTTCTGGTCGCACATGGGCTGGATCCTGTTCGGTGAAGCGAACCACGCCAACACGAAGGCGATGGCTAAGTTTGCGCCGGATCTGGCGAAGCACAAGTTCTACGTTTGGCTGAACAACTGGCATTGGGTACCGCTGGTGGTACTGGGCGCGATTCTGTTCGCCTTCGGTGGCCTGCCCATGGTGTGCTGGGGTATTTTCCTGCGCGTCAGCTTTGGCCTGCATGCCACCTGGCTGGTGAATTCGGCTTCGCACATGTGGGGCTACCGCCGGTTCAAGACCCGCGACCAATCCCGCAACAACTGGTGGGTAGCGCTGATGACGTTCGGCGAAGGCTGGCACAACAACCACCACGCTCATCCGAGTTCGGCGCGTCACGGTCTGGCCTGGTTTGAATTCGATCCTTCGTGGCTCACCATGAAGTTGCTGAGCGCGCTCGGCATCATCTGGGACGTGAAGGTTGCGAAACTGCACAGTCCGGTAGTGGAAGAAAAACTGGCAGCGTAGTAAGTAGCTTCGGCGAGCGTCCTGCAGAGGGCGCTATCGTGAAGACATGATAGGAATTGGCCGACGTAAAACGATCGCGTTCATCGCGCTCGGCGTCGGCCTTATTCTTTTTACGCTGCTTTTGTATTTTGGCTACCTGGTGCTGGACTGGCGCGCCGGGGTTCGCCTGTTTCTGGGCATCATTCTGGTGCTGGCGATTATCGCGGGTGTGGTGCTGAACACGGTGTTCCTGGTGCGCGAAATCCGCCGGGGCGAACAGCATGACGCGTTCATCAATGCCGTCACGCATGAACTGAAAACCCCCATCGCGTCGATCCGGCTCTATGCGGAGACACTGAAGTCCCGCCAGGTTGAGGACGACAAGCGGCAGGAGTTCTACGGCATCATCCTGGCGAATACGGACCGCCTCACCAGCACCATTGAGCAGATACTGCGCACGGGCCGGATCGGTGCCTCCGGTCGGCCTCCCAACCTGGAGCCGATGGATCTGACGGAACTGGTGAGCGAGACGGTGGTGCGGGCGCGACAACTGCACAAAGTGGGGGCCGAGGCCATTCAGTTTGATCCAGGGCCGCCGCTGCCCATCATTGGCGACGTGGAAGAAATTCGCGCCGCCATCTCGAATCTTGTGGACAATGCCCTGAAGTACTCGGGCCAGGGTGCACGGGTGACGGTGTCGGCGGAAGCGGAGCCGGAAGGCCGGTATGCGGCGATTCGTGTGGCGGACAATGGCCCCGGCATTCCTGGCTCAGAGCTCAAGCGAATTTTCAAACGTTTTTACCGGATGCACGGACCGCTGGCCACGCGGGTGAAGGGCATGGGTCTGGGGCTGTTCATTGTGCGCTCGGTGGCGCGCCGGCATGGTGGCCGGGCCTGGGCCGAAAGCGCGGGGCCGGGGCGCGGCAGTACCTTCATCGTTCAATTACCTATCGTTAAATTGCCTGGCGTTCGAATCCCCCCCACCAAATGACGCACCTGCTGATTGTAGAAGACGAACTCGATCTTGCCGCCGGGCTCCGCTTCAATCTGGAGCAGGAGGGGTATGTGGTTGATCTCGCGGAGACTGGCGAGGACGCCCTCCAGATGCTGCTGGGTCCGCAGAGGAAGGATTACGATCTGGTGGTGCTGGACGTGATGCTGCCCGGGATTAGCGGTTTCGATGTGGCGGAGGAAATGCGGCGCAACGGGCAGTTCGTTCCGATTCTGATGCTGACGGCGCGCGGGCATTCCGAAGATGTTCTGAAGGGGTTTACGGCGGGCGCGGACGATTATCTGACGAAGCCGTTCGAGTTGGAGATTCTGATAGCAAGGATCCGGGGCCTGTTACGGAGAGGCGAGTGGCTGCGGGCGCAGAGTCCGGCGCAACCGCCGGAGCCCGAGAAGTTTGTTTTTGGCGATAAGTCAGTTCACTACGACCTGCTGGAACTGCATGTGCGGGGCGAGATTTTTAAGTTAACCGTGATGGAAATGAACGTCCTGCGGCACCTGATTCGAAATGCGGGACGTCCGGTGGCACGCGGGGCGATGCTGGAGGCGGTGTGGGGTTTGCGGGAAGACACCGATACCCGGGCTCTGGATAATTTCATCGTGCGGCTGCGACGGTATATTGAGGACGACGCAGGCAAGCCGAGACATCTGATTTCGGTGCGTGGCGTGGGCTATCGGTTCGACCCGATTCCGCAGTAGGGCGCTTCGAAATGGACTCCTGGAACGTCCAGAGCACCCGAAACGGTAGCGAGGCCCAACTGCTTCCGGATGGACGCCTGAACGCTGGCGCGGTCCAGAATCTCCCTCTCGATCTCGGAAGTCGTGATTGCCTCGGAACTGATGGCTTCAAGGGTGAGTTGTTCCCTCTCCCCGCTTCCAAGATGCCTGGCAGTCCCCAGGAAGCTCCCGCTACCCAGTAAGAACAACTCCTCCGCCCGACGCAGGCGCCCCGCGTCCCACGTGAAGTTCGGCCAGTCGGGTTGTTGCCAGTTCCAGTTCATGAGCGATTGGTATTCACTCTATCGCTCATAATATAGCCTTAATGTGGTTGATAGCGAGAGGGTTTTTTAGCGGACTTTCTATGGATGGTGCGGCGGGCTAAGGGTTGGCCGTTACCCGGATCATCGTCAGGGGCCACAAACCCACAGACGCACCACGAGGG
Organism: uncultured Acidobacteriia bacterium; assembly: GCA_903929755.1. Classification (GTDB taxonomy): domain Bacteria; phylum Acidobacteriota; class Terriglobia; order Bryobacterales; family Bryobacteraceae; genus BOG-234. Next base: position 24,857 of record CAIYVZ010000053.1, read on the forward strand.
CTTTTCTGGAGCCACCCGCCGCGATGGAACCGGCGACCTGCTGATTACGCATTAGCCGCGCTACCAACTGAGCCAGGGTGGCCTCGCGTGAGCAGGATGGCAGAGGCCTTCAGAATCGCCACCGCGCTGGAGCCATGGGTAACTTCCCCTGCCAGCACTTTGGCTACGGCGTCCCGCAACGGCATGCGCACAACTTCGATGAGTTCGCCCTCTTCATGATCGACTGGAACCTGTGTCAGGCCCTGCGCCAGGAACAGGTAGTTCTGGCAGTTGAGCATGGTGGTGAAGGGCTCCACTATACCCATGGAAGTCCAGCGCGAGGCTTCTAAACCGGCCTCTTCGCGCAACTCCCTTTTCGCTGCCGAAAGCGGCTCTTCATTCGTTTCAATCCCACCGCTGGGCACCTCGAGGGAGTAGCGATTGATGGCGTATTTCCATTCGCGAACCAGCCAGACGTCGAGATTGTCTTCTACCGCCAGCGTAGTGGAACCGTGTTTGATCTCCACGTACTCGTAAGTGGCGGCGGAGCCTTTCGGCAGGATGACTTCGTCCAGGCGCAAGCTGACAATGCGACCCTGATGAACCCAGCGGGAAGAGACTCTGCGAACCGGCGATTCCATCTTTCCAGTATGGTGGCTGGCCCCTTACGTCCGCTGGCGCAGGCGGGGCGAAATGATGGCCGCGGTGAGGCCCACGACGGCCGCAAAGGACAGCCACGCGCCGGGAATGGCTTTATTGCCGGTGGTTTCGATGAGCCAGGTGCAGATGGCGGGCGTGAAGCCGCCGAAGAGCGCGGTGGCCAGACTGTAGGCGAGCGAGAACCCGGCTGTCTTCACGTCGGGCGGCATGATTTCGGTCAAATACGCTACCATCGCGCCGTTGTAGCAGGAGTAGAAGAGTGAGAACCAGAGTTCCACCATCATCAACCGCGCGAAGGAGGGTGCGCTGGCGAGCCAGGCCATGGCCGGGTACGCGGTGAGCAGCGCGAGGATAGTGCAGAGCAGCAGCAGGGGGCGGCGCCCGACGCGGTCAGAAAGAGCGCCCATCAGGGGCAGCATCACGAAGTTGAGCATGCCGACGCAAGCGGTGACCGTCAGGTTGTCGATGGGGGCGAGGTGGAGGGCGCGTGCGCCGAAGGTGGGCGTGTAAGCGGTGATCAGGTAGAAGGAGACCGTGGTCATGGTGGCGAGCATGACGCCGAGACCGACGATGCGCCAGTTCACACCCAGCGAGCGCAGCACTTCCGGGAACGATGGCCTGTGCAACTTCGCCAGGAATTCTCCGGTTTCCGGCAAGGATCGGCGGATTCTGTAGACGAACGGGATCAGCAGACAGCCCAGACCCAGCGGCACTCGCCAGCCCCAGGTCTGCATGGCTTCTTTGGGCAGGATCCAGGTCAGGATGATTCCCAGGGAGGCGGCCAGAACGACCGCGGGTTGCTGGCTGGCGGATTGCCAGGCGACGTAGAAACCTCGGTGGCCCGGCGTGGCAATTTCGGATAAGTAGACGGAGACGCCGCCCAGTTCCACGCCTGCGGAAAACCCCTGGATCAGCCGCCCGAGTACTACCAGAATCGGCGCTGCGAGACCGATTTGCGCGTAAGAAGGCGTTATCGCAATCGCGGCCGTGCCCGCCGCCATCAGGCCGAGCGTGAGGATGAGGCCCTCGCGACGTCCCTTACGGTCGATGTAGGCGCCAAGGATAATTGCGCCCAGCGGCCGCATCAGAAAGCCTGCGCCGAAGGTGGCGAGAGACAGCATGAGGGAGGCGAACTCGCTGCCGGAGGGGAAAAATGTACGGCCAATTGCTGCGGCGTAATAGCCGTAGACCATGAAATCGTACATCTCCAGGAAATTCCCTGCGGCCACGCGGAAGACGGTGCCGAGCTTCGGGCCTTGCTGTGTTCCTTCGTTCATGAGTCTGCCTGTTATAACAACATAGGTCCTGGGGTGAATCAACAAATGCCGAATTCCGATTCGATCTGTGAGTTGTCCGCTGTTGCGATGGCGGCTGAAATTGCCGCGGGCCGTCTGTCGGCCCGGGAAACCGTTGCGGCGCATCTGGCGCGCATCGAGAAGGTGAACCCGGCGGTGAATGCCCTGGTGACGCTGGTCGCCGAACGGGCGCTGGCCGAGGCGGCGGCGGCAGATGAACGACAGGCGCACGGCGAACGACTGGGGAGCCTTCACGGGCTGCCGGCGGCGCACAAAGACCTGCAGCCGACTGCGGGGATTCGGACGACTTTCGGGTCTCCGCTGTTCGCAAATTCTGTGCCATCAGAAGATTCACTGCTGGTGGAACGGATGCGGGCGGCGGGGGCGATTACGCTTGGCAAGACCAATACGCCGGAATTCGGGGCCGGCTCGCAGACTTTCAATACTCTATTCGGCGCAACCCGCAACCCTTATGACCTGACGAAGACGTGTGGCGGAAGCACGGGAGGCGGCGCGGTGGCGCTGGCTACCGGCATGGCCGCTCTTTGCGACGGCAGCGACCTGGGCGGGTCACTGCGTAACCCGGCAAGCTACTGCAATGTGGTGGGTCTGCGCCCTTCTGCGGGGCGAGTTCCCGCGTGGCCATTGCCAATGGCGTGGGCTCCGATGTCCGTGGAAGGGCCCGTGGCCAGAACCGTTGCGGATATCGTACTTTTTCTGCAGGCCATCTCGGGCCCGGATCCGCGTGCGCCTCTGGCGGGTGAGGCGTTCCGTATCCCGCCTGGTGAAAGTCTGGAAACCGAGGTTCGGGGGACTCGCATTGCGTGGTGGCGAGATCTGGGCGGGATCCCGATGGACCCCGAAGTCCGCAACATCACGAACGCGCAACGCGGCGTCTTTGAGGCTCTTGGCTGCGTGGTTGAGGAAGCAGAGCCGGACTGGACCGGAGCCGACGAAACGTTCCGTACGCTGCGTTTCTGGCAGCAGAATCTGCGGCTGGGCGATGCCGTGGCAGCTCACCCGGAACTGGTGAAAGACACGATCCGCTGGGAAGTGGAACAGGGCGCGCGCCTGACTGCCCGCGATGTCGGGCTGGCGCAGCTGAAACACACCGAGATCTACCACCGGATGCGCCTGTTCCTGCAGCGCTATGATTTCTTCGTGCTGCCGGTGAGCCAGGTGCCACCCTTTGACGTGGACCAGCCATGGCCGCGGGAAATTGCGGGCGTCCGCATGGAGACGTACATCGACTGGATGCAGTCGTGTTACTACATCTCGGTGACGGGTGCGCCATCTATGTCGGTTCCGGCAGGCTTTACCGCTGCCGGGCTGCCGGTGGGCATCCAGATCGTGGGCCGGCACATGGGTGAGTGGAAGTTATTGCAGATGGCCCGCGCGTTTGAGCAGGCCGTGAATATCAGGAGAAAACCAGGTCTATGAAATGCGTGATCGCAGTCGCTTTTATGCTGGCCGTGCAGGCCCATGCGGCAGATAAGTGGGCCGTGGTCTGGACCGGTTCCAGCCACGGACCTTACCCCGCCGGCAACCCGGTAGCCCAGCCCGATCTGAGCAAGATCCTGGCAGGAAATACCGCCGCGGACATGACGATGCGGATGGTGGTGAAGCCGGGTTTGTGGGGGAAGAGGGTGCGGCTCCGTTTCTCGAACGTCTTCGGCGATAAACCGCTGACGCTGGACGGTGCGTTTGCTGGAGTTCACGCTTCGGCAGGAGCGCTTTTGCCGGGCACCAACAGCCCGATTCGTTTCCAGGGCGGTAAGACGTCTGTTACCCTGCAGCCCGGCGAATTGCTGTTCTCCGATCCGGTTGAGATGAAGCTTCCGAAAAAGGCCGATCTCACGGATCGTCGGATGGCTGTCAGCTTTCATATCGCGGGCAATTCCGGCCCGCTTACGTGGCATGCGAAGTCGCTCACCACCTCGTATCTGACGCCTGGCGGGGCGGGGTCACATGGCGCGGAAGAAACAGCCGACGCCTTCCCGTTCACCACCACGTCCTGGTTCATTGTGGATGCGGTGGAAGCCATGGTGCCCTCCAGCACGCGCGTGGTGATGGGCTTTGGGGATTCGATTACCGATGGCACCAACTCCACCATCAACGGCGATGACCGCTGGCCGGACTTTCTGACCCACCGACTGCGCGCGGCAAAAACGCCCGGTGTGGTGGTGGTGAATGCCGGAATCGGAGGCAATCAGGTAATTGGCCCCGCGAAGTACGACCCGGCAAAGCCCATCGGCGGCGGGCCATCCGCGCTGGAACGGCTGGAACGCGACGTTTTGTCACTCAGTGGCATCAGTACCGTGGTGTGGCTGGAAGGGATTAACGACCTGGGCGCGGGGGCGCCTCCCGCCGCCATTATCGACGGCTTCAAACAAGGCGTGGCGCGGATGAAGAAGAAGGGGATCCGGGTGGTGGGGGCAACGGTGACATCGGCGTTGACGGCCACCAGCGCTTCCGGCACGCCCGAAAAAGATGTCCAGCGGCGGGCGATTAACGAATTTATCCGCACCGGCGGGCTGTTCGATGCGGTGGCTGATTTCGACGTTGCTACGGTGGATAAGCAGACGGGGGCGCTAAAGCCGGAATTCCAGCCTTCGTCGTCGGTTGGTGGACCGGGCGACCGACTCCATCCCAACCGAGCCGGTTATCTGGCGATGGCAAATTCCATCGATTTGAAAACGCTGTTAGCTCGCTAGGGTTTAAAGCCCTGGCCGAAAAGGATTCCGCCCGGCCGCGCGCCCGTGTGCTTGCCCTGATCCAGCACAACTTTGCCGTTCACAACCACGTACTCCACTCCGGACGCATACTGCATCGGCTTGTCGTAGGTGGCATTATCGATGATCTTTTCCGCACTGAAAACCGTCACGTCGGCCCACATGCCGGGGCGCAATAATCCGCGGTCCCAGATGTGTAGTTTGGTGGCGTTGGCAGACGTCATCTTACGGACGGCTTCTTCCAGCGTGAGAACCTTCTCCTCGCGAACATAGCGACCCAGCACGCGTGGAAACGTTCCGAAATAGCGGGGATGCGGATTACCGACTGCCGTTGGGCCTTCGGTCGCAATCGCGGTGCCGTCGGAGCCGATCGACGCAAACGGCTGCTTCAAGGCGTACCGCATATCGTTCTCGTCGTGGTGGAAATAGACGGTGGGAACGGTGCCGCGGTTGTCAGCCAGAACCCGGAAGAGGACGTCCAGCGGATCACCGCCCAGAGCCTGGATCACCTGATTCATGCGCTGGCCTTCAAATTTCTTATACGCAGGGTTGGAGAGCGTTACCAGCAACATGCCTTCCCAACTACCGGTGGCCGTGTAGTGGTTGTACCAGGGAGGGCCTGTTTCAGGCGATTGGGGGCCGGGCAGCCCGTTCTCAATTTCCTTGCGAAGCCTGGCGCGCAGGGCCGGGTCCTTCAAACGGGCAATCATCGCCGCATCGCCCCCTTCATGAGCCCAGGGCGGAATAATCGAAGCCAAATTATTCTGTCCGGCGCGGTAGGGGTAGACGTTCGCCGTCACATCCTGGCCGGCGGCGCGAGCTTGCGCAATCAGGCCGACAAGCTCCGGCATCTGCCCCCACAACTTTTTGTCTGCCAGTTTCAGGTGGATGATATCGACGGGCACACCAGCGCGGCGACCGATCTGAATCGCCTCTGCCACGCTCTCAAAAACGCCCTGACCTTCGGTTCGCATGTGCGTGGAGTAGATCCCGCCGAACGGCGCGGCAGCCTTGCACATGGCGACAAGCGTATCGGTGTCAATCCACGAGCCTGGGGGGCCGCTCAGCGAGCTCGCCACGCCCAGCGCTCCTTGCTCCATGGCGAGTTTGACCAGACCCTCCATCTGCCGAACTTCATCGGCGGTGGGCGGGCCGGAACGCTCGCCGCGAACATAGGTCCAGATCTGGCTGGAGCCCACGTACGTGCCGATGTTGGTGGAGATGCCCTGCTTCTGCAACCGGGCGAAGTAGCCTTTGAAGTCCGTCCAGGTAACGTCGCCGGGCTTCGGGTCCTGTTTTCCGCCAACCGGCGCGGCGGACCCGCCTTCGCCGAAAATCATGGACGTGACGCCCTGGCGGATCATGCTTTGGGCATTACCGTCCGCCACCAGCGTGTAATCCGAGTGGTTGTGGAGATCAATGAAACCGGGCGCGACCACCAGGCCCGTCGCGTCCAGAGTTCGCTTCGCCTTCGCACCAGGCAGGTGCCCCAATGCGGCGATTTTGCCATTGAGAATCGCGACATCGCCGATAAAGGATGCGTTTCCTGCACCATCCACGATGCGGCCGTTGTGAATCAACAGGTCGTAAGCCTGCGCCCGGGCGGCGGGGGGGAACAGAGAGACTACGCAGCAGAACGCCGCAACCAAAGCCAGCTTCATTCTGAGATTCTACAGCTTATGCTGCGGCAGCCCGCAGTTCGGTTGCGCTTACCGCCCACGTACCGTGGTGGCTCACGGCGACACCAGCCGCCAGATTGGCGATCGCCGCCGCATCGCCCAGCGCCAGGCCGGCCCCGAGCGCAACCGCCAGCAGCCCGACGACGGTATCACCGGCGCCAGTAACATCGGCAACTTCGTTCACCATCGCGGGATAATGCCGTTCGCTGAAAGACACTTCGACAGGCGCGTGCTCGAAGAGCGACATTCCGTCTTCGCCCCTTGTAACCAAGAGCGCAGAAGTGCCGATTCGCGGCAGCAGGACCTGGACTGCCGCGTGCAGGCCATGCGAGTCGATGATGGCCCCGGCAGCTGCAGCCGTTTCCTTCAGATTCGGGGTGATGACGGTAGCTCCGGCATAGCGGCCCAGATCCTGAGATTTCGGATCTACCACGACTGGCAGCGCATGCAGCGCAGCTTCGCTGATCAGCCACCGGCAAAAATCAGCCTCAACGGTTCCCTTGGCATAGTCCGAAATAACGCAGACATGCACTTCGCGCATCAGTTGAGTGCAACGAAGACGCAGCGCTTCGAGTGCAACTCCGGCGAGTGGGGACGTGTCTTCCGCATCGAAACGGACAATTTGCTGACCGCTGGCGGTTACGCGTGTTTTGGTGGTGGTAACACGCGCGGAGTCCGCGATCAGCCAGTCTGGCTGGAGTCCGGCATGCAAAAGAGCTTCACGCAGCCGCTGGCCCTGCTCATCGTCACCAGTAACGCCGGCGAGCTTTGCCTGTGCCCCGATACCTGCCACATTGGCTGCAACATTGGCCGCACCACCCGGAACAGATCTCCTGCGACGCACCGCAACAACAGGAACGGGCGCTTCGGGCGAGATTCGCGTGGCGGAGCCGGAAATATACTCATCCAGCATTACATCGCCCACTACCAGAACGGTTACGGAGGGGGCGCGGGCCAGCAGTTGTTCCACTTTTTCGCGAAGCTGGTCCATTAGCGAAGTTGCTCCGCACGCTGCAGCATGGCAGTGGTGGAACGGCCTTCATGGAGAGGCAGGAAGCGCACTTCGCCACCGTAGGCCTCCACGACCTCGCGCTCGGGGACGGGCCGCTTGCCATCCGCATATTCGGCGCCTTTGCAATGAATGTCCGGCTTCACAAGGCTCAGTATCGCCGAGGGCTCTGTTTCGTCAAAGATGGTGACGCAATCGACGGGTTCCAGGGAGGACAGAAGCTCCGCTCGGTCGTCCTGGTTAACCACAGGCCGGGTGGGACCTTTGATAGCCCGAACGCTGGCGTCGCTGTTGATGCCGACAACAAGAACGTCACCGAGCGCTTTGGCATCGCGAAGGCTGCGAACGTGGCCAACGTGAAGCAGGTCGAAACAGCCATTCGTCCAAACCACGCGCTTGCCCTGCGCAGCCCAGGCGGTGCGCAGCCTAAGAAGGCCGTCGAGAGATTGAAGTTTAGAGCCCGGCGGCATGGATTGGCAGGTTCTGCAAGGGTCGGGGACGTTATCGGGTCATCGTGTAGATCAGGGAACTGGTGGCTGCCGCAGCCGTACCTGTCAGAACGGTAATCGCAGTCGCCGTCTGCTTGGCGCGGTTGTTCAGTGGAATGTAAAGCACATCCTTGGATTGCAGCACGACATCTTCTTTTTTGCGCTTCAGGATGGACTGCAGGTCCACCTGAATTTCGTGACGTGTACCCTGTTCATCGGGGCGGAGAATGTAGATGACTTTGGGCATGAAATCATTCAGCCCTTTGGCCTGCGCGATGGCCGTCATGACGGTGGTAACACCTGTATCCTGCACGGGGTAGACACCCGGTTCACGAACGTTGCCGGTTACAACCACGGAGCCGATAGTGGGAACGCGAACCTCTTCTCCTCCCGTCAGCACCAGGTTCAGCAGAGGATCCGAGCCATCAAAAAGAGCCTTCACCGGAATGCGGGTTACTGATTGCGCTCCAGCTTCACCGTTGGGCCGGGTCACAATAATTTCGCCACCCGCGTCAGGCGCCAGCCCATTGCAGCGGGCCATGGCATCCAGAAGCCGTACTTTGCCGATTGCCTGAAAAATCACAGGGCTCTTCACCGCACCGTTCACACTAATAGGACGGCTGCTGTACTCCAAAATGGAAACCGAAACGAACGGGTCAACCAGAAGTTGCTCGCGCTTCAGTGCGTCAGACACTACCTTTTCCACATCCACAGGCATCAGGCCAACCACCGGAAGCGTAGACTTCAGCATCGGCAGGCGAATGGTGCCATCGGCGCTCACGCGAACCGTACGCGTCAGATCCGGCGAGTCGTAGACACGAACCATGAGAAGGTCGTTTTCCCCGATCTTTTGCGCCGGCAGATTTGTCGTATTCGTATCCACCACCGTAATGGCCCCGTTTTGGGCCACCGCAGGGACGAGCGCACACAGGCCAAGCAAAGCAGCGTTGCAGGCAAGTAAAACCGGGCGTTTCAAGTGGATAAGCATTCGCGTTGTCAACCTCAATGGAGCTACCCGATTATCTCACGATTCGGGTTACCTGGAAGAGTGAACTTCAGCCAATTCAATCGGGGCTCTAACGATCCAGTGCCGCAGAGCCAACAATTGTTACGCCGCATCTGGTTCAGTGAGCACAAACACTTCGTACTCACGAAAAAGAATTGGCGTCCCCAGAGGGATTCGAACCCTCGTTAACGCCGTGAAAGGGCGACGTCCTGGGCCTCTAGACGATGGGGACGTTCTGTGAAGGCGACAAACCTAATGTAACATGCCACATTACGCAGCCGCAGAAAATCGTCCCTGGCTCCAAACTCTGCCGCCATCCAACCCCGCCAATTAAAATAGAAGTTCTATGTCAGTAAACGACGAGTTCTATCGAATCCAGAAGTTGCCCCCATACGTTTTTGCCGTCCTCAACGAGATGAAGGCAAAGGCACGGGCAGCACAGATGGACATCGTCGACCTCGGGATGGGCAATCCGGACGGGGCCACGCCTGCCGTAATCGTAGACAAGCTTGTGGAAGCGGCGCGCAATCCGCGCAACCACCGCTATTCACTGTCACGGGGCATCCCAAAACTGCGCGAGGAGATCGTGAAGCGCTACAAGCGCAACTACGATGTCGATCTCGATCCGGAAAAGGAAGCCATTGTCACGATGGGCGCGAAAGATGCTCTGGCGCACCTCCTGTTCGCCACCATTGGACCTGGCGACGTTGTGGTGGCACCGAATCCCGCGTACCCCATTCACCAGTACGGCGTCATCATGTCAGAAGGGCACTCACAGATGCTCCCTATGCCGGATGCGGCCACGTTCCTCGAACGCCTGCGCGGTTTGTATCGCGAATCGGCCAAGCCGCCGAAGATGCTGCTGATTTCGTTCCCGCACAATCCGACAACCACGTGCGTGGACCTGGCCTATCTCACGGAAATCGTGGAACTTTGCCGCGAACACGGCACGCTCATCGTGCATGACTTCGCGTACGCCGACTACGGCTTCGACGGCTACAAACCGCCCAGCATTCTGCAGGTTCCCGGCGCAAAAGACATTGCTGTTGAAATCTTCTCCATGTCGAAGAGCTACGAGATGGCAGGCTGGCGAGTTGGTTTCTGCCTCGGCAACCCAAAGATGATTGCCGCACTGGCCCGGATCAAGAGCTATCTCGATTACGGTATGTTCCAGCCGATTCAGATTGCCGCCATTGTGGCTCTGCGCGACTGCGAAGAAGAAACAAAGCGCATCTGCGCGGGCTATCAGCATCGCCGGGATGTTCTGGTGGATGGCCTGCTCCGTGCCGGCTGGCCGGTGGAACCGCCGAAGGGGACCATGTTCCTGTGGGCTCCGCTGCCGGAGAAGTTCAAACATCTGGGTTCGCTCGAGTTTTGTAAGGTTCTTATGGAGAAGGCCCTGGTCGCCGTCTCGCCAGGAGTTGGCTTCGGCCCGATGGGCGAAGGCTTTGTCCGCTTCGCTCTGGTGGAAAACGAACACCGCATTCGCCAGGCAACAAGGTCGATCGGCCAGTTCCTGCGGGCAGAATAACTATCCCTCAAGTTCTTTCTCTTTTTTGCCGATAGTCAGTCACGCGGCGAAAAACATATTTTGCCACCCGGAAAACGCTGAAGAAAAAGGCTCTTAGCCTCCTTCGCCGTTTCCGGGGGCCACTATCTCAACAATTCGGAGTGAGATGGTGGTTCCGAAGGCAGGTTGAACATGAGACAACAGTGCGAATCCTGGATTCCTGATACCATTAGGCCACAGGTTATGGCAACACCCGCTCCGGCACCCGAGCCAGTTCGAAATATTGTTCAGAGTCTCGTCCGCGATCTCGGACGAACCATTACGGCCCAGATTGGCGGGACGAGCAACGTCGCCGAAGTAGACCGATGGATGACCAGCGAAGTCGAACCCAACGCTGTGGAACGATTGCGTTTGGCCTATGAAGTGGCCGGTATTTTGGCGGATGAAGACCCCCGCCTCGTTCAGGGCTGGTTCAAGAGTCTGAATTCGGGTTTGCGGGATCGTTCGCCGGTCGTCTGTCTGCAGACGCCGAACGAGATGCGGGCCGACCTGCTCCGCGCTGCCCGAACCTTTGCGGACCGTGGGTAACGGCCTGGTCGCCTTCGAACCCTCGTGCTTACTGGTTTACCGCATCGGCAAACCAGCTTCGTTGTGGCAGGTCCGAAAACCAGCCAGAGGCCCCCGCAGCAATCGTTTTGACGACCCACAGGGTAACTACGGCGTTCTCTACGCCTGTTCAACCAGACTCGGCTGTTTTGTCGAAACACTGCAAAACCTGATCCGCTTCCACGCATTCGAAGCGGGGAGTGACGATTCGGGCAGTCCGGAAACGGTCATGAACGCCTGGCTGGCGACCGCAACAATCGGCACCGCGAGAATCGACGGCGCATTTGCGAATATCTGCGATAGTTTCTGGCTGGAAACCGTGCGGGCCGGAATCCTCCCGCCCGATAATGACTTGCAGGGAGTCACATACCTGGACGCTGCTGTCATGCAGTCAACGAACCGCCGCCTCACGCAACAAGCCTCCCGGTTAGTCCACGCCCGCCCTGACCACGCGGGAATCCGATACCGTTCCAGGTTCGGCCACGAGATCGAAAACTGGGCCATTTTCGACAACAAGGCCATCGAAATCGTAAATCCAGGCGAAGCCGTTAACGATGACGACCCGGATCTCCATACAGCTGTCCGGCTGTTGCGCAACTGCCTGATTTGACAAAAACGCACCGGACTGTTCGCCGAACTCCTCCGTTTCGTATAGCATTGTCAGAAAGGAACCCGCGCTATCCGTACTCTCTCCATCTTCCTGGCTCTCGCGTTCACTGCCGCCGCGCAGCAGCCCCAACAGCTTTTCAGCCGCCACTGCGTCACCTGCCACAGTGCTGAACTGCACGTAGCGGGCTTGTCGCTCGAAGCCACGCCGACCGCACCCGCCACGCTCGAAAAAATTCTGGACAAGCTTGCAACCGGCCGCATGCCGCCGGCAGGTGAGCCTGCCCCCCCTAAGTCCGATCTCGATGCCGCCACTGCCGCACTGAAGAAAGCGCTTGGCCAATCGGCATCCGTCACACCGAATCCGGGCCGAGTCACCGCCAGACGCCTCAATCGCATCGAGTACGACAACACGATTCACGACCTGCTGGGCGTGGCGCTTCGTCCGGGCACGGATTTCCCGCTCGACGACGCAGGTTACGGCTTCGATAATAACGGCGATGTCCTCTCCATTTCGCCGCTGCTGATGGAAAAATACACCGCTGCTGCCCGCGCCACCGCGCGAGTGGCTGTCTACGGCGAAGCGGCCCCGAAACAACCCGGCAAACTCACGCGTTTCCTTGGCAAAAAGTTGCAGGACGACCCGACGTCTACTGCCCTGCCCTTCTCGCTCCGCGGCGCGCTGTGGACCAGCTACGATTTTCCGGTAACCGGCGACTATGAGTTCCACATGCGCGTGGGCAATTATCGGCCCCGCGAAAACGCTTCACCCCGCCAGAAGGAACTGGCGCGCAAATTCGCCATTTCCCCGGCAGAGCAGAAGGAACTCGACGAACTGAACCGTGTCGCGGATCCTCCCGTGAAAATGGTGCTGACGGTGGATGGCCGCCCCGTCTACAGCGAAATCGTGGAAGGCAACATCGACTACCAGTACGCCCACGGCGAATCCATCGCGCGCGCGCATCTTACGGCGGGCGAACACCGGTTCCGTGCGTCGTTCCCGGAATACGCGGACATGGAGAACCCGCGCACGAACGTCAATACCGACGGCCGCCGCAAGATCTTCGTCGATTACATCGATATTGTGGGGCCCTTCAATACGGCGCCTGCGCCGAAGAATCCCGCAGTCTTCATCTGTGCCGAACACACGCCCGCCTGTGCCCGCCGCATCATTGAAAACACGGCCACCCGCGCCTGGCGACGTCCGGTGACCACGCAGGAACTCGACCGCCTGACAAATCTGGCCGCCGCGGTCCGCAAGGATAGCGAGAAATTCGACGAAGGCATTCGTATCGCGGTCGAAGCCACCCTGCTCTCCCCGAATTTCCTGTTCCGTATTGAGCGCGAACCTGCCACGCCAGCCACCGGAGCCTATCGCCTGAATGACTTTGAACTCGCCACCCGGCTTTCCTATTTCCTGTGGAGTTCCCTGCCCGATGAGCAACTGATGCGCGCCGCGCGTGAGCGCAAGCTGACGCAACCCGGCGGGCTGCAAACCCAGCTCAAACGAATGTTGGCCGACCCGCGCGCCTCAGCCCTGGTGGATAATTTCGCTGGCCAGTGGCTCAGCCTTCGCGAACTCGACCGCCGCAAACCCGACCCGGCTCGCTTTCCCCTGGCTGATGACGAGATCCTGGAAGCGATGAAGAGCGAGTCGTTGCTCTTTGCCGGAGCCATTCTGCATGAAAACCGATCGATCCTCGACTTTCTGGATGGTCGCTTCACCTTCCTGAACGGAGTCCTCTCCCGCTACTACGGCATCCCCGGCGTGAACGGCGAAGACTTCCGCAAAGTAGAACTCGACGGCGTACAGCGCGGAGGCGTAATGACGCACGGCGCGATATTGACGCTGTCCTCTTATGCCACGCGAACCTCACCCGTGCTGCGCGGCAAGTGGGTTCTGGAGAACCTGCTGGGCACTCCCCCGCCCCCGCCGCCCCCGGACATCCCCGCGCTGAGCGAAAAGGACCTCGGCTCCGCGGCCTCTGTCCGCCAGAGATTGGAACAGCACCGCGCCAACCCGGCCTGCGCCGTCTGCCACAACCAAATGGACCCCATCGGCTTTGGCCTCGAAAACTACGACGCTTCCGGCCGGTGGCGAACGCACGACGGCAACTTCGTGGTTGACAGTTCCGGCAAACTCCCTGGAGGCCAGACGTTTGACAAGCCGCAGGAACTCCGCCGCATTATGCGCGAGAACCCCGACGCCTTCGTCCGCAACTTCGTGGAGAAGATGATGACTTATGCGCTTGGCAGGGGCCTGGAACCTTCAGACCGCCAGGCTATAGACACCATCCGCCAGCGCCTCGCCGCCGACGGCTACCGCTTCGTCACGCTGCTGGAAGCGATAGTGGAGAGCCCTGTGTTCCAGCAACGCCAGAAGAGCTAGGGTAGTGTCCATCAAATAAACACCGAATGGCTCGGCAGAGGCCGGGCCTTCCTCAGAAGAATTAGTGGCGAGCGAGAATACCGGCCAGAATCTCAGGAATCTCGAATACGGCCCGATTACGGATCGCCTGAACGCCGGCGGCGAATTCCGCCCGCTGCCGGGCATCCACCATGCGCCCCGCCGCCTCGACAATACCGCTGCTGAAGCTTTTCAGCGCGATCCCCACCTTGCGTTCCTCCACCCAGGTGGCGTTGTAGCGCTCCTGCGGCAGGGTCCAGGCGTTGCATTCCACAATCACCGGCAGCCCCATGGCGACGGCTTCCGAAATACTGCCCGGGCCGGGCTTTCCGATGAAGAAATCCGACAACCGCATATAACGGGGTACTTCGCGAGTGAAGCCTTCAATATGCATCGGGATACGCCGGGGCATGGCCTGCAGCCGGGCGCGCAGCTTGTCGTTTTTCCCGCAGATGGCGATCACCTGCAGATCGAGCTTGCTGGAGTTCAGCAGCCGGGCAATGTCCAGCATTTTGGCCGACCCTTCGCCGCCAAACATCATCAGCGCGGTGGGTCGCTTCGGGTCCAGGCCAAGTGCTGCCAGATCCCGGCTACGATCTACTTCCACGGGCTGGTAATACTTCGGATTCAGGATCATGCCCGAGGTCAGGAAAACCCGGTCGGGAGAATGTCCCATTGCCAGCGCCTGCTGACGTGCCTTTTCGGTCCCGCAGATCAGATACTGGGGCTGCTTTTCAATCCAGAATGACGGCGGATAATCGGCCATGTCGGTCAGGATCGTCACCATAGGAACGCCTGGCAGAGCCTTCGCCAGCCCCTGAAACAAAGCTCGGTTGAAATTGGGAATCACGGAAACCAGCAGGTCCAGATTCTTCCCCCGCCAGTATTTCTCCAGCATGGCCACTTGCTGGCCGTGCAGCAGTTTGATGACGCCATGCATCAGGGGCAGTAGCTGCGGAGAGCCCAGAGTCCAGCCCTTCTGCAACATCAGATTATAGATGTCCTGCAGGCGGATGCCGGTAAGCTTGCGGAACACGTCCATCTCATCCAGCAGTTCCTGAAGGTTCATCAGCTGAACGTTCCAGTCTCGACCTTCCAGACGAGCGACCTCGCTGAGCGCGTTAGCAGCACTTCGATGCCCCCCGCCAGCATCAAAAAACACGAGTTCGAGCGATTTCATCCTCTCCGATTCTTGCACGTTCCATAATGCGTGCCATTTTGGTACGCAGGACCCTAAAGTTCGTTTCATTTTGAACCGATAGGGAATCGGGAGATCCCCAAACATGTCAGAACTGGAAGGAGACGAGCCGCTTGCGCCGTCTCGTCAGAACTTCGCCTACCTGAACGGCGAACTCAGCGACGGCTTCGCGGACCATGGTGGAATACCCTTGCGGCAGGATACTGCCGACGGCGACGTCATCGAAACATCATTTGCCACCGACCTGGTGACACTCCGGCGACAGCTGCGGGAGAAGGAGCAAGTTGCCGAGCGTGCCATTCGGGCGTCGCTTGAGCTACGCAACGAACTGACCGCAGTCCGGGCGGAAGCTACGGCGCTGAAGGAGACCGTCCAGGGAGCAAGAAAGGCGGATGCCGGGGCTCGGGTGGAAGAAGACGCGGCAACTTCGTCTCGTCTGGTGGGAGATGTATTCGCGGAGTTGGCCAAAGTTCGTACGGAATCGTTTAAGGCCAGAAAGGAACTGGAGCGGGAGCGGCAGGAGCATCGCGCGGAGATGATCCACGCCCGGGCGCAGTACGGCGCAGCGCAGGATGAACTACAGCGACTGATCAAGGTACGTCAGACCAATAACTCCGGGGCCCCGCAGGCCCCGAAGCCTCCCGTTGCGGCAGGGGTAGTCGGGCAGCCCCCCCTGCGGGCATGTCTCGCGCGATCGTACGGAAGTTGTCGGTTGCGGTGGTTGCGGTAGCTTTCGCAGTCTGCGGAACGCTGGTATGGCGAAGATATCCCTTCCTTGAGATAGAAACGGGCTCGGGGTTTAGTCAGGCCCGGGCCCCCGCACCACCCGAAGTACGGCCCCCGAAGGCAGGTCCGAGACGGATCGCGCCGGTGATGACGCCGGACGATATCCTGTTCGCCATAACACCGTATGGCTCAGCTCAGTTTCAGGGTTCGGTGGCTCGGCTCAGCCATTCGCTTTCCGGCCATTTCGGCAAATCGCCGGAAGAGATTCTGCGCGAGGTCCACGAGAAATACAAGGCGAATGACCCTGACATCTGTGCGTTTGACTGGCGGAATGGACAACCCTCGCTGCGGTATGCGGGCGGAAGGCTCAGCATCAGCCAAACCATCCAGAAATGCGCCGACGCGGTGGAGCGGAGCCGCTGATCCCGATCCAGTGTTAGGATCGGGGCATGGCTCTGGGCAATCTAGGTAAAGTTCTGGCAGATCAGGCAATCGAGGCAACGAAAAGGAATGTCCTTGGCAGCCTGGCCGGACCGGAACCCACAAAAGCGGCGGAGGCAACTCCGGCAAAAACGGCGGTGGTTGAGATTGGACCGATCATCCTCGGCCAGTTGCAGGGTATGCAGAAGTCATTGCGGGACGATCAGGAACTCCGGGTGGAGTTCTACACGGGCACTGAAACCATCCATGTGCTGGAGATTTTCGTGCCTACGCCTCAGGTGTTTGTACTTTCAGGCACAGATTCATCCCGAGAGCATGCCGTGCGCGTAGTCACACCAGCAGCTGCGGCAACGTTCACGACCCGGATTGCGAAGGTGGAGGGCGGTAAGACACCCCTCCGGCTCAGCATCCTGACGCCACGACCGAAAGACTGATTATTTCCGAACGAGGGACAGGAACTCGTCGCGGGTTTCTTTGTTCTCCCGGAAGGCCCCCAGCATAGCGGAGGTGACGGTGGAAGACGCCTGCTTTTCTACGCCCCGCATCATCATGCAGAAGTGCTGGGCTTCCACCACAACTCCGACGCCGAGAGGGTCCAGATTGTCCTGAATGCACTGAGCAACCTGCTGCGTCAGCCGTTCCTGAATCTGGAGCCGACGGGCAAATGCGTTCACGATCCGGGGCAGTTTTGAGAGCCCAATTACTTTATTTTTAGCCAGATACGCCACGTGCATCTTGCCGAAGAAGGGTAACATGTGGTGTTCGCACATGCTGAAGAACTCGATGTCCTTCACAATCACCATCTCGTCATACTTGACTTCAAAAATAGCTTTGTTGACGATCCTGGCGACGTCGGTATGGTAGCCGCTGGTGAGGAAGCGCATGGCTTTTTCAACGCGGTACGGGGTCTGCAGAAGGCCTTCTCGTTTCGGGTCTTCACCAAGCGCGTCCAGCATCCCCGAAATGAATGGAGCAATGGGTTTGTCGGCTTCTTTTGGTTCCAGAATTTTCACTTCGGCGCGTTTACGACTCATGTTGGGTACGTCCCTGACCTTCAACTTGACAGATGTTTCGTTCCGTTTCCCAGATGCGAATCTTTTCAAGTTTCGGCCCCGCGGCGCTAAACCATTCATTCCAGACGGCACGCAGGCGGTCATCCACGACCGTGGCAAGGTTCTCGGTGGTTGGATTGCCGGTCAGGAACTCCGCAACCTCTTTGTTGAGGTTGCGATAGCGGAAGGGCGCGAGAATCTGCTGTTCACAGAGAGCGTCCAGAAGGTTCAGATCGATCGACCGGCCAGTCACGGGGTCTACCTTGCCTGCAACCGTCACTTCCACCTCGTAGTTATGGCCGTGACCGTTTGGATTGTTGCACTTACCGTAGAGAGCGCGGTTCGCTTCGTCCGACAAGCCAGGGGCGTGGAGCCGGTGGGCCGCGAAAAAGCCATATTTACGGCTCAGGTGGACCGTCATGCCTCGCCCCGATATTCCACAAAGAGCTCGCTGGTCTCATGAACCTGCACGGAGAAGAGACGCGCCCGGCCTGTCGCATCAATGTGGGCTTCAATGCGCTTCCACATATCGATGGCCATGTTTTCGACCGTCGGGACCGTATTGGCGAAGGAATCTACCTCCACATTCAGCAAACGGTGGTCGTAGACCTTCAGAATCCGGTCTTCCAGAATGTCCTTTAAGTGCTTCAGATCGAGGATCATACCGGTGACGGGATCGGGTTCGCCCTCAATCGCCACCTGCACGATGTAGTTGTGCCCGTGGCTGTGGGGGTTCGATGCCGCCCCGTAAACGCGCAAGTTTTCTTCGTCGCTCAACTGGGGCGAACGACAAATGTGAGACGCGGAAAATTCGACTTTCTTGGAAATAATCATGGGCTGAGATGTTGTGGGAAGAAACGCCTGTGGGGCTCCGTTAGAATTATAGATAACAACAAATGAAACCGGATCGCATACTCCACTTCGCCCTGCTCGCGTCACTGGCAGTTTTCTGTTTCGCGCTCTATACGTCCCTGCACGAGACCATTGTGAACGCTGGAGATTCAGCCCCGGATTTCGCCATCACCACCGACGCCGGCAAGCATGTCACGGTGAAGGACTTCGGCGGGAAGCTGTTGCTGCTCAACTTCTGGGCCACCTGGTGCCCCCCCTGCATTGAAGAAATTCCTGGCCTGAACGACATGGCGCGGGAGTTGGGGCCGAAGGGTCTGGTGATTCTCGGCGTCAGCGTGGATAAGGACCCGGAGCTGTACAAGAAGTTCCTGCAGAAAAACCCGCTGGCCTATCCCACGGCCCGTGACCCGGAACAGACCATCAACTCGCGTTATGGCACGGTGCAGTATCCGGAAAGTTACCTGATCGACCGCACGGGCAAGGTGATCGAGAAATACATCTCGGTGCAGCCGTGGAACTCGCCGCAGATGTTGCAGCATATTTCGTCGCTGCTCTAGGACAAGAATGCAGACCACTCTCACCCCAGAGGTAAAGACCGCGCTGATCGCGATTGTTGGTCCGAAGGGCTATCTCGTGAAGCCTGAAGATCTGTCGCTGTACGAATATGACGGCAGCGTAGATAAGGCACGTCCGGAGATGGTGGTTTTCCCTGAGACCACCGAACAGGTTTCGGCGATTGTGAAAGCCACGGCGGCGGCGGGAGTCCCGATTGTGGGGCGCGGCGCGGGCACAGGACTAAGCGGCGGCGCGATTCCGCGCGAGGGTGGCGTCACCATCGGCTTCTCGCGCATGAACAAGATTCTGGAGATCGATCTCGAGAATGAGCGCATGGTGGTTCAGCCGGGCGTGGTGAATCTGGATATTTCGCTCGCCGTGCAGGAGATGGGCTATTTTTATGCCCCGGACCCTTCCAGCCAGCGCGCCTGCACCATTGGCGGCAATGTTTCCGAAAACGCCGGCGGACCACACACGCTGGCCTACGGCGTGACTACGAACCACGTTCTGGGGCTGGAGTTTGTGCTGCCCGATGGCACCGTTTACGAAACGGGCGGCAAGGAACTGGATTCACCCGGCTACGACCTGGTCGGGTTGCTGACGGGTTCGGAAGGCACCATGGTGCTGGTCACGAAGGTGATTGTGCGCCTGATGCGGCAGCCGGAGAAGATTAAGACGATTCTGGCGATCTACAACGCGGCGTCGGATTGTGCCGATACCGTGGCGCAGATCACGGCGCGGGCCATCACACCTGTCGCCGTGGAAATGCTGGATGGCGAGATGCTGCGAATGGTGGAAGAAGCCACGCACGCGGGCTATCCCCTGGACGCAGCGGCAGTGCTGCTGATTGAACTGGAAGGTTTGGTCGAGGCCGTGGAAGAACAGACCGAACAGATCCGGCAGGTCTGCGAGCAGTGCGGAGCGCGTGAGTTCCGGGTGGCCAAGACCGCGGAAGAGCGCGATCTGTTGTGGAAGGGCCGCAAGAACGCGTTTGGCGCGGTGGGCCGCGTGAGTTCGTCGTACTACGTGCAGGATGGCGTAGTGCCTCGTACGCAGATTGCGCCCACGCTGCGCTACATCGGCGAAGTTGCGAAGAAGTACAACCTCGGCATCAGCAATATCTTCCATGCGGGCGATGGCAACATGCACCCGATTATCCTGTTCAACGCGCGAATTCCGGACGAACTGGAACGTGCGCGGCATGCGGGCGAGGCCATCCTGGAATACTGCATTTCGGTGGGCGGATCCATCACCGGCGAGCACGGTGTGGGGATGGAAAAGAACGAGCTGATGTCGAAATTGTTTCGGCCTGAGACGCTCGATTACATTGGCCGCTTCAAGACTCTGTTCGATCCTTCGGGACGGCTGAATCCGGGCAAGGTTCTGCCCACAGGCAAGGGCTGCCTCGAAATCCGCCAAGCTCCGTTCACAAAACGCAGCGCACTGTAAACCCCGATATAAACTGTCGGAATGCTTTCCCGACGTGAAGTATTGAGTTTGCTGGCAGCGGCACCGGTGGCTTTGGGAGCCGAAACACGTAAGCCGAACATCGTGATTATTCTGTCCGATGACCAGGCCTGGGGCGACCTTTCGGTAACCGGCAACAAGAACCTTTCCACACCCAACATTGATTCGCTGGCACGCGACGGCGCGATGTTCGACCGGTTTTTCGTGTGTCCGGTCTGTTCACCGACGCGCGCGGAATTGCTGACGGGCCGTTATCACCCGCGCGGCGGGGTGCGTGGGGTTTCTGAAGGCCTGGAACGTCTGAATCTGGATGAGCGGACCATCGCCGACACGTTCAAAGCCAATGGCTATGCGACGGGCGCATTCGGCAAGTGGCACAACGGATCGCAATTCCCCTACCACCCGAATGCCCGCGGCTTCGACGAATATTACGGCATGACGGCAGGCCACTGGCCTAATTACTTCGACACGATTCTGGACCACAACGGCGAGTTCGTGCGTGGCAAAGGTTATGTGGTGGACGACCTGACTGACCATGCCATGGCGTTCATCGAAAAGAACAAAACGAAGCCATTCTTCTGCTATCTGCCGG
Organism: uncultured Acidobacteriia bacterium; assembly: GCA_903929755.1. Classification (GTDB taxonomy): domain Bacteria; phylum Acidobacteriota; class Terriglobia; order Bryobacterales; family Bryobacteraceae; genus BOG-234. The sequence goes on from CAIYVZ010000053.1 coordinate 45,717, forward strand.
TCAACTCCCCGCACTCGCCCATGCAGGTCCCAGAGAAGTACTTTGAGAAGTTCAGCCTGATGAATCCGGTGATGAAGAATGACAAGCCGGAGGAAGAAGACCTGGGGATGACGCGCGCCGCGCTGGCGATGTGCGAGAACATTGACTGGAATGTGGGCCGGGTGCTGAAAAAACTGGATGATCTAAAGCTGGCGAACGACACGATTGTGCTGTATTTCAGCGATAACGGGCCTGCCAGTGCGCGCTGGAACGGCGGCATGCGGGGACGCAAGGGTTCCACCGATGAGGGCGGGATCCGGTCGCCGTTGATGATGCGGTGGCCGGGCCATATTCCTGGCGGAACGAAGGTGACACAGATTGCGGGCGCGATTGATCTGCTGCCGACGCTGGCCGATATGGCGGGGGTTCGTCTCGATTCGAAGAAGCCGCTTGACGGCAAGGTTCTGACGCCGCTGCTGACGGGCAAAGCCCCGGCGAACTGGCCGGACCGGATGATCTTCTCCACAAATAACAAGAAGGTGAGCGTGCGGACGCAGCAATATCGCCTGGACGATCAGGGGCGCTTGTATGACATGGTGGCCGACCCTTCGCAGACGAAGGATGTCTCCGCTGCTCAGCCCGCTGTGGCTTCGAAGCTGAAGAAGGCAGTGGCGGACTGGTCTTCCGAGGTGTTCCCGTTCGCGGGTCCCGATGACCGTCCATTCCCAGTCGGGTATTCGAAACTGACCTGGCTGCCAGCCCGCGATGGCCGGGCGGCGGGCGGCGTGGTGCGCAGCAATAAATACCCGAACAGCACCTTCTTCACGAACTGGACCTCGAAAGAGGGTGAGATCACGTGGGATGTGGAGGTGGGGAAGCCGGGTGAGTTCGAGGTAGTAATTGAGTACACCTGCGCGGCTGCCGACGTCGGTTCCACTATCGAGATGAGCCTGTTGGGGAAGAACGCGAAGGCGAAGGTGGCCACGGCGTTTGACCCGCCGCTGCAGGGCGCTACCAACGACCGCGTCGTCCGGATTGAGAGCTATTACAAAGAGTTCAAGCCACTCTCGCTGGGCCGGGTTTCGCTGCCAAAGGGCCGGGGCAAATTAACACTTCGAGCGACGGAGATCGCGGGCAAACAGGTCGCTGACGTGTTCTCCGTGATGCTTTACCGGCGTACATAGCTTTTGGCTTTGGCCGGAGGTCCGGCGCCGGAGTACGCCGCATAGAAGGTAAAGAAGCAGCGCATGGTTTCTGGCATTGTAGTCTGGTTGCTGTGAAATACGTTCTGCTCGCTGCCCTTTTGTCGGCTCCCTCGCTGTTTGCCCAAGCCAATAATAAACCTTTGCCATCTCCTGGGATTGCTGTTCCCGAGGCCGATCAGAAAACGCTACGGGTCGGTCTGGACCGGTTGCGGGCGAAGCTGGACGCGGTAAAATCGCACCCGCAGTACCCCGATGCGGAGGTATTTCACAAGGCCGTTCGCTTCGCGCTGGAGGGCAACGAGTTCTTCCGGCCAGAGCAGATTTTCCGGGCGAAGGAACTGCTGCGGATCGGCAGCGAGAGGGCGGACCTGCTGGCAAAGGGCCAGTCTCCGTGGACGCATCAGCCGGGGCTGACAGTGCGGGCGTACGTGTCGAAGATCGATGGCAGCGTGCAGCCCTATGGTCTGGTTTTGCCACCCACGTTTGGCCCGGAGAAGCCGCATCACTGGCGCGTGGATACGTGGTTCCATGGCCGCAGCGAGACCCTGAATGAGATCGATTTTATCTATGACCGATTGCAGAATGCCGGCGAATTTCAGCCGACCGACACGATCGTCCTGCATCTGTACGGGCGCTACTGCAATGCGAGTAAGTTTGCGGGCGAAGTGGACCTGTTCGAAGCTCTGGACGACGTGAAGAAGCACTACAGCGTGGATCCGAACCGGGTGTTACTGCGGGGCTTCAGCATGGGGGGTGCGTCCGTGTGGCATCTGGCGGCGCATTCGGGCTCGCAGTTTGCGGCAGCGGCGCCGGGCGCGGGTTTCGCGGAGACGCTGGAGTACCAGAAGGCAGCGAAATATCAGCCGACCTGGTGGGAAGAAAAGCTTTATCACCTGACGAACGCGACAGATTACGCGGCGAACTTCTTTAATCTGCCGATAGTGGCGTACAACGGCGACCAGGACCCGCAGCGGCAGGCGGCGGATATTATGGCGCGCAACATGGAGGCCGAGGGCCTGACGCTGCAGAGGGTTTGGGGTCTGAATATCGGCCACGCGTACACACCGCTCTCGAAGGTACAGATTTCAGAGAAGATTGACGCAATTGCGGCTCGCGGCCGGGATGAATGGCCGCGGACGGTAAAATTTACCACCTGGACGCTGAAGTACAACCGGATGCGCTGGGTTGTGGTGGATGGCCTGGAAAAGCACTGGGAACGGGCGCGCGTGGAGGCTGCGGTGGAGGGCGATCACACGGTTCGGGTAAAGACGGAGAATGCGTCGGCGGTGAGCTTTGAGATGGGCGCGGCGGCGAACTTGCTGAATGTGGCGAGTAAGGTCACGGTGGCGATTGATGGCCAGAATATGACGCTGCCGGGGGCTTTATCCGATGGGTCGTGGACAGCGCACCTGCGCAAGGTTTCGGGGAAATGGCAAGTTGCGGGTGAAGTTGCAGGCCTGGCCAAGAAACATAACATGCAGGGCCCGATTGACGATGCGTTCCTGGACCGGTTCGTGATGGTTCGTCCTACCGGGACGCCGATGAATGAAATGGTGGGCAAATGGGTGGCGAGCGAACAGGCTCGGGCGATTCAACAGTGGCGGGGATTATTCCGGGGTGAGACGCCGGTGAAAGACGATTCCGCCCTTACCGATGCCGACATCGCCTCCAGCAATCTGGTGCTATGGGGGGATCCGATAAGCAACAAGGTGCTGGCGCGGATTGCCGATAAGCTGCCGATCCGGTGGACGCGCGAGGGCATAACGGTGGGAGGCAAAACGTTCTCCACCGCAACCAATGTACCCGTACTGATCTATCCAAACCCGCTCAACCCAACGAAGTACGTCGTGATCAACAGCGGCTTTACTTTCCGTGATTCGGCAAACGCGAGCAACTCCTGGCAGGTGGCGGAATTGCCGGATTACGCAGTGATCGATATCTCGATCCCGGCGGACAAGAGATGGCCAGGGAAGGTTGCGCTGGCCGGGTTCTTTGGGGAACAGTGGCAGTTGACCGCCGCCGACGGGCGATAGCATTGCGGTGGCCGGCGGCAGGTGGCAGCCACGTTAGGCAAGTGATGGTAAAGGCTGAAGGCTTGTCTGTTCGACGGCTGCCGGGCTCGCCTGCAGACGCTGGAACTCCTGATCTTGCGGGATTTTAGCAGGTTGCCTGAAACAAAAAGCCGCGCCCCGGAAAGGGAGCGCGGCTTAGAATTTGCGAAATGAGCAGTTGTATTTTTAGTCTGCGCTGGAAATCTGGAGCAGGACTTCGTCGGCCTCGGCGGCGGTAAAGCTTCCCACTTTAGCCGAGTGATTCATGGAGCAGAACTTGGGGCCGCACATGGAGCAGAACGCCGCGTCCTTGAACCCTTCTTCGGGCAGCGTTTCGTCGTGCATGCTGCGGGCGGTTTCCGGGTCGAGCGAGAGTTCAAACTGCCTGTTCCAGTCGAAGGCATAGCGAGCGCGCGACAACTCGTCGTCGCGGTCGCGGGCGCCGGGGCGCTTGCGGGCCAGATCGGCCGCGTGGGCAGCGATCTTATAGGCGATGATGCCCTGCTTCACGTCTTCGCGGTTCGGCAGGCCGAGGTGTTCCTTGGGCGTGACGTAGCAGAGCATAGAAGCGCCGTGCCAGCCGATGATGGCCGCGCCAATCGCCGAAGTGATGTGGTCGTAGCCGGGGGCAATGTCGGTAACCAGCGGGCCAAGGGTGTAGAACGGAGCGTCGTGGCAAAGCTCGCGTTCCTTGATGACCTGCATTTCGATCTGGTCGAGCGGAATGTGGCCAGGGCCTTCGATCATTACCTGAACATCGTACGCCCAGGCCTTTTTCGTGAGTTCGCCGAGGGTCTTGAGTTCGGCAAACTGGGCGGCATCTGAGGCGTCCGCGATACAACCGGGGCGGAGACCATCGCCGAGCGAATAGGTGACGTCATGCTTCGCCAGGATCTTGCTGATGGCGTCGAAGTTCTCGTAGAGGAAGTTCTGGCGGTGATTCTTCACCATCCATTCCGCCAGGATCGCGCCGCCACGGCTCACAATACCGGTGATGCGCTTTGCCGCGAGCGGCACGTACTGAATCAGCACGCCGGCGTGGATCGTCATGTAATCGACGCCCTGCTCGGCCTGTTCTTCAATCACTTCCAGCATCACGTTGAGGTTGAGGTCTTCCACGCGACGAACGCGGGAAAGTGCCTCGTAAATCGGCACAGTACCGATGGGCACGGGCGAATTCGCGATGATAGCCTTGCGGATCTCCGGAATATTGCCTCCGGTAGACAGATCCATCACGGTATCGGCGCCGAACTTCACGGCGTACGCCAGCTTGTCGAGCTCTTCGGCGATATTGGACGTTGTCGCGGAATTGCCGATATTGGCGTTGATCTTGCACGTCGACTCGATACCGATTGCCATCGGCTCAAGATTCACGTGGTTCACGTTGGCCGGAATTACCATCCGGCCACGCGCCACTTCATCCCGGACCAGTTCGGGAGTGATTCGTTCGCGTTTAGCGACGAATTGCATTTCCTCCGTGATCAGGCCCTTGCGGGCGTAATGCATCTGGGTCCGGTTGGAGTCGGACGAACGTTTTGCTACCCACTCGCTTCGCATCTGTTCTCCAGTTTATCTTGGAGCCCGGCCCACCAGGACATGTCGCCGCGAAGCCCGTTATACTCAAGGCTTGCGACGTACACTCCTCGCCCTTGTTTTCCTCGCCCAGACTGCGCATGCCGCAGTGTCTCCCGAGTTTGCGGAACGGCGTGAAAAGCTGCGGAAGAACATGCCGGACGGTGTTCTGGTGCTGTTCGGGGCGAAGGAATCGGAAGACCTTCACGAAGGCTTCTTTCAGGAAACCAACTTCTATTACCTCACCGGCTGGGAAGAGCCTGGCGCGATTCTGGTGATGACGCCGGAAGTGGATAAGGACGAACCGGGGCTGCAGCAACGGGCAAAGGTCCCCCGCGAGATCCTGTTCCTGCCGCAAAGGGTGGTCTCGAAGGAAAAGTGGACGGGCCGGAAGCTTGGGCCTTCCGACGCTGGCGTGGCGAAGATCACGGGCTTCTCGACGGTACTGCCGGCCGAGCGTTTTGAGAACGAACTCCGGACTCTGCTGGAAGCCTATCCCGACGCCTACGCGCTCAGTTCCGGAAACACGGCGATGAGCCGTATTGCCCCTCTGCGGAATATCCTGGATGCGGGGGAACCGATCGCCAAACTACGGATGCGCAAGTCGGCGGCGGAGATCGCGGCGATTCAGCGTGCCACGGATGCGTCCATCGAGGCTCACCAGGCGGCCTGGCGGGTGATGAAACCGGGCCTGGTGGAATACGAAGTGGCCGCCGTTATGGTAGGCAGCTACATGATGGACGGCTGCCGAAGGAGTGCCTACGCGCCGATTGTCGGGTCGGGGCCGAACTCCACGGTGCTGCATTACTCCAGGAACTCACGCAAGATGGACGCGGGCGAAGTCACGGTGATGGATGTGGCCGGGGAGTGCGGCAACTATGCCAGCGACATTACGCGCACGGTGCCGGTGAGCGGCAAGTTTACGCCGCGTCAGCGCGAAATCTATGATGTGGTGCTGGGTGCCCAGAAGGCGGCCATCGCGGCGATCAAACCGGGTATGACGATGTATAAGACCACTCCCAACAGCCTCTATCAGGTCGCCCTTGAGTACATCAACACGCACGGCAAGGACCTCCACGGAGAACCTCTGGGCAAGTACTTTACGCACGGCCTGTCCCACCACGTGGGCCTGGATGTTCACGATGCCGATGCCAAAGAACCCCTGGAAGCGGGCATGGTGATTACGGTGGAGCCCGGCATCTATATTCCGGAAGAGAATATCGGCATCCGCATAGAAGACATCGTCCTGGTCACCGAAAAAGGCGCAAAGATTCTGAGCGAGGCACTACCCCGCGACCCCTCTGAGCTGGAACGTGCGCTGGCGCGAAAAAACTAGAGGTATCCCGGCGCTGGTGGCACTAGCCATCGGCTCGGTTGCGATCTCATTGCTGCTGAGCTGGACGTCACTGGGCCGGCAATTCGACAACTACGCCTACGACTTTTTCTTCCGCCTGGAACAGCCGGCACCGTGGCAACCGGGGTCCGTTATTCTGGCCATTGACGAAGCCACCATGGCGAAGTACGGCGGGAACAACGGCATTCGGGGCGCTCTCGCCGCGGGCCTGCAGCATCTGGCGATAGCCCGCCCTTCTTCGGTGGCGGTCGATATCATTCTTGGCGATGCGACTACGGAGGAAGCCGACTCGCAACTGGAACAGGCGTTCGCCGCCACGCCAAACCTGGTGCTTGCCTGCTATCTGCTGCGCGACGGGACGTGGTCGGATCCCATCCCGCGCTTTCGGGCGCATGCGGCGGCAGTCGGGCATGTCCATGCCAACTTCGATAAGTTCGATTCGGTGTATCGGGATGCGCCGCTGATGAAGGTGAGCGGGCATACAAGGCGCTGGGCGCTGCCGTTGGAAGCGTTCCGGGTCTCACTGGGAGCGCAGATTGTGGAATCGCCTGACGACCTTCTGGTGGGGCAGGTGCGGGTACCCTCCACGATGCACGATGAGTTCACCGATGGCCGGACGTTGCGGATCCGCTACCCCCCGGTGGCGATGGACGGCATCCCGCGAATTTCGGTGGCGGAACTGGATGCCCACCCGGAACTGGCGGGGCGCTTCACCGGGAAAGTGGTGTTCGCGGGCGTGACGGCGCAGGGTATGGGCGACCGCTGGGTGACACCTTATTCCAACGCGCGGGATATGCCGGGAATCGAGATGAATGCCAGCGTTTACGAGACGCTGGCGCAGCGGCGATTTCTGGTGGATGCCTCCGCCGGCGCTGTGGTGGCGGGGTGTATTCTGCTGGCATCTGCCGGGGGCGTCATCTTCTTTCTGGGCTCGGGGTGGCTGGCGAATTTGGCCGCGCTTGCACTGGTGCTTCTGACGCAGGCGATTCCCGCCCTGGCTTTCGCGCAGCAAGTGGTATGGGCGTGGCTGCCCGGGACGTTGGCCGGATTGCTGGGCGTGGCATCAGCCGCTACCTGGCGGCACTTCGTGGTCCGCCGCGATCTGGACCGTGCGGAGCAGGAGCGTGGCCGGTACCAGAAAGCCATGCAGTTTGTGACGCACGAGATGAAGACGCCGCTGACTGCGATCCAGGGTTCAAGCGAACTGCTGGGCCGCTACGCGCAAATGCCTGAGGCCAAGCGGAAGCAAATGGCGGAACTGATCAACACGGAATCCAAGCGGCTGGCCAAAATGATTGAGACCTTTCTCTCCGCCGAACGGCTCTCGGCTGGCGAGATGGAGATGAAGCAGGAACGCTTCTCGCTGCCCGAACTGATAGACGCCTGCACGATGCGGGCGCGCGTCTATGCGGAGCGAAAACAGATTGTGATCGAAGTGGGGCACATCACGGTCTGTGACCTGACCGGCGACCGGGAATTGATGGAATATGCCATCTACAACCTGATGACGAACGCGATCAAATACTCGCCTCCCGCGACAACAGTACGTGTCTTCAGCGAAGATGAGAGGGGTGACCGGGTTCGCTTGTCCGTAGCAGACGAGGGAATCGGCATGGATAAGAAAGAAGTGGGCAGAATTTTCGAAAAGTTCTACCGGACCAGGCGCGCCGAGCAATCGGGCGAACAGGGGACGGGGATTGGACTTTCGATTGTGGAGCAGATTGTGACCTCGCACGGCGGAGTGATTGAAGTGGAATCCGAGCCGGGCAAAGGGTCCCGGTTTACGCTGCTTCTGAAACGGGCTAAATGAACGAACAGGGAACATTTACGGATCCGATCCTGGTGGTAGAAGACGACGCCGGAGTGCGCGCCACCATTGTGACGTTCCTCGAACTGGAAGGCTTTGAAGTGGAAGCGGTGACGAATACCCGCGCCGCCATGGAACGCATCGCCGCGCGTCCGTGGCCGCTGGTGATTTCCGACATCTATATTGACGACCGGACGGGCCTGGATGTTCTGGTGGCGGCGAAAGACCGCGACCCGAACTGCTGCGTGATTCTGATGACGGCGCGGGGCACGGTAGAGACTGTGATGACGGCGACGCGCCATGGCGCGTTCGATTATCTGGCGAAGCCGTTTGAGCTAGACACACTGCTGGAAGCGGTGAAGCGGGCGATTCAGTCACGCGTGGCGGCTGATGACGAAGTGGAAGCCGAGGATCTGCCGGAAAGCGAGATGATTGGGCATTCTTCGCGCATGATCGATATCTATAAGACGGTCTCACTGGTGGCGCCGACAGATGCCAGCGTGTTGATTGAAGGGGAAACGGGCACGGGCAAGGAACTGATTGCGCGGATGATCCACCGCTTCAGTAAGCGCGCAACGCATCCGTTTGTGCCGGTGGATTGCGGAGCGATTCCGGCGCAATTGCTGGAAAGCGAACTGTTCGGCGCCATGAAGGGCGCATTTACGGGAGCCGACCGGGACCGGACGGGCGTGCTGGAATCGGCGAATCGCGGGACGGTGTTTTTGGATGAGATCGGGGAGATTGATCCGGCATTCCAGGTGAAACTGCTGCGGTTCATGCAGGAGCGGGAAGTTCGTCCGGTGGGTTCGTCGCGCGAGAAGAAAGTGGACGTCCGGGTAGTGGCGGCCACCAACCGGAACCTGCAAAAGATGGTGGAAGAGGGCAAGTTCCGCGAGGACTTGTGGTTCCGCATGAACGTGGTGCGGATTGAATTACCGCCGCTGCGGGAGCGCCGGGGCGACGTGGTGCATCTGGCGCACTTCTTCACGGCGAAGTACAACGAGCGCTACAACCGCAACGTGAAGATGACGGAGAGCGGACTGAAGGCGCTGTCGGACTTTACGTGGCCTGGGAACGTGCGGCAGTTGCAGCATTTAATTGAGAGGCTGACGATTCTGGCTCCGAACGAGAGGATCGACGCAGAAGCGGTGCATGACGCGATTGCCGCCATGGACCCGAAGGACGGCGGCGGGGAGACTCTGGCGGAGACCGAGATGGACCAGATTCGACGCGTGCTGGCGGCTACCGGAGGGAATAAGAGCCGTGCGGCGGCGGTACTCGGGATCGAGCGGAAGACGCTGTATCGCAAGCTGGAGCGGATGAAGCTGTAGGCTGCTTGACGACGCCATGCAGGGTGGCTTCGAGCGGAGACTGGCGGGGGGCCAACGTTGTAGATGTGTCCCGTTCGCGCAGCCACCAGTTGGAGCATGCGATTGATGTCGGGCGCTCGGCTTCGAGGGTGCGCCAAATCTCAATCGGCACCACTACGGCAATTTCGACGCCACGCTTCGTCACAATTTGCGGACCTTGGCTCGCCGCTTCGCGCAGGAGCTGACAGAACTTGTCCTTCGCGTCCTGAACTGGCCATGCTTTACGTGTACTCCTTCAGCCCGTCATAGGATTCTCCTTGCCACCGGACCACGGGTTGCGGCGGAAACATGTTTGGCGGCTTCCCCTGTTACTTCAACGTTGCGGATGACGCCGTCCTGCAGACCTTCGGACTCGTGGAAGTGCTGCCTGCCGGGTTCGATGAGACGGGCCGTCAGTTTACCAAACAATCGGCTGGCAGCGTTCCAGCATGTGGTGCAGCCAAGAGGCCGTCGTCCGGTGGGGAGGATTGTGTCACAAGGGCCTGGCCTCTGCAAGTACGCGGTCCCGGATGTACCAGTGGAGCGTTTTTTCGGTTATGACGTCAACCTTGACTCCGAGGAGATCCTGCAGGTCTTCCTTGAGTTCGACGTGGTCGAAAAGGTCTCGGCCCCGGTCCCAGGACACGAGGAGATCCAAATCGCTGCTCGCATCGTTGTCACCGCGCTGC
>CAIYVZ010000054.1 GCA_903929755.1 uncultured Acidobacteriia bacterium
CCCCGCTTGTCGAGCTTGTTTGCTCTCAGCGGCACATGCAAAGGCACACCGCATTACCTCAAAACCCAAACGGAAAGGACTTCCCCGCTCCACGCCTCGTCAGCCCCCGCTCAGGCTCATCCTTCGATGAGAATATGCTAACCCCAGGGTGAACCAAAGAAAGAAAGCGGATCAGGACCCGGAAACCTTCCAGCCCAGCCACAGCAAAAGAATCATGGCGATGACCGAGCAACTTCCGGCAATTTCCACCCAGGGCATGACGCCCAGACCCCACAACGCGGCTGAATTTGCCAGCAGGAACGGCGCCATCACGCCACCCAGCAGGGCAAAGGTAAAGACGCCATTGAAGTGTCCGGCATGATACGAGGAGAACCGAGCGGCGATCCGTTCCGCCGCTAACGGGTAGATGACCGAAAAGCCAGCCCCCACAAACAGAATGCCCACCACCACACCCACTCGGGTACCAGATCCGAAAAGTGCGGTGTTGCCGAAGGCGGCGCAGAAAGCGCTGAAAGCCAACATTCGGGCATGTTTTAAGTGCGGCAGAAGCGCCACAGCCGCCACCCTTCCCAGCATCAGGGCGATCCAGTACAGGCAGAGCAACTGCACCGCGCCTGCGGGGCTCATGCTCATGCGGTCCACCAGATAAACCGGGAGCCAGCCGGCGATGGACCATTCGCAGGCGAACTGAAAGAACAGTAACAGAGCGAACAGGAAGGCAAGCACAGTGCGGAGATCTTTGGCGGGCGCCGGAGGGGCTGGTTCTGCGCGGGACACGGAACCGAGGGGTAACCGAGCCCAGGCCAGGGCGGCCGCGCAGGGTAAAAGGGCGGTCACGGAAAGCAGTTGCGTCGTGTTCCCGGAGTCGAGGCACTCGGAAAGGACCCAGGCGGCGGCCGCACTTCCGGCGCTGAAGAAGGCCCCTCCGGTAAGGGTGACGCGGGCCGGGTTCTGGTCCCAGGCCTTCTCGACCAGGCCAAAAACCGCCGTGTTGATGGCTGCCGCCGCGGCACCAGACACCAGCATGCAAAGGCACTGGTACCAAAGCGGCGCAGGCGGCGGGGAAAATGCCAGCATCAGCAGCGCCAGGGCGGTACAAAGCCCGCCCCCCATCAGTAATTTGGGATGGCCGTAGTTTTTTCGAAGCCGCAGGGCTGCCCAGGCTCCGGCCCCCAGACCGGCCCCGAGAGCGAGGAAGTAAAGAGAGGCCAGCGCATAGGCCGGACGGATGTGATAACCCCAGACCGGGAGCAGGCCACCTGGCATGGCGAGCAGAAAACCGGGCAGGGACAGACCTGCGAGAATTCGCCAGGAACGGACCACCACCGGGGTATTCGACTGCAACGATGCCACCCGGCCATCATACAGATACAGCCACAGACGAAAGCTGCCGATAACGGTGATCTGCGTCATCCGGGTTGCAAAGTGTAGAATGCGTAGGGTTCGTTCGGAGACGTTTCGGGGCTGGACCTGGGGCGTGTCTGCGCCGATTGAAACGAATGGGGAGGTTGTGGCATGAAGATTCCGTTGACTCCGTTGCGCTGCATGCACCGGGCGGTAGACCTTTACGGGCAGAAGGAAGGTGTGATCTGCGGTGGCAGGCGCTTTACTTACGCCGAGTTTGGGGAGCGGTGTGAACGGCTGGCGTCGGCGCTGACCGGGATCGGCGTTGGGGAGACGGATCGGGTTGGTTACCTGAGCTTCAACACCCACAAACTGCTGGAAGGCTACTATGGCGCGATTCAGGCCAGGGGCATGGTGATGCCGCTGAACGTCCGGCTCACCACCGCTGAACTGGGCGGGATTCTGCGTCACTCGGAACCAAAAGTGCTGCTCTATGAGGCTGAATTCGGGCCTTTGGTACAGACGCTGCTGGAAGCCTGGCCGGGGATGCAGACCATCAACCTCGATACGGAATATGAAGCTTTCCTCGCTACCGGTACGCCGGAGCGCGCCGATATCTTCAGCTATGACGAAGACGCCATCGCGGAACTGTTTTATACCAGCGGCAGCACAGGTACTCCGAAGGGCGTAACCCTTTCGCACCGGACGATTTACATGCATGCCATGAGCGTGGCTGGCACATTTAACCGCGACGATACAGGGGTGGAACTCCATACCATCCCGCTATTTCATGCCAACGGGTGGGGGCGTCCACAAACCGCCACTATGATGGGCCTGAAGCAGGTGATGGTTCGGCGCTTTGAGCCTGCGGGGGTTTGCCGCCTGATTCAGGAAGAGGGCGCAACCGCCATGTCTGTGGTGCCGACGATGGCAACAGCTTTGCTGCATTTCCCTATGCTGCACGACTTCAATCTGTCGTCTTTGCAGACCATCTTCATTGGTGGCGCAGCAGCCTCTCCGGAATTGATCGACAGGATGGAAAAGGCATTTGGGTGTGAGGCATTGGCCGGGTATGGCCTCACCGAGACTTCTCCGGTTGCCAGCAGCGCCCGTAAAAAGGGCACAGTCGTCTATGCGGATGACGCAAGCCGTCTCCGTCGCCAGGCGATGGCGGGCTGGCCCATTCCCGGTGTTGAGATTCGGGTGGTTGATGTTGATATGAACGACGTTCCGCGCGACATGGAATCCGTGGGCGAGGTAGTGATTCGCGGCGATAACGTCATGGACGGCTATTTCCGGGAGCCGGAGGCGACTGCTGCCGTCATGTCCGGCGCCTGGTTCCATTCCGGCGATATGGCCATTTGGGACGCCGAGAATTACATCCACATCGTGGACCGGAAGAAAGACATCATCATCAGCGGCGGCGAAAACATCTCGTCGATTGAAGTGGAAAGGGCGGTGAGCGCTCACCCTGGCGTTCTGGAGGCGGCGGTGGTTGGCGCGCCGGATGCGCGATGGGGCGAGATTCCGGTCGCGTTCGTGCTGCCGCGAGACGGGGTGACTCTTACAGAGGCAGAACTTCACGACTTTATGCTCACCCGTCTGGCAAAGTTCAAAATGCCCCGGCAGTATGTATTTGTGACTGAACCGCTGCCGAAAGGCGGCACGGGCAAGATCCTGAAACGGGAGCTTCGCGAGAAATTCTGGGCCGGTAAAGACCGGCGAGTTCAGGGTTAACCGAAACTCTGCGCACAGTGCGGGGGCCCTCGGATTTGCTCCGGGCCTCCGTGTGTGCGATACTGCGAAGCGCAGTATCAAAGTGTTGTTTTGCCGGTTCAAACGGAGAACGAGAGTGAAGCTGCGATGACGTCGCGGCTTTTTGTTTTTTGGGACCCCGGTAGTTCCGGCAAATACCAGGAGAAGGTTTGTGAGAGAAAAAGGTACAGTTAAGTGGTTCAACGCTGCCAAGGGCTTTGGCTTCATTCAGCGTTCAACCGGAGACGACGTGTTCGTCCATTTTTCCGCGATCGAATCGAACGGTTACCGTTCGCTCGACGAGGGAGCGACCGTGGAGTTCGAAGTTAAGCAGGGTCCCAAAGGACTTCAGGCAGAGCGCGTTACACGCGTCTAATTTAGCGGAACAGGCCAAAGCCCAATCCGAATTACAACAAGGACCCCGGTTTACCGATCGGGGTCCTTTATTTTTTCTGCGGGAGAACGCTCCGTTACGGCTCGATGTAAAGCCGCACGTGGTTGCTTTCCTGGCCGTTCATTACCAGGCGAAGGTCCGCCGCGCCACGATTGACGATGCGGGGCAGCTTCAGTTCCACGCTGTAGTAGCCGACATAGCCGGGTGCCAGCGTTGCCCGGGAGACTTCCACAGGGATTCCATCCAGCCAGGCCGTTACGGCGCCTACAACGGCAGGCGGAGCGTCAAACGGAGCCGGGATACCGGCGGGCCACTCCGGTGCCACTCGTCCCAGGCCTGTAGCCAGCAAGGATACGGAGGCTCCGGCGCGGACCGCCACGTTGGTATCCATTACCAGACCGCTGGTGGAATCTACCAGGAGCGGGGCACCTTCAGAATCCACAAATATTGCAGGAGAAGCATCCTTCACGTTCACAGGAAGCGTCCAGCCACCGTCTGCCCCGTTCAAGGCGATCTGGTACGAACCCGCCGCCGCCTCAAAAGGCACCTGCAACTGGGAACTGAGCTCGGAAGTCGCGATCACGGGGTAGGCCAGCAGGTTGGCTCTTGCCTGAATGACCCCGGCGTTGAGGACGGTGAGCAGGGAACCCGGAGCGGCCGCGCGGTCTGACATGTCCGCCGCATTTACCAGGCGAACTGCGCGGGAGCGGTGCGGCGCCTGCGTCTCGAAAACACCGTAACCGTCGAGGGCTACCGTGAGGGTATTGTCGGGATTCAGGCGCAGGTCCCACGCAGCTGCGGCCGGCAGGTTTCGATTGATGGAACGCCAGGCTGTTGCGGCAGGGCCTGCCTCATCCAGCGAAAGCGACGCCGCCAAGACGCCACGGTCTGTGGCGGCATAGATAACCGAGGCTGAGCGGTCCGCCGCCAGCGCGTGAATTCTGGTTTGGGGCAGCGCCCCGGTCACGTCATCCCAAAAAAGCCCGGCGTTCACCGTGCGGAAGATCCGCGACCCGGCGATGGCGAGCGCGGTTTGCGGTCGCCCTGCGTCAACCCAGATACGGCTCACCGGGGCACCGACGCTCTGGGGCGCTTCGGTCCAGGTTCCGCCACCATCGCGGGAGGTATAGAGCCTGCCATCGGCCGAACCGCTGTAAGCGACACCGGAAGCCTGCGTGGCAGTGGAGATGCGCACGCCCGGGCGCGAAGCGCGTGCCATCAGTTCGGTTTCGGGATCGGTGACGGCACTTGCCGCAGGCTTCCAGTTTCCACCTTCCAGGACGACCTGAGAATCATCGACCATCACCAGCGAACGACGTCCGGATAGCCTCCGAACCGGGAGATTGGGTAAATCTTCATTGATACTGTGCCAGGAAAGACCGCCGTCGAGCGATCTCCAGACGCCCTGCGCGTTCGCCGCGCTGATGTCTTTCGGGTCGTTGGGGGAAACTCCAAGGGCGGAAAAACCGTCGCCAATGATGGAACGGCCGTTGAAGCCGGTTAAATTGAGCCAGGTTCGACCACCATCATCGGAGGCGTAAATATTCTCGGCACCGGTTGCGTAAAGGCGGTTCGAAACCGCTTGTACCCGGGCACCCGGTTCAGGAACCGAAGGGGACTGCGCCATTTCCGACAACGGCACCACCTGGCTGGTGCCCGCGTTCAGGCGCCAGTGCTGAAAATCCGAAGTCTCAAGAACACGCCCCGAAGCCGTTTGGACCACGAGTCCAGAGCCTTTGTCGTTGTACCAGAGGTTCCGGACTGGTCCCGTGGAGGGCCCCGCCAAACCGCGATTGATGGTGGTTCCGCCAACGCGCTTCCAGCCGAGATCTCCCGATCCATTACTCTGAACGGAACCGCTCTGAGCGAAATCGCTCTGAGCGCAAAGCGAGGGCGAAAAAAGGCCAGCCGAGAGCGCAGCCAGGGCCACCGAGGCTCGAACGAGCCGGGCAGCCGGATTGGAGTGAAATCGAAGCATTTGATACTTACGTGATTCGCGCCGAGTCGGTTTGACACGACAACGTGTCTCAATTCTACCGCAAAAGCCAGAGAGCATTTTCGGAAGCCTTTGATTCCGCGTGGTTTGTAATCAAATAATCCTCCGGGACCGAAACTTTCCTGCAAGTTGAGTGGTATTGTTGGTGTAGTCGCTGGTACTGTCTCTTCGCGGTTCGGGGAGAACAGGCTACTACGAATGTGTTGTAATGGGAATTATTGTTTTGTTGAGACTGCGCACACTATCGATGCTCTCTGCTCTTCCGGCTCTGCTGGCAGGCGGGTTGCTTTGCGCGCAAACCCCAACCGACGGCGCTGCCAAACTGTTGAGTTTCTCAGGCCGGATCTCGGTCCTTCGCGACAGTACGCCGTGGGCTCTGAACGCGGGCGATACGGTGAAGCCGCAGCAGGTAATCGTTACCGGCGAAGACGGGTGGGGCCTGTTCCAGGTTTCCGACGGCAGCAAGTTTGAGGTCTACGCCAACTCCCGTGTGGTTTTCCGCGCCAATCGTGGCGACTGGAAAGATCTTCTGGAGGTCTGGCTCGGCAAAGTACGGGTTCAGATTGAGCACATCGGCAACCTGCCGAATAATAATCGGGTTCGGACGCCGAGCGCCGTGGTTTCCGTTCGCGGCACAATTTTTGACGTGGAAGTGGACGAAGAGAACGAAGCCACCACGGTTCTGGACGAAGAAGGTTCCGTGGAAGTCAGTCATCTGCTGAAACCCGGACCTTCCCGGATTCTTACGGCTGGCGAATGGGTTCGTATTAACAAGAATGAACCTGTGGCCAAGGCGAAAATCGATTCCGGGGGGCTGCTGCAGCGCGTGGCACGGATCGCAGCCGATGTGGCATACCAGGCAGCGGCAAACGCCAGGCAGAGCGGGACTGCGGTCGCGCGAGCCGGCACGGCGGCCAGTTCCACTGTTGGAGCACCTGGCGATAAAAACAGCAGCGACGCGCCTCCCCCGCCACCACCTCCACCCCCCGCGCCGCCAAAGCCGTAAACTGCTTTTTCGGTGTTAGTCTGGGAGCACGATGCGGCTCTCTGTACCTTTTCTTCGGTCTCTGCTAATCCTGCCTTTGCTGGTCCTTCGGGTGACGCCTGCTGCGGCGCAGACGCCTGCTGCATCCATTGTGGGCGATCAGCCAACGGTCGTGCTTTATGGTCGGCTGGCCGAGCAGGCGGCTCGTCTGCTTCCCATGCTGGCTCAGGTAAAAACAGAGGAGTGGGTGGCAAAAGGCGCGTCGGAAACGTACGCCCAGCAGGCCGCCTCAGTCACGGTCCAGCTCAAGGCTGTTCAGCAGGACATGACGAGCCTGCAGCAGCATCCGGACGCCCTGCAGGACGGCATGAAGGCCCTCTTCCGGGTACAGGCTTTCCATCGGACCCTGGATTCCGTGCTCACCGGTCTCCGCCGCTACCAGAATCCCGCTCTGGCAGATCTCATTATGTCTATTGCGGCGGAAGATGCGCCGGATCTGCAGAAACTGGAAGATCATCTTCTGGAAGTGGCCGTGCAAAAAGATACCGAATACGCGGTGGTGGAACGCGAGGCGCAACGCTGCCGGGGAATGATCGTGAGAGAGCCAGCCCCGGTGACGAGGCCGGTACGTAAGACGCCCTAACGCTTAAACTGGGCTTATGCCGTTTCTGTGCAGTATCTGTGAAGAGGAATCCACCCGAATCTGTGTCAATTGCACCAAAGATGCTTGTGGCAACCATCTGTGCGACCGCTGTGGCCGCTGCAGCGACTGTTGCGCCTGCGGGATCACGCTCAATGAGCCGACCTATGCACCGAAGCCGGAATCAGCGGGAAGCTTGCGGAGCCCAGGCCTTTTGGACGTGACGCCGGGCGAACTCAAGGTCGCGGGTAATGGCTCCGAGGGAATCCTGGACAACGTACTGCTGGTAGATGGAAATGGGGCCGGTGAAGCCGGACCCGGCAACGATTGAGAAGAATTTATCCCAGTCCACCATGCCTTCACCGAGAGGGCACTTCGTCATCTGCCAGTCTGACGCAGAGGCAGGCGCTTTGGACCAATAAAAATCCTGCAGCACCAGCGCCCGGAGCCGGGGCAGCGCCAGGCGCAGGGCGCTCTCCCACCCACCCAGACCACCTTCGGCAGTCGCTTCGGCCGGATCGTAACAGTAACCGACCCAGCGGGGATCGATCGTCGAGATCACTTCCTGCGTATCCCAAACAGACTGGCCAATGTAGCCACCCGCCCGGTTATGCACCATGGCGGTAATGGTGGATCTCTGCGCCAAAGGTAAGAGCTGCACCAGATCCTGTCGTGCCTGAATCAGGCGTTGCTGGATGGAGACAGTCTGGCCATAGGGCCAATAACCGAGACGGAACAACGGTACCTGGGACCGTCCGGTGAGATAGAGGACGGGAAATGCAGTAGAATCCTGGGGGCCGGTGATGCTGGTGGCGATCATGGGGACTTCCAGGCCTGACCCGCGAATGGCCTCAAAGGCGCGCACCAGGTCAACGTTGGTGACGCGGGGATCAACGTGCCCGCCAATCATCACCGTCAGGTCCACGCCATCGAATCCCAACTGCGAGGCGATATCTCCCAACTGGAAATAAGGAACTTTCGCGAGATTTCCCGAGTAGACACAGAGCGTAGGCATCGTCCGCTTGGGTGCGGCGGTACCGAAACGGGGCGGTGGTGGCGGAGTTGGCGGAGCGGGAGGTTCCTGCCCGAAGGCCCCACCAGCCGCCAGGGCGGCGGTTGTGAGCAGGGCGCGCCTTGAGACCGGGGTACTCATTACCTAAGTCCGGCTACAAGGCCCTGAATTCGGATTGCGCTATAGATGGCGCGGGTTACGGTGCTCCGGTTCAGGGTATAGAAGTGAATGCCGGGGGCACCACCGTGGAGGAGTTCCACACACTGTGACGTGGCGTGGGCTACACCCAGATGCGTGGTCGCCTGCGGGTCGTTCTGAAGACGCTGCAGTTCAAACTCCAGGGCGGGAGGCAGGCTGGCCCCAAACCGATGAGCCTGACTCAGGTTTGAAATCGGCATAATGCCTGGGATGATGGGAACCTGAATCCCGACCGCCCGTGCGCGCTCCACAAATTTCCAGTAGTGCTGGTTGTCGTAGAACAGTTGGGTGATGAGGAAATCCGCCCCGGCATCCACCTTCGTTTTCAGATTTTGCAGGTCGGTCTCGGGATCCGCCGATTCCGCATGGCATTCCGGGTAGGCGGCGCCCCCGAGGCAGGCATTTGATCCGTGGCGGGCGCGGATGAACTCAACCAGCTCGGAACCATGCCGCAGGCCGCCCTCGACGGGCTGAAAGGTGGTTTCACCTTTAGGCGGATCGCCTCGCAACGCCAACACATTCGTGATACCGGCAGAGGTAAGGCGGTCCAGAATCCCGGCCAGATCTTCGCGCGAGGACCCGACGCAGGTCAGGTGAGCCATCGCCTCAATGCCGGTGTCCTGCTTGATGCGGGAAACGATATCGATGGTCTTATCCCGGGTGCTGCCGCCCGCGCCCCAGGTTACCGAGACGAATGTGGGATGCAGCGCCCGCAATTCACTAATCGTCGCCTGTAACTGGATGGCCGCTTCGTCAGTTTTAGGAGGGAAGAACTCAAACGAAATGGAGGGTTCGCGTGAAGCAAGCAGGTCGCGAATCAGCATAAGAAGGTGGCTATCTTTACGTCCTCCTGAGACGTAAGCAGGTGATTTTGTTGTCTAATAGTAGCATCCGTGAACACGAAGAACGGCATCATTCGGCTGGTGAGGGCCGTGGCGGCGATAGCGGCGACGTGGGCGACCGTGGCAGTGATCCACTTCGCGCCGGGAACTAACCGTTCCATTGCGTCGATGGCTCTGCTGCTGGAGATTCTCGGCATTTCGACGCTTGGCGACCGAATGCTGGCGATCGTGGCCTCCCTCTCGGGGGCGCTCGCTTTTAGCTGGTATTTTGTTGACCAGGTGAATAGCTTTGCCATTACTTCAACCGAGGGGGCTCTCACGTTCTTGATGATGATTGTAACTGCTCTCACGGGGAGCCATTTGGCTATCCGGGCGCAAGAGCGAGCCGCGGAAGCAATTCGTCGCCGGGAAGAGATGGAGCGCCTTCACCAATTAGGAACTGCGCTGCTGGTTTCGGGTTCCACCCCGCAGGCTGCACAGGACATTGTAGACAATCTCGTGAGTCTCTTCGGCTTGAATGCCGCGGAATTGACTGTTGAGGGTCAGCCTGCGCCTTTTGTGGCGGGTGAAATATCGGGAGGGGCACACACGATCATCGGCCGGGACGATGGTCGCTATGGTCTGGTTCTGTACGGTGCCTCGCCTTCGGTTGAGGTCCGTATCGCACTGAAAAATTTGATCGATCTGGTGCTGGAACGGGCGAAGTCTGCCACGCAGCGGGCGCGGGTGGAAGCTGCCGAAAGGGGTGAAGAGTTCCGCCGAACGGTGCTGAATTCGCTGGCCCACAACTTCAAGACTCCGCTGACATCCATTAAGGCCGCTGCGTCGCTCTTGCGCGGGAAGCGTGCGATCCCCGCGGAGAACGCGAAGGAACTGGCCACCGTTATTGATGAAGAAGCGGACCGGCTTGATCTGATGATCCGCGAATCGCTGGATCTGGCGCGTATTGAGTCCCACCATGCCAGTCCCCGGCTGGAGGCATGCTCCGTGGGTGCGATTGTTGAGATAGTCGCGGCTCGTCTCGCCCGTTTCCTTGGCGGCAGGCGGCTGGAGATGCAAATCCCGGCCGACCTTCCATGCATTTTCGGAGACAGTTTCCTTTTGGAGCAGATGCTCATCCAGGTTCTTGATAACGCGTGGAAGTATTCGCAGTCCGGGGCCAGGATCTGGGTTACCGCGGGCACTGTTGCCGGGGGGGTGTTCCTCGAAGTTACGAACGAAGGACAGCAGATTTCCTCTGACGAAAGGGAGCGGATCTTTACAAAATTTTATCGGGGTCCCCAAACTTCCTCGCACGTGGAAGGCACGGGGATGGGCTTGTCGATTGCTCGTTCTATTGCCGAGGCTCATGCGGGCCGGCTAATACTTGAGAACCGTGTGCAAGGCCCCAGTTTTCGTTTTACCCTGCCAGTCGGAGTTGCCGGTGAAGAAGCGGCCCTGGTGGATTCATTGGCAACTTAGAGAGAAGAAATGATACAAAACCGCAGCATTCTGATCGTCGATGATGAACCCCAAATCAGGCGCGTCCTGAAGACGAGCCTGAGCTCGCAGGGGGGGCGGGTACTCGTCGCCGAAAATGGCGAGCAGGCTCTGGAGGTTCTGCGGCAGGAGACCGTTGATGTGGTACTGCTGGATCTGAACATGCCGGGCATGGGCGGCCTGGAAGCTTGCCGGGCAATTCGCGCTGCCTGGAATATGCCGATTATCGTACTTTCTGTCCGCGATTCCGGGCCCGACAAAGTGGAAGCCCTGGATGCTGGTGCTGACGACTATGTAACCAAGCCTTTCAGCTTTGAAGAACTGATGGCGCGAATTCGGGCTGCGCTCCGCCGCAGCGGCTTTGCTACGGACACAACCCCGAAGAAAATCTCCGTGCCGGGGCTGGAAATTGATTTTGAGGAACGCCGCGTGGTGGCTTCCGGGACTCAGGTTCGCCTGACTCCCACCGAGTTCGACCTGCTGCGCTTTCTGGTGGCGAACGCCAATAAGCCGGTGCCGCACCGGAAATTGCTGCAGGCAATCTGGGGCCCCGAGTACTCCGAGGAAATCGAATACCTGCGGGTGTTCATCAACCAGCTCAGGAAGAAAATAGAGCCTCCCGGTGAGAAGTTTGTGTTTATCGTGACCGAACCGCGCATCGGCTACAGGCTGGAACTGCCGGTTGCCGTCGCCACCGCCGAGTAGTTAGCCTCTGGCGGAGAACAGTTCGCCGAACTTCTCCACCACGCCCGCGCGGACCTTGTCTTCGCCAATAAAGCTGTTCACGGTGGCGGGAAGAACCAGGTTGATAGTCAGGTTGACCGTATCAACCAGGGAAGTGCCGGAAATCGGTATCGAAATGAAGCCGAGACGCGCGATGAGCGAGAAGGCCATCTGGGGGCCTTCCCAGGCTTTCTTCAGATTGGCGACTTCCAGGCTGTCTCCGCCGATGCCGGCGATGAGCTTTTCGAGAGATCCGTCAACAACGACAATAGCTTCTTCTTTGGTCTTCCCGTGGGCAATGATGACTGTCATGAAAGGTTCCGTTTTAGTTGGCCGCAGGCGGCGAAGATGTCGAGGCCCCGCGGGCGCCGAATAAAACATGGTATCGAGCGCTTTACTATGGCCTGAAAAGAGGCAACCCTCTCAGGAAGAGGGCACTCGTACGGGATGCCAGGCCCTGGATTCAGGGCGATCAGGTTTACCTTACAGTTGAGGTTCCCCAACAAACCCACCACACGACGGGCGTCCGCATCCGTATCGTTCACGTCCTTCAGCAGAACGTACTCGAACGTTAGCTTCTCCCAGGGCCGCAGAGGGTAAACCCGGCAAGCCTCTATCAAATCCTTCAGATGCCACTTCCGAGTGATTGGCATCAACTCCTGCCGCATTTCTTCGGTGGAGGCGTTTAGCGAGATCGCGAGCCGGGGCCTGACTTCGGCCTCGCCCAGCTCAACAATCTTCGGGATGATTCCGGAAGTTGAAAGCGTAATCCGGCGTTCGCTCATTCCCACACCTTCAGGATCTGTCAAAATCCTGGTTGCTTTCAGCACATTGGGCAGATTCAGCAGGGGCTCGCCCATGCCCATCATCACGATGTTGAAGCGTTTTGTGTCAGAGAGCAGGTTGTTGTCGCGGGCGACGAAGAGAACCTGACCGACGATTTCGCCTGCGGTGAGGGAGCGTTCCAGCCCCATCAGGGCCGTCATGCAGAACTTGCAATCCACCGGACAGCCCACCTGACTGGAGATACAGACCGTGTCGCGGTCGCCTTCCGGCATCAGAACTGTCTCGACGCTGCGTCCGTCGCTCAGGGTCAGTAAATAGCGACGCGTGCCGTCAGTTGACTCATAACGGGTTTGCAATAAGGGGAGTCCGACCTCCGAGGTGGAGGCCAGTTCGTTGCGGATTTTAGCTGGAAGCGTAGTGATCTGAACAAGATCCGCAGCTTTATCGCGGTAGATTGCGTGGTAAAGCTGCGCCGCGCGGAAAGCGGGCAGTTCGGGAGGCAGGGCCTGCCGGAGCTCGCTAAGTTCCATTCCTACCAGAGCTTGCGGCATTGATTTCAGTCTACCATGCGGAAATATGGGGATTCTGGCTCTGGAAATGGTACAAACGAAACAGGTCCTATCAGCTTGCCCACTTCATCGACGCCCAGCGCCGAACGCGACATCCTCACCACGACGCTTCCCAATGGCATTAAAGTAATTACCGAGGCGATGCCCCACGTCCGCTCCGTTTCTGTCGGAGTCTGGATCGGCACCGGTTCCAGACGCGAAACGCCCGAGCAGGGCGGCATCTCGCACTTCATTGAACACATGCTGTTCAAAGGGACATCCCACCGGTCCCAGGAAGACATCGCCCGTTCTGTCGATTCCATCGGCGGAAACCTGGACGCATTCACCAGCAAGGAAATGGTGTGTTTTAACACCAAGGCTCTGGATGAACACGTGCCGATCGCTATCGACGTACTGAGCGACCTGGTCCTGAACCCCCTCTTCCGCGAGGAAGATGTGGAGAAGGAGAAGGGCGTTGTTCTGGAAGAGATCAAGATGGACGCGGACAGCCCCGACTATCTGGTCCACGAGATGTTCTCGTCCAATTTCTGGAAAGACCACGCTCTCGGCCGTCCCATCCTGGGTACCAAACAGACGGTAAAGGCCCTGAACAGCGAGGGGATCCGGAATTATTACAACGAAATCTACACGCCGGAAAACGTCCTGGTTACCGCCGCCGGCAATCTACAGCACGAGCGCATGGTGGAACTCGCCACGGAACGTTTCCGTGATTTGAAGCCGCGCGGCCCGGTGCCCGCCCAGACGGCCCCGGAGACTTTCGCCCGCATTTCCCTGAAAACCAAGAAAGAACTGGAACAGGTCCACATGTGCCTGGGGGTGCCCTCGTACCCGATTCCGCACGAGGACCGTTTTAGTTGTTATGTTCTGAACACCGTCCTCGGTGGTGGCATGAGTTCGCGGCTGTTCCAGAACATCCGCGAAAAGCAGGGTCTGGCGTACTCGGTGTTCTCCGAACTGAATCCCTATACCGATACCGGGTGCCTCGCGGTTTACGCGGGCACGTCGATCGAAACTCTGCGCCAGGTTATCGATTCGGTGCTGAAAGAATTCGGCGACCTGAAGCGGGAACCTGTTCCGGCGGAAGAACTGCGCCGGGCTAAGGATCACCTGAAAGGCTCGCTGATGCTCGGTTTGGAATCCACTTCCAGCCGGATGTCGAACCTGGCCCGCCAGCAGATGCACTTCGGGCGCTTCTTTTCGTTGGATGAACTGGTGGAGAGTATCGAGAAGGTGAATGCCGAAGATGTGCAGCGGATCGCCGTTGAATTCTTTGACCAGAAACTGGTCGCGCTCAGCGTTCTGGGCAACCTGGGCGACTTCAAGGTGACACGCGAAGACCTGATCTGTTAGCTTGTTAAGCGCAATGCGCACAAGCTTCAGTATTTTCCTTCTGTCGGTTCTGGCTCTCCCTCTGGCTGCGGCCGACATGCGTATCGGGATCATCGGCACCGATACTTCCCACGTAGTCGCGTTCACGCGCGTGCTGAATGATCCGGCCAACCCGGACCACATTCCAGGTTTCCGCGTGGTCGCCGCCGTAAAGGGCGGCAGCATGGATATTCCGTCCAGCAAATCGCGCATTGAGGAATACTCGGGGGAACTTCGTGATAAGTGGAACGTGGAGATCCTGACCGAGGTCTCCGGCCTCGGGGGCAAAGTGGACGCCATTCTGCTTGAAAACGTGGATGGCCGAACCCATCTGGCGCTGGCGAAGCAGGCGTTTGCCCTGCACAAGCCGATGTTCATCGATAAGCCCCTGGCTTCCACCCTGGAAGACGCCCGGCAAATTGAAAAGCTGGCGGCTGAAGCGAAGGTTGCCTGGTTCAGTGCCTCGTCACTGCGTTTTGGCGAACTGGTGGCTTCGGCGAAGCTCCCGAATACTGTGGGCGTCACCGTTTGGGGTCCGGGGCCGGTTGAAGAACATCATGAACTGGATCTCTCCTGGTACGGCATCCACCCGGTGGAAATGCTCTATGCCCTGATGGGTCCGGGGTGCGAAACCGTGACCCGGACCACCGGAGGCACGGACGCGGCGGGCACTGATGTGATCAATTGCCGCTGGAAAGACGGCCGGGTGGGCAGTGTTCGGGTTCTCCGCCCCAACGGCGGCTATGGCGCGGTGTCATTTGGGCCGAAAGAAGTGAAGCAGGGGCGGACGGACGTGGCCCCCTTCAGTTACGTGCTGCTGCTGAAGCAGATCACGAAGTTTTTCGAGACCGGCGTGGTGCCGGTTTCGAATGCGGAGACCATGGAGACTATCGCCTTCATGGATGCCGCCCAACGCAGCAAGCAGGCCGGCGGACAACCCATGAAACTGCGCTGAGCTTCCGAGCCACGGAGCGGCCTTCTGCTTACTTGCCCCTTCGCGTATCATCAAGTTGGCCGGATAAGCCGGATTTTGCAACACGAAAGCCGGAGGATCAGAACATGGCCGAGACAAACCCAGGCACCTTAACTCTGCAGGTGATTGACGAGCCAGTGGCTCCTGTGCAGGCCGAGACGCTACCTGAACAGCACGCTCCCAGCTTTCCGATTGTCGGTATAGGGGCTTCAGCCGGGGGCATGCAGGCGTTCGAAGCCTTTTTCTCGGGCATGCCCGCAAACAACAAAGAACCCGGCATGGCTTTTGTCCTGGTCCAGCATTTATCGCGCGACCACAAAAGTATCCTTTCCGAATTGATGCGGCATTACACCAGGATGCAGGTCTTTGAGGTGACGGATGGCATGGTGGTCCGAC
Organism: uncultured Acidobacteriia bacterium; assembly: GCA_903929755.1. GTDB lineage: Bacteria > Acidobacteriota > Terriglobia > Bryobacterales > Bryobacteraceae > BOG-234. The sequence goes on from CAIYVZ010000054.1 coordinate 15,461, forward strand.
CCAACTGCGCGTACATCATCCCCCCCAACCGAGACATGTCCCTGACGAATGGGATTCTCTACCTTCTGGAACCGACTCTGGCTCGGGGGGTTCGGCTGCCCATCGATTTCTTCTTTCGCTCCCTGGCGCAGGACCAACGGGATCGCGCCATCTGCATCGTTCTTTCGGGAACCGGCAGCGACGGCACACTGGGTGCCCGCGCTGTAAAAGGTGAGGGCGGAATGGTGATGGCGCAGACGCCGGCGACCGCCGAATATGACGGTATGCCACGCAGCGCGATCGCCACGGGCGTAGTGGATTTTGTGCTATCGCCCGACCAGATGATGTCGAAGCTGATCGCGTTTGCGTCCCGTGCGTTTACACCCTCCCTGGTCCCCCGGTCCCCGCAAAGTCCAGATCCCGCGAACGGTTTGGAGAGGATATTTCTGCTGCTTCGAGCCCAGACTGGCCATGACTTTTCGCAGTACAAACGGAATACCATCCTCCGCCGCATCGCACGCCGCATGGCTGTTCACCAGATCGACAAGATGGAGGATTACCTCCGCTATCTGCAACTCACGCGGGAAGAGGTAGACGCTCTGTTTCGTGACCTGTTAATTGGCGTCACCAACTTCTTTCGCGACGCCGAGATCTTTGACGAGATTCGGAAGCAGGTGCTTCCCCTGCTGACGGAGGGACGGAGCCCGGAATCGGTGATTCGCGTCTGGGTACCCGGCTGCTCCACCGGGGAGGAAGCCTACTCCCTCGCCATCCTGCTGCGGGAGCGGATGCTCGAGAGGAAAGAGAGTTTTAAGGTACAGATCTTCGCCACAGACATTGACCGGGAAGCAATTGACCACGCCCGGGCAGGCGTTTATCCTTCCAGCATCATCGCCGACGTTTCGCCGGAACGCCTGGCACAGTTTTTCAGTCCGGAGGACCCCGACGGCCATGCCTACCGGATCAACAGGGATATTCGCGACATGCTCGTTTTTTCGGAGCATGACCTGATCCAGGACCCGCCATTTTCGAAACTCGATCTCATCAGTTGTCGGAATCTCCTGATCTATATGGGCCCGGAACTCCAAAAAAAGCTGATGCCGTTGTTCCATTACGCGCTGAACCCCGGCGGCATTCTGGTGCTTGGGTCTTCGGAGAGTGTGGGGGATTCAGCCAAGCTCTTTGCCACGCTCAACAGCAGCGCGAAAATCTTCCGGCGCAAACCCGGCGACTCCGGGCAACAGCGTCTGACTCTGGCGACGACCTTTCCGTCTGCCACGGGAAGTGAAATCGTGCGCCAGGCGTCTGGCAGCCCCAGAAGCGATGGTCGGCTTCCGCTACAGGAGATCGCTGTCCGGGCCCTGCTGGCGCACTATTCCCCGGTTGGCGCGCTGGTAAGTGAACACGGTGACATTTTGTATTTGCTGGGCAGGACCGGTCGCTACCTGGAACCGACGCCTGGCGAGGCCAGTCTCAATATCTTCCGGATGGCGAGGCCGGGCCTGCGCGGCGATCTCACTATCGCCCTGCACAAGGCGGTCTCTCGGGGCGTCCCGACACGCTCGCCCGGCCTGCAGGTGAAGGATGACAACAAATTAACCGTTGTGGATCTGACGGTATTGCCCGTGCCCGCGAACCTGGAGGGGACTATCCCCCGGGATCTGTTCCTGGTGTTGTTCGAGGAGAAGGTACCGGTGGAGGATCTCCGGCATCTCCCTGAGCCCGCCGTGGATGCCGATAACCAGGCCGATGCTCGTGGCCCCGATATGGATGCCTATATCCTCAGGCTGAAAGAAGAACTGCGGGGTAAGGATGAGTACCTGCAGACCACAATTGAAGAACTGGAGACCTCCAACGAAGAACTCCGCTCCGCTCACGAAGAGATGCAGTCAGTGAATGAGGAAATGCAATCGACCAATGAGGAGCTGGAGACCTCAAAGGAAGAACTGCAATCCCTCAACGAAGAACTGGCTACGGTGAACTCGGAACTGCAGGCGAAAGTGCTGGACCTGTCGCATTCCAACAACGACATGGTCAATCTGCTTAGCGGTACTGGTATCGCCACCATTTTTGTGGATCGCCAGTTGTGTATTCTTCGCTTCACCCCCAGTATCGCCGCCCTGATCAATCTGATTGAGGCCGATGTGGGCCGTCCGGTGGACCAGATCCGTTCCAGGCTGATCTCCTATGACAATCTGGCGGCCGACGTGAAGGGGGTCCTCGACAGTCTGGATGCGAGGGAACGGGAAGTTCAGACCATTTCAGGTGAGTGGTACCTGTTGCGGATTCGTCCCTACAGGACGCTGGAAAATGTAATCGACGGCGCGGTAATCACCTTCACCGACATCTCCATATTGAAAAAGGCCCAGGCGGCGCTACGGGACTCTGAAGCCCTGCGCCGCCTCGCGGTAGTGGTACGAGACTCGCGCGACGCCATCCTGGTTCAGGACCTGACAGGCCAAATCCTGGCCTGGAATCCCGGGGCACAGCGAATGTATGGCTGGACCGAAGCAGAAGCGTTGGGGATGAATGTCCGGAAGCTGATGGCGAAAGACCAGGAACTAACGCTGGTCGCCTTCCGCCATGAGTGCGAAGCCGGCGACCTGGAGCCGAAGCGGGTTCAGCGGATCGCTAAAGATGGCCGTATCGTGGAAGTCGCGCTCATTGCTTCGGCTCTGCAGGACGACTCAGGGAAAACTTACGCCATTGCCACGACGGAACGACCCGTCGCGGCTTGATCAGCGGATTTCCGAGCCCGCGCCGGGCCTCAGAATTGCATTGCTGATGTTGGAGACAATCTCCGGGTCCGACAGTCCCGGCATAGCTTTCAGCTTCTGCCAGTCGGGATGGCTGCCAAATGTGGACCACGCTTTCTCCCGCGCCGCCATATTCTCGTAGCCCAGCATGTAGGTCAGGCGCGGCAAATTCGAACCCACCACTGCCTCGGCGAAGAAAACAGGCTGCATGCCGCATTTGCGGAAGATGGCGATCTCGGCGTCGGCGAACATCTTGATCTTGGTCTGCAGGGTGACGTCGTTATCCGATTCGTAGGTCCGCAGCTCGAAGGTTCGGGGCGACGTTCCCGCCGTGCCCACCTCAATGGCCGGTAACGCGGCGAAACACCGAAGCAGCGTGCTCTCCATCCGCACATACGGCATCTCGTGACTTGCGTTATATGCGGCGTGGGCTTTCTGGTAGACGGCGTCCGATCCCAGTTTTTCGAGGGCGGTCTGCATGGCTCCCATCGACGGGTAACTAGTCACCACCAGCGCAAACGGCGATTCCGGGGCAACAACGGCATTGAACACGCCCACAGGCCCCGCCCCTGCGCGCTTGATGGCGGGCACATAAGCCCCGGAGAGGAAGTCCGAAGTCCGCTGGCTCTGGTTGGTCCGGCTGTTGCGCATGTAGAAATAACGCAGCTCCAGGAATGATCGTGTTGGGGTGGTTTGGGCTGCCAATCCGGCCGCGCCGAGTGCCGTTGCGGCTAAAGCGTTTCTGCGAGTCATGTTTCCGTTACCTCGTCACAAATTTCTTCACGTTCGTCCCGTTTACTTCGCCCACGTAGATGGAGCCGCGGGAATCCACCGCCACGGCAGTTGCGTTACTCAGGCCGGAGATCTTTTCCAGGATCTTGCCGTCCTTCAAGCTCGCGATCAGCAGGCAATTGTTCTCGGTTCCATCCACCACGTAGATTTTGTCACCCTTGACGGTGACGCCCCACGGGGTGCCGAAGTTGGTCCACTGCCGGAAGAATTTCCCCTTTTGGGTGAAGATCTGAATCCTGTTATTGGCGCGGTCGGCCACGTAGACCAGACCTTTCGCGTCGATGGCGATGCTGTGGGGCACGTTGAACTGACCGGGCGCGGTACCTTTTCCGCCCCACCACTGCAGAAACTTTCCGGCTTTCGAAAACCGAACCACGCGGGTATTTGGACCCTCGCCATCCGCGATGAAGGTATCGCCATTCTTCGCAACCGCAAGATCGGCCATCCCGTTGAAGGCGTCCTGAGAGGTGTTGTCTCCGGTAACGCCTTTCTTGCCCAGCGTCATCAGCAGTTTTCCGGAATTGCTGAACTTGAACGCCTGCATGTCGCCACGGTCAGTGACCCATACGTTTCCTTCGCGGTCCACTCTCAGGAAATGTGTGGTTTTGAAGAGGCCAGGACCCCAGCTGCGCAGAAACTTCCCGTCGCGGTCGAACACCATGATCGGCATCGCGTCGTTGCGGTGCAGAACGTAGACGTTGTCCTGCGCATCAACGTCCACGCCGGTTGCCGCGCCCCACTTCGTGACTCCGGCGGGAAAGTGGGCCCACTGGTCTGCCAATTTATACTGGCTATCCGCGCCTTGTAACGAGGCGGCCAAAAGCGCAAGCGTGAAAAGCTTCAACATTGAATCTCCCCTTACAGACTAAGCCTCAGGGAGAAACGGAACGTGCGGCCGTCGTTCAGGGTGTTGGTGATCTTGCCGAATGCCGGCGATGTCAGGTCGGTGACGGGGGCGGCGAATTGCGGGGTGTTCATCAGGTTGATGGCCTCCGCGCGAAACGCGAGGGACCAGTCGCCGCGCACTGCCCAGGTGCGCGTCAGGCTGGCATTCATGTTCCGGATACCGCCCCGCCGGAAGGTGCTGACGCCGATGTTGCCACGCATCTCACCGGGCCGGATGAAGCTGAACGCCGAACGGGGCAGGAGTGAGGTGGCGGTGTCCGGATTGCCGATGGTGCGCCCCAGAATGGTCGGATCCAGAATGTTTGGCCGGTCTCCCTGGACTCCGTCCACGTTGCCGAAGCCAGGACTGTCTGAACCGGTGAACACGGTGAAGGGAAGGCCGGTTTTTGCCAGCCAGATATTCGAGAGTTGCCACCTGGACGCGATGGAACGGAAACGTGGTCCTCCAAAACCGGGAACCCCGTAGTTCAGCCGCACCAGAACCGCGTGAGACTGATCGAAGGAACTTAGGCCCTTCAGGTCCTGCGCCACCAGATTCTCGCTCTGACTGTAGCCCTGGGTGATGTCATCGCCCGCGGCAGTATTGGTGTACGACCCGCCGGTGTCGATCGCTTTGCTAAACCAGTACGACGCGTCGCCCGACAGGCCGTGCCAGCCGGGAATTTGCAGCGTGGCGCGGGCGGAATCGAAATAAGCTCGCGACGGGTTTTGCACCAGGCGAACGTCAAAGTAACGCGGGTCCGGTCGCCGGTCGGTGACATTCGCGGTTGTGAGGGTGCCGGTCGGGAGCGCCCGGTTCCCATAGTCCATGTAAAAGAGCTTCCAGGTCCGGCTGCCCGCGTAGGCTGCCTGCAGCTTCCAGTTGTGGTGAACGGCAACTTCCCACTGCAAGTTGTACTGGTGTGAGTAGGGGGTCCGGAGATCCGGCGACAGACGATAGACAATGGCGCGACGCGGTGGGTCCAAGGTCCAGCCCGGCATAAGGGTTCAGCAGATTCGGAGCCTGGACCTCCACCTTTAGGAAATCTGGTGGATTCCAGCGTAGTTGCTGGAATGTCGTGTTGAAGATCTCCCCGAATGCCAGATCGTAGTTGGCGCGCAGGGTGCCCCAGGCTTTCGGCAGGCGCAGTGCCAGTCCCAGGGCCGGGGCCGGGGCCGCATTGAGGCACGCGCAGGGAAACGCCACCTGGGTGCGGTTGTTGACCTCTGAGGGCGCGGTGAGTGGCAGATAACGAAGGCCGAGGTTCACCGTCAGACTTCGGGTGGCGCTCCAGTTATCGCCAAAGAAGAATTGCTCCCGGTTGTAGCGAAAGCCCCGATCCAGGGCACCGATTCCGAGGGAGGCGCGATTGGGCAGGCCGAGACGGAAATTGGTGATCGCGTCGTTCCCAAAGTCGTTGCGGAAATAGAGTGTCCCCCGGTTGCTGGAAGTTTCGCGCCCGTTGAACTGCAGTCGCGCGAACTCGCCGCCTGCCAGCAGGCTGTGCGAACCCTGGCGCCGCGTAATACTGACAGCCTGGCGAAAACGGTTCTGCGCCCGGTCGATTGGAATTGTGGATGCCGGCCCCAGACCAGTCCAGGCCGTGCCGATGCTAACCGTGGGGCCCACCGCATTCGGTTCCGCAGCCAGGAGCGTATGGTTTCGGTCGAACCCGGTGGAGGCCTGAAGCTGCATCCGGGGATTGATGGCACGCAGCCACGTAATTCGGGCCTCGTGGTTTCGGGTGGTCGTGTTGGGATTCTGCCCGGCCACGAACTGAAAAGCGTCTACTTTTTGTGCGAGGAACGTGTGCTGAAAAACCAGGCGGTCTCGGGAGTTTAGCTTCTGGTCGAGTTTTTCTGACGTGGAATTCGTGCCGATGGCCTGGGGGGCATTGGTGTTGAGGGCTCGCGGGTCAATGTCGGTGCGATTGGGTAGTTCCGCCGGGTAGGCTTTCAGGAATCGCTGCAACAGTGCCGCCGCCGCCGGATCTTTCGCCAAAATTGTGCGTTCGGAGGGCAGCGGCACCAGAATGTTGCCGTTCACAAAGCCGCTGTTTTTATCCTGCGAACCGGAAAGAGACAGAAAAGAATTCTTCCAGAGCGCGGTTTCCGTTTGGAAGCCGTATTGATTGGTGCGTGCGGGCTTCACGCCTCCCGACTGGAAGAACGAACGTGCGGTGAAGGCGCTGTCCCCGTGGGTTTCGTAGAGCGAGAAATGCGGTCGGGTGACCGCTTTGCCTGCGGGACTCAGGTGGATCTGGCCGCCCGGTTTGTTGCCGAACTCAGCGCCGAAGTAGCTCTGGTCGGGCTTGAACTCGATAATCGCGGTGGCGGCGGTCCCCATTCGGTTCTGGGTTTCTTTCTGGCCGTTATTGTCGATTTGATTGAACTGAACGTTCTCGTTGCGGCGACTCTCGCCGCTGGCACTGTCCACTTTACCCAGCAAATTGGTGTCTGGAGCGCCGGCCGGGGCACTGGCTGGCGGGGCGGGCACGACCGGTGCTGCCCCGGAGACAGGGGGCTTGGGCGACGGAGGGTCCTGGCTCTGGGCGAAGCTGAGGAGGGCGAAATACAGGAGAAAAATCGGCACGAGGAAGACTGAATTGTTCAGAGTAACAGGCGCGGCAAACAGAATTGAGACAGGGTCGTCATAAAATCACCCTGTGGGCTTTCGCAAAATACTTCCGGGGCTGGTTCTCGCCGCAAGCCTGTGCTTTGGCCAGGTGACACCCGCGCCGCCCACGGACATGGAACTGCCCGATACGCCGGGCCTGTACGCGATCATCGAAACCTCGCTGGGCCGAATGGTCGCGCTGCTTTACGACGACGTTGCCCCGGTGACCGTGAAGAATTTCGTCGATCTCGCCCAGGGCAACAAGGTTACTCGGGACCGGAAGGGCAAAGAAGTCCGGCGACCCTATTACGACGGCCTGACGTTCCACAGGGTGATCAAAGGTTTCATGATCCAGACGGGCGACGTAAAAGCCACCGGGGCGGGTGATTGCGGCATCCCCACCATCCCGGACGAGTTCAGCAAGAAGCTCAGTTTTGATAACCCTGGTTCGTTGGGGATGGCGAACACGGGCGGCCCCAATTCCGGCTCCTGTCAGTTTTTCATCACGGTGGGCCGCGCGACGCACCTGGATGGCCGCCACACGATCTTCGGTCAGGTTTTGGAGGGCTACAACGTGGCGGTGGCGATCTACACGGTTCCAGTAGACAGCGAACGGCCAAAGACTCCGGTCTACATCAAGAGCATCACGATCCGTTCCAAACGCTGATCGAATAAAACCCGCGCCCCGCTGCGCCGTGAGTTCCCCGTCTGTCTCTGCAACACTCTGCAATCTGACAACCCGGAGACCCACCATGAACCGCCGCAGCTTTGAAGGGGATGTTTGGGGAGAATGGAGGCGCGGGTCGGGATCGAACCGACGAATAAGGGTTTTGCAGACCCTTGCCTTACCACTTGGCTACCGCGCCGGTGGAAGGAACAACTTAGCCATTATATCCCAAACCTTCACTGTTTGCACGGCTAACGAATTGAGCACAGCGATTCCGCAACCAGCAGCGGTGGTGTATCGAAAAGCGATAGAGGGGGCGGGTTTGAGGTTCTGGGACGGTCCAGTCGGTATTGAGGGGAATCGCAGGGGTGTTGTTTGGGTGGAAAGCGGG
>CAIYVZ010000055.1 GCA_903929755.1 uncultured Acidobacteriia bacterium
CTGATGCCGATCACCATTCCGATACTACATTCGTAAAGTGATCGGCATCAGATCGGAATGCTGATCGGCTTCATCTCGGAATCGTGATCGACATCACTTCGGAATGCTGATCGACATGCCTCGGAATCCCCAGGCCAACTTACACAGTTAATCAGGGACCTGAACGTTCTGCAGCGCATCTCGATTGTCATTGCCGTGTTGGTTACGGCGGGGGCAATCGCGGGGCTGCTTCACTTTCGCCATGAAGGTGATTTCCGCCCGCTTTATACCGGCATGGCACCTGAAGATGCCGCCTCGGTGGTACAGAAACTGAAGGAGTCCGGAGTGGAGTACCGCCTGAGTGAGAGCGGGGCTGTGGTGTCGGTCCCAGCCGACCGGCTCGCCGAATCCCGGCTGGCGCTGGCCTCCGTTGGCCTGCCCAAATCGGGAAGAATCGGGTTTGAGCTGTTTGATAAGACAAACTTTGGCGCCACCGAACTCGTAGAACAGATCAACCACCAGCGTGCCCTGGAAGGTGAACTGGAACGGTCGGTTCTGAGTATGAGCGAAGTGCTGCAGGCACGCGTTCACCTCACGTTGCCGCACGCGTCCATATTTCTGGAGCAGCAGCAGCCCGCCAAGGCCAGCGTGATGATTAAGCTCCGTCCCGGGGCGCACATTTCCCTGAAGAACGTAGTGGCGGTGAGTAACCTGGTGGCCAGCGCCGTAGAGGGCCTGACTGCCGACCAGGTTGCCGTCATTGATATGGACGGGACCCTGCTCAGTCGCCCCCACCGTCCCACCGCCACCACCCCCGAAGAAACCACGGGCCAGGCTCTCGAAGTGCGGCAGCAGCTGGAACACGATCTGGTGAGCAAAATCAATACCACCCTGGAACCTCTGTTGGGTGCCGATCAGTTCCGCGCCGGCGCGTCGGTTGAATGCGACATGACCAGTGCTGACCGTCAGGAAGAAACCTATAAACCCGATGAGTCGGTGATGCTTAGTTCTCAAAAAAGTGAGGATTTCAACGAAAAAGCGTCGGCAGGCGGGGTTCCGGGGACTACCTCGAATCTGCCGCGACCGCCGGCAGCGACTCCTTCCGGCGGCAGCACGTCGCACAAGACCGAAAACTTCACCTACCAGTCCAGTCGCGTCATCAATCACATCCGCACGCCGCAGGGTATCGTACGGAAAATGTCGTTGTCGGTCCTGGTCGGCCAACCCGTGCATTGGGAGGGTTCCGGAAAAACCAGAAAACGCATCGTGACGCCGCCGTCGCCGGAGATGATGAAGACGATTCGCGATCTGGTAGCCGGTGTTACGGGTTTCACCGCGGAACGTGGGGACCAGCTGATTGTGGAAACTCTGCCCTTCGAATCCAGCCTGCTGGACCCGTCACAGTTCGGAACTCCCTCCACCAAACCCGACGCCCAGCCAGCCTGGCTCGACGCCGTTGATAAGTATCGCAACGTGGCATTCCTGGGGCTTGGTGCACTGGTCTTGATTGGCGTTTTAGTCTTGATCGTCCGGGCTCTGGGGACGAAGCGTCCCGCCCCGGTCACGGTCCAGGCGGCTGGCGCAGTCCTCGAAGCAGGGCAGGGCACAACGTCGGCCCCATCGGTCAACTCGGTGGAGGATTTCAGGCGCTTACAGGAAGAATCGAACGCCCTGATTGCGGATCGGGTCCAGCTACTCGCGCAGAGTGACCCGGCGCTGAGCGCCAACGTACTACGCGTATGGCTACATAGCCAGAAAACATGACCAAACTCCAGATATGAGCCCTCAACTTTCTGATCCTGGTGCCTCTTCGTCTGGCACCCGAAAGGCCGCCATCTTCTTGCTGGGCATCGGCAATGAGCGCAGCGCCCAGATTCTTCGCCAGCTCAACCCGGAAGAAGTGCAGCGCATCAGTGCTGAAATTACGTCTCTCGGGTCTGTGGCTCCCGACGACATGATGCAGGTGTTTAAGGAATTCGAAAAGCTTTCCGCCTCCAGTCGCTACTTTGCCGTTGGTGGCCCGGAGAGCGCCCGCCGCTTGATTGGCAATGCGACCGGAACCGAAGGTGCCGGACCCACGGGTAGTAGTCCTTTTCGCGATACCGACCCACAGGAGCTGGCAAAAGTTCTGCGCGAAGAGAATCCCCAGACGCTCGCCCTGGTTCTTTCGAACCTTGCGCCGGAGCAGGCTGGCCCTCTTATGGCGTCGTTGCCTGTGGAAGTGCAGCCAGAGGTGGCCCTCCGCATCGCGCTGATTGACCGAATAGCCCCCGAAGTCTTCGGGCGTATTGCCCAGGCCATCCAAACCAAGCTCAAAGTTTCCAAACAACTGACGCGTTCGAACGGAAGCCTGGCCCTGGCCTCCATCCTGAATAGCCTGGACGGAGAGTTTTCCGACCGGGTACTCACCGCCATGGAGACGGATAATATGCAGGTTGCCGAGTCGGTTCGGAAGTTGATGTTTGTCTTCGAGGACATCATCGACATCGACAAGAACGGCATGACACTCCTGATTTCCAAATTGGATCGTAAAATCCTGACGCTTGCCCTGAAAGGGGCCACCGACAAGATGAAGCTACAGTTCACCCAAACCATGTCGCAACGAAGTTCTGACATGCTTACCGAAGACATGGAAGCGCTGGGTCCGGTTCGGATCGGCGATGTGACCGATGCGCGGCAACAGATTATCACCGCGGTGGGAACCCTGAAACGGGAAGGTACTATTTCGATTGGTCGCGCTGGAACTGACGAATATGTTGTGTAATGTCTTCGACGGAGATGAAGTGGAAGTCGGTCAGGTGCCCTGGCGGCAAAAAAATGTGGGCGCGGTTGTGCCTCTTCCTGCCCAAACCCCGCGTCGCCAGATGCCAGCTCTACCGCAAGATGTGCTGAACCTGCAGGCGAAGCTGGAAGAAATGCAGGCACTGATGGCCCAACGCACCCAGGAAGCATGGGAAAACGGCCTTCGCGCCGGGGAAGCAGCTGCGCGAAAGAGCCACGCCGACGAGGTTCGGGAGCAGGTGGAGTTGTTGGCGAACACCGTGGCGGAAGTAGCCGGGGCAAGATGGGATACCATCCGGCGTGCGGAGGGGGATACGGTCCGGCTTGCAGTCGAAATTGCACGCAGAGTCCTGCACCGGGAGTTGTCCGTAGATCCGTTGGCCCTGGAAGCATTAATCAAAGCGGCCATTGTCAGGCTGCAGACCCAGGAAATTTTCCGCGTCCGCGTTCACCCGGACCTGGAGCCCCTGATGCGCTCCTGTCTTGAACAGGCGGGCAGAGGCTCGGCAGTGGAGCTGATCAGTGACCGGGCGCATGCAAAAGGTGGCGCCTCATTCGAAATCAGTCGCGGTACGCTGGACGCCTCTCTTGATACGCAGTTGCGCGAAATCGAATATGGCCTTGCGGACGAAATCCGGAGGCGTACTTGAGTACACAGCCTCCATTTGATCTCAGTTCCTATATTCGTAACGTTCAGCAGGCGGCGCTGCTCCCGTGGACCGGCGAAATAGAGGAAGTTGTCGGTCTGCTTCTGGCTTCGCGTGGTCCAGCGGTTGCCGTGGGGGATTTTTGTGAAGTGATCACCTCGTCGGGCCGCCGCATTCGCACCCAGGTGATCGGGTTTCGTAACGGCCGGGTCCTTTCCATGGCGCTGGAAGAAATCGACGGGATCCAGTTGCATGACCGCATCATCGCTCGCGAAGGTGATTCCAGCGTGGACGTCGGACCCGACCTAATTGGCAGAGTCGTTGATGGCTTCGGACAGCCCATCGACCGAAAACCGCCTATTCACGCCACCGCTTCGTATGCCCTGTATCAGGCGCCGGTCAGCCCCATGGATCGGGAGCATATCGTAACGCCGATTACTACGGGAGTTCGATGCATCGATTCGCTGATGACCTGCGGCAAAGGCCAGAGGATGGGGCTGTTTGGCGGAAGTGGTGTTGGCAAAAGCACGTTGCTCGGGTCCATGGCCAGACACAATTCGGCTGATGTAACGGTAATCGCCCTGATCGGCGAGCGCAACCGCGAAGTGCGGGCCTTTCTGGAACATGACCTGGGCCCGGAGGGCAGCAAACGCTCTGTGGTTGTTTGTGCTACCTCGGATCGTCCGGCCCCGCTCCGTGTTCGGGCTGCCTTCGTTTCCATGGCGATTGCTGAGTATTTCAGGGACCAGGGCGCAAATGTTCTGTTGATTATGGATTCTGTGACTCGCCTTGCCATGGCGCAGCGCGAGATCGGACTGGCCGCCGGGGAACCTCCCAGTCAGAAGGGCTATACGCCATCCGTCTTTAACCTGCTGCCCCGGATTCTGGAACGCGCCGGAAATTTCCAGAAGGGCTCCATAACCGGATTTTTTACCGTCCTCGTGGAAGGGGACGATTTCAATGAACCGATCTGCGATGCCGTACGTTCCATCCTGGACGGGCATATTATTCTTTCCCGTCACCTGGCAGCAACCGGGCATTACCCTGCTATCGATGCCATGCATTCCATCAGTCGATTGGCCTCGAAACTTGCGGGACCTGAACACCTTGCCGCAGCTGTCAAAGTGAGAGCCGCCATCTCAGTTTATGAGCAATCGAAGGATCTGATCGAATTGGGGGCCCACATTGCGGGGACCAATCCGGTGCTGGATAAGGCAATTCGAATGCGTCCGCAAATAAACGCGTTTTTGCGCCAGGATACGGCGTCTGGCTTCTCCCTGGATGATGGCTTGGCCGGTTTGCATCAATTAGCCGAGCAGTTGTAGAGATAAGTCGATGGCTCGGTTTCCACAGCGACTGGGAAAACTCTACGACTGGTACGACAACCGGTGTCGATTGGAGCAAAGCCGTCTCCACTTGCTGGTGGAAGCCGCCTCCCATGCCGAGGAGGCAATTCAGCGGCATCGGGATGATGTGCTTGCCCAGCGGATGGGCGTGATTCAGGCCGCTGAGGTGCAGGTCCTGGAACTCGCTGCGCTGGGTGCCTTCTGTCATCAGGCGAAGGTGCAAGAGGTCCGGCTCCACGAAAAACGGGATCTCGCGATCCGCGTACGGGAGTTACAGCGGCAAGTTGTCTTCGCCGCACGGCAAAAATTGCAGTTATTTGAGAAATTGCGCGACCGCCGCCTCGCAGAGTTTCAATACCAGGAAATGCGAGAGCTGGAAGAACTCGCCTCGGAAAGCTATCTGGCCGGCTTCGTGAGGGAATTAAATGATAACCAATTCAGCTAATGCGCCAGAGCGGATTGCCGCGTTCATCCGCTCCATCCCCATAAGCCCCTATACCTACGCAATCCAGACCGTTTTGATCTGGACAAACTCCCGAATTCCCTCCACACCGAGTTCACGCCCGTAGCCGGAAGCCTTGATTCCGCCAAAGGGAATTCGGGGGTCGGAAGCAACCATCGCGTTCACAAACGCCTGGCCGGCTTCAATTTCGCTGACGAACTGCTGCTGCTCAGAGGTGTCATTGGACCACAAGCTGGCCCCCAGGCCAAAGCGAGTGTCGTTTGCGATAACCAATGCCTCTTGCAGGCTGTCCACGACAAAAACTGATGCTACGGGGCCAAAGAACTCGTCCCGGTAGGCGGGGGAGTCCAAGGGGATATCGACAAGGATGGTCGGCGGATAGTAACAGCCGGGGCCGGGGAGGGGGGCACCACCGATGATGACCGTCGCTCCGGCGGCAAGAGTAGCCCTCACCTGGGAATCCAGTTGCTCTACCAGATCGGGACGGGCCAGCGGCCCGAGGTCGGTGGCAGGATCCAGGGGATCGCCAACCTTTAGCGCCGCCATCGCCGTAGCAAAGCGGCTGACAAACTCTTCCGCAACCGGTCTGGCTACGATGAAACGCTTGGCGGCGATACAGGATTGGCCGCTGTTGCCCGCGCGGGATTTCACGGCGGTGGTGACGGCCTTATCAAGATCCGCGGTCGGCATCACGATGAAGGGATCGCTGCCGCCCAGTTCCAAAACGCTTTTCTTGAGAGCTTTGCCCGCACTGGCGGCAACGTCGCGGCCGGCCCTGTCGCTGCCGGTCAGGGTTACCGCATGCACGCGGGCGTCGCTGATTACTGCCGACACCTGCTCGGTCTCGAGCAGAAGAGTCTGAAATGCGCCGACCGGGAAACCGGCCCGCAGGAAAACATCCTCCATTGCAAGGGCGCATTGGGGGACGTTGGGTGCGTGCTTGAGAAGCGCCACGTTGCCCGCCATCAGGGCCGGGGCCGCAAAACGAAATACCTGCCAGAACGGATAGTTCCACGGCATGATTGCCAGTACCGCGCCCATCGGTTCATAGCGAACGTAGCTCTGCTTCGCCTCGGTAGGGATGTTGGCATCGGCGAGATATTCGCCTGCATGCTCCGCATAGAAGCGGCACCCTTTCGCGGACTTCAGAACTTCATCCATGGCAGCGCGGACGGGTTTCCCCATTTCTACGGTCATCAGGCTGCCCAGACGTTCGGCGTCCGCTTCCAGGATGTCCGCAGCGTTCCGCAGCAGCGCCGCGCGCTCTGAAAACGTGGTTCGTTTCCAGAGCGCAAAGGCGGCAGCGGAGCATTCCAGCCGGGCATCCAGTTCTTCCGGCGTGAGCGCTGGAAAAGATACGAGGAGTTCGCCCGTGGCCGGGTTAATACTGGCAATTGACATGGAGTCCGATTTAGGCAGGTTCTACGGTGTTGTAAAAATTGCGAACTCGTGATTCCAGCATCGGAACCACTCGTCCCAGAATGTTCGCCTTGAACGGCTCGGTTGCCATGTGGGCTTCGTAGCCGGCGAGGTCATGATACTGCTCGTACAACAGGAACTTGCGTGGGTCGTCGGGAGCGCGATTCACGGTATAGAGTGCGCAACCGGGCTCGGCGCGGGAGATTGGGATCATGGTCTGCAGGATGGAGGCAATCTCGTCGTCTTTACCTTCCTGGGCGTAATACTGGGCTGCAACTACGTACATATGGTTTTGTCCTTTCGTACTTCTTCTTGTGCTTCTGGTGAAGGCTGTTCAGCTTCCGACGATGTTATTCGCCAGAGTGCCGATGCCCTCGATCTCCAGTTCGATCCGGTCGCCTGGCTTCAGCCATTTGCCGATTTCGAGCCCCGAGCCGCCGGTTGTTGTTCCGGAGCCCCAAAGCTCGCCGATCTGAATGGTTTCGCTCTGTGATACATAGACTATCAGATCTTCAAACGAAAACTGCCGACCGGCACTGGTCGAATCTGTCCATACTTCACCGTTTACTCTGCAAAGCATGCGCGCATTGGCGGGGTCGAATTCATCCGCGGTTACGAGGTACGGCCCTACGGCATTGCCGCTGTCGAAGTCCTTGCCCTTGCTCGGCCCCATACCCAACGGACCTTCGCGCCGCTGCTGGTCGCGAGCGCTGAAATCGTTCCAGATCGTGTAGCCGGCAATGTATTGCCCGGCATCTTCACGAGAAATCCGCTTACCACTGCGGCCGATCACCATGCCGAGTTCGAGTTCGAAGTCGAAGTTCTGGCAGTAGGGTGGAATGGTCACGGTTTCGCCATCGCCGATTACGGTGTCCGGGATTCCCTTGTAGTACGAAGGGATCTCATACCAGACAGGCGGCACCGCACCCCAGCCGAGGACCCGGGCCGCGTTCTGCATGTGGCCTTCGAAGGTGAGAAAGTCACGCATGACCCTGGGCCGAGTAATAGGCGCCAGCAGTCGCACTTCGTTCAGGGCGTAGCTGGTGCGCGCTCCGAAAGCCTCATCCGTCACCCCGGCTGCATCAATCGCCTGTTGCGCTGCGCGCCGGCCAAAGTCACCGGTTTCGAGGTACGAAACCATGTCGGGCCGGAAGATCGCCGAGGCCATTCTGCGGGCATCGCAGGCCGGATCATGGCGCTCCAAATGGGCCGCAAACGCGGCGGAGAAATCGATTAATCTATCACCAACGGCGGCGCCAATCCGGCGGATTGGTCCCACCGGAGTATTTATTTCGAAGGTAGCGAGCTTCATTTCATGACTCCAGAGAATCACCATCTTACACCGGGCTCGACAAAATACTTCCTGGCGGGCGGAGAACACGCCGATGCCGCGGCTACACATTACTGCGTATTCATTGAGATACCACGCTCTGCCCTTGACTTCATTTTGCCTGCCTGATAGCATTCCGTTCGCTACAGAGCGTGGGCGTTGCGCCATATGCATCAGGCGTCTCGCTGAACCGAAGGGGGATAGTCCGTGAAGAACCGTTTTTTCGTTTACTTAATCGTGGTCGCCAGCACAGCTGCCTTGTCAGCTCAGGTTCCGCCGGCAGGCCGGGGCAGGGGGGCCGCAGCGCCTCCGAACGAGTCGGTCCGAACCGGCACCCATCGCATCTCGGCGTCCCTTACCGGCCTGCTCGGTTGGAGGATTGGGGCCCCATCGTCCGCTTACGGCGCCTCATTTCTGGAAGGTGCCGTTAAGGCCGATGCGGCTGGCCTGGGCGTGATTGAAGCGTCCGCCTCGCAGAAGGCAAGTGCTCAGATCTCAAAGAATCTGGACGGGAGTTTGTCGGCAGATGAACTGGCAGCCGTCAAAACGAAGCTGCGCGCTCTGGCGTTGCGCGTTGGGGCCTACCGGGTGAGCAAGCTGGGAGCGGGAGATCGTGCCGTTCTCGACTTTGCGAAGAGCCTGGGTGCGGACATCGTAATCGCTCCGGGAGACGCGTCAACCCTTGCTGCCATCGATAAGCTGGCCACGGAAGCGGGCATCAACGTAGCCGTCGAAACGAAAGACCCCAAATCTCTCCTCGCTGCCATTGGCAGCCTCAGCAACCGCGTCGGCATCGCGACCGATGTGGCTGGCTTCACGAAATCCGGTATGAAGGCCGACCGGCTCATGGCGTTGGCTCTGCATACCGGTGGCGCGGCTCAGCCAAAGGTTCTGATGGAGATCACGAAGCAACTGCCTCCTCCCGAAGAGCAGCCCGATAAGTGCGGGAACTGCGGTCGCCCCTACGGTGGCACGCGGCCCCTCTTCATTTCCCTCGAATCTGGCAAAGCGGAGGACGTGGTGGCCTTCGAGAAGTCCGTTCGCCCGGCAATGGGCTATCGTGTGGACCTTGATTCCAAACTGCTTCCCATCACCGGCGTCGACAAAATCCCTGCTGCCGAACGTGCGGCCATTGAAGCGGGTCTGCCGAAGCAGGCTCAGGTGAAGCCCCGGAAGCCTCGCAAGCTACTGGTGATTGACCTGAACCCGGCGGGAACTTACTATCACACGACCATTGCCCACGGGAACCTTGCAGTTCAGTTGATGGCAAAGAATACCGGCGCTTTTGAAGCAATCTTCAGCAATGATCTGAGCAACCTGAAGTACCCGAAGATCAAGCAGTTCGATGCCGTCTTCCTGAACTCCATTGATGGTCCCGTCTTCCCCGATCCGGAAGTTCTGGACGGGTTGCTGCGGTTCGTCCGCGAGGGCGGAGGTATGGCTGGTGTCCATGCCGCCACGTATGCATCTATGGACATCCCTGAATTTTCTGACCTGATCGGTGCCGCCGATGGTCCACACCGTGTGGAACCTGCCACGCTGAAGGTTGATGATCCGGCAAGCCCCCTCATGAAGGGCTTCAAGGAACAGTTGTTCCCCTATACGGACGAGTTCTATCACTTCTTGCCCACCGGCCCCTATTCGCGTGAGAAGCTCCACGTGCTGCTGAGCATCCACATGGGGTTGTCGAACACCAGCAACAAGAATGTGAGACCGGACGGCGATTATGGTCTGGTCTGGATCAAGAGCTATGGCAAAGGCCGCGTCTTCAACTGCGCGCTCGGCCACACGCCCACGCTCTTCTCCAATCCGCTCACCGCTCAGATGATGCTCAATGGCCTGCAGTTCGTCCTGGGCGACTTGGACGCCGACACGACGCCCAGCGCCAAACTGCCAAAGAAATAGGAGATCCTGCAATCATGAACAGACGCGAATTCCTGCAATCAGCCGGCCTCGCTGCAGCTGCCGCCTCGCTGCTTCCGGCCGCCCCTGTGCGTAAGCTCAACATCGGCCACACCTGCATCACGTGGAGTACCTTCCCGAGTAAAGGCGACGACATCACCCTGGAAGCCGCCGTTCGGGACATCGCCGCCGAAGGTTTCTGGAGCTACGAGACCTTCCCGGAAGTTCTTGACAACTGGGACCAGCGCGGCCTGTTGCGCGCCCTCATGGACAAGCACGGTGTGCCCCTCCGCTCCGGTTACATTACCGGCAATCTGCTCGATCCTTCGAAGCGACAGGAAGAGATCGTTCGTATTAAGCACCTGGCCGGTGTCATCAAGAAGTACGGTGGAAGCTACGCTGTCCTCGCGCCCAACGGGGTGAAGCGTGACGGGTACGATTTCAAAGAGCATCGGGCCAACGTTGTCTCAGCTTTGAACGACTATTCTGCGGCCATCACCGACATGGGCCTCGGTACCGGACTCCACCAGCACACCGGAACCTGTATCGAAACGCGCGACGAAGTCTACTACGTGATGGATTCGGCGAACACGAAGAATCTGAAGTTTGCCCCCGACGTCGGGCAGTTGCAGAAGGGTGGTGCGGATGCCGCCAAGGTCGTAAAAGACTACGTCAGCATCCTGAACCACATGCATCTGAAGGACTACAAGGGCTGGGAACACTATGGTGGCTACTGTCCTCTTGGTGAGGGCAAAGTAGATCTCGTCTCCATCCTCGATGCAGTGGAAGCGGCGGGTAAGAACCCCAACATCATGGTGGAGCTCGACTCTTCCCGCAATCCTCCGATGACCCCTCTGAAGACCGTGCAGATCACCAAAGCCTTCCTGCTGTCGCAGGGCTATAAATTCCGGAGTTAACCTGATGACAAAACGCTGCCTGTTCTCCCTCGCTCTTGCGATAACGCCGCTCTGTGCCCAGACCATTCCGACGCAGGCTGTCCCTGTGGCCGGGTCCCAGTCCATTCGCACCAATGGCACGCTCGGAACCATCCGCCTGGGCGTGACCGACGATGGAGTCTGGTTCGGTTGGCGTGTGGGTATTCCGGCGGTCGCATTTCGCAAACTGACGTTCTCGGATGCGGCCGCAAAAGCCGACGCTTTGGGCCTCAACAGCGTCGTAGGATCGGACACGCAGACCCTCAGCACTGAGATCCCCAAGAAGCTGACACCAGCCCTGCTTCGTGGCGAACGGAATGCCGTGAAGTTCCGTATGACAGAGCTCTCTCTGGCCATGCCCGCCTATCATGTGGACGCCATTCCGGCCGACGAAGCAGGCCGCCGCAAACTGCTGGAGTTTGCCAAAGCGGTCGGTGCCGGGATCGTGATCGGTACCGCCCAACCGGCTGATTTCGACGCTCTGGACAAGCTCGCCACCGAACTGGACGTCCGCGTCGCGGTGGACAGCAAGGGCGACCCGAAGGCCACAATCGCTGCCATGTCCGGCATGGGGAAGAACCTTGGCGTCGCTGTTGATACCGGCTCCTGGGCCAAGGCAGGCATCAAGCCTGCCGATGGCCTGGCGCTGGTGAAGGATCGCCTGATGGCCGTGAACATTCCAGGCAATGTCGCTGCCATGAACGACTTCTTTCTCGGTGCCTTTCGAGCCAGCATCAAGCCTCTGGTGATCACGCTGGACGTGACGCCCGGAGCGCCCGATGCAATGGCGGACCTGAAGCGCTCCGTCGAAGCCTTCGAGAAAGCCATGCTCCCGGCTATGGCCGCGAGAGTTGCCCAGGTTGTCGATTCCCCTGTCGGCAAGATCCAGCGTGGAGACCGGTTGACTGCCTCCATGCGCCAACAGATTGATGCCGCTGTGCCTCGTCAAGCGATCGTGCAGCCCAAAAAGCCCCGCAAACTCCTCGTCGTTGACCTCCAGATGTATTCGAAAGCGCAACCCCAGGGGCACGACACTATTCCGCATGGCAACTGGATGCTGGAACTGATGGGCAAGTACACCGGCGCCTTCGAACCCACTTTCAGCAACGACATGGAGAACCTGAAGTATCCGAAGATCAAGGAATACGACGCCGTCTTCCTGAATAACGTCTGCGGCATGGTCTTCCCGGATCCGCAGGTTCGCCAGGGCATCCTTCGCTATGTCCGTGAAGGCGGCGGCATCGGTGGCAATCATGCGGTTACCTATGCCAACCTCAACTGGCCCGAGTTTACGGACATGTTGGGGGCGTGGTCCGGCGCGCATCGCACGGAGCAACAGGTCTTGAAAATCGATGATCCTGGTAGCCCTCTCACGAAAATGTTCGACGCCAAGGGCCTCGAGCACACCGATGAGTTCTACCACATGCCGTCCTACTCGCCCTACACTCGCGAGAAGCAACACGTCCTGATGAGCGTGGACGTGGAGAAGTCCGACATGGCGTCCGCCGGGAAGATGTGCAAGGAATGCACTCGGGCGGATCATGACTACGCCGTCAGCTGGATCAAGAGCTATGGCAAAGGCCGTGTCTACGTGACGCCGCTTGGCCACACCACCATCCTCTATACCTCGAAACAGTGGGAAGAACATCTGCTGGCGGCCATTCAGTACATGCTGGGTGACCTGGACGCTGACGCAACGCCCAGCGCCAAAATCGTGAAGAAGTAGGAGAACAAACCTATGAAACGCCTGGCCATCCTCTCCGCTGGAACGGCGGCGCTAATTGTGTTTGCCGCTACGCCCCCGCGCATTCAGACCTGGGGCAAATGGAACGACTATGCCGGAACTGCTGACTCTATGCAGTACTCCAGCCTGACGCAGATTTACAAGGCCAATGTCGCGCAGCTAAAACTCGCGTGGCAGGTGAAAGCTCCGGGGCCGAATGGTCGCTTCTCGTTCAACCCTCTGGTCATCGACGGAAAGATGTACCTGGTGGGCGAGAACAACTCCATCTTCGCCCTGGATGCCACCACCGGCAAACAGCTCTGGGTCCATCACGTGGAAGGTCGCCCCACCAATCGCGGGTTCAACTACTGGGAGAGCGCCGACCGCTCCGACCAGCGTCTCATCTTCGCCGCCGACAGCTACCTGCAGGAGATCAACCTCAAGACCGGCGTCACCATCAACACCTTCGGCAACGATGGCCGCGTCAACCTCCGCGAAGGCCTGGGCCGCGACCCGAAACTCGTAGGCGATGTCCAGAGCGGCACGCCCGGTCGCGTCTTTGAAAACCTCATCGTCCTCGGCTCCGCGCCCGGTGAAATGTACGGTTCGCCCACTGGCGATATTCGCGCTTACGACGTGAAAACAGGCAAGCTGGTCTGGACTTTTCACACAGTTCCGCACCCCGGCGAATTCGGCTATGAAACCTGGCCGAAGGACGCCTGGAAGTACAGCGGCGGCGCGAATACCTGGGGTGGCCTGTCGATCGACGAAAAGCGTGGCATCGCCTACTTCCCGCTTGGCTCGCCTACCTATGACCTCTATGGCGCCGACCGCGAGGGCGATAATCTCTTCGGCAACTGCCTGCTCGCCCTCGATGTCCGCACAGGCAAGCGCCTCTGGCACTTCCAGATGGTGCACCACGACCTCTGGGACTACGATCTGACCGCCTCACCCAACCTTCTCACCGTGAAGCACAACGGGAAAAACGTCGACATCGTGGCTCAGGCCACCAAGTTTGGTTTCCTCTATGTCCTCGACCGTGTGACCGGCAAACCCATCTGGCCCGTCGAGGAGCGCCCTGTCCCGAAGTCCGATATGCCCGGCGAACATGCCTCGCCGACGCAGCCTTTCCCCACGCTTCCCCCGCCTTTCTCCCGCCAGAAATTCACCGTGGATGACATCAATCCCCATTTGGAGCAGGCCGAAAAAGACAAGCTCCGCACCACCCTGATGGAGGCCTACAACGAAGGCATTTTCACGCCTCCCGCCTACAACCGAAACCAGATTGCCGTCCCCGGCGAAATGGGAGGAGCCAACTGGGGCAGCACTGCGGGCGACCCCGCCACCGGCATGCTCTACGTCCGAGCCTATGATGCCCCGGCGATTCACAAGCTGACTGCGGAGCCTCCGGGCAACCAGCGAAACTCAGTCGCCGTGACCACCGAGCAAAAGGGCTACGCGCTCTACATGCAGAACTGCATTGGCTGCCACGGTCCGGATCGCGAGCGCATTCCCTTCCCAAAGGACATGGCGCAGGCTCAGTTCACTGCCTCGCTACGCAGCGGTAAAGGCGAAATGCCCTCTTTTTCGACCACCAGTCTTTCAGCGGAGAATATCGACGCTCTCGCGGCCTTCCTGACCGACCCTGCAAAGGGAACCCTGCCCCCTCCGGCGAACGCTGCGGGCGGACGGGGACGCGCAGGTCTTCCACCACCCCCACCTCCTCCTGCGGGCCAGTCGCGCTACTACGGCCCCTTCGGTAATATCTTCAAAGCCGCCAACGGTCTCATCGCGATGGCCCCGCCATGGTCCTCCATTGTTGCCTACGATCTGAATCAGGGCACCATTAAATGGCGCGTGCCCATCGGCACCACTCCAGGCCTGGCTGCAAAAGGCATTAAGGACACCGGAAGCTCCGCCTTCATTCGCAACGGCCCGGTCGTGACCGCCGGCGGCCTGATCTTTATTGGCACAGGCCCGGACCGCATGCTTCATGCCCTCGATAAGGACACCGGGAAAATGCTCTGGGAAGTGGAAATGCCCGCCAACCCCGACGGCATTCCTGCTGTCTACGAAGTCGCCGGGCGCCAGTACATTGCCTTCTTCGGGGCCGTCAGCGGCGCCAAAGAGTCCGTGAGTTACAAGCCCGGGCTCCCCGATTCTCAGGGCTACTACGTCTACGCCCTACCCACCAGGTAGGGCGTAGACACTCCTGAACGGAAGCTATTCCTGAATGATGGCTACCGCACGCACCGGCGCGGCCGACGCCCCGCGCCACTTGATCGGCAATACACTCACCAGGAACCCATAGCCAGGCCCTGGAATCTCATGCAGATTGCACAGATTCTCCAGGTGATACCATTCGCGCTCCAGCATCACCCGGTGGGCTTCCCAGAACTTCTTCCGCTCAAACATCTTCGCCACCGGCGGATCAAAGCCAATCGCGTCGATCCCCATTACCATCACGCCGCGGTCCAGAATGTAATGGACACTCTCCTTCGTCATCCCGGGATGATTCGTCAGATATTCCTTTTCGGTGCGTTGTTTGGCGGCATCGGTGCGCAGCAGGACAATATCCCGAGCCTTGATCCGATACCCGCCCAGCTTCGCTTCCGCTTCTTCAATATCCGCGACGGTAATCTCATCGCCCGGACCCTTGTGCGTCAGGTCCAACACCACGCCGTCTCCGTAGCAGTACTCAATCGGAATACCTTCCGCGCGCGGCGCATCTGGCTTCACATGGCCCCACGAGTCAATATGGGTCCCGATATGGTCGCCCGTCACCACCATGCAATGGTTGGTGATTTCGTGGATACCGTACTGGTCGGTCCCCACGCTCAGGGCCATCTCGCGGTGGCTTTCCATTTCAATGATCGCCGGCTTCGCGACGTTGGGGTAAGTCATCATACCCCGGTAAACTTCCATGCTGAGATCGATTAGTTTGACGCCCACTGATTTCCCTTGTTTCTTACTTGCCGGCCCAGCCGCCATCCACATGGATGGATTGCCCCGTAATATAGCTCGCTTCGTCTGAGCCGAAGAACGCGACAGCCCTGCCCAGTTCCCGGCAGTCTCCCGAACGAGCCAGCGAAATCTGTCCGAGGACCATGTCCGTAGCCCCGGGGACATCCTTAATCCATACTGTCATGTCCGTCTCGAAATATCCCGGGTGGACCGTGTTCACACGAATACCCAGGGGGGCCACCTCGGCCGACATATTCTTCGACAGAGCTTCCAGCCCCAGTTTGGTGGGTGCATAGTGCGTCCTGCCGGGCAAGACTTTGGCCGCCTGGATCGATCCGATGTGCACGATTGCCCCCTTGCGCTTCTCCGCAATCGCGCGGCGGCAGTAGACCTGAGAACACAGCCAGGGGCCCCGCGAATTCACATCGTTCAGGCGCGTCCACTGCTCGTCTGTCAGTTCCAGGAACGGCACAATCGTCTCGATCCCGGCATTATTCACCAACAGATCGAGGGGGCCCAGGTCCGACCAGACCTTATCGACCATAGCCTCCACATCGGCTCGGCTGGCAACATCGCCCTGAACCGTTATGGCGCGACGCCCGTGCGCCCGCACCCAGTTCGCTACCTCCTCGGCCTGGGCGACGTTGCTGATGTAGTTCACCGCCACATCAGCGCCCTCTTCGGCGAGGATCTCAACTATGCCCCGCCCGATGCCACGACTGCCACCCGTTACTAACGCAATCTTTCCCGCAAGCTTCAAAATGTGCCCCCTGGATTTAAGAGCGAATGTTACATCAATAGACACGATCTGGTCAAGCGGGTGCGTATTATGCACCGGCGTTGAGCACGGCATCAATCTCCCTGGAGATACGTATTACTTTCTTTCCAATCATCTCGCATCGCTCATTCGACATCCGCGCGACCGGAGCGGAAATGCCGATTGCTGCCACCACTTCGCCCGTCTTGTCCCGAATCGGCACCGCAATGCACCTGATCTCGGGGTGATATTCGCCATCATCCAGGGCATAACCGGTTGCCCGGACCCGAGCGCATGCCGCCGCCAGTTCTTCGATGCTGCCGACTGTAGTGCCAGTGTGCTTGTGGAAGGGCCCGTTCCCCAATATGGCCCTCAATTCGTCGATGCCCATATCCGACAGGAGCGCTTTCCCATGCGCAGTGCAATACAGTGGCATGAACTCTCCGGTGCGTCCGGAGACATAGATCACCTGGCCATGCCCGCCCTGATGCGCAATGAACAGAGACTGTTTACCCTCCCGGACGCCCAGGTGAGAAGTCTCGCCGGTTTCTTTTGACAGCACCTGCAGATGGTGGCGGCAAAAACTGATCAGCATACTCCAGTCGTAGTTCCGGAAAAGCCGCCATGCTGTCGGCCCGATTATGTAGTCGTTGCTGCCACTCGGGTTGGTGAGAAAACCCCTTCGCCGCATCGTGTTCGCCAGCCGGAACACGCTGCTGCGATTGATTCCCAGCATCTCGCGCAAATCCGACAGGGGCATCGGGTGCTTTGATTTTGCCACAGCTTCCATGTCTCATGATTATCTACCGAGTCCTCCCTCGCTTTCGGGAAAGCGTTGCTGAGCTATAATTCCGACCAGGATGAAGAACCCCCGCAAGCCCGCGCACACGGCATCTGCGATGCCGGCTCAAACGAGCAGACCGCGGTTAGCCCCCCTGCAAATGGCTCTCACCGGGATCGCTCTTTTTGCCAGCTTCGGTTTCTTGCCCCTTGTCAGATCCAGTCCGCACCTTGCCGCTTCGTTCTGGTCAGCCGCAGGGGTCCTGCTCCTGTTTACTCTCGGGGTTCGGTACATCGCACAGCGGCAGGGCCGAACGCTTCGCTATCAGTTTGTAAACAAGCCGGTACACTACATCCAACTGGCCCTGCAATGTACCATCTACGCCTACTGGGGCTGGTACTGGCGGGAGGTGTACCACTTCATACCTCTCATTCTGGCGCAAATCGTCTTCGTCTACGTCTTCGACATGCTGCTCTGCTGGTCGCGGCGGGATAACTGGATCCTTGGTTTTGGACCTTTCCCCATTGTTCTCAGCACAAACTTGTTCCTGTGGTTCCGCGATGACTGGTTCTGGCTACAGTTTCTGCTCATCTGCACCGGCGTATTCTGCAAAGAGTTCCTCACCTGGAATCGTGATGGACGCCGGGTACATATCTTCAACCCTTCCGCTATCGCGCTGTTCATTTTTTCCATTGGCCTGCTGCTGACCGGAACCACGGGCATTACCTGGGGTGAGGAGGTCTCGGTGACCCTTGGCCGGCCGCCCCACATCTTCCTCGAGATCTTCGTTCTGGGCCTGATTGTGCAGGCTTTGTTCTCCGTCACGCTCGTCACGCTCACGGCCGCCGCCGCCCTGTATACCCTCAACATCCTCTACACCCAGACCACGGGTGTGTATCACTTCGTGGATTCCAACATCCCGATCGCTACTTTTGTAGGACTGCATTTGCTGGTTACCGACCCCGCGACTTCGCCCCGGAGCAATATCGGGAAAGCTATCTTCGGCACTTTGTACGGTTCGCTGGTTTTCGCCATGTACGGACTTCTAAGCTGGTTTGGCGCGCCCACGTTCTACGACAAGCTGCTCTGTGTGCCCTTGCTGAATCTGCTGGTTCAGGCATTGGATTCGGTGGGGCGCACCATCTCGGCCCGCCTGAGCACGGTCTTCTCCGGCCTCCTCGCCGGTCTGCAGGCCTGGAGTCCCCGCCGGTTGAATTTCGCGCACATGGCAGCGTGGATTGGGCTTTTCTCCGTTATGTGGACCACCGGTTTCATTTCAGGACGCCATCCCGGCAGCGATCCGGAGTTCTGGTTTCAGGCCTGCAGGGAAGGCCGCCGAAATGCCTGCAGTACCTGGGTTCAGGGCTCCAGTCTCCGGTGCCAGTACGATTCGGCCGTTTCCTGCCTTCAGTTGGGGACGGAACTCAGCGAAGGACGCGTCATTCCCCGCGACAACTATCGAGCCGCCAGGCTTCTCGGCCGCGGCTGTGATCTCGGCAACCCCTACGCCTGCGTGAATCTCATTTCCCTTGTGGAACACAGCGGTCCAGACGCTCTGGAACAAGGTTGCGCCCGCAAAGACGGTGAAAGCTGTTTTATCCTCGCCTCTCTCTACCATGCCGGCCAGGGCGTGCCTAAGAGCGACGCCCACGCCACAGATCTCTATACCAGGTCCTGTGCGAGCCAATGGTGGCGTGGTTGCGCCAGATTGGGCGAAAACTATCGAATGGGCCAGGGCGTGCCGGTCGATTCGAATCTTGCGCTACAGAACTTCAACAGGGCATGCGATGGTGGCTACGCGGCGAGCTGTGCGGCGGCCGCAGACATGTATCGCGCCAATAACGATCAGGCGTCCGCGCAGGCACGCCAACGGCAGGCCTGCACCGTCAGCCTCCGCTATGCCGCGTCCAGGACGGCTTATTTCGCTGCCGGGAGTGCTTCACCCCAAACCGCCGCAGCTGATTCCTACTGCGCGGGGCTGACTCCATAGCCTATTCTCCGGCTTCCAGGTACTATTTTGTGAACACTGATTGACATCGCCTGGTGTGGGTGATAGATTCTGCACTGTCTAGGGGATAGGGCGTTTCACAATACGCATCAAGCGTACTGAGGAGAACTACCCTAATTTAAGAGGAGTAAGCCTATGTTGAAGAATCTTCGTTCTGCAACTCTACTTGCGCTGATAATGGTCGCTTCGGCCATCGCGCAATCCGGCTCCAGTTCCGTGGTGGGAACTGTAGCCGATACGACGAACCGAGTGATCCCGGGTGCAACCGTGACACTAATTAATGAGGCGTCCGGCGAACAGCGCACGGACACTACCACCCAAACGGGAGATTTCACGTTCACCGTCGTCAACCCTGGTGTTTATACCGTAAAGGTGCAGAATGCCGGCTTCCGGACTCTGGAACGCAGAAGTGTTGTCCTTATCTCGTCCAGTCGTCTGGCGCTCGGTACCATCCAACTCCAGGTTGGCGGCGTCTCCGAATCAGTAGACGTCAGTGCGCAAGTCACACAGGTCGAAACCGAAAGTTCCGACAAGTCGGAGCTTCTCGATCTCAAACAATTGCAACAAATCTCGGTTCGCGCCCGTGATCCCATGTCGTTCCTCGGCATCCTGCCGGGCGTGCAGAAGGGGATTGATCCCGACTTCCTCGGTGGTTCGTACGGCAGCACCGTGCCGTCCTTCCAGGGGCTCGGCACCGGCACCACCGTTATTATGTCCGACGGTGTCAATGGTGGCGACGGTCAGAGCGGTGGCCTGTTCTCGGGTACCGTGAACCTCGACTCCATCTCCGAAGTCAAGGTCATGATGGGCAACTATAACGCTGAACTCGGGCGTGCCGGCGGAGCCATGATCAACATGGTGACCAAAAGCGGTGGCCAGGATTACCATGGCAGCGGCTGGCTCTACAAGCGTCATGAACAGTTCAACGCCAATAACTATTTCAATAATTTGAACAGCCTTGGCAAAACTATTTACCGGTTCCAGACCATCGGCGGTGACGTTGGCGGCAAGGTGAAATTCCCGAAAGTCAACATGGAAGATAAGCTGTTCTTCTTCGTCCTTTACGAGGACACCCAGCTCAAGACTCCGCAATCCATTAACCGCTACACCATGCCGACAGCGCTCGAACGGGGCGGGGATTTCTCTCAGTCCGGCGTCGCCGTGAAGGATCCGCTCAACGGCGGTAATCCGTTCCCCGGCAATAAGGTTCCCTCCAGCCGCGCCAATCCGTACGGCATCGCGGAAATGAACATTCTGCCGCTGCCGAATTATGCCGGTGCCGGTTACAACTATCTGTTCCAGGAACGGTATATTAATCAGCCCCGCCGGTCGTCTACCACGCGCCTCGATTATCACCCGACCGATAAGGACACCATCTCCACCACGTTCAAGACGTGGAATGCCAACTCCACGGGCTTCAACGTCGCCGCAGGCGTCACACCTCCGGGTCTTGCCTTTATGCGGTATGGTTTTGAGACCTACCAGGGCACGGTAGACTGGACCCACGTTGTCTCGCCGCACATCGTCAACGAACTTTATGCCGGCGGTCTGCACGACGTGGAAGCGTCGCCACCTACGGGTTCCACCTGCACCACCGTCGGTTGCGGGCAATTCAACCCCATCAAACGCCAAAATCAGGGAGCCCTGAATAGCCTGGGGCAGTTCAATAACACGTGGAACACATTGAATTTCGTGCCCAAAGCCTCCTACGGCGGTATTCCCACCAGCTTCAGCGCAGCCGCAGTCAGCTTCGATGGCCGCGAACCGCTCTCCGGCTACGACTCGAATCTGACGTTCAAAGACGACGTAACCTACACGTACCAGGTTCATACTTTCAAGTTTGGGGCCTTCTACGAACACAGTCGCCTTGGCCAGGCCGCAACAAGTAACTTCTCGGGCAGTATCGATTTTGGTTTCAGCTCGCTCGATCCGCTGAATACTGGTTACGCGTTTTCCAATGCCTATACGGGCCACTTCAATGCCTATACCGAAGATCTCGGTCGCGGTCCCGATAACACCCGTCGCAACATTCAGGCGTACTACGGTCAGGACACTTGGAAGATCCGCCGAAACCTGACTATGGATATCGGCCTTCGGGTCTACAACGCTCCGTGGGGTTTACAATCCGACGGCGTTGCCTCCATCTTCACTGCGGAACGGTTTGATCCGAAGTGGGGTGGAAATCCACCTGTACTATTTGCGCCGATTATGGCCGGAGGTAGTCGTTCGGGCGTCAACCCTGTTACTGGAGCGCTCGTGCCGCAGAGCTATATCGGTAACATCGTGCCGGGTACCGGGAACTCCTGCCTGAATCTCTCCAATACGAATCCCTGCAAACTGAACGGTGTGGTCGTCCAGAACGACCCAACTTACGTAAAAGGCCAGGGCTTCCGCAACTACCTCGGTCCGCAGTTTGATCCCCGCATCGGTATTGCGTGGGACCCGTGGGGCAATGGCAAAACGGCCATCCGCGCTTCCTTCGGTGAGTTCCACGAAGCGAGCCAGGGCGGCACAGCGTTCGACCGTGGTCCGGCGTTCGTTTATACCCGGCAGGTTCTCGCTGGCACCCTCGATCCGTCTCTTTTTACCGGTACTCCGCTCACCAGTCCGATCGGTATCACGGGCGGACCTGTGAGGAATAACAAGATTCCTGTTGTCACCCAGTACATGTTCTCCATCCAGCGGGATCTTGGCAAGGGTTCAGTGGCTACTGTCTCCTACGTTGGCAACCACCAGCGCTACGTTTCGCAGAACTACAACTACAACCTGCTGCCGTTCGGCACCCGCTTCCTGCCGCAGAATGCGGACCCGACCAGTACGGCAGTGCCCCCCGTGCCGCTGTCTGACCCTTTCCTGCGCCCGAACAAGGGTTACCTCGATCTCGCCCAGACGCACCCGGCTTCGGCGACTCGCTACGACTCGTTGCAGGCCAAAGTTCAGCGGCGTTTTGCTGCCGGACTGGAAATCGACGGTAACTTCACCTGGGCCAAGAACTTCCAATACAACGGTTGGAGCCAGCTGATCCCGGTTCACAACTTCTGGGGTCTCAGCTCAATCGACCAGACCTACGTGGCCAACTTGAGCTATGTTTACAACTTCCCGAAGTTCTCAAAGATGTTGAACAGCGGTTCAAAGATGGCGAAATTCACGGTTGATGACTGGCAGGTTTCCGGCATCACCACCTGGGGCAGTGGTTTCCCGCAGAGTATCTCTCTTACTACCAGTGATGGCTTTGACTTTACTGGCGGCGGCGACATCACGGCCCAGCCCGTTCTTACCTGCGATCCGCAGCTCGGATATGGCACCAGGAACTTCAGCAAGTTCTTTAACACTTCCTGCGCAGCCCGGCCTGCCGGACGCGGCAGCTACGGCAGTCGCTTCAACGGCAATTACTTCCGGACTCCCGGCTTCAACAACTGGGATGCTTCGCTGTTCAAGAACTTCCCCCTGACTGAAAAGCGTTTCTTCCAGCTGCGCTGGGAAGTCTACAACGTGCCGAACCACGCCGAGGCCTCCGCGGTCAACGCGACGGCTCGCTTTACTCCCACTGGTGACCAAACTACCGCCGCGTTTGGCCAGGTAACTGCCACCCGTCCCGAGCGCCGCATGCAGATGGGCCTTCGGTTCAACTTCTAATCATAAGGAGCCATATATATCATGTTGAAAGTTCGAAGTTCCGCGGTAATAACGGCAGTTCTGCTTTTGGCCATTCCTGTGGCCGCCCAGACCAGTGCTGCCGGGTCAATTAACGGGTGCGTCGTGAAGTCGGGCGACGCATTCTCCTTGACGGATGACGCTTCAAAGACCTCCTATCAACTTAAGGGAGGGAATGTGAAAGTCGGACAGCATGTGCAGGTGACCGGCACCGCTGGGGCCGGCCAGATGTTCGAAGTCAAAAGCGTTTCGAAGACCAGTGGTACTTGTGCCGGAGCTCAGAAGAGTGGCATGCATCTGAGTAAAGCACAGATGATCGGCATCGCAGCCACCAGTGGCCTGGTCATCTTCGGCATAGTCAAGGGGGCCGGTCGTATCGGCCCCGCTTTCTAAGCCGCTCTAACCAGTAGTTGTTCCGTCCCCGTTTGAACCTGACTTCGGTCTGGTTCAAACGGGGATTTTTCTTGGCAGGTGCTTCACTGAATTCATTACCGTAACTACCAACTGGCAGGGCGGTAGCGGTACCGACTCGGGGGACTCGATATTCCGCGCTTCGCCTGGGGTGAGCCCAACTAAGCACCCCGCTGCAGAAGTTCGCTAAAGTAACCGCGCTCTACCGGGGGGCACCTGACCTTCGTACCGGTCCCCGTTTATCCCCACCGCCCATTCTGTTGCCGCAAGGGTGCAGTTGCCCTCGTACCCGGCGACAGCGTCTTCACCAGAGCGCGCTGAGCCTCAGGCGGCCAGCCAAAGGGAATGTAGCGCCCTGCGCCCCGGGACCTGCTACCCTCGCCGCACCGAACCTCCCGGCGACACACGCAGCACTATCGACAAACCTTCCCCCCTGACAAGGCCGCCCTTTGTTGTGGGCGGGTGGCCAAAGCATGCGGCTGGATAGTGACCAGGGCAATTCGGGCCGCGCGTCCACCCCCTGGAACTTGATTACTGCCCAGAACCGCGAGATAGTATTCCTCGATGGCGACCCGACCGCTACCTCCCTGCAACTACTTCTTCGGGAGTGCGAAAACGTAGTAACCCTGCGCTTCTGCCAGTCCGGCTTTCCACGCGAAACCTTCGCCCGGTGCGCTCTCCGGCGGTCGCGCGGCGGCGCAGAACACAACATACTCCCGTCCGCCCACTTCGTAGACCGCAGCCAGACCTTCCGGGTTCGCCGGCAGCTCCTTCTCCCAAACAACTTTGCCGGAAACCTTATCAAACGCCCGCACGGTGCGGTCGCTCCAGGTTCCGATGAATACCAGCCCGCCCGCCGTCACCACGGGGCCGTTACGGTTTGACGCCAGCGTTACCTTGGGCGCCCCAGTATCTTTGATCCCCTTCGCCGCAAGCCCGGGCGCCACACCCAAAGGCACCTGCCAGCGGATCGTGCCATCGTTCAGGTCGATGGCCGACAGCGTGGTCCACGGAGGACTGATGATGGGCAGGCCCGTGTTCGAGAGAATTCTATTCTCATAGGTCCCGAAATATCGGGTGACGCCTGGGGGCGGAGGCAGGCGCTCCATCCCCCCGCCACCGGCCTGTCCGGCACGTGCAGGCCCCGCAGCCTCAGGGTTTGAAATAAAGGCCGCCAGCGCGTCGAAGTGTTGCGGAGACAGGTCGGTGAACGCAGGCATCTCGCCCTCTCCGTTGGTCACGATATTGCGGAACTTTGCGAGGCCAATGTCTTTCGGCGACATCACACCATTCCGGTCCGGCCCGTGGCAGCCCTGGCACAACTGCGTGTAGATAGCGCGACCCTGTTGTGCCGGCGTTCCTGCGGGCACCCGCAACGGCAGCCTCTTCGTTAGCTTCAGCTTCAGTTCCGGGGAATCTGCCGAACGGATGTAGACGATGCCCGTGGTGGGGTCTGCGGCTGCATTACCCCAGTTGGCACCACCATCATCGGCAGGCAACTGTATTGTGTCCTGCTTGTCGTTCGGGGGCGTGAACATGCCTTCATACCGGGCGTTCTTCAGGATTTCGCGGAAGCGGGCCTTTTCGGAATCTTCCACGTAAGGGTTGATGTCCGCCAGCGAGAACTTCTGCCGTGCAAAAGCGGGTGGCTTGGTTGGAAAAGGCTGCGTTGGCCAGGACTGTTCTCCCGGCGCTTCACTTTTCGGCACCGGACGTTCTTCAATAGGCCATAAAGGAACTCCGGTCACCCGGTCAAAAACGAACAGGAAGCCGGACTTCGTTGGTTGCGCCACAATATCCGTGTCCTTGCCATTGTGTTTCACGGTGAGCAGCTTCGGGCCGGTCGTCGGATCGTAATCCCAAAGGTCGTGGTGTACGGTCTGGAAGTGCCACAGCCGCTTCCCGGTCCGCAGATCCAGTGCCAGCAGGCAGTCTCCGAAGAGATTTGCGCCAGGCCGCTCCCCGCCGTAGTAGTCGTAAGTTGGAGACCCCAGCGGGAAGTAGCCGATGCCGCGCTTCAGGTCAATCGACATTTCGCCCCAGGTATTTACGCCGCCTATGTACTTCCATGCATCCTTCGGCCAGGTTTCATAACCAAACTCGCCAGGCTGCGGAATTGTGTGGAAGCTCCAGGCGAGCTTTCCGGTGAGGACGTCATAAGCTCGGACATCTCCCGGAGGCGACCCGTAAGCCTCGCTGGTCGCCGAACCCAGAATGATCAGATTCTCGAAGATGTGGCCTGGCGTTCCGCTCTGAATCTGGGGAATCGTCTTCGGATCGCGGCCCAGGCCTTCGCGCAGATTTACTTTCCCGTCGTTTCCGAAAGAAGGAATCGTGACGCCGGTCTTGATGTTGATTTCCTGCAGATAGCTATTGGCGGAGAAGACGAGCCGGCGATCAGAACCGTCCTTACTCTGCCAATAGTTGATGCCGCGGTCGGTAGGCCGGCCATCCGTGGCGTGCGACCAGATCTCTTTCCCGGTGGCGGCATCCAGCGCCACGATGGCGTCATTGCGCCCGAGGACGTACATCACGCCATCCACCACAATCGGGTTGTAGCCGAAGCGTGCGCTCGTGCCGGGCACGGGATAGAACCAGGCCTGCTCAAGTTGATTCACATTAACGCGATCAATCTGGCGCAAGCCGGAATACTGCATGCCGTCCGCCCCGCCGCCGTAGTCTTTCCAGGTGTTCCAGGTTTGGGCAAGCGGTGTTTGTCCAATAAGGGGAATAAAGACCGCAGCCGCCAGCGCTGCACCCGCGATAAGTCGTTTCACGTAGTAACCCACCTTGATTTCAGCTGTTGCGCATCACGCATCAAGCCGTGCGAAACTCGTGCGAAATCGTATCAGGCATGGCTCCGGAAGTCAATCGTTCGGCCCGCCATTCCCGCCATTGCCGTTATCGCTGCTGGCTCAGGATGAAATCCACCACTGGCTTCGGATCCTTGCGCGACACCGGGAAGTGACCCTCCCCCTCGGTCAGCAGCACTGTGATCTTGCCGCCGAGATCCTTGTAGCGCTTCTCCACCACCCGTGTGTGGTCCTTCAGCCACGGGTCCAGGCTCCCGCAGTCGTGCAGAATCGGCACCCCGGCCCTGGCCAGCGGTGCCAGGTTATCAATCGGCGGCGTCTTCGACATCAGGCTGCGCATAACGGGATTCCGGGCGTAAATCGCAGTGACCTTATCGGGGTTGGCAATCGCCCAGGCATAGGCCTCACCCGCCTTCGCCCCAGTCCCCTCCATCACGACCTTCTTCGCGAATCCGTTGTCAACCATCCGGTTATACAGTTCGTCCCACAATTTTTGCACCGCCCCCGAGCCAGAAATAGGCGGCAGCACCAGGTGGTAACCGACGGCGAGCAGCGCCAAAGCCACGGCCGAGTCCCGTTCCAGAAAGCTTGGATGGAACACCCACGGCTTGCCCGGCGCCGGCTTCTGCGGCACCACGATCGACATGGCATCCGCATGGAAATTGCCCGTCCCCGGACTTGTATAGCGAGCGTAGGAGGGAACGTATCCCGGTCCGCGTACCGTCGCCCAGGTATCCTCCTTCTTCAGGTAGATGTAGGAGCTTTCGAGACTGTAATAGTGCGTTTTGGTGTAGGTGGCATCGGCGAAGGCCGGCCGGTTCGCCTCCACCGGATGCACGTGCTGCGAAATCCAGTCCGCGATCGGCGTCGCGTCTTCCAGGCTGTGCGGGTGATGCGCAACGCCTTCCTTCATGATCACCGTGATTGAGCCGCCCAGTTGGTGATAAATCTTCTCCACCG
Source organism: uncultured Acidobacteriia bacterium (assembly GCA_903929755.1). Lineage (GTDB taxonomy): Bacteria > Acidobacteriota > Terriglobia > Bryobacterales > Bryobacteraceae > BOG-234. The sequence continues at coordinate 26,874 of CAIYVZ010000055.1, forward strand.
CCATGGTGTTCCGCAGGACAAAATCCTCGGTGCCGACCACATGAAGCAGTGGTACGTCATGCTTCGCCAGTTCCGGGATACCGGCATAATCTTCGTCGTAGACCGCCGGATTGTCGGCATAGATACAGGCCACCTTGTCGGGGTTCACCACACCCCAGTTGAACTCGTTGACTCCGCCCTTGCTCATCCCGACGAAGGCCGCTTTCCTGGCCAGACCGTGGGTTTCCGTGATGAACTTGTACCATCGGTCCCACGCCGTTCCCTGTCTGCCGGGGTCGGCAGCCACAAAGGCGATGTGAAAACCGCGTTTCAACAGCTCGACCTCGGTCTGCGGCTGATGGTTCCAATAGCAGCCTCGCCATGACCACGGGTTGCCCGGTGCTGCCTTATTGGGGACGACTACGACGCAGCGCCTTTTGCCGTCCTTTAGACTCACGTCGATTCCGAAGCTCGTCACCTCGCTCGCCGGAGCTTTCATCGGCGTGATCGTCCCCGTGGCATCATCCATCAGGAAGTCATAGCGGTCGAATCCTTCGTGCCAGGTGGTCTTCTCGCCGGGGAAGGGGACATACCCGTCGGCGGCCGCAGCCTTGCCGGCAGTCCACACAACGGCTGCTGTCAGGAACAACTGTCTCCTGGAACTGTTCATGGCGCCTAGTCTATCTCTTTTCCCGATGGCCGTCCCAACTGAACGGACACTTTGATAGAGTTACCGTGGTTCCAGCATGATAAAAGTCACCAGGCGTCAGGCACTGCAGGGTTTAGTTGTGGGGATGGCGTCCGCAGCGTCCAACACCGAGTTGTTTGTCAGTCCTTCGGGCAAGGATTCGAACGTGGGCAGCCGCGCGAAACCGCTCCGGAGTTTTGCGGGAGCCCGCGCCAGGGTCCGCCAGATCAAAAGCAAAGGCCCGGTCACGGTGTGGTTTCGGTCCGGTGTTTATTATCTGCCCGAGACGCTGGTCCTGACGGCGGAAGATTCGGGCACGCGGGAACGGCCCGTGACTTACGCGGCCTGGCCCGGTGAAGAGGCGGTCATCAGCGGTGGCGAGAGGCTTGCGCTGCAATGGGTGCCGTATCGCGATGGCATCCTGATGGCGAAGGTTCGTCCGGGATTCACCACCGATCAGCTGTTCGTCAACGGGACGCGGCAGATCCTGGCGCGGTATCCGAATTACGATCCGGCGGCAACCTACTTTGACGGGTGGTCGCCCGAGGCGTTCAGTCCGGAGCGCGCGGCGAAGTGGGCGAACCCCAAAGGTGGTTATATCCATGCCATGCATCGCGCCATGTGGGGAGATTTCCATTACCGGATCACCGGCAAGGACGCCCTGGGGAATGTGACGTATGAGGGGGGCTGGCAGAACAACCGCCGGATGGGGATGCATCCGCAGTACCGGTTCGTCGAGAACATCTTCGAGGAACTGGATGCGCCGGGTGAGTGGTTCCTGAACGAGGAGAGCTCGACGTTGTATTTCTATCCTCCGGCGGGAACGGACCTTGGTACGGCCAGAGTGGAAGCCGTGCGCCTGCGGCATCTGGTGGAGCTTCGGGGTGATGAGCACAATCCCGTCCGGTGGGTGAACCTGAGGGGCTTTACCTTCCGGCACTCGGCGCACACCTTCATGGAAAACAAAGAGCCGCTGCTGCGAAGTGACTGGACCACGTATCGTGGCGGCGCCATCTTCTTCAACGGTACGGAGAACTGTACGCTGGACGACTGCTTTCTGGATCAGGCGGGTGGGAACGCGGTGTTCGTCAACATGTATAACCGGGCGGTCGCTATCAGCCGCTGCCATATCGCGGCGGCGGGTGGAAATGGCGTTGCGTTCGTGGGCGACCCCAAGGCGGTGCGAAGTCCCTTATTCGAGTACGAGCAGCGCCAGACGCTGGCCGAGATAGATCGGACTCCTGGGCCAAAGACCAACAACTACCCGTCTGAATGCACGGTGGATGACTGCCTGATCTACCGCACGGGGCGGACGGAGAAGCAGACTGCCGGGGTGCAGATTTCCATGTCCCGGCGGATCACCGTGCGGCATTCTTCCATCTACGACATGCCGCGCGCCGGGATCAACATTTCAGAGGGCACGTGGGGCGGCCACGTGGTGGAGTTCTGCGATGTTTTCGATACCGTGAAGGAGACGGGCGACCACGGGTCTTTCAATTCGTGGGGGCGCGACCGCTATTGGGGTTTGAAGGGCCTGGATCCGAATACGATCACGGACGGGGAGAATCGCAATCTGCCGCTGCTCGACATGACGGAGCCGAACACGCTGCGGAATAATCGCTGGCGCTGCGATCACGGGTGGGACATCGATCTCGACGACGGGTCGTCGAGTTACCGGCTCTACAACAATTTGGCTCTCAACGGCGGCATCAAGCTGCGCGAAGGGTTCTATCGGGAGGTGGAGAACAACATTATGGTGAATAACTCCTTCCACCCCCATGTTTGGTTTCGCCACAGTGAAGACGTGTTTCAGAAGAACATTGTGTTCACGCCGTATCGGCCAATTCGTGTGGAGAAACCGTGGGGCAAGGTGTGCGGCCTGAACTTGCTGCATACGCCGGGTCAGAGTACACCCGTGCCTGCGGAACCTCTGCAACAGCAAAGCGGACGCGATGAAAAATCGATTACAGCCGACGCCTTATTCGTGAATCCGGCGGCGGGCGACTATCGCGTTCGAGAGGGATCTCCTGCGCTGGCGCTGGGCTTCCGGAATTTCGCCATGGATCAGTTTGGTGTTCAGCACGCAAAACTAAAGGCGATCGCGAAGACGCCGAAACTGCCGGGTGCCGCGGTGGCGGGGCAACCATCCACCTTGAGTTCAAGCCGAGATCCCAGGCCTGGTGTCTGGCGGGGCGCGACGGTTCGCAACGTTGTGGGTATGGGCGATGTCTCGGCGGCGGGCTTGCCGGAAGAAACGGGAGTGGTGGTGCTCTCGGTGCCCGCGGGAACGGCGGCGGCGCAGGTTGGGCTCAGACCTGGCGATGTGATTCTGCGATTCGCCGGAATTCCTGTCCGTACGCTGGCGGATCTGCTCAGGGTGGCACCCGATTCGGCGTCCGGAGCGCTCACGGTGTTTCGGAATCAGCATGAGGAGGTATTGGGACGATGAGAAGAACGTTTGCTTCCGGATGCAGTGTGTTGCTGGTGGCGGCAATGCTCCTGCCGGCACAGGTGGAAACACGGGGTTCGGAGTGGGTGCGGCTGCGCAGTGCCGCCCGGCTCATCTTTGGGTGGCAGGTGGGAGTGGCGGCGCGGAGCTTCCCGGGGGCGACGTACTTCGATGCCGTGGATCGTGCGGCCGATGTCCTGTTTCTCCGTGTGATCGAAGGCTCGGGCGAGCAGACGGTCAGCGGGGAGATTGGAAAGAAGCTTGCTCCCGGCCTCAGTGAGGCGGAGCTCGGGGCCGTCAGCCGCAGGATGGCCGAAAAGGGCGTGCGGATGATCAGCTATGCGGCGGGCCCGCTTGGGAGCGACGAGGCTGCGGCACGGAAGCTGTTTGGGTTTGCAAAGGCGCTGAACGTCGGAATTCTGATTGCCAAGGCCCCGCCGAATGCCCTGCCGATGCTGGACAGGCTGTCCGAAGAATACGGAGTGCAGGTGGCAATCGAGGGAGTCGGCACGCGCGAACTGGAAGGACGCAGTGACCGACTCGGCCTGGCTGCGGATCTGACATCTGTCCCCGTGGCAGAGCTGGAGCGAATGAAGGGCAGGCTGCGGAGCGTACATCTGCGGGCCACGAAGGACCTGGCGTCAGTAGTGGCGGCCCTGAACCGGTTGGATATTCAGCCGCTCGTGATGATGGTGGACTCTCCCGGAGCGGGCGATACTACCGCGAACCTGTCGCAATCCCTGCGGGATCTGGAGACGGCTCTGCAGAAACCGGCGGGTGAACGCGTCGCCACCCTGTCGCGTGAGGCGCCGATCAAGGGACAGGATCGATTGTCCGCCGATGTGCGGGCAAAGATCGCGGCAGCTGTTCCGGATCACGCCGTTGTGAAACCGAAGAAGCGCCGCAGGATGCTGGTGATGGATCTGACTGTGGCGTATCCGCCGACCGACCATCTGGACAGCGGGTCGGCCGCCAATCTGGCGCTGCGGCTGGCGGCGGAGAAGACCGGGGCGTATGAGGCGGTGTTCAGCAATGACATCGCAAATCTGCGCTACGAGAAGCTCAAACAGTTCGACGCGCTGTACCTGAACAACACGGTAGGCGAAGTGTTTCCGGACCCCGAGATTCGCTCCAGTCTGCTGCGCTTTGTGCGGGAGGGTGGCGGCCTTGCCGCGCATCACGGTTCGTCGCACGCGGCACAGGACTGGCCGGAGTTCAGCGACATGCTGGGCGCGCGCGGGGGCACTCACAAGACGGATCACGAGACCGTGGCGATTCGGCTCGACGATCCGGCGAGCCCCATCAATGCGTCGTTCCACGGGAAGGGCTTCGAGTTCAACGACGAGTTCTATCGGTTCCCCGCCGGAGCTCCGTCCCGCGAAAACCTGCATGTACTGCTGAGTTTCGATGTCGCGAAAACAGATATGAATCAGAGTCCGGTGTGTGCGGCATGCGTGCGGGCGGACAATGACTACCCCATCAGCTGGATTCGGAGTTACGGAAAGGGGCGCGTGTTCTATCTTTCACTGGGTCACAATCCGTGGATCTTTATGACCCCCGCGTTCTTTGAGCATGTGCTGGCCGGGATTCAATTTGCGCTGGGAGACCTCGAAGCGGATACCACGCCCAGTGCCCGGCTTAGCGTGCCCCGGTGACGCAAAGGCAGGTCGAAGATATGAAGAGCAAAAGTTGGGTAACCCGAATCGCGGCACTCTGTGCGGCCGCCCTGCTGAGCAGTGGACTTGCCACCGCGGCGGAGAAGGAGAACCGGGTGAAGGCGGGAGAATTCGTAATTGACCCGCCCACGCTAATCAATCTGGGCTTCGAATGGGTAATCCAGGGCGACGATAACCGCAACGCTGCCGTTGAAGTTTTGTACCGCAAACAGGGCGAGACCCGCTGGAAACAGGGCTTGCCCCTGATGCGGCTCCAGGGTGAGCGGATTTATCAAAACCAGGGGGTCTTCGACGTAATCTCTCCGAACATGTTTGCCGGAAGCATTCTGGACCTGGAGCCGGACACTGGCTACGAGGCCCGCTTCGTCCTGTCGGATCCCGACGGAATAGCGGGGCAGGCAGGCAAGACACTGACTAAGGTGGTTCAGGTGCGGACCCGCCCCGAGCCAATGCCTGCCGCGGGAGGGAAGGTCTACCACGTTTACCCAACGGACTATAAAGGGACCCGGCTCGAGCCTTCCTTCGACGGGCTCATGTGCGCCTACAACTACTACTGCGGCGGGGGCGACACAGTAACGGCGGGCCGTCCCCGGGTCAAACCCGGCGACACCGTCCTGATGCATGCAGGTCTCTACAAATACCACCCGGAATACTACACAGGCGACCGGACCATCAATTCCACTACTCCGGTGGAAGGCACCTACTACCTGACCGCACGCGGCACCCCGGAGAAGCCAATCGTAATCAAGGGCGCGGGGGACGGAGAGGTAATCTTCGACGGCAACGGCAACTTCAATCTCTTCAATACCAAGGTCGCCGACTACAACTACTTCGAGGGAGTCACGATCCGGAACACGGTGATCGGGATCTGGGCGGGGACTCAGTTCATTGCCGGCTCGAAGGGCCTGACGGTGAAGAGATGCCATTTTGAAGACGTGAATCTGGGCATCTTCACCAACTTCGCGGGGTCAAGCAACTTCTATATCGCCGACAACTATTTCAAAGGAAGGGACGACCCGAAACACCTCTTCGGCTGGAACGGGAACTTCTGGGCACAGTTCAACGGCGTGGAGGGGCAGGTCTTCCCGCCGATCCTGGCCTCCTACACGGCTGTCAGGCTGTATGGCCCGGGCCACGTGGTCGCCTATAACTATGTGGCCGATTTCCACGACGGGATAGACATTGAGACTTACGGCAATCCCGATGGCTCGCACGCCATAGACGGGCCACACTATCCGTCCAGAGAGTTTTGGGACCGACGCCCGGTAGCGATCGACTTCTACAACAACTACATGACGAACTTTCACGACAATGCCTTCGAGATCGACGGCAGCATGCACAATGTCCGCGTGATGCGGAACATGATGGTGAATTCGGCATCGCATCCGTTCTGTAACCAGCCCGCTATCGGCGGCCCGATCTATTGGATTCGCAATATCGCCTACCACGCGCCCGGCGGCTCGACCAGGTTAACGAATGGGGCCGCCGGCGTGCTTTTCTACAACAATACGATTCTGACCGAGACTTCGGCGGGAAGCTCCGCAAACGTGCATTGGCGCAATAATCTGATGCTGGGCGAAAACTCGGCGCCCGCCATTTTCAGCGTAAATACCAATACCAACTACAGTTCGTCCGATTACAACGGCTTCCGGCCCAATCCGGGAGAAGCGACAGCGTTCCAGTGGAACTCGCCGCCGTGGAGTGTCGCCGCGGATTACAGCGGCTTACTGCGGGCTCCGAATACCGCATTCGAAACCCGACGCTATTCCACCCTGGCCGATTACAGCAAAGCCACGCATCAGGATGAACACAGCGTGTTAGTGGACTACGACATCTTCGTCAACGTGAAAAAGCTGGACGCCCGCGACATCGCGAAAGTGCAGCAAGTGTACCGGGCGGAGGACTCGGATTTCAGCCTGAAGCCGAATTCCGCCGCCGTGGATAAGGGCGTCTTCTTACCCAACATCACCGACAGTTTTACGGGCAGGGCTCCCGATTTGGGCGCGTTAGAGGCTGGCCAGAAGCCACCGCATTATGGCCCGCGCCCGTAAACCGAGCGCCTATATCGCCGGAGGAACGTACGGGATGGTCTGTGAAAACAGCCAGCACAAGAAAAACACGATAGGAAGCAGCACCAGCAGTTGCAGCATTCCATACCCGACCAAATCGCGGGCGCGCAGCTTCAGGATCCCCAGGAGTGGCAGCATCCAGAAGGGATTGATCAGATTCGGCAGCGACTCCGACGCGTTGTAGATTTGCACTACCCAGCCGAGGTGGATGCGATTCACTACCGCCGACTGCAGTACGTAAGGCGATTCAATCACCCATTTGCTGCCTCCCGAGGGAATCAGGACCCCCAGCCCCGCTGAATAGGCAGCAACGAACAATGCAAAGGTCTGGTGCGATGTCAGCGCCGACAGGAGGTGCGCCAGTTTTTCGTTGAGCCCCGTGCCGGCGATCATCCCCAGGATCATGGCATAGAAGGGGAACTGCAGCACCACGCCACCCACGGAAGGGATGCTTGCCATCGCGCTCTTCAGGAAATTGATCGGTCTCCAGTGCAGCAACAGGCCCAGAACCAGGAAGATCAGGTTATACGTGTTCAGGTCGAGAGCTGCGAGCGCACCATTGGGCGAGTTACGGAAAACGTTTACCAAATAACAGACCAGCAGCCCCCCGACCAGGATGGTAAGTAGCGGGCTGTATTCGGGCCAGTCGCCTGGCCTTGCGGGAGGACCTGCCACCTCGATCACGTCGGCTGTGGCAATCCCGTAGTCGTCGGCCGTCCTCGCGTTTTCGGGCGAGGGTGCGGACAGATATGCGACCGACACCGCAGCAAGAATCAGAATGGCGGTGGTTACCATACTCGGCCAAAGAAAGATGGTCTGAGAGAGCGGAATCGTGCCGCTGATCGCCAGCAAAGCCGGAGGCATGGCGGTCCTGGTCGCCATCAGCATGGCCGCCGATGACGAGAGGCCCATTGCCCACGTAGCGCCCAAACCCAGATACGCCGCCGCCCCTGCCGCGCGATAGTCGAGACCTTTTATTCGCCGCGCCATTTCCCGTACCAGCAGGCCGCTGAAAATCAGGCTCAGTCCCCAGGACACAAGCGACGTACACATGGAGAACAAGGCGATCCAGGCGACCGCGCTGCGTGCGTCGCGCGGCAGCCGTGCCAGTCGCTGGATCAGCTCGCGCACGCCGGGTGTGGAGGCCACCAGGTGCCCGCCCACGATGATCATGATCATCTGCATGGTGAACGGTGCCAGCGCCCAAAAGCTCTTCCCACCCGCCACCACCAGTCGGCCAGGGTCCACGCCGCTCAGAACGCCGAGCACAAAAGTTGCCACCACGCCGAGCAGCGCAATCACCAGGGGATCGGGGAACCAGCGCTCGCTCCAGCCGGCAAGGGCCAGGCCGACGCGAACGAGAGGTCCCTCCCGGTGGGGCGTGGTCACTTCCCGACGTGTCCCGTATACTCGGGACCGTTCAATTGCACAAGGAAGCCGTCCGGATCCCAAAACTTGAAAGACTCCTTCGTTCCGCCGGGTTCAATTTTCAGATCCCGCGCCCGGAGCTTCGCCAGAACGGCATCGGCGTCAAATCCTGCAATTCCGAAGTCGTAATGATCCAGTTCGGCCGCAGTGCCCTTTTGCTCGATGCCGAAGAAGCTCTTTCCCACGCCCAGAATATGTGTCTTGTCGGAGTGCTGCTTCAGCGGCATCCCGAAAAACTCCTGATAGAACTTAGACGTTTTTTGAACGTCCGGCACCCTGACGGTGACGTGATTGAGCGTCACCGCTTTCACCCCGTCGGATTTGGAAGCAGCCTGGGCGCTTCCGGTTACCAGCGCGGCCAGTGCGGTGGCGAGTTGACGGCGGTTCAAGCTTCCGCGTTCGAAGTCATTCAGCAGCTTTTCGATGACGAGTTGCATGGGTGTTTCCTTTCGGTATTCATTGCGTTGCAGCTTTCGAACGCAGTCCGGTACTGTTGATCGTTATCACGGCGTAACGATGCTTCTGGCCAGCGCTGGCCGTCCGGTCGACATACCGCATCTCGGCCACCGGCGGCTCCGGCGTGTCGTGGTACGACATCTCTTGAAACAGTCGCCGCCCATAGGTGTTCGCCGACGGTTTCTCCGGCAGCTTCACCAGTTCCTGCCCATCGCGCAGAATAACGAACCCACCGATGCCGCTCTCGAAATCGACTGCGGCGTCCCAGGCGATCTCGGTGCCCTCGCCCGCGCTTGGCGAGATACGCACGTGCGACGGGGCCGGCGGCGGCGTGGTGTCTCCGACCGTCCCGGTCTTCACGTACTCCATCCAGGCCTTCGCCACTGCTTCATTCGGCAACCACACTGCCTCATTCGGCTTGCCCTTGTACGCCGCAGCGGGCTGTGCAGTGTCTCCCATGAGAGGAGCCAGCCATGCCTTCGATGTATCCACCGGACGCAGCGTCTGGTCCCTGCTGCCCTTCGCGGGCAGGCGCATCGCCATCACGGCGTCGAAGAACGGAATCGCCAGGTAACGCGAATCGCCGCACTCGTGTCCGGTGCGCGGATCGGGTGCGAAACTGATCAGCCCGCCCTTCGCGCGGTATTCCTCGAATATCGTCTTCGAGCCCTCCCACGGCCCGACGCTCCCGTCCGTCTTCCGCTCCTTTACGCCCGCATTGGCTATTGTTGGGATCGTGTAGGCGGCGGCCGGGACCTGCGGTTGCGGGAAGACCCGGTTCCGGAACATCGCGGCCGCCCCGGAGCGAAGAAACATGGCGACCACCCGGTCGGGATGGAGATCAGCCATCACGTCGGACCAGATCCCGCCCCCCGAATGGCCCCACAGAACCCACGGGACCGCGCTCAGCTCCGCATGGTCCGCCCTGGATGCCAGATCTCCCAGAGCCCGGAGAAACGCCTTGTCGGAGCCCATGCCGGGATCGAACCAAAGCTGCGCGCCACCCGGCGTCGTGTCAATCGCGTCGTTCAGGACGTGATACGTCGGGCCGAGTAGAGCGCAATCCCATTTCTTTGCCAGCGCCTGCCAGTGGAGATCGTACGCCGCGGTAGCACCGTGACTGGCCGCGTTCCGGCCCGCCCCATGCTGGTGCACCACGATGCAGCGCAGGTGAGGGACTCCCTCCGGGATCCAAAGGGTGTATGTTACCCCCACTTGCAGTTCGCCCGCTGCCGAGGACGGCGGATACTCCACCTCGACATAACGTCCAGCACCCTGAGCCGCCGGGGCAGCGGCCAACAGAGTAGCCATGGTGGCCGCCAGGAACAGCGCCGTGGGCATGCTCATTCGCCTTTCTTCGCCGGCTTCGAAGCAGACTTCGGCAGGGCAAAAACGTAGTAACCCTGCGCCTCCGGTTTGGCGTCTTTCGTGACGATTCCATCTCCGCCGCCACCAGCGAAGAAGGCGACGTATTGACGCCCGCCAACTTCGTACACGGCTGGAATCCCGTCCGGATTTGCCTCGATTTCCATTTCCCAAAGGATCTTCCCGGTGTCCTTGTCGAAGGCGTGGATATAACCATCCCCATTGGAGCCGACAAAGATCAAGCCACCCGCGGTCACAATTGGACCGTTCCTCGGGCGGACGCTTCCCGTGTCCTTAATTCCCCTGGAGGCAAGGCCCGGGATAGAGCCAAGCGTGGTGCGCCATTTGATGGTGCCCTCGTTCAGATCGTAGGCCACCAGTTCGGTCCACGGGGGACCGATTGCCGGCATGCCATTGCTGGCCCGGAAAGGATTCCCATAAGGGCCCCAGTATCGGGTTTGACCCGGCGGAGGCGGCGACATGGGGGGGCGCAGAGATTGCGTCGGCTGAACGACTCCCCGTCCACCGCTGCCCGGATTTGCCAGATAAGCACTAATCGAATCCAGCTCCGGAGCCGAGAGCTCACTCACGGCGATTGGCGGCATTTCTCCTTTACCGTGTCGTACCGTGTCCCGGACAAAGTCAGCTTTAATATTTGCGGGAGCGGGCATATTGACTCGGTCCGGCCCGTGACAATCCCCGCATATCCGGAAGTAAAGCGCCCGACCCGAGGAACCACCCTGCGACTCAGGCTGTCTCTCCGTTAAGATCCGGGTGTCGGGGCCGTTCCAGGCGCGCACATACAGCATACCGGTGGCCGGATCCCCCGCCGCCGCGCCCCAATTACCGGAGCCATGTGCGCCGGGCACTTCGATCTGCATCTTCCCCACCACGGGCGGAGTAAAAATGCCCTCGTTCCGCGAATTGACAACCACGTCTCGTATCTTCGCTTTCTCGGCTTCATCCAGGTACGGGTTTATCTGGTCCACGCCGAACTTCTGCACGCCAAAAGGCGGCGGCTTGGTCGGGTAAGGTTGGGTCGGCCACGATTGCTCACCGGGTACATCGCTCTTCGGGACCGGACGCTCTTCTATGGGCCACAACGGCTCGCCGGTTACCCGATTAAAGACATACAGGAAGCCTGTCTTACCTGGTTGCGCCACGATGTCAACCATCTTTCCGTCATGCCGAACAGTGAGCAGCTTCGGGCCCGTCACCAGGTCGTAATCCCACAGATCGTGGTGGACCGTCTGGAAGTGCCAAAGCCGTTTGCCGGTCCGCGCGTCCAGCGCCAGCAGACAGTTGCCGAACAAGTCAGCCCCGATCCGGTCGGCTCCGTACAAATCGTAAGTCGGCGAGCCCAGAGGGAAATAGGCGATGCCGCGTTTCTCGTCAATGGAAAACTCGCTCCACGTGTTCGCCCCGCCGCCATACTTCCAGGCATCTTTGGGCCATGTTTCGTAGCCGTATTCGCCCGGGTGGGGGATGGTATGAAACGTCCAGACGTTCTTGCCCGTGCGAACGTCGTAGGCGCGAAGATATCCGGGAGGTGAATCATATAATTCACCAGGAGCGGAGCCCAGGATAATCAGATTCTCGAAAACATGCCCAGGCGACCCGGACTGAACCTGATGCACCTTCTTCACGTCGCGCCCCAACCCCTCGCGCAGGTTCACGCGGCCATCGTTGCCGAAGGTGTTGATGGTAACGCCGGTAAGCGCATTTATTTCCTGGAGATAGCTGTCCGCGGAGAAGATAATCCTGCGGTCAGACCGGTCCTTGCTCTCCCAGTAGTTAATCCCCCGGTTCGTGGGTGTGCCTTCCACCGGATGCGACCAGAGTTGTTTCCCCGTGGCGGCATCCAGTGCAACAATGGCGGGGCCATCGCCGATCACATACATGACGCCGTCGGCGATCAACGGGCTGAACGGAAAGCGGCCGCCTCGCCCGGGCGTCAGGTGCGTCCAGGCCCGCTCCAATTTCGTTACGTTCGTCTTGTTGATCTGCCGGAGCGAGGAATATTGCATTGAATCCATCGATCCGCCGAAATCGCTCCAGGTGGCATACGGCTGTTTCGGGGCAGGGGATTGTGCGAAGAGAGCCACCAGGCCAAGGAGCAGGACCGCGATGGCTGCGGTTCCCATTAACCGCGTCGAGATACGGAGGCCTTTTATGTTCATAGATCGTCCTATCGTTTGCCCGCTGCTTTGGCGCTGGGCGTTGTGTCGGCGTCCAGATCACCCAGTGCAAACTGGATTCCCGCAAAGACCATCTGGGACAACTGCGGAGTGCCAAACAGCAACACCGAGTGACCCAACGCGCAGTTGAACACCCGGCCCTTGCCCTCGCTCTTGATCCAGACCAAGCCGTAGTCATTGTCGGGACGCACTGCAAACTGCGGTTCCGGAGGGCCCGATTTGGCCAGATCGATGCTCATCAGCACGTGTAGTTTTTCGCGCGAATACGGTCCGCTCGCCGGAAAGTGATACAGCTCGTCCACGTGGGCTATGTCATGGCCTTCAAACTGTTTGGTGATCGGGCTGTTCGGATCGTCGATCTTCAGCATGGCCGACTCAAACGCGCGGTGCGGGCCGCTGGTGGCGCCCAGCAGTTCTCCATATTCAGGGACGTCGGTGGATGCGAACGTCGAGCCGTGGATCGCAGCCAGGCCACCACCCTCGCGAACGTAGCGGATCAAGCCGTTGGTCACGTCCGGGTCGCTGAATACCGAGCCAACCACGCTGTTCAGGAACACGGCGTCGTATTCCTTGATCTTTGGATATTTCAGGTTGTCCAGATCGTTGTTGAAGATTGGTTCGAACGCGCCCGTGTTAGCGGCCATCAACTCCAGCGCATAGTTGGCGTACGGAATGGTCCGGTGGTAAAAGCCCCCCTGCGGGCAGAGATCGATGACCAGCAGCTTCCTCGCTTTCTTCGGCGTGGCGAGAGCCTGGCGCGGGGCCGAATCCCGGATCATCCACCGGTCCAGCACCGGAATCCCTCCGTCATCGATACTGGGGGACCCGGCGGATGGTAATCCGGTGTGGCCCGCGCTGATCGGTGTCTTCTTGGATATTTGGACGACCTGGTAGCCTTCCGCGCGCCGAGCTGCTTTTTGAAAAGCCTGGGCAGCGCCAGGGCTCGCGGGGATGGTGACGAACAGAGGTCTCACCGCAACCTTCGGCCCCGCACAGTCGCCACAAGATACCGCTGGAGGGGCGGGCGGCGGATTGAGCCTGGCCAGTTCCAGCAGAACCTGCTCGGTTCCGCCGGCGGCATCAGCCAGACCCAGGCTGAGCAGGCGATCGTTAACCAGGTTCAGCCCGTCGGCGGGCTGGATCCCCGCCTTTGCCCAGGCGGCAGCGTCCGCATTGACTCCCATCCGGCTACTGAGGCCATCGAGCGAACTCATAAGCGCTTTCGGATTCGAACTTTCCAGCGCAACCTTGACTCCGAATTCACGTGCCAGCTTGTCGACGTCGGGCATAAGGGCTGGTGCGGCCGACGCTACGATCATCTCGGCCCCGACGGCCTTTGCGAATGTAAATAATCGCCGGCGCGAGCTTTCATCGGCGGGAATCGCGCTCGTGCGGTAAGCCACCAACCGGAGGCGAAGCTCAGCCAGCCGGTTCTTCACAACGTTTACTTCGTCCGACGACAGATTGTAATCCAGGTTCTTAGCGATTTCGCGACTAACCTGCTGGGAACTGGAAGCTTCCAGGAACTCCGTGCCCAACTCATCGGCCTTTGCCGCCGCCTCCGAGAAGGACACTGGCCCGAGCGTACCGGCGGAAAATCCAACCCTCAGCCCGAGGATGTTCAGGGCCGACGAGCCGACCTGCCTGTTGCCACGCTTCGACACGCTCGGTGGTCCCGCCTGTCCCCCGCGTCCACCTCGCCCGGGCGCTTGTGCGTACATGGACCCTGCGGTTGCACCGGCAACAATGGCCAGCGCCGCGACAACGATACTCTTCCTCATTTTGTATACCCTTTCATCACACTTGCGGCTGGAAAGACGTCAGTGCAACGAGGGGGCAGGAAGGTTAACTGCGGCCCGCGACGCCGTTGCACATTGCGCACCAAGCCGTGCGTAATTCGTGCGAAATCCTATCAGGCGGGGTTCCGGAAGTCAATCGTCAGCAGTTTGGCTTAATGAATGGTCCAGCCGCCGTCCACCATCAGGACGTGCCCCACCACCATGTCCGACATGTGGCTGCTCAGAAACAACACAGCGCCTACCAGATCATCCGGCTGATTCCAGCGGCCCACAGGCAGCATTTGCGTTGTCGCCCATTCGCGATAACCCGGTTTTTCCAGAATCACCTTGCGCGTCGCCGTTTCCGTAATTGCAGGGGCGACCACGTTCACCGAGACACCCTGTCCGGCCCATTCCAGCGACAACGCCTTCGACAAATGGTGTACTCCGGCCTTGGCCGCAGCATAGACCGAGCGTGACTTAAACGCGACAACACCGAAGTTGGAGCCGATATTCACAATCTTGCCCCGGCCCTGCGGGATCATGATCCTGGCCGCCGCCTGGCAGGCAAAGAACACGCTGCGCAGTGACGCGTCCATGGTCCGGTCATACTCCTCCTCGGTTGTATCCAGCGCCATGGAATTCCCTGTCCATCCCGCGTTGTTCACCAGGATGTCCAGGCTGCCGAACGTATCCTTTGCGGTCTGCATCAGGTGGCGAAGTTGCGCCGCATCCGAGACATCGGTAAGAACGATCTCAGCGCGGCGTCCCAGCGCCTCAATCTCGGCTTTTAAAGCACGGATCTCGTCGTGGCGACCTTCAGGGTGCTTGGCCAATACGAGGTGTGCGCCCGCCTGGGCCAGACCCAGCGCGATTGCCCGGCCGATCCCCTGCGAAGCGCCGCTCACCACGGCCACCTTATTTTGGAGCCCGAAACTGGAATAGTCTGGCATGGAGTTTTCTTTCAACTCTCTATTTCATCACTGCCTCTCGTATGGCATCCCAAACGCGTACATTACGTTATCCGAAGTAGTCAGGTAAACCTGGCCAGGACTAGACGACAAGCCTGTTCCGTGTACGAAGGCGGCCATAGTCTTGCCGCTGTTCCAGATCTCCTTTCCGGTAGCGCCATCGAGCGCATAAAGAACCGCGGGTGAGGATCGCTTTGCCCTCTCGGCATTGCTGACGGCCGCGTCCCCCGGAGCGAATTCCCCGCTTGCCGCTGCGTACACGATGCCGTTCACAACAATCGGCGGCAGGGGAGCCACCATCTCTCTGGATGTCCACACTTTGTCCAGAGAGGGAGTTGCGCCGGCCTTCACGCGGTACGCCGTGATGGCTCCATTCCCGGTTGTCGATGGCACCAGCAGCCAGCGCACACCGCTTTCGTCTTCCCAACTGGCGAAGCCTGCGGCAACCACACTGGTCTGCGAACCGGCTTGCGCAGCCGTCACTTGCAGCGGCGTCTTATGGTCGGCGCCGCCCAGGGACGCGCCATCCAGCAGGAAGATCCGGCCATCCGCACTGGCTGTCGCCAACAGGTCCTTGCCACCTCGCTGGAAGACCACCGGTGTGGAAACAAAATTCGCTCCTGCCTGCGTGAACCAGTCCTTTACCTGTAGGGTCTGCGGGTCGAGTGCGACTACAGCATTCGCGAACCCTCCGTCTGCGGTCCGTCCTGCCCCAATCGCCGCATAGATGATTCCCTCGCTGCCGAAGGCAATAGTTCCCACAACGCTGCCACCCTGCGTCTTCCACGAAACCGCCGTGGGACTGTCCGCGAGCGGGTCAATCCCCCACACTCCATTGGGGATCCCGCCACACTCATTGATAGTCGACGTATAAACCATCCCGCTGACCCACGACAGATCCGTTGCATTCGCATTGGCCGGAATAAACGGCACTGGCTTCAAGCGCTCTTTCGCGCTAACGGGGCTAACAAAGTGCAGCACGCCGTCGCTGGATAGAACCGCAATCGGCTGGGCCCCGGTGGGCGTTGAAAGCCCCCGGCCTCTGCCGCCTGCTCTGCCCGCCCCTGCGGCAGCTGCGCCGCCACGCCCCGCATCCGGCGCGGCGCCCCGGCCCGCAGCATTGGCGCGACCACCGCCTCCCGGCAGATACGCAGCGTCGGTTTGGGCTCCGGCACCAGGCTCGCCCAGAGCGCCACGATACGGACTCCGAATGATGGGGCCACGGGGTAGAAACGAGGCAGGATTCGGGTTCGTGATCCGACTTGCGGCTGCCGTCATGCCACCCGGGCATGCTGCTGTCGATGCAGTCGGCACTGCAACCTCAAAATGCTTATCCCAGTACAACGTGCCAAAATCGTTGTCCACCGCGAACACGGTATTGGAAGGCGCCGTCAGTACCGTCAGAGACCGGAAGCCCTTAAACCCCATGGCATTTCCAACCAGGGCGGGGTTACTGAAGTAAGTCCGCTGCCTCGCCTGGTTGTTGAGCTGGAGCTTCCAGAGGAAACCGAACTTCCCCGTCGCCATGGCTGCTTTTGAGATCAGAGGATCCTTGCGGATCCACGCGCTCCTCTGCGCATCGCCGCCGCTGGTCGACCACTCCTGGTTCGCCATCCCGCCCAGCTGCGTCCAGGCCAGACCCACAGCGGCCACCCCCAAAACTCCAGCCGTCAGCGTGTTTCGTAACATCGTCATGTCCCATGCCCTCGCGGTCTTCAACTGCTACTTGCCAATCCCAAAGCAATACAGCGTTCCATCAAACGTTGGCAGGTATACCTTGCCATTCGCGCCGGACATTCCGCTGAAATGATTCCACGATGTAATCGTGTCTCCGCTCGACCACAGCTCTTTGCCTGTCGCCGCGTCCATCGCGTAAACCCTGGCAAACGTGGAACCCGCTATCCGCTGCCCGGAGCCAGTAAAACCCGCAGGCTTTTCATCCCACGCCCGATCCGGGAACGTCACTCGAACATCCTCGCCGGCAACGTACGTGAACAACACACCGTTCGCCTGAATCGCCTCTTCCGCCGGGCCAATGTCTTTTGAAATCCACGCGGGTGTCAGTTGCCACTTGCCCGATTTCTGCTCCAGCCGGAACGTGGCCACGCCTCCGAGCGCGGGCCTGCTCAGCTCGATCGGAGCATGCAGATGCGTGCTCACCGGGCCATAGAACGGCACCGCCAGCCAACCGTCGCCCTTCGCGTCTTCCCAGAATGCCATTGCCCCCCACACGCCCTGTGCCGCATAGTGCGCAATATCGTTGCAGATCAGCGGCGTTCGGTACAGCGGAGTGCGATGATCGTCGCCTCCAAATTCATCCCGGTCCAGCAGCCACACGCGGCATTCTTTGCTTGTCCCTGCCACGAAATGTCGCCCCTTGTGGTCGAAAGACATGGGACTCACATTGATGTCCAGATCTCGCTTCCACAACCAGTCGGCGTTGCTCGGGCCGTAATAGCCAGCCAGTTTCAGCTCTCCGGTCTCATCTGCTTTCACGGCAACCAGGCCATTGCCCAGATGCCCGTTCTCCGGGTCGAACTGCCCATCGCCGGTCCCCATGTAGACCGTACCGTCCGGTGACATGGCAACGCCTCTTCGGCCCCAAAGCCCCCCGCCACTTGGCAGGAAAGTGCTGGTGCGTTTCGTCTTCAGGTCAAACGAGAGAAACATGTGTGTCACACCGCCGCAGCCCTGTGCTGTACTCGCGTACACCACGCCCTTCAGCAGGTTGAGCGCATAGGGTTTGCCATTGGGCGGAATGAACTTCTCGGCCGGTGCCACCTCCGTCCCGTCGGCCGCGTTCAACTGCCAAAGCCGGCCATCCCAGGCCACGGCGTAAATCGTATACTTGCCTGGCCCGGTCATCCCCATTGCGGGAACTGCGAGTTGTCCGCCGGGACACAGCGTCCCGCCACTCCGGCCGTTGCCGCCGGGGGCCCATGTGTTGTCGAAGTGCTTTCTCCAAAGCTGGGTGCCGGTCAGCGCGTCCACCGCGAAGATGTCATCCGAGATGCCGGCTACCACCAGCACTTCCTTCTTCCCCGCCTTCGTGTCCACGCCTGTCGCAATCAGCGGTGGAAACAGATTGTGCATCTCTCTGGCCTGGCTATCGAGCTTCGTCTTCCACAACAGCTTCATGCCGCGGACGTTGTCCACAGTGAAAGACTTGTCACCCCTGAGCCATCCCGTGCGCCCGATATCGCCACCTTCCATCAGGTAATCAGCGCTCCAGCCAACAGCGCAACTCAAAACTACTCCACAGAAAAGCAACAGCTTCATCGTCGGGCTCCTCACGTCGTGTCGCCCGACATCATATACCCATCGCAGGTCTGTCGCGCAACATGTTAACGATTACTTGAAAGGAAATTTTCGAAATGTACTAAATAGTACTCTTATTGATGCGCCATAAGAAATGGCAGTGACACCAGTTCTGGGAAGGAGTAGGATGATCTTCGACGAACCGAACAAAATATGAGCAACTTACGCACTGCGCTTCTTATCGCTGGAACCTGTTTGATGGCCGGATTACCCGCAATGGCCCAGCCAGGCCGCAGTGGTGTTCCCTCCATTTCCGTGCGGCCTCCCGAGCAACTCCGGTTCCGCACCACCGCTCTCACCAATCTCGGCTGGCGTTTGGGTACCCGTAGCGACTCATTCGGCGCTCTTACCTTTCGGGATGCGGCAATCCAGGCCGATGCCGCCACACTCCCCACTATCGAAGGTGTCTCGCGAAACCTGGACTTCAATCTGGCGCCCGCCGAGATTGCGAAGGTGAAGGCAACCCTCGCCGAGCTTCGTCTCCGCCTGCCCGCCTATCGTCTGGAGTCGCTGCCCGTTGACGAAGCAACTCGCCGCAAGGCCTTTGCTTTTGCAAAGGATCTGGGGGCCGATATGATCATCACGGCTGCGGAATCTGCCCAGCTTGCCGATCTCGACAAACTGGCCACCGAGATCGGAATCAACGTCTCCGTGGTTTCCCCGAAGCCTGCGTCTTTAATGCAGGCCCTCGATGCCAGCAGCAAGCGCCTCGGACTCGATGTGGATACCGCAACCACGTCGCTCAGTGGTCTGACCGCCCTGAAAGACCGCGTTTTTTCCGTGACCATCACGCCGGGCACGAAAAACCTGGCTAAATTCCTGACCCAGCTAAGCCGTGTCCAGCCGCCGAACCTCCAGCCCGACTGGCCACCAACCACCGACGGTGGCGCCAAAAAATCTGAAGTCAAACCCCTCTTCATCGCTCTCCAGCCCACCGCCGGGAAGGATCCCGTAGCCGACCTCTCCGCGGCCGCCGCCTCTTACGACAATGATGTCCGTCTCGCCATCGCCTGGCGCATGGACACGCTCTCCCGCCTGTCCACCATCTCCAAACCCGATAAGCTGGCGACCGATATCCGGGAGAAGATTGACGCGGCCATTCCCACCCGGGCTCTGGCGAAGCCGAAGAAAGCCCGCAAGCTTCTGGTGATGGATCTCTGCGTGAATGGTGGTTACTATCACGCCACCATCCCGCAGGGCAACCTCGCCCTGGAACTCATCGGCAAGCACACCGAAGCCTACACCCCAGTCTTTAGCAACGACCTGAGCAATCTTCGCTATCCGGCCATCAAGCAGTTTGACGCCGTCTTTCTGAATAACGTGGAAGGCGAAATGTTTATTGATCCGGAGCTAATGAGCGGCCTGCTCCGCTACGTTCGCGAAGGGGGCGGCGTGGGCGGCCTCCATGCCGCAACGTGGGCAAGCGTCGATGTGCCCGAATACGGCGAACTGATGGGGTCCCAGACCGGGGCCCACAAATACAATGGCGAACCAGGCACTATCCGAATTGAGGAGCCAGGTACTCCGCTCACCGCCCATTTCGCCAGCAAGAGCTTCGATGTGATTGACGAGTTTTATCACTTCCTCCCCGGTGGTCCGTACTCGCGCGACAAGCTTCGGGTCCTGATCAGCATGGACCCCACGAAGACGACTCTCAGCGGCAACCAGTACACCACCCGTCCCGATAATGACTACGGCATGGTCTGGATCCGAAGCTTTGGCAAGGGCCGCGTATTTAACTGCGCCCTTGGTCACCGTCCGGATTTCTACCAGAACCCCGAAATGGAAAAGCTGCTTCTTGCCGCCACCCAATTCATCCTGGGTGACCTCGAAGTCGATACCACCCCCAGCGCCAAACTGAAAAAATAGGAGTGCAAAGATGCCATCCCCAACCCGTCGCGATTTAGTCCGCACCCTGGCCATCGGTCTCGGAGCTGCGGCCCTTCCACTGGCAAGAGCCCAGGCCGTGAAAAAGGTGAAGATCGGAGTCTCCACCCTGGCTTGGAACGTCAGCCCCAATTCCACCGACAACTTCGAACAGGCCCTGAAGGATATCTCTGAGCTGGGCTACTCCGGCTTCGAAACCGTGAGCCCCATGATCGAGGCTCTTGACGCCAACGGAGCCATGAGCCGTTTGATGGATAAGTACCATATCTCCCTGAAGGCTGGCTATCTGGGCACCAACGTAACCGACCCTGCTTTGCGCAAAGAGAACGTGGCAAAGGCCATCAGCGTTGGCAAACTGATCAAAAAATATGGCGGCACCTACTGCGTGATCGCTGTTAACGGTCGCAGAGCCCCGGGGCGGGGCGGTGCCGGACCCGATAACTTCAATTTTCAGGAGCACAAGACCGACATCGTCGCGGCTCTCAACGAGTACGGCATGGCGCTGACCGATCTGGGTCTCGGCGTCGGACTTCACCAACATACCGGCACCGTCGTCGAAACCCGCGACGAAGTCTACGCCGTAATGGATGCTGTCAACACAAAATACATGAAGTTTGCTCCCGATGTGGGCCAGCTCCAGAAAGGTGGTGCCGACGCGGCAAAGGTCGTCAAGGACTTCGCCGCTATCACCGATCACATGCATTTGAAGGACTACAGCAACGGTAAGTACATGGCCGGGTACTGCCCTCTGGGAATGGGTTTCGTCGACCTGGAATCGATTTTGAAAACCCTGGAAGAAGCAGGCAATAATCCAGACGTTATGTATGAGCTGGACCGAGGCAACGCCCCCATGAGCGCACGAGATACCGCCGAGTTCGGCAAGGCCCATCTAATTAAGCTGGGCTACAAGTTTCCCATGGCATAGCTTCGCGGTCGCGTCGGAACAGCGCGGAGCTTAGACGCTGGTTCATCACCGTCGCCGGGCTATTGTCCGGGGGAGAGAAATGCGGCCTGGCAGAGCTCCTTACCGAGGGAGTCACGGCGGGCCGGGGTCTAAAATACATCGGCCGAAGCCGCATTGCAGCTACGCACGCAAGAGCTGCTGGCATCGCAAAAGTTAAAAACCCTCAATCGCCACCTGAACCTGGTCACCGACGATCAGACCTTGACCCACGTCTCTCGCCCCGGGCGGTACAAGCTGGTACTCAAGATCTGATTTAGACGTTTACAAGCCGAACGAACAGGTGTATTCTGTGTAAAACTGCGGGCAGCTTGGAAGCCTTGGACCGGACTTTTCCAGGAGGTGCATCTGAAGATGCAACAGACAAGACGAATATTTATCAGGTTGGCACTTGCCGCGGCCTTGGGCACTTCTGCCTCAGCGGCCACCATCGTATACACAACCCCGGCCGACTTTGCCGCCGCTACCGAAAATCCAACGAGCATCGGATTCAACGGAATCCTGACTCCGCCACAGACGTTTGCGAACTTCAATCCCCTGACGGTTGCCGGAATCTCCTTTGCAACCCCAAATGCGGGCACTGCGGTAAACGTGACGGCGGCCAATTACTACGGCGCCGGGTTTAGTTTCCCGGCTGATTTCATCGTCAACTCCTTCAATCTCGGGAACAACGAACTCGATGTGACATTTAGTGTACCGACTTTCGCCTTCGGTTTGGATTACGGCGCTTTCTCCGGGGGCGGTCTCGGCACCATGACTCTGTCCGATGGGACAGTCTACATGGACCATAGTCTTCCAGGTCTGGCGAATACGCGTTTTGTGGGTTTTGTGTCGGACACCGCGATCAGTTCTTTTTCGTTTGTTACCAGCGGTGATGCCTGGATCGTTGAGGATCTGGTCATTGCATCGCCCACGCCTGAGCCGCAGAGCTGGATTATCGTGATCTCCACCCTGCTCCTCGGCATTCCTGCCGTCAGGCGTTTCGGCAACACGGCACGCTAACCGCCTTCGGTTCGGTACGAAACGTTCACGTCTGTCTAAAGGGCACAATGCCTTTGCGGATGGAGTTCTGCCTTCCCATGCGGCCGGAGCAATCCGGCCCTCTCCGCGTTTTGGGCTGCTTGTCTCAAAGAGCGCTACATTGGTGCCATCGAAAATTTGGCGTCAATCGGCGGACTGCGACGCGGTGTAACGCTGCTGGTGCGATCACATGACCGTAGCGTTTCTCCAGAAGCTCGACCTCACCAATCGCGATCAAGTGCCGAAAAGGTGTGGTATCTGAAACTACGATCATTCGGTGCCGGAGGGGAGAGAGGCGGCTACCATTTCAGGAAGCCTTGCTTCGCGATCCAGTTCAGAAGGGCCGAACGAAAATGATCGGGAAGGCAGAGAATGCACGCTTGGGTTGGGCCTGCCTGTCATCGGCACTCTCGGAGTTCTCGAACGAGCGGAGGTGGCCGGATTCCTGAGTGACTTCGCCGGGACAGTAGCCCATCTCGAAAGCAGCGGCTTTTACCTGTCCCGGAGACTGCGAGATGCCGTTTTAGCGCCGCTCCAGGCGCGGAATTAGCGGTTAGTTTCCACCAAACAGGCAGATTACTACCAGTGGCGCTGCCGCCAGACAAGAAACAACTACCGCCCCAAGTGCTTTCAGGAATTCAGTTGCCATAAAGGCCTCCCAGACTGGACGGAAGCCCCCGTGTGTCATGAATGTGACACCAGAGGCCTCGCACTTGTCTTATCGGTAGAAAGTGCTCACTACTTGAGGCACTATTCTGAAACGAATCGTCCTGAAACGGTACACATCGTTCTTCGCGGCGATGAACCGCAACCGGATTCCCGTTCCAGGTGCCTCTTTAAGTAATTGAAACGAAAACACTTTTCTCTCTTTCGGGCAAAAGGTGCGCACCTCGGGTGCCTTTGGCTACAAAACTGCTTTTACCAAGTCAGCAGCAAACCGCAAACTCCTCCTAAAATCCGCGGTCAGAATTCCACTCGAGCCGGGAACCTCTTGCCGATAAGGTTCCCGGCTCGGCAGGGCTTCTCACGCATATCGCATAGAATGCTTCTGTGCAGCTGAATACCTTCCGTTGGTTCGATGACACAAGCATCGGAACGCGCCTGGCCGCAGGGTTTGGCCTCCTCCTGGTACTCCTGATCGGTTACGGCATCTTTTCCATTCGCGAAATGGAAGCCCTCGCCGCGCTCGGCGATGCCGTTTACGCGCATCCCATGACGTCTGGCCAGGCGATGCGCGATGCCAACGTCGGCATCCTCAAAATGCATCGCGCCATGCTCCAGGTCCCCGCGTCCGATGACGCGAGCCTTGCCGAACTGGAGCGCAGGGTTGCCGGGAATAAAGTCCTGGTCGAGAAGAGCCTCCAGGTTCTGGAACGAAGCTTTTTGGGCGACAAAGCCGCACTGCGCGCACTCGAACGCAGCTTCGCAGACTGGGATCCCATTCGTGCTGCGGTCATTCGATACCGCCACGAAGGGAATTTCAAAGAATCCACGCGCACCACCCAGGTCTTGGGGGCTTTGCAGGTCTCCCGGATCGAAGCGGACCTCGATGCAATGCAGAAATTCTCCAGCGCCAAGGCCCTGGCCTTCATGGCGGATATGAAGTACACCGAAAAGCGCGTCCGCCTGTTCACCGGCATCCTGCTTACCGGCAGCATCCTCGTTTCTTTTCTGATCGGCTTCCTCACTACCAACAGCATTCGTCGTCCCGTCGTCGCACTCAGCCAGGCTGCCGCCAAAGTCGCAGAGGGCGACTACACCCAGCATGTCGATTTCGAAGCCCGCAGTGAACTCGGTACGCAAACCCGGGTCTTCAACATGATGGTGAAGTCCATCCGCGAACAGAATGAAATCATCCGCCAAAAGAACGAAGAAAACGAACAACTCCTGCTCAATATCCTGCCCGCGCCCATTGCCGGACGCCTGAAAAGCGGAGAACGAACCATCGCCGACGCCTATGCAGAAGTCAGCGTGCTGTTTGCCGATATTGTTGGGTTCACAAAATTCAGTTCCGGTATGCCGGGAGCCGAACTCGTCGGCATGCTCAATGACCTGTTCAGCGGTTTCGACGCCGCCGCCGTCACGGCAGGGGTGGAAAAGATCAAGACCATTGGCGATGCCTACATGGCCGTCTCCGGCATGCCCTCCCGCTGTAACGACCACACCGAAAAAATCTTCCGCCTCGCGATCCTCATGATGGAGTCGATCACAAGCTTCAACGAACGTCGCGGCACCAGCCTGAGCCTCCGCATCGGAATCAATCGCGGTCCCGTCGTTGCAGGCGTCATCGGCACCCACAAGTTCATCTACGATCTTTGGGGCGACACCGTGAACATCGCCAGCCGCATGGAATCTACCGGAGTCCCCGGCCGGATACAGGTGACCGAAACTGCCTACGACTATATGAAGGACCGTTTCGAGTTCGAAGCGCGCGGCGAAGTGTCGGTGAAGGGTAAAGGCATGATGCCCGCGTTTCTCCTTAACCCGGAAAACATAGGCGATGCGGTCCCTGCCGCCCGAACCTGACTCAATATATATATACTTTGTAGTGCCCCCCCGGTCCCACTCATGCGCCTCGCCGTTTGCATTCCGCTATTCCTGATCCTGCTCCAGGCGCCGCTCGCCTCCGCCGCGCCTGTTACCGCGCTCAACCAATACTGCGTCGGCTGCCACAGCGCCACCGCCAAAGTCGGCGGCTTCACCTTCGACGCCAACTCCGCTCCCGCCAAAAATCCGGAAGTCTGGGAAAAGGTTGTCCGCAAGCTGCGCGCCCGCTCCATGCCCCCGGCCGGTCTTCCCCGGCCCGATGAAGCCACCTACGCCTCCATCCAGGCCTCCATTGAAAAAGATCTCGACGCCGTAGCCCCCAATCCCGGCCGCACCGACACCTTCCGCCGCCTCAACCGCACCGAATACCAAAATTCCATCCGCGACCTCTTCCGGCTCGATGTCGATGTCACCAACCTTCTGCCCGCCGACGAATCCAGCCACGGCTTCGACAACATCACCGTAGGCGACCTCTCGCCTACTCTTCTTGATCGCTACCTCACCGCCGCCCGCCGTATCGTCCGCCTCGCTGTAGGCAGTCCCATCCACGCCCCCGGCGGCGAGACTTTCCAGCTCCCCCCCGACCTCACCCAGGAAGAGCACTTCGGCGACCTCCCCATCGGCACCCGCGGCGGTACCCTCGTTCGCTACACCTTTCCTCTTGATGCCGAGTACGAATTTCGCATTCGTCTCGCCCGTGACCGTAACGAGTACATCGAAGGCCTGAAAGAAGAGCACCAGCTCGAACTCATCATTGATGGCGAGCGCGTCCAGTTGTTCACCGTCGCACCCCCACCAAAAGGCACCGACCACCACCTCGTTGACGAACCCCTTCACATCCGCGTCGCCGTGAAAGCCGGTCCCCATCAGGTGGGCGCGGCCTTCATCAAAAAGCCCTCGCTCCTTATGGAGAACGAGCGCCAACCCTACCAGGCGCACTTCAACATGGATCGCCACCCCCGCATCCAGCCTGCCGTTTACCAGGTCACCATCAACGGTCCGTTCAACGCCAAAGGCCCGGGCGATACGCCCAGCCGCCAGCGCATCTTCATCTGCAAACCCGCCAACACCGCCGACCAGGACGCCTGCGCCCGCAAGATTCTGACCGCAAGTATGCGCCGCGCCTACCGCCGTCCGGTCACCGAAATCGACCTCCAGGCTCCGCTGCGTCTCTACAAGGAAGCCAAATCCGAAGGTTTCGACGCCGGCATCGAAATGGCGCTCAGCGCCGTCCTCATCAGCCCCGAATTCCTCTTCCGTGTGGAACGCGATCCCGAAGGCCTGGCCCCCAAAACAGCCTACAAACTCAACGACCTCGACCTCGCTACCCGCCTCTCCTTCTTCCTCTGGAGCAGCATCCCCGACGATGAACTTCTCGACCTGGCTGCCAAAAACGAACTCCACAAGCCCGCCGTACTGGAACAACAAACCCGCCGCCTGCTGGCCGACGCCCGCTCCCAGGCCCTCATCACCAACTTCGCCGAGCAGTGGCTCCACCTCCGCAACCTCTCGTCCTTCATGCCCGACATGCGCGTCTTCCCCGACTTCGACGACAACCTCCGGCGCGCCTTCCGCACCGAAACGCAAATGTTCCTCGAAAGCATCATGCGCGAAGACCGCAGTGTTCTCGACATGCTCCGCGCCAACTATACCTTCGTCAACGAGCGTCTCGCCAAACATTACGGCATCCCGAACATCTACGGCAGCCGCTTCCGCAAAGTTGAGTTCGGCTCTGAAGAAAAAGCGCCGGACGTCCGCGGCGGTCTCCTCCGCCAGGGCAGCATTCTCGCCGTCACCTCCTACGCCACCCGCACGTCTCCCGTCATCCGCGGCAAGTGGATCCTCGACAACATCCTCGGTACCCCGCCCCCGCCGCCGCCCCCCGCTGTGCCCGCCCTGAAAGAAACCACGGGCTCCACGAAGAACCTGCCCATGCGCGAGCGCATCGCCCAGCACCGCGCCAATCCGGTGTGCGCCAGTTGCCACAAGGTGATGGATCCCCTCGGCTTTGGTCTCGAGAACTTCGACGCCGTTGGCCGCTTCAGAACTGCGGAAGCCGGCGCTCCGATTGACGCTTCGGGCACTCTCCCCGATGGCACGACCTTCGAAGGCCCCGCCGCGCTGCAGAAGGTTCTGCTCCGCCGCCCGGAGGTTTTCGCCGGTACCCTCACCGATAAACTGCTCACCTACTCCCTCGGTCGTCTCACCGAATACTCCGATGAGCCCGTCGTTCGCCGCATCGTTAGCGACGCCTCACCAACCGACTACAAATTCTCGTCCATAATTCTCGGTATCGTAAGAAGTACACCGTTCCAAATGAGGAAAACGAAATGATCATTACCAAGAAAGCCCTGTCTCGCCGGACCCTGCTCCGCGGCGTCGGTACCGCTCTGGCACTCCCTTTGCTGGACGCGATGATCCCCGCCCTGACGCCGCTTGCCGCCTCAGCCGGCAACCCCGTGCGCCGCCTCGGTTTCGT
Source organism: uncultured Acidobacteriia bacterium (assembly GCA_903929755.1). Classification (GTDB taxonomy): domain Bacteria; phylum Acidobacteriota; class Terriglobia; order Bryobacterales; family Bryobacteraceae; genus BOG-234. Next base: position 54,143 of record CAIYVZ010000055.1, read on the forward strand.
CTACATCCCCATGGGCGCGTACATGAAGCAGTGGACCCCGTCCGGCAACGACCTGACAGGCCTCTCGCCCACCCTGCGTTCCCTCAAGCCGTTCACTGACCAGCTCTCGGTGTTGACCAACCTCGAAATCCGCAACGCCTACCCAGGCACGCACGCCACCTCCAACGCCGCTTTCCTCAGCTGCGCCACCGCCAAGTGGACCGAAAGCTCCGACTATCAACTCGGCACCACCGCTGACCAGGTCGCCGCCCAGAGCATCGGTAAGGACACCCGCCTGCCCTCGCTCGAACTCGCCATGGACCTGCTCACCACCGTCGGCCAGTGCGATAACGGCTACGCCTGCGTCTACCAGAACAACCTCTCCTGGTCCTCACCCACCACGCCCCTTCCCGCCGAAGCTCACCCCCGCATTGCGTTCGAGCGCCTCTTCGGCGAAGGCGGCAGCGTGGCTGACCGCCTGGCCGAACTCCGCCGCCGTGCCAGCCTGCTCGACGTCGTCAACGAAGACATCGCCCGCCTCAACAAAAAGCTGGGAGCCGACGATAAAGCGAAGGTCAACCAGTACCTCGACACCGTCCGCGAAGTGGAACGCCGCATTCAGAAGGCCGAATCGGAAACCGCCAGTGGCTCCGCCCGTGATCTCGACCGTCCCCTCGGCGTGCCCGCCGCCTATGCCGACCACGCGAAGCTCATGTTTGATCTCCAGGTTCTCGCGCTGCAGTCCGACGTAACCCGCGTCATTACCTTCCAGCTCGCCCGCGAAACCAGCACCCGTACTTACCCGGAAATTGGCGTCTCCGATCCCCACCACCCCCTCACCCACAACGCCGGAGACCCCGAGAAGTTGGCCCGCGTCGCCATCATCAACCAGTTCCACGTCTCGCTCTTCTCGTACTTCCTGGGCAAGCTGCAAGCCACTCCCGATGGCGATGGCTCCCTCCTCGACCACACCACTTACCTCTACGGCAGCGGTATGGGCAACGGCGATATTCACGACCACGTCAACCTCCCCATTCTCGTCGCCGGTGGAACCCGCCACAAGGGTGGACGTCACATCCAGTACAAAGAAGCAGCCCCCCTTGCCAACGTCCACCTCACCCTTCTCGATAAGGCCGGTGTCCGCATCGACAAGTTCGCCGACAGCAACGGCAAAGTTCCGGAGTTGATGACCCTGTGAGGCGCGTAATACCAGCCGCCCTGCTCGCCACGGCTCTTTTCGCCGCCCGCTCCAGTGCGCCGGTGGCGGACGCCGCCGAGGAACTCGACAAGCCGACCCTCCGCACCCTCCTCGCGAAGCACGAAAACGTCAACGCGCCGCAGGTAGACGGCATGACCGCCCTCCACTGGGCCGCCTTCCGTGACGACGTGGAAATCGCCAAACTCCTTCTCGATTCCGGAGCCAGCGTCAAGGCCACCAACCGCTATGGCGTCACCCCGCTCTCTCTCGCCTGCGCCAATGGAGATGGAACTCTCGTCGAACTGCTCCTCAAAGCCGGAGCCGACCCCAACACCACGCTCCCCGGCGGAGAAACCGCTCTTATGACCGCCGCCCGAACCGGCAAAGTCGGCGCTGTCAAATCTCTTATCGCGCACGATGCGCTCGTCAACACCCCCGAACCCCGCCTCGGCCAGACCGCCCTCATGTGGGCTGCCGCCGAGGGCAACGTCGAAGCCATTGAAGCGTTGCTCCAGGCCGGAGCCAATCTCCACGAACGCCTCGATTCCGGCTACACGCCCTTCCTCTTCGCCGTCCGGGAAGGCCGTATTCCCGCCGTCGCCGCACTCCTCAAAGCCGGAGCCAGCGTCAATGAAATCGTGGAGCCCCACAAAGCCACTGGCCCTGCTCGTCCCGCCTCCGGTTCCGGTTGGCCGCGAGCCGGCGTTAGCGCCATGCTCCTCGCCGCCTCCAACGCCCACTTCCAGCTCGCGGCATTTCTTCTCGATCAGGGCGCCGACCCCAACGCCGCCGCAGCCGGCTACACCGCGCTCCACGTTGTCTCGGCCATGCGCAAATCCGGCGTAGGCGATAACGACCCTGCCCCCGAGGGCTCCGGCAACATGTCCAGCCTCGAATTCACCAAAAAGCTGGTCGATAAAGGCGCCAATATCGACGCCCGCATGACGAAGTCCGTCAAATTCGGCCTCACCGCGCTCAACACCATGGCTGCCACGCCGTACATGCTGGCTGCCAAGACCGCCGACGCCGAACTCATGCGCTACCTCGCCAAACTGGGTGCCGACCCCAAAATCCCCAACGCCGATAACAGCACCCCCCTCATGGCCGCCGCCGGTCTGGGAACCCGCTCCCCGGGTGAAGATGCCGGCACGGAAGATGAAGTTGTGGAAGCCCTGCAAGTCGCTCTCGATCTCGGAGCTGACATCAACGCTGTCGATGACAAGGGCGAGACCGCCATGCATGGAGCCGCCTACAAAAACTCCCCCAAAGCCGTGGAGTTCCTCGCCGCGAAGGGTGCGAAACGCGAAATCTGGGATAAGCCCAACAAGCAGGGCTGGACCCCTCTCACCATCGCCGAGGGCCATCGCTTCGGCAACTTCAAACCCTCGCTCGTAACCGTGGAGGCTTTCCATCGCGTAATGGGTACTGAACCCTCGAAAGCCGCCCGCTAACCCCCTCTGGTGTTCCTGCCGCAACAGGTGCATAATCAAATCAGCCGGAGGTTAGCTCGGCCAGCCTCCGCGGGAGGTTTCTATGCGAAAGTCTTTCTCGCCCGTTGTCTCCTCCCTGCTGTTGCTCCTCCTCCCCGGGTGGGGACTGGCACTACAGGTCCAGACAACTGCCGATTTCTTCAACGATTCCACCCTGCAGGAGATCCGCCTCACCATGGCCTCCGCGGACTGGGCGACTATCCATGAGAATTACCTGGGAAATGGCTATTATCCTTGTGATCTCCGGTGGAATAACATCACGCTCCCCCGGATCGGCATCCGTTCCCGCGGCAGCCAAAGCCGTTCCCCCATCAAACCCAGCATCGGGCTCGATTTCGGTAAATACGTCTCCGGCCAGCAGTTCTTAGGCCTGAAAACCCTCGTCCTCCGCAACCTGAATCAGGATTCCACCATGATGCACGAGCGTCTGGCCGAAAGCGTTTTCGCACGTCTCGGCTTACCTCATTCCAGGGAGGCGCACGCCCGACTATATGTCAATGGGGAGTACGTGGGCGTCTACCTCATCGTCGAGAACCTCGATACCCGGTTCCTGCAGACTCAGCTCGGTGACGACACCGGCTATCTCTATGACTACACCATCCGGCTCGGCTTCCGCTTCAACTATCTCGGTCCCGATCCCGCCACCTATACCGCCATCTTCGGAGCCAAAACGCACACAGAAGATCCCGACATTCCCGGCCTCATCGACACCATCCGCCTCATCAACGACACTCCGGACGCCGACTTCTACAGGGTCGTCAGTCCCTTGGTTGATCTCGATGATTTCGTAGCTCACAGCGCCGCCGAACAGGCGCTTGCCCAGTCCGACGGCCTCCTGGGACTCTCGGCCATGAATAATTTCTATCTCTACCGCTGGGGCCCCACCCGCCAGGCAATGTTCCTGGTCTGGGATCAGGACGGCGCCTTTTACGGCGGCGACTGGTCCGTCTGGCGAGGCACGCAGGAGAACGTATTGCTCCGCCGCGCGCTGAATGTTCCGCGCCTGCGCAAGCTCTACACCGACACCCTTCGCAACGCTGCCGCAGCCTTCGGTTCCGGCGCCGGCGGCTGGCTCGCCACCGAGATCGACCGAATCGACAACCAGATTCATCAGGCTATGGTGGAAGACCAGTTCAAGCTCTGTCGCAAGACCGACGGCATCGGCCTCTGCACCGTGGAAGAGTACCAGCGCGACGTGGACGACCTGCGCGGCTTCGCTCGCGATCGAGCCGCCTTCATCCTGAAAGAACTGAACACGGACGCAGCTCCCGGCCCCATAACTCTCAATCCAGGCAGTATCACGAATGTCGCTTCCGGTGACATGCCGGTTACCGCCGGCAGCCTCGCACGAATCCGCCTCGCCCTGCCCGTCACTCCGGTCAGCTATGCCACCGCGTACCCGTTGCCTCTTACGCTGGGTGGCGTCTCGGTGAACACTTCCACAGGCCCCGCTTCTCTGCTGGAAGTCGGGCCCCAGGGCATCATCTTCGTCGTCCCGCCGGACTTAACCTGCGCCCCGCAGCCCGTCTCCATCTCGGTTGGCGGCGCCTCCAGCAATATCGTCATGGCGGATGTCATGCCCACCGCCGGAGGCATCTTCGGTATGACCCATGCCAGCGGTCTCCTCATCTCCGCCACCGCGCCCGCCGCGGCCGGAGAGATAGCAGTCCTTTATGCTACGGGAGCCTGGGCTGGCTGGATGGCTCCGACTAAAACCGTCCAGGTAGTGGTGGCAGGCAAGCCAGCCCGGATTCTTTGGATGGGAGCAGCTCCAGGCCTTATCGGCATCGAGCAGTTCAACATAGAAATTCCGTCCGGAATTCCGCCCGGTGATGTCCCCGTGGTGATTACGCTCGATAGCGAGCCTGGAACCCCCTTCCTGATGAGGCTCTCGCAATGAGGCTCTCGCAATGAGGCTCTCGCAATGAGGCTCTCGCAATGAGGCTCTCGCAATGAGGCTCTCGCAATGAGGCTCTCGCAATGAGGCTCTCGCAATGAGACGTTCGTTGCTGTTGTTGGTTGTCTGCCTTACAGTTACCTTCGCTCAGGCAGCCACCCTCCTGTGGGGGCCGTACCTGCAGGATGTCGCCGCGGATCACGCCAGTATTCTCTGGGCCACCAGAGCCGGCGATGGTGCCGCGACAGTGCGCTACTCCGCTCTGGGCGAAGCGCCCAAGCTCCTCACCCCGCGGGTTACCGTCCTTACCCCGGCCCTCACTCAGCTCGGCGAAACAGCCTGGCTCCAGCGAGTCGATTTAACCGGCCTCACCCCGGCCACCCGCTACCTTTACGAACTTGCACTGGACGGCCAGGCCGTGACAAGCGGTCTGGTCCCGGCTTTCAGCACGGCGCCCTTAACTACCCAGGCCAACAGACCTTTCCGCGTGCTCGCTTTGGGTGACAGCGGAGACGACGGAGGGCCCCAGCTAACTCTCGCCGCCGCCCTCGAACAGGAGCAGGCCTCTTTCCTCATCCATGTTGGCGATATCGCCTACTTCGACGGAAAATTCCAGCAGTTTGCCGACTACTTCTTCGCCATCTACCCGTCTCTGCTGTCCCGCACCCCCCTCTTTCCCGTCGCCGGCAATCACGACTACCCCTCCGACGCCCTTCCCTATCGAACCCTCTTTACCCCGTCCCGCACCGGCGTTCCCGAAGAAGGCTGGAATCGCTATTATTCTTACGACTGGGGCAATGCGCACTTCGTTGCCATCGACACCAATACCCCTCTGGACCAGGCCATCGCAGGCAATGGTGCCATGCTCGCCTGGCTCGAACGCGACCTCCGCGAGACGAAGCAAACCTGGCGCATCGTCTACTTCCACCACCCCCCGTTTCCCTCCAGCGCCGCCAAGCTAAACGATCCCGTCTGTGACCTCGTCCGCCAGTACATCACCCCCATCCTGGAGCGCCAGGCCGTGCACCTCGTCCTCAACGGCCACGAGCACATTTATCAGCGCACCAAACCCCGGCGCGCCGGAGAATTCTCCGCCCCAGGCCCCGGCACTGTCTACGTCACAACCGGAGGTGGCGGTTCTCAGATCTACGACCCCGGTAACGCCGACTTCATCGCCGCCGCCACCGGCGTCTCTCACTATCTCCGCCTCGATTTCAGCAATACCGAGCTAAAAGGCCAGGCCGTCGGCCCCAACGGGGAGATCTACGATCAATGGACCATCTCCGCCGCACCCGTCCCGCTCGATCCCCCGGTTCTTAATGCCGCCGCCTTCACCACCGCCGTCGCACCCGGTGGTTTGGTCTCTCTCTTCGGCTGGAACTTCGCCCCTGCTGACGCAACCCCCGGAACCACGAAGGTCTTCGTCAACGGCCTCCAGGCACCTCTGATCTATGCGTCCAGGACGCAGTTAAACGCACAACTTCCCTTCGATATCACCGGCGCTGCCGAGGTTGAGGTTCGCTCCGCAGGCGGAAGCGCTAAGCGACCCTTCACAGTGGGAACGCAGGCACCGGCCATCTTCGCCATCCCCGATGGAAGCGCCAGCGTAGCCGCCGCCATTCATGTGGATGGCCGCCTGATCACCCGGGCTGCACCAGCCGCTGCGGGGGAGTGGGTCGCCGTCTATCTGACAGGTCTCGGCGCGGTAAACGGTACCATCGCCGCTGGCCAGCTTGCCCCCTTGTCGCCCCTCTATCTGACGAAGGCCACCGTGCGGGCCCTGGTCGGAGGCGTCGATGCTGAAGTTGCAATTGCCTGTCTCGCGCCTGGTTTCTTCGGCCTCTATCAGGTCAATCTGCGAGTGCCACCGGCTACAGCGCCAGGGGTTCGAACGCTGCAGATTATTGCAGGTGGCATTGCCGGAAATACCCTCGATCTGCCGGTCAGGTAACCCGCCGTTCCCGCCAGTTCCATACAAACAAGGCTCCCAGCACCCACAAGGGCAACTCGATTGCCATGTATGCCTGCCAGTGGAGTCGCCCCCACATCGACACCAGGTGCAGTATTGCCAGGGCAGGGAAGAGGCCTCCGCCGATCCACTCATGTCGCCAGCAAATCGCCAGCACCAGTAAGACCAGCGCCGTCGGTATCAGGTGCATCGCCAGCGCCAGCATTATCTGCCAGGGGCCGACGTTCATCTCAAACACATCCAGCGCGAAGATACTCAGGAACGCCGCAAACGCCATACAAAGAATTCGCGGAGTCCAGAAGATAAAGCTATGCGCTTTTTCGCTCATACGCTCGTTCGCTCCTTCTGCCCGCAGTGTACACCCGTTCAGGGGTGAGAATAAAGGGATGAGCTTTCGTCGTCCCTTCCCCTGGCTTCTGCTCGCTGCGCTCGGAGTCACCGGCTGGTTCGGCGTTCCGTGGGCGATGCATCAGGCAGCCACGGCGATTACGGCTTACCGCGCCGCAGTGGTTGGTAACCTTGCCCCGGACTTCGAACTCAAAACCGCCACCGGTGCCTCCGTTCGCCTCTCGGAACTTCAAGGTAAAGTCGTCCTCGTCAACTTCTGGGCCACTTGGTGCGGACCCTGCAAAATCGAGACCCCCTGGTTCGTCGAATTTCAGGAGAAATGGCAAGCCCGCGGCTTCACTGTTCTCGGTGTCTCCATGGACGACGATGGCTGGCAAGTCGTCACACCCTGGCTCAAAGAGCAAAACGTGAAATATCCGGTCGTCCTCGGCAATGAAGAAGTCAGCCAACAGTACGGAGGTGTCGAAGCTCTGCCCACCACTTTCGTCATCGGGCGCGACGGCAAAATCGCCGCCATCCACAGGGGCCTCATCTCCAAAGCCGACTTCGAAAAGGAAATCCTCCAGCTCCTGAACTAAGCCCGAACGAACTCCGCGCAAACCGGAAACGGCAACCGCACCGTCTGCCCGGTACTCGCCAGCTTCCCCGTCTCCTGGTCAATCCGCAGCGGAAGTATGGTCCCGGTTTTCTGCATCATCGCAATCAGGAATCGCCCCGAAGGCTCAATCGCAAAGCTCCGCGGAGTCTCCCCGCCCGGCACAAATGTCTCCACCCGAGTCAATGTTCCAGCCTCCGGCGCCACGCGAAACACCGCAATCGAGTTGTGTCCCCGGTTCGATTCGTACACGAACTTGCCCGTTGGATGCACCACGCACTCCGCCGAAGAACCACGCCCCGTATACTCCGCCGGAACGCTCGCCGCCATCGGACCTTCCTCCAATAATCCCCGGTCCAAATCCACCCGCAACATGGTGCACCCACCTGGCGAGAATTCATTCACTAAATACGCCCACTTCGCATTCGGATGCAGCGCGATGTGTCGCGGATTGGTCGGCTTCTGTAATCCCAAAAACGGCGGATCATGCGGCGTCATGGAACCCTTGGCCGGATCCAGCCGATAAACATAAACCCGATTCAGCCCCGTATCACTCGAAAGCAAAAAACGATTATTCGGAGTCACTACCACCGAATGACAATGCACCTGTGGAGGCCCCTCCAGAGCCGGCCCCGACCGCACTCCCTCATGTTGCGAGAACGCCGACGCCCGCCCCAACTCCCCCCGCGAACCAATCGGAAACGCCGCCGTACTCCCCGTATACCAGTTCGCCACCATCGCCATCCGCCCCGTACGATCCGTGCAGATATGGCAAGGCTGACCACCCCGCGAAGGCACCTTGTTGATGAACTTCAACTTGCCCGACCGGCGGTCAATCGCAAACGCGCTCACCTCGCCCTCGGGAATCTTATCCACCCTCTCAATCCGCTCATTTACGGCATACAAATATCGCCCGTTCGGGTGCGTCGTCAGCCATGAAGGATTCGGAGTCTCCGCCGCCAGTTCCGGCTCACTCAGCCGCCCGGACCCGGTCTCCAGGCGCGAAACATAGATCCCTTTACTTTCCCCGTTACCGAACTGCCCTCCGCCCTCCGTATACGTCCCCCAATAGACAAACATCCCCGGCCCTGCCCCTCGCGCCATCCCGGCTCCCGCCGCCAGCATCTGTAAAACCTGTCTTCTGTTCCGCATCATTCCAGGCGCAAGAATATCAGCTTTCCATACCGCTAAACTGGAGCCAGCAGTGCCCGCGCTCGCCCAATTCGATCCCTTAATCCAAACCTGGTTCCGCCAGCGTTTCTCCGGCGTCACCTCGCCCCAGGAACAGGGCTGGCCCCTCATCGCCGCGGGCCACCACACCCTCATCTCAGCCCCCACCGGCTCTGGCAAAACCCTCTCCGCGTTCCTGATCTGCCTCGACCGTCTCGTCCGCGCCGCGCGTCTGGTTGCCCAGGGTACCCCCTTGCCGAATCAGACCCAGGTCGTCTACGTCTCCCCCCTGAAAGCTCTCAGTACCGACATCCACCGCAATCTGGAAATCCCCCTCGCCGAAATCGCCGCCCTCGCCGAGCGCGAAGGCATCCCCATAGCCCCCATCCGCACCGGAGTCCGCACCGGCGACACCACCGCCCTGGATCGCCGCCGCATGACGAAGCACGCGCCCCACATCCTCGTCACCACCCCCGAGTCGCTCTACATCCTGTTGACCGCCCCGGCGCCGCGCCAAAATCTACGCACCGTCTCCACCGTCATCGTCGATGAGATCCACGCGTTAGCAGACGACAAAAGAGGCGCCCACCTCGCCCTGTCCCTCGAACGCCTCGACGCTCTCGTCGGCCATCGAGTTCAGCGCATCGGCCTCTCCGCCACCGTCAAACCCATCGAAGCCGTAGCCGAATTCCTCGCCCCCGGCGCAAAGATCGTCAACACCGGGCACCGCCGCGAAATGGATCTCGCCGTCGAAGTCCCCCGCAGCGAACTCGAAGCCGTAGCCGCCAACGAAGTCTGGGACGAGATCTATTCAGCACTCGCCACCCTCATCCTCGAACACCGCACCACCCTCGTCTTCGTCAACACCCGCCGCATGTCCGAACGGGTCGCCCATGCCCTCGAAGCCCGCCTTGGCAAGGACATCGTCTTCCCCCACCACGGCAGTCTCTCCCGCAAGATGCGCCACGAGGCTGAAACCCGCCTCCGCAATGGCGAGCTCCGCGCCGTGGTCGCCACTGCTTCCCTTGAACTCGGCATCGACATCGGCACCGTCGACCTCGTCTGCCAGGTCGGCTCCCCCCGCAACATCGCCGTCGCGCTCCAGCGCATCGGCCGTGCGGGGCACTGGGTCGGGGCCATGCCCAAAGGCCGCCTCTTCCCCACCACCCGCGACGAACTCATCGAATGCGCCGCCGTCATCTCCGCCATCCGCGCCGGCGATCTCGAACGTCTCGAAATCCCCGAAAACTCCATCGATATCCTCGCCCAGCAAATCGTAGCCGAAGCCGCATCTATCGGCAAAGACGAACCCGCCTGGCTCGAAACCGATCTCTACGAAGCTTTCCGCCGCGCTTACCCCTACCGAAACCTCCAGCGCCACCAGTTCGACGAAGTCGTCACCATGCTCTCCTCCGGCATCGCGACCGCCCGGGGGCGCTCCGGAGCGCTGCTCCATCGCGACGAAGTCAACGGTCGCATCAAAGGCCGACGCGGCGCGCGCCTCGCCGCCATCACCTCCGGCGGAGCCATCCCCGATAACGCCAATTTCACCGTCATCGCCGAGCCCGAAGGCAAAACCGTCGGCACTCTCGACGAGGATTTCGCCATCGAAAGCCATGCCGGTGACGTCTTCCTCCTCGGCACACACTCCTGGCGAATCCGCCGCGTGGAAAACGGCCGCGTCCGTGTGGAAGACGCCCATGGCGCATCCCCCACCATCCCCTTCTGGTTAGGCGAAGCCCCCGGCCGCTCCCGCGAACTCTCCTGGCACGTGGCCTCGCTAAGAGAACGCATCCTCGCCGACCCAAACGACGCCCCGCCCTTCCTCGTCAACGAATGCAGCCTCAGCCCCGCCGGAGCCCACGAAGCCGCCGCTTACGTTCGCCGCGCCACTGCTGAACTGGGGAGTCTGCCCTCCCAGCAAACCATCGTGGCCGAGCGTTTCTTCGACGAAGGCGGAGGCATGCAACTCGTCCTCCACGCCCCCTTCGGTTCCCGCATCACCCGAGCCTGGGGCCTCGCCCTCCGCAAGCGCTTCTGCCGAACCTTCAACTTCGAACTACAGGCCGCCGCCACTGACAACGGCCTCGTCCTCTCCCTCAGTGACCAGCACTCTTTCCCCCTCGGCCTCGTCTTCGAATTCCTCCGCGAATCGACCGTCGAAGATGTCCTCAGCCAGGCCCTCCTCGCCGCCCCCATGTTCAACACCCGCTGGCGCTGGAACGCCTCCCGCGCCCTCGCCATCCTGCGCTTCAGTGGAGGCCGTAAAACCCCCGCCAACATCGTCCGCATGCGCTCCGAAGACCTCCTCGCCTCCGTTTTCCCCGACCAGGTCGCCTGCGCCGAAAACCTTACCGGCCCGCCCGTCATTCCCGACCATCCCCTCGTCCGCGAGACCATGCAGAACTGTCTCCACGAGGCCATGGATATTCGCGGTCTCAAAGACATCCTCCGCGGTATCGAGACCGGCGCCATCCGCACCGTAGCCATCGACACTGCCCGCGCCTCCTCCTTCGGCCACGAGATCCTCAACGCCAACCCCTACGCCTTCCTCGACGACGCCCCCCTCGAAGAACGCCGCACCCGGGCCGTCGAACTCCGCGGCAAAATCGGCGCCGACGTCACCCATGGCGCCGGTATCCTCGACGCAGCCGCCATCGATCTCATCACCGCCGAAACCTGGCCCGATCCGCGCGACGCCGATGAACTCCACGACGCCCTCCTCACCCTCATCGCCCTCCCGCCCGTCCACGCCTGGAAAGCGCTTTACACCGAACTCGCCGCCACCGGCCGAGCCCATATCCACGTCCGCGCACGCCAGCCGTTCTGGGTCCCCACCGAACGCAAAGCCCTTGCCAACGACTGCGAAGCCACCGTAGCTGGCTGGATGGACCTGAGCGGCCCCGTCACCGCCCGCAGCCTCGCCAACACCCTGGCCTTCCCGCCTGACGCTGTAGAATCCGCCCTCGTCGGCCTTGAATGCCAGGGCCTAATCTTGCAAGGAAAGTACCGGAGCCAAACCGGAGACCCCGAATGGTGTCACCGTCGTATTCTCGCCCGCATACACCGCGCCACTCTCGGCAAACTCCGCCGCGAAATCGAACCCGTCACCTCCGCTGACTTCGAACGCTTCCTCCACCAGTGGCAACACACCGCCCCCGGAGCCCAACTCCACGGAGCCGATGGAACCCTCGCCCTCATCCGCCAGCTGCAGGGCTACGAAGCCCCGGCCGCCGTCTGGGAACCCGAAATCCTCGCCCGCCGTGTCGCCGAATACGAGCCCGACCTCCTGGACGAACTCTGCCTCTCCGGCGAAGTCATGTGGGGCCGGCTCTCCCCCCATCCTGCGCACCTCGATAACCGCGTTGTCCGCCCCACCCGGGTCGCCCCCGTCGCGCTCTTCCTGCGCGAAGATGCCCCCTGGCTCATGACCGCACCCGACGATCACCCAGACGGCGCTCATCCCGTAACCCTTTCCCACGCCGCCCGCGACGTCATGGAGGCTCTGCAGCGTGAAGGTGCCAGCTTCTTCACCGACATCGTCCGCGCCGCCCACCGCCTCCCCAGCGAAGTCGAAGACGGCCTCTGGGAACTTGTCGCCGGGGGCCGCGTCACCGCTGATGGTTTCGACAACCTCCGCGCCCTGATGGACCCCAAACGCCGCAGCGGACAGGGCCGCCACTCCACCAAACGCCCTCGCCACGCAGGAGGCCGCTGGGCACTGGTCCGGGCCTCCGGCACCCCAACACCCCAATACGAACGCGCCGAACGCTTCGCGAGGCTCCTGCTCGCCCGTTGGGGAGTCTTATTTCGCGATCTCCTCCAGCGCGAAGCCATCGCCCCGCCCTGGCGAGAACTCGTCGCCGTCCTCCGTCGCCTCGAAGCCGCCGGAGAAATCCGCGGGGGTCGCTTCGTCTCGGGCTACACCGGAGAACAATTCGCCCTGCCCGAGGCCGTCGAACTCCTCCGCGCCGTCCGCCGCGACCCCGGCCGCTACCCCAAAGGCACCGTCGCCCCACACGACCCGCTAAACTTAGCCGGAGTCGTCCTCCCTCGGGAACTCCGCACCGATACCCTCCCCATGGCGAACACCGCATAATGCCCAACCGCCCCACCACTCTGGTTCTCCTGGCCGCAACTTCGCTGCTCCACGCCCAACGTCTTCCCGAAGTGAAGAGTTTCCTGGCGGAGAAGGCGCAACTCACACCAAAAGAGTTAACCCGCCTCGCCGCCGGGCAGCCCATCGCCAAAATCCTCCCCTCCGCCGCCTCGAATATCTATGTGCTCGGTGTCATCTACATCAAGGCTTCCCCGGACGCATTTCTCAAATTCGCCGCCGATATAAACCGTCTCCGAGCTTTGCCGCAGTATCTCGGTGCCGGAATCATCAACCAGGGCTCTTCTGTTGATGACCTGGCTGGCTTTGAACTCGAGGCTGACGACATTCAGGAATTACGCAAATGTAAGCCCGGGAATTGCGATATTCAACTGCCCGGCGAGGCCATCGAGCAATTTCGGAAATCGGTGGACTGGTCGCGTCCCGGCGCTACCGCACAAGTAAATCTCCGCACCAAAGCGATGGCGATTGAGCTCATTCGGCGCTACCAGCAGGGCGGCAACCGCCAGCTCGGCTCTTATGGGGACCGTGCCAAGACGGTCGATATCGCCCAGCACTTTCAGGCGCTACTCGGCGGCGCGCCCCAACTGGGAGATCATCTGCCGGAGGTGAATCGATACCTGCTCGACTTCCCGGCCGCAACCCTCCCCCGCTCGGAATCGATGTACTACTGGGAGCGAGTCAGCTTCGGCCTGAAGCCCACCCTGCGCCTGAACCACGCCGTCACCTGGAGCGCGCAAGGGCCCCGGGGTGACGTCGATGTCTTCGCCATCAAGCAACTCTACGCCAGCCACTACCTTCGCGTTGCCCTCGACCTCTCCGCCTGCCTGCGAGACGGCCCAGGCTTCTATCTCGTCACCCTGAAAGGCTCCTCGCAGGACGGCCTTACCGGCTTCTACGGAAGCATCATCCGCACCATCATCACCAACCGAACCCGAGTCAGCCAGGAAATCGTCCTCGCCGGCATCAAGAAGGCGATCGAACAGGAAGCCAGCCGAAAGTAGATTAAAGGAGAAGCCCTCAATGGAAGTTGACGAACTCGCGCCAACCCGTGACATGCTCGACAGTCGCTACGACGACCTGAAAACCGGCAGGGTCAAACCGATACCCGGCGAAGAGGTGGAAGCCTGGTTTCGAGAAAAAAGCGCCGCAGCCCTCCGTAGCCAGGGAGAAGAAGGCGCATGACTGAGATGAAAAAGACCATTCGTGTGTTCCAGTCCGAGGATGACGAGCGTCTGTTCTGGAGTATGTATGACTCGACAGAGTACCTCGACTGGAATGCGGCAACTGCGCGGCGACTGCCGAACCTCAAGGCTACGGTACGAACCATATCGCTGCGCCTGCCTAATGCCAGATGAGCCTAAGCGAGCAACGCGCTAAAATCCAACGCGCTAAAATTAAAATAGAGATGAGCAGGAAATATGACTGTTACCCTACCCGATAACCTTCTTGAATCAACCAGGCTGACGGAAGCTGAGTTGGTTTGCGAACTCGCGCTTACTCTCTTCCAAAGCGAACGGCTGACGCTGGGGCAGGCAGCACAGTTATGCGTCCTGCCTCAGTTGGAGTTTCAGCGGCTACTGGCCAGCCGGCGGATTCCCGTTCACTATGGCCACGAAGAGATGCGGCAGGACCTTCGCCGCGTTGAGTCGCTGGCGTAGGCTTTGCTCATTGTCTCGGATACCTCCCCGATTCTGAATCTGGTCGCCATCGAACAGCTGGAACTGTTAAGGGATTTGTACGGGTCGATTGTGATTCCACCCGCCGTTTCCGCCGAACTGCATGACAACGGCATTTTCCTCGCGAAGGACTGGATTCAAGCCGTCGAGCCCGTGAATCGAGTCGCAGTGGAGGCTTTGCGTGCGGAACTGGATGCCGGTGAATCCGAGGCGATTGTGCTGGCGCAGCAATTGAACGCCGCGCTGCTGCTGATAGACGAGCGTTTGGGACGTCGGGCGGCGACGCAATTGGGCTTAGGCGTCACTGGCTTGTTAGGCGTTCTTGCCGAAGCCAGAAAGCGGGGGATTATCCCGGCTTGTGCCCCACTGTTGGATGCCATGATCGACCGTGCGGGTTTCTGGATCGGCGAACGGCTCCGTGCGGATTACCTGCAGGCACTCGGCGAAATCGACGCATAGTCTTCCTCGCCGCATTCATCGGCGATTCCTCCATCAACGCAATGTTCCGCGCGCGCTGGATTGCGCAAAGTTGGGGAGCAATGTGCGTGTCACGAATATTCTTATGTGTGGCGAAACACATGCTGGAAACGGCCCACGTGGTTTCGCAGTCGGTGACGTCGGAGTGGGATTTGATCACCGACCGCGCAGATCAAACTGATGCTCAGCGGATTGCGACGGCGAAAACTTTCCGACTTCGGGTCTGGTCATTTAGCGACTGGGCCTCTTGGTGTACGGCTTCGTACGCTTTTATTGGGTACTGATGTCTTTCTACCGTGGATGCTCTGGCAGCGCAAGGCGATGACAACTGGGGTCAAAGACTCGCTAAGTCTCCAGACTACAAGTTCCCACATCATGCTGGAAGCGTTTACGCGTAAATCCCCCGCAACCGAATCGCCGAAGCCACCCGGTCCAGCGCCAGCATATAAGCTGCCGTCCGGTTATCCACCTTCCGCTTCTCGCCCCAGTTCGCCACATCCGCAAAGCTGCGAACCATAATCTCTTCCAGCCGCGAATTCACCAGCGCCTCATTCCAGAAATACCCCTGACGATCCTGCACCCACTCGAAGTAGCTCACCGTCACGCCACCCGCATTCGCCAGAATATCCGGAATCACAAAGATCCCCTTCTCCGCCAGAATCCCGTCCGCCACCGCCGTCGTCGGACCATTCGCGCCCTCGCAAAGAATCTTGCAATTCAGCTTCCCGGCATTCTCCGAAGTAATCACATTCTCCGTCGCCGCCGGCACCAGAACATCGCATTCCAGGAACATCGCCTCGCGCTTATCAATCGCCTCGCCGCCCCCGAATTCATTAATCGAACCCGTCTCTTTGCGATGCGCCATCAGCGCCTCAATATCCAGCCCGTTTGCGTTATAAACCGCGCCGTCGTACTCCACAATCGCGATAATCCGGAACCCGCGCGCCGCCATCAGCTGCGCCGCCATGCCGCCCACATTGCCAAAGCCCTGGATCACCACCCGCGCATCCTCCGGCTTCATTCCAAACCGAGTCAGCGCCTCCAGCGTCACCATCATGCACCCGCGCCCCGTGGCCTCCTGCCGCCCCAGTGACCCGCCCAGTTCCATCGGCTTACCCGTCACCACCGCCGTCGTCGCAGACCCCATCCGCATCGAATACGTGTCCATAATCCACGCCATTACCTGCGCGTTCGTATTCATATCCGGAGCCGGAATATCGCGGTCCGGCCCGATCATATCCATAATCCCCGCCGTATACCGGCGCGTCAGCCGTTCCAACTCACCATTCGACATCAGCGACGGATTACAAATCACGCCACCCTTCGCGCCGCCGTACGGAATATTCACCACCGCGCACTTCCACGTCATCCAGCTCGCCAGCGCGCGCACTTCGTCAATCGACACATCGGGCGCATACCGGATGCCGCCCTTCCCCGGGCCACGCGCAATCGAGTGCTGCACCCGATACCCCGTGAATACCTCCAGCCGACCGTCATCCAGTTGCACCGGAATATGCACGGTCATCTCGCGCGCCGGGCTCTTCAGCACCTTGCGCATCCCGTCGTCGAGGCCCAGTTTGGCCGCAGCGTTATCGAATCGAACTTCCGCGGCCAGCCACGGGTTCTTTTCCTGTTCGAGCGTCATTTGGTAAAAGACCCTCCCTTAAGCACAACTTCCAAAGCCTTCTGGATCGGCGGATCCAGCGTCGCCTCAATCTCGTCGCCCTTCTCCACGCCCAGCGCCAGATTGTACATCTCCGTTTTCAGCCGCGCCGCCAGATATTCTCGATTCCCCAGCCACTCCCGCATACTGGGCTGAATCTGCCGCTCGTTCAGCCACGTCTGAAACTGGTCCAGCAGCCCAACCGGCAATTCCCAACCCGCCTTCACTTCTTTGCCCTTCAGATACTCCGCGGCAAACGTCGTGAAAGCCGCCGTCGCTTCCAGCACATTGCGGAACTGCGTCATCTCACGCGGGAATGCCTCAATATCGGGGATAATGCCGCCGCCGCCCGGTACCGCGCGCCCGCCATCCGTCTTGAAATCCGACCGTTCATTCGGATGCGCCGCTGTCTCGCCCAGCGCGAAATCCGCACTCCGGAACGGCTTCTGAATCGACCGTCCGCTCGGAATGTAATACAGCGCCGTCGTCAGCGCCAGCCCCGTGCCTTCCGACAGGGGAAATACAGCCTGCACCAACCCCTTGCCGAACGTCGGTTCCCCAATAATCACCGCCCTGTCGTGATCCTGCAGCGCTCCCGAAACAATCTCCGAAGCACTCGCCGATTTCGCGTTCACCAGCACTGCCAGCGGGAAAGTAAACGGCCGGTTATCCGTCGCCACCCGCTCAATCTTTTCGGGCACGTTCCGCCCCTTTACCGAAAGCACCATCTGCCCCGGCTTCAGGAAGAACGACGCCGTTTCCATCGCTGCATTCATCACGCCACCTGGATTATTCCGCAGGTCAATCACCAAACCCTTCAGGTCCCGCCCGCCCAGCTTCTCGATGGCCACGCGAATCTGCTGAGCGGTCTTTTCCTCGAAACTGCCCACCCGGATATACCCGATTCCCGGTTGCAGCAGAAAAGCCCGCTCCACGCTGGAACTCTGCATGTCTTCCGGAATCAGCGTCAGTTCCGCAGGCCGCATATTCCCCGGATGCAGCACAATCAGCTTCGCCGGCTTCTGTTTCGACTCGTTCAGCAGTTCCACGATCTGTTCCGGATCCAGCCGATCCAGCCGATAGTTGTTCACCGCCAGAATCTCATCGCCCGCCATCATCCCGGCCTTGGCTGACGGAGTATTCGGCAGCGTCTGCAGCACCAGCACGCGCCCCGGCAGAATGGATACCACTGTCCCAAATCCCTTGCGCGTCGATGTCTCCATCTGGCGCAACTGGCCGTACTGGTCTTTGTCGAAAAAAACAGAATGCGGATCCAGGTGCTTCACCAGGCCCGGAATGGCCCCCTGGTAAAACGCCTGATCCGCATTAACAGGATCCGCGCTGAACTCCTGCATAATCCGCAGGGTTTCAATGAACCGCTTCATCTCTGCCGCGTCGTCCTGGGCTGGTGCAGTCAACCCACAGAACAGCAATACGGCGGTAATTATCCCAAAGCGCTTCAAAGAATCCAGACCTCGCTAGTATGATTCTCACACCTTCCGGTCGTCGCCTGGTCATCTCTGCCGTATCCCCTCGACGGAACAGGTTTGCTGCCTGTCAGCGCCATAATTTGTGGACCAGAAAAGTGCTGCCGGGAGTACAATCAGGGCGGCTGGGTTTTTACCTCGGTTCAGGAGCAATCGCTATGCGGAAAATAGTGATTTCATTTTCGCTCGGGTTGCTGGCGACTCCGGCATTCTTCTTCGGTGTCTTGCCTTTTGACGTGAACGGGCAGCCGGTTCCCCTCAAGGGGATCGTGAGCGGCTCTGCCGCCGTGGCGTTGTGCCTGGCGGTCTGCCAATTTCTGGTCGTATGGAAAAGCCGCCGTGAGGCGGACGCCGGCGCCGCACCGACGGGGATCTTTACGTATACGGCTGGGGAACGTTCTCGCGAAACCAGCCTCCGGCTGCCCGCTTGGTCTCTGATGCCAGCCATGCTCGCGCCGGCTGCCGGCTTTTTCTGCGTGATGTGGCTGCTGGACCCGCAGGCGAGCGAAACGACCAGGCTCCCGTTCCTGTCGGCAGCCATCATCGGAGTCCTTGCCGGGGCGACGCTCGCGAAGGTTACCGTAAAACGCCGCACGCGGGGATAAGCTGGTGGGCACAGGACATGCGTTCATGGTACCCATATTCCCATATTTTGACTATGGTAGTATGGCGACATGAAGACCACGGTTGAGATCGCTGACTCCCTGTTTAGCCAGGCCAAAGCCCTTGCAGCCAAAGAAAACCTGTCAATCCGATCTTTGATCGAAGAAGGATTACGATCTGCGATCGCGGCGCGGAACGCGGCTACCGTGAAGCCATTTCGCCTTCGCGACGGGAGCTTCAAGGGGGGGCGAGGACTCCAGCCCGGTGTGGACTGGAAAGACCTTGTATCGCTGGCCTATGAGGAAGAAGTCCAGCCATGACCGCGGTTGACACAAATATTTTGATCTACTCACACCGCCCTGAGTCACCCAATCACAAGGCTGCGGCACTGGCCGTTCGGGGCTTGGCGGAAGGTTCCGCCCCCTGGGGGATTCCATGGCCGTGCCTCCATGAATTCCTGTCAGTTTCCACAAATCTTCGTATCTTCAAACCGCCTACACCGCCGGAACTTGCGATTCAGCAGGTGGAGATGTGGATGGAGAGCCCCTCGCTTCGCTTGCTCGGGGAGTCCGCCGGGTACTGGAAGGAACTGCGGGGAACCTTTCTCGGCGGGAAACTTTTGGGACCGCAAGTCCATGACGCTCGCATCCATGCCATCTGCCGTGCCAATGGCGTGCGCGAGCTATGGTCGGCCGATCGGGATTTCTCGCGTATGCGCGGAATCACCGTCGTCAATCCCTGTCTCGACTGATTCTGGCTTGCCGCCGGGGCAGCGTCAGACGCATCCCGACAAGCTGGCCACTTGCCACAGTGGTCCAGCAGATTGTTTTCACGAAATGAACAGCCGCTCAAGCCGGCCACGAACTTCTTCGTGGTCCAGCGTCTCACCCCTGTCGGTCTGTTCGATGCCGAGGTGCAAACCGTCAATAAACCGTGACTGAGACTCCAGCATTCGTGAGACGGTTTCCCTCACCAATTGCTCGGCGTTCTTGCCGTTGGCAAGCGCTACCTGCCGAAGGCGAGTTCGACATCTGATGAGAAACTTACTTCCATACACCCCACGTTAAGAAAAAGGGGAGCGGCTGTCACCCTGCCTTAGCCGCTCCCGCGAACTTAAGCCGCCGCCAACTGCCGCAAAACGTAAGGCAGAATCCCGCCATTCCGGAAGTATTCCGCTTCCTGCGGCGTATCCACTCTCGGCACAGCTTCGAACTCAATCGTCCCGCCGCCATCCGCCGTCGCCGTAACCTTCACGCGACTACCCTTGCCCACCGCATCCGAAACGCCCGCAATCGAGAACGTCTCCTTGCCCGTAAGCCCCAGTGTGGCAGCCGATTCCCCCGGCACAAACTGCAGCGGCAGCACGCCCATACCCACCAGATTCGTCCGGTGAATACGCTCGAAGCTCTCCGCAATCACAGCCTTCACGCCCAGCAGCGCCACGCCCTTCGCCGCCCAGTCCCGCGACGATCCCGAACCGTATTCCTTGCCCGCCAGAATCATCAGCGGCGTGCCTTCCGCCAAATACTTCGCCGAAGCGTCATAAATGAACATCTGCTCGCCATCCGGCTGGTGGATCGTATACGTACCCTCCACCCCAGGCACAAGCTGATTGCGCAACCGCACATTGGCCAGCGTCCCGCGCACCATCACCTGGTGATTCCCGCGCCGCGCGCCGTACGAGTTGAAGTCCTTCGGAGCCACCCCCAGCGAAATCAAATACTGACCCGCCGGACTGTTCACCGCAATCGAACCCGCCGGCGAAATATGATCTGTCGTAATCGAATCGCCCAGCAGCGCCAGCACACGCGCCCCCGCCAGATCCTGAATCGGAGCCTTCGGGTCCACCATGTTGTCGAACCATGGAGCCTTCTGGATATACGTGGAGTTGCTGTCCCACTGGTAAATGTTGCCCGTCGGCACCGGCAGATTGCGCCAGTTGCTGTCGCCTTCAAACGCCTTCTCGTACTCGCTGCGGAACATCTCGGCGTTAATCGTCGCGCGCATCACGGAATCGATTTCTTCCGGAGTCGGCCAAATGTCGGCCAGATAAACCGGCTTGCCATCCGAGCCCGTACCCAGCGAATCCTTCTCCATGTCGAAGTCCACCGTGCCTGCCAGCGCATAAGCCACCACCAGCGGCGGCGACGCCAGATAATTCGCCTTCACCTGCGGATTCACGCGGCCTTCAAAGTTGCGGTTGCCGCTCAGCACGGCCGCCACCACCAGATCTTCGTTCTTCACCGCCACCGAAACCGGCTCAGGCAACGGCCCCGAATTCCCGATACAAGTGGTGCAGCCATAGCCCACCAGGTTGAAATTCAGCGCGTCCAGATACTGCGTCAGCCCGGCCTTATTCAGGTAATTCGTAACCACCTTCGAACCCGGTGCCAGACTCGTCTTCACCCAGGGCTTCGACTTCAGGCCCTTCTCCACAGCCTTCTTCGCCAGCAGCCCCGCGCCAATCAGCACCGAAGGATTCGACGTATTTGTGCAGCTCGTAATCGCCGCAATCACTACCGCGCCGCCCGAGAAAGTCGCCGTTTCGCCAGCCATCTCAATCGTGGCCGACTTCGCCGTCGCATCCTGAAACGCATCGCTGAAGTTCCCGCGAACCTGCGGCAGCGTCAAACGATCCTGCGGACGCTTCGGCCCCGCCATCGACGGAACCACTGTCGAGAGATCCAGGTCCATCGAGTCCACAAACGTCGGGTCCGGCGTCTCGTCGGTCCGGAACAGACCCTGCGCCTTCGAATACGCTTCCACCAGTTCCACAAGGTGCGGATCGCGGTTCGAAATCTTCAGGTACGCCAGCGTGCCGTCGTCCACCGGGAAGAACCCGATCGTGGCGCCGTATTCCGGAGCCATGTTCGCGATGGTCGCTCTGTCCGCCACGCTCAGCGCCGTCAAACCAGCGCCGTAGAATTCCACAAATTTGCCCACAACGCCCTTTTTGCGGAGCATCTGCGTCACAGTCAGCACCAGGTCGGTCGCCGTGCAACCCGCCGGGAGCTTGCCGAACAGCTTAAATCCAACCACCGGAGGCAACAGCATGGAAACCGGCTGGCCCAGCATGCAGGCCTCGGCTTCAATTCCCCCCACGCCCCAACCAACCACACCCAGGCCGTTGATCATCGTCGTGTGCGAGTCCGTCCCCACCAGCGTGTCGGGGTAGGCGACCCACGTGCCATCCGCCTGCTTCGCGCGGAACACCACGTCGGCCAAATATTCCAGGTTCACCTGGTGAACAATGCCCGTGTCCGGCGGCACCGCACGGAAGTTGCTGAATGCGGTCTGCGCCCAGCGCAGCAGCATGTAGCGTTCGCGGTTCCGGTCGAATTCCAGCGCCGCGTTGATATCGAACGCCTGTTTCGTGCCGTACTCGTCAACCTGCACCGAGTGGTCAATCACCAGGTCGGCCGGCATCAGCGGATTCGCCTTCGAAGGGTCCGCCCCCATCTCCGACAAAGCGTCGCGCATCGCCGCCAGATCGACGACGCAGGGAACGCCGGTGAAGTCCTGCAGCAGCACGCGCGCCGGCATGAACGAAATTTCGTCCTGGTTCACCGCCGCGTTCAGAACCTTCTGTATATCGGCAGGCTTCACCTTCTTGCCGTCTTCCTGGCGGAGAAGGTTCTCCAGCAGGATCCGGTGTGAGAACGGCATCTTCGAGATGTCGATGCCTTTTTCAGCAAGCGCCGGAAGGCGGAAATAGGTGTAATCGATGCCACCAACACGAAGCGTGGAAGCGGTACCAAAGCTGTTCTGACTCATGGGGTTAGTTCCAATATATCGAACCGCCCCCTTTACTCCGGCAGCCCGAACGCAATCACATTCCCCCCGGCAATCGCCGCCACGTACTCTTTCCCGTCAAACATATACGCCATCGGAGACGCTTTCCACAGCGTATTCGTCTCAAATCGCCACAACGGCTTCCCCGTCTTCGCATCCGCCGCCATCATCGCGCCGTTCTCTTCCCCGAAGAACACCAGCCCCGTCGCCGTCGACAGCGTCCCGCCCCAACTCTGCGAAGCGCCCGGTTGATTCAGCTCCCAAACCACCTTCCCCGTCGAGATATCCATCGCCTTTAGATAATGTTCCCGAACCTCGCCCGGAGCCCCTCTCTGCACGCCCCCCAGGTACGTTTGTCCTGGAACCCAGGTCGCCTGATCCCGCTTCGTATAGATACTGCAGCTCTCAAACGCATGAAAGTAAAACAGCCCCGTCCCCGGATTAAACGAAGGCGAATAGAAGTTCGTCGCCCCGTCCTGTGACGGGCAAACAAATGTCCCCTCCACGCTCGGCTCCTGATTCGGAGCCTTTATCGGCCGCCCCTCCGCCGTCATCCCCGTCGCCCACGTCAGCTTCCGCACAAACTGCTTCACCAGCAGAGCCTTGCCATTCGTCCGGTCCAAAACATAAAGGAACCCGTTCCGATTCGCCTGTACCAGCAGTTTCCGAGGCGCCCCCTGGAAATTGGCGTCCACCAGCACCGGAGTCTCTGTCGCATCCCAATCCCACAAATCATGCGGCGTGAACTGGAAATACCACTTCAGCTTGCCCGTTTTCGCATCCAAAGCCACCACGCAATCCGAGTAAAGGTTGTCCCCGCGCCGCTCGTCCCCGTTGTATTCCTTCGCCGGATTCCCAATCGGCCAATACACCGTATCCAGCTCCGGGTCATACGTCCCGCTCAGCCATGTCGGAGCCCCGCCGTGCTCCCGATCCTTCCCCTGCCAGGTCTCCGCTCCCGGTTCCCCCGCCGCGGGAATCGTCCAGAACCGCCACGCTTCTTTGCCGGTATCAGCGTTGTAAGCGGCCACAAACCCGCGAGTCCCGTGCTCCCCGCCGCCAACCCCCGTCAGGATCAAATTCCCCACCGCCACCGGAGCTCCCGTAGCAAAATAACTCTGCCGGAAATCCGCCGTCTCCGCATCCCAAACTTCCGCGCCCGTATACCGATTCAAAGCCACCAGGTGCGCATTGTCCGTAGCAATAAAAACCTTGTCCCCATACGACGCCACTCCGCGATTCGATCCCGCCCCCACATTCCCCGGAGTCGTCGGCCGCGACCACCGCCAAATCTGCCGCCCCGTCCCCGCATCCAGCGCCAGGCACTGATTCACCGACGTGACATACATAATGCCGCCCACCACCACCGGAGTCCCCTGCAGCCGCGTCGTATTCGGAATATTGAACACCCACCGCGCTGACAGGTTCTTTACATTCGCCGGAGTAATCTGCGACATCGTCGTATACCGGTTCCCCCGCACATCGCCATTGAACCCCGGCCAGTCCACGCTCCCGGTCGCTTCCCGATACTTGTCCTCAACCCGCCGCAGCAGATGGACCTTCCCGTCATCCGTCCGAACCTGCCGGTCCGTAAACCCCTGCGCCAGAGCGACGCCCTCCAGCTTCTTCCCGTCCGTCATCGTCAACGTAACCCGCTGGCTGGGCTTCGCCGTGCTTTTCGACTGCATCAACCGCAGATGCTTCGTCAGCACCGACAAATCCTCATCGCCAATCGAATTCCCCGGCATCCGCCCCGCCACCCCGGTCCGTATCAAAGTCCCCAGCTGCGAGTCATTCCGCTGCGAGAGCCCGTTAAAGATGGAAGGCCCCATCTCACTCCCGTTCCCCTCCGCCCCATGGCACCGCCCGCACCGGTTCTCAAACGACCGCTGCCCGGCCGGAATATCCTGCCCGAAAGCCACCGCGGCAAAAGAAAGCACAACTACAACAAGAAGGCGCATGGAGCCTAACTTATCACCTGCAAGCCTTGGCCTGTTGCTCAGGGCCCGCAGCTCAAAAACAAATACAACAAAACCCTTGACTTCCCCCCCCCCCCCCCCGGTGTATATTCGCCCTATGATCGGCGACGTGTGCTGTCCGCAAAAGCACCCGCCGTTCGCGAGGAGGATCGGTTTCGTGAAGTCTATTCGTTCTTTTCTGCTCAGCTCTCTCGCTTTTGCGATGGTTTCCTGCTGCACTCTCCAGGGTGCAAATCTCATACTGAACCCGGATTTCGCATCAGGAACTTCCGGCTGGACTTTCTCCGGCTCATCCGGACTCACCGGAGGCTTTCCTGCCTTCGGGCAGCAGGCCTATGTGAACTGTGTTCCCTGCGGAGATCCGGGCTACGCCGGTAGCGTCTCCCAAACCGTGGCTACGAATATCGGTGACTCATATCTCGTCGAGTTTTTGCTTGCGTCTAACGGTTTTGAGTCATTTTCGTCCGGAGGCAGCCTAGCCGTTCGTTTTGCGGGAGATACCGGTCTTCTGGTCACTACAACTCCATTTTCCAGCGCTAACTCACTCAGAGCCTTCTCGTTTGTGGTCACCGCCACGGATTCATCCGCAGATTTCTCAATGGTCAGTGCCGGGCTTGCTGGTGGGACATTCTTTCTGGACAACGTGTCGGTCACGAATATTACGGACACTCTGGCCCCGGAACCGGCAAGTTGGGTCCTCAGCGGCGCGGGCGGGTTGCTGGTCCTTGCTCTTCGGCGCTTTCGCGCTGGTAAATCAGAGACCCTTTAACTCTCTGCGAATCAATCTGCAGCGTCGCCCAGATCCTTTGGGCGACCTGCGGCCTGTTTGTTCCTGAGCAACTCAGTCCGGCCGATGTAGTGGACCGGCACGCCGTCGAAGTCGCCAGCAACCCTGCCCCGCCATACATCCTCGAATGACACACCGCTTACCGAAGTCAGCAGGTCAATGCGAACCGGCGGATACCCCAACTGGATCACTGCACGCTCTGCCATCAGATCCTCCGCAGTGACCCCGAGGCTGCCAAAGCCAAACGCCACAAGTGCCGCGACGACACGCTCAGCGTTTGCCTGTTCCTGCCGAATAAGGATGTCAACGTCACCGGTGTATCTTGGGTAGCCATGAAAGGCCAACGCCAAAGCTCCCACCACCACGTACTCAACCCTGTTCGAGTTTAGTGATTCGAAGAACTCTTTCCAGTCTGGGTTCGGGAGCATTGGGGGGATACTTGTCGGCGTGATAGTGGCGATGCAGCGCGAAGAAGATCTGTAATCGCTCCTGCGGAGTCATCCGGGCGTAGTCGGCTACGTCCGCCGCATCCGCCTCTTCAAAACTCCGAAACTTGCGAACCACTTTCTCCACCCCTCTATTTTACTCTGAATAGAGGATGGCTACAGTCCAGATGTTCGCCATCAAAAGCTCCCAGGCCGCCCGCGCAGCCGAGCGCTTCTTCAAAGAACGCCGCATCACCGTCCAGTACGTCGATCTCCAAAAGAAACCCATGGCCGCCGGAGAAATCCGCCGCTTCATCGACAAGTACACCCTCCACGGCCTCCTCGACACCGACTCCAAACCCTACACCGACGAGGGTCTCAAGTACATGAAAATGTCCGACGCCCAGTGGCTCGACCGCATCGGCAAATACCCCCAGCTCCTCCGTCTCCCCCTCATCCGCGCTGGCAACAAAATCGCCATCGGCAAAGACGAAGAAGCCTGGAAAGCCCTCCTCACCGCCTGATCACCGCTTCTTCGGCGTATTCCAGAAAATAAACGTTCCCCGGTTCGTCGAAGTAATCACATCCACGGCCCCGTCTTTATTCAGATCCACCGCCGTCACCGTCGATCCCACCCCGGACCGGTTATGGATCAATTCCGGCACGAACCGAGCCCCGCCCGGAGCCTTCGCATCCCGCACCGTCCGGAACCAATACAACACCGCATCCCCGTAAGGATCCGGGTCGTTATAGCTCTCGTTGTGCGCATAAACTCTCTTCCCCGCAACCAAATCCGGAATCCCGTCTCCGTCAATATCCGCCACCGTCACCCCATGCGGCTCTGAGAACGCCACCCCGCCCGCATTCTTCGCCGCAGTCGAATAATCGTCCACAATCACATGCTCCACAAACGAAATCGCCCCCGCCGCATCCCGCTTCTGCTCGTACCACGCCAGACCCCACCCATGGGCCTCCATCGACGTCACCACATCGTTCAACCCATCCCCGTTCACGTCATAAACCCCCATCTCCCCGCCCCCCGGACTCGCCCCCGCTCTCGGCCACCGTCCCAGCGCTGCCGCGTGATACCGCCACGGTCCCGCCGCCGTCCCCTTCGCCGGTTGCTCCCACCACCCGTGCGGAGAAACAATATCCGCGCGCCCGTCGCCATTGATATCGCCCACCCCAACTCCGTGCTGCGCCGGAATCCCATACCCCGGCTCCGACACCACATGCACCACCCACGGAGCCGTCGGATTCTTCGGGTCCGGACTCGCCCAGTTCATCGTCCCCCCGCCCACATACACCGCATCCGGCTTGCCATCTCCGTCCACATCCTTGAAAACATCCACCTCGGAAGACGCCTGCGGAATCACCACAAACCTGTCCCACCGCCGCTTCTCGCCCCGCGGATTCACGTACATCACAATCGGCCGCGACTCCGTCACCAGAACATCCGGCCACCCGTCCCCCGTGTAATCAAACGAGAAGTTCACCATAGCCGGCGTGTACTCCTTCGCCACATTCACCGGCTGCCCCAAATAGATCTCCCGCGACGTCTGGTAATCCGGTCCCAGATAAACAAACGGCCCCGCCACCACATCCATCACGCCGTCATGGTTGATATCCGCTCCCGCCGCCGACCACCCGTAGTAGAAGTCATTAATCCTCTGCATCCGAAACCGGCTCCCCACTTTCTCGGAAGTCAGAACATGCTTCCCCAGGTCTTTCTCCTCAACCTGCTTGAAGTGAACCTCCCCCGTCCCCCCCACATACAAAGCCACAGGCCCCAAGCGCCCCGCCGCTTCCTCCGCGCGCCCACCAGCCACCCCGCCCTCCGGACCATCATTCACCCAGGTCCGCAGCAAATTCGTATCCAGGATGATCTCCAGCGCGTTCCACTCCCCCGCACGATACGCATAGTTCGGCTCCTTGTAAGGAGACCCCGGCGGTAGACTCCTGTTCTGCACCCCGCCACCCCGGCCCCCGCGCCCACCCGCAGCCGCAGGCACCACCGGAGGTAAACTCTTCACCGTCCCCCCACCCGGCAGCAATTTTTCCCGGCTAACTTCCCGACCCGCCGAATCCAGCTTCACCGCATAGGCACCCGCGCTCTCGCCGCCCGTCAATTCAACGAACACGCCCTTCATGCCGTCCGCCGTCTTCTCCGCCCGCAGCAACACGCCCGTCCGGCACCCGTCCGTGCACCGGAACTGAGCCGCCAGTTGTACATCCTGCAACGCCTCATCCAGCACCAGCCAGCCGCCCGCAGCCGACTTCGGCCGTCCCACAATCTCGCCATTCTCCGCCGTCCACGCAGCCTCGCCCACCTGGGCGAACGCCGCCAGCGACGATCCCGTGAACGTCCAGTCCGCCTTGAAATTCCGGTTTGCCCACACCAGAAACGCGCCCGCCAAAGCCAGCGCCGCCACACCCACAATCCGAGTTCTCACGGCACGAAACTATCACATTTCCGCGCCAACGACACGCGCCGAATAAAATACAGGAGGAATATGAAACTCTTACGTTACGGCAAGTCCGGCCAGGAAAAGCCCGGCATCCTCGACGCGGCAGGTCAGATCCGCGATCTCTCTGGTGTCATCTCTGACATCGGTCCCGACACGGTCACCCCCGAAGGCCTCGCCAAACTGCGCGCCATCTCCCTCGATTCGCTGCCCGTCGTCGCCGGCAGCTATCGTTATGGCACGCCCATCAAAGGCATCGGCAAGTTCATCGCCGTCGGCCTCAACTATTCGGACCACGCTGCGGAAAGCAACATGCCCATCCCCAGCGAGCCCATCCTCTTCACCAAGGCCACCACGTGCATCGTTGGCCCCAATGATCCCGTCTACATCCCGCGCGACTCCGCCAAGACCGACTGGGAAGTCGAACTCGGCGTCGTCATCGGCACCACCTGCCGCTACGTGGAGGAAACGAACGCCCTCAGCCACGTCGCCGGCTACGTTCTCATCAACGACGTCAGCGAACGCCACTTCCAGCTCGAACGCGGCTCCCAGTGGGATCGCGGCAAGGGTTGCGACACCTTCGGCCCCATCGGCCCCTGGCTCGTCACCTCCGATGAAGTGCCCGACGTCCAGGCCCTCGGTATGTGGCTCGACGTTGACGGCGTCCGCATGCAGACCGGCAACACCGGCACCATGATCTTCAACGTTGCCAACCTCGTCAGCTACATCAGCCGCTTCATCACCCTCCTGCCCGGCGACGTCATCACCACCGGCACGCCCCCCGGCGTCGGCTCCGGCAAAAAGCCCCAGATCTTCCTCAAGGGTGGCGAAGTCATCACCCTCGGCATCGACGGCCTCGGAAGCCAGCGCCAGGACGTCCGCCCCTTCAAATCCGGCTTCTGGGAAACCTACCCCGAATAAGCACCATCCCCATCACAGGACCGAAAAGGGCGAGGCCGCAAGGCTTCGCCCTTTTCCTTTTTCGCCCTATACTGAAGTTATGAGCGTCCATATAGCTGAGGCCACCGTCGATCCCCTCGGTCGGGTCGTGCTGGATCATCTGCCTTTTCGACCCGGCGATAAAGTCGATATTGTCGTGAGCCGCCATTCAGCCAGGGCATCGCAGGCAGCAGACCTCCGTGGCTCCGTTCTTCATTACGGTGACCCATTTCAGCCCGTAGCCACGGATGACTGGGATGCCAACAAATCTTGATCCTGCTCGATACTCATATCTGGATTTGGTGGGTATCCAGTCCGCAGCGGTTACAACAGCGCGACAATGCGCTTTTGGCTTCACCAATGCATCCCCTTGCGGTCAGCGTTCTCCGACCGCCAGGTTCGGTTCCATTTAAGCCGCACAGATCCCCCGGGCTATGTGGGGCGGATTGGTAATCCGCGGCCGATTGGCAATCGGCCTCTTCAAGGTTTGACCACACGCGAGGCGGGTTGCGAACCCGCCGCCGGATGTCATTCTGCCCTACCGTAAAGGTCTGTTTCCGGCATCGCCCCGAAAATGCACAAGCCTGCCCGGGGAAGGAAACTTCAATCGCCTTCCATCTCTCGCCGAAGCCACGATTTCGCCAGTTTCCAGTCACGGCTTACCGTCTCAACCGAGACACTCAGCACCTCTGCCGTCTCCTCCAGACTGAGGCCTGCAAAAAACCGCAACTCAATCACACGCGCTTTACGTGGATCCAGTTTCTCCAGCCCCTGAAGCGCATCGTCCAGTGCCACCACACCGGCATCCGGCTGCGCAGTTCCGTCCAGTGCCTCGTTCAGGTTGATCCGCGCCTGACCTGAGCCGCGCTTTTCTGTCGTCCGTGCTCGCGCCGCGTCCACCAGGATCCTTCGCATGATCCGGGCCGAGACCGCGAAAAAATGTGTCCGGTCACTGAATTGGACTTCGTCCGCGTTCACCATTCGCAGGTACACTTCGTTGACCAGCGCAGAGGCCTGCAACGTGTTGTCGCCGGCACGCTCGGCCCGCATCCGGTTACGCGCCACCTTGTGCAGTTCCCGATAAACCAGCGGAGTCAGCCGGTCCAGGGCAGCGTGGTCCCCGTTGCCCCATGCCCGCAACAGCACCGTGACTTCTCCAGGTTGTTGCATTCCCATAGTTCAGTCCGCAGAGCGTATTCTACGTGATCAAAAATATTTTTTCCCGATGTTGCAGTTTTTCGCGGCTCTCCCCGCTTAGCGGGCGAGGAAAACGCCATGAAGCTCGCAACACTCGCAATATGGATGACCATGACGCTGACAGCGGCAGACGGTCCTGAAACTGGTTGGCACCCAACACCGCAAATCGCGTTGGCAATGCGGAAGGCATGGGCCGAAACTGTCGGCAGTTCCACTACCGGAGTGGAAGCGGGCTTTCGGGTAGACAACCGCGCCGGAGCCGAAATGGTAGTCCAGACCGGGACCACGAACCAGGCCATGCGGCAGAAGATGACTATCATTCCGGGTGTCACCGTGGCCATCTATCACGTGCATCCGCGATCCGCCGACCCGATGCCCTCGGTCGCCGACCGCCGACTCGCCGACACCTGGGGTGTGAAGGTCTACACAATCCACTATGCGGGCCTGTTCATTTATGATCCGGCGACGAAGAAGACGGAAAGACTGCGGGAGAGACTCGACTGGTTGCGGAAATAAGCGAACAGCCCTAAAAAAATACAGTTACGATAATGAGAATCCGCCCAATGACTCCCGAACGCTGGCAAGAGATCGAAAACCTGTACCATGCCGTTCAGGAGCGTGGCCCTGCCGCCATGGACGGTGCCGAACCCGAACTGCGGCGCGAAGTGGAATCACTTCTGGCGAAAGACTCAGCATCTGAGTTGCCGGCCGTCAGACCCGGGGCGACTCTGGGCCCCTACGAAATCCTGGAACGTATCGGGGCGGGCGGCATGGGCGAAGTATGGAAAGCTCAGGATACCCGGTTGGGGCGCTTCGTGGCGATCAAGACCTCCCGCGACCGCTTCGGGGAACGCTTCGCCGGCGAGGCTCGTGCTGTCGCGGCGCTGAACCATCCCAATATCTGCACTCTGTACGATGTCGGACCTGCCTACCTGGTGATGGAGTTGATCTCGGGCCGATCACTCGATCACATCATCCCGAAGAAGGGAATGCGGCTGAGCGAGGTGCTGCGCTACGGTGTCGAGATAGCGGACGCGCTCGCCGCCGCCCATACGCGACGCATCGTCCACCGCGACCTTAAGCCTTCCAACGTGATGGTGACGGACCAGGGTCGCGTCAAAGTTCTGGATTTCGGCCTCGCCAGGCTGTCGGTGCAGCCTCCGGAGGCATCGGCTACCCAGACTGCGACCTTCGCCATTCCGGAGACCGCGGAAGGCACCATCGTGGGGACCGTCGCTTACATGTCTCCCGAACAGGCGCAGGGACTTCCCGTCGACGCCCGTTCCGACGTATTCTCGTTTGGCGTTTTGCTTTACGAAATGATCACCGGAGAGCGAGCGTTTCGGGGTGCAACGAACGTTGCCACGCTGGCGGCGGTTGTGAAGGACGAACCGAAACCCGCCCGATCTTTGGCCGGGCACTTGCCGCCGGAACTGGAACGGATCATCACCCGGTGCCTCCGAAAAGACCCGGCGCGCCGGTTCCAGAACATGAGCGATCTGCATGTTGCGTTGACCGAACTGAAGGAGGAAGCGGCCTCGGGTTCTCTCAATCCGGCCCCCTCGGCAACAGTAGTGGCCAGTTCCCGAAAACGGACGTGGCTGTGGGCCACTTTTGTGGTGGTTGCGATGGCTGCGGCGACAGCCGGCCTTTGGGCCTGGCGCGGACTGCGGGAGGCAGTCCCCCCTCCGAAGCTTGTGCCGGTGACAAGCTACCCAGGGTTCCAGCAGCAAGGCGTACTCTCGCCTGACGGTCGCCAGGTGGCATTCGCGTGGGACGGCGAAAAAGGCGACCGCAACAACTTCGACATTTACGTAAAGCTGATCGGCCAACCGGATGCGCTCCGCCTGACGACGGATCCGACGGCTGAGTTTTCTCCGGCATGGTCGCCGGATGGAAGGCAAATCGCGTTTCGCCGGAACGATGGGATCTTCACCATCTCAGCGCTCGGTGGGGCAGAACGGAGGCTCGGCCAGGGTTTTTCCTCCGTGGGTCCGGCGCCGATGCTCTCATGGGCACCGAATGGAAGTGGTATCGCAGTGGCTTCCGCAAAGTCAATTGTCGTCGTACCGGCGGATGGAGGTGAACCGCGGTCGATTTCGTCCCCACCAGAGGGGGAGCACGACATTTCGCCTGCGTTTTCCCGCGACGGTCAGGAACTGGCATTTTTCCGGTGCGGCGCCGGACCCGTTTCCTGCGCCTTGAATATCCAGGCGCTGGACGCGGGTTTCCGGGCAATCGCCGCCCCTCGCAAGATCGCCCGCAAGCTTTACTTTCCGCTGGGCGGGATCGCCTGGAGCGCTGACGGGAAGTCTCTGGTGTTTGGTGGTTCGCGGTACTGGAGCATTGGTGACATGTGGCGTGTACCTGCTGACGGCGGCAGCCCTGAACAGCGGATCGAACTCGTTGGCTGGCCCGCCCAGTCCCCTTCCGTCGCGGGGGACCGACTGCTGTTCACCCGGCCCACAAATCATTCCGATATATGGCGCTATCGGGAAGGCTCGGGTGTCGCACCGTTCATTCGCTCCACACTGTGGGAACACGGTCCGCAGTTTTCTCCGGATGGGACCCGTATAGCGTTTCAGACGGCCCCGACCAAAGAGGGTGACCAGATCTGGGTTGCACGCGCGGATGGAACAGGCAGATCTCAAGTGACGGCTCCCGACGTAATCGGTGCTGGCTGGCCTCACTGGTCACCCGACTCCAAATGGCTCGTGTTCCGAAATCAAAGGGAGGATGGTTTCTTCAATATCGCGGTCTTAGAGGCTGCGGGCGGAAGCCTGCGGAATTTGGTCGTGCGCGGCGACAACCAAAACCCGAGTTTTTCGCTCGACGGAAACAGTATCTGGTTCCCGAGCAACCGAACGGGGCGTCCTGAGGTTTGGCGGGTGCCCTTCGCGGCGGGGCAGGAAGAACAGTTCACCAGGAATGGGGGCGGTAGTCCAGTTGAGTCTCCCGACGGCAAGACCCTCTACTACCTTAAAGACCATCTGCTGCGTGAGATTCGGGAACAAGGGGCGTCCTATCTCCTGTTCGCGCAGGACACAGGTGGCGGTCCCGAACGGCAGGTGCTTTCGTCGCCCGTCTATGGGAGGGCGTATGCCCCGGTGCAGGACGGGATCTGGTTCATCGGGTCGGTGGGCACGAGAAAAGACTTCGCACTACAGTTTTTCCGGTTCTCGGACCGGAGTACGCACGTCGCCGCCCCGCTTGGGTCGGCAGTGATCCCGTTTGGAAATCTGAGCGTTTCTCCTGACGGCAAGACCACTCTGTTCTCGGTCGTGGCCAATCCGGGTTCGGTGCTGGAGATGATCGAAGGCTTCCGGTAACTCGGTTCCGGCAACCCACCTTTTTTCTGAGGCCCTGCCAAAATGTTCTACTAATAAAGCAATGAAACCAGCCACTCTGGCCCTCGCCCTCCTCCTTCCCGCCCTCGCCCTCCCGGCCACCCCGCCCACCGAAAAACTCACCCTCCCTGGCCTCACCCAGCCCGTTGAAATCCTCAAAGACAAATGGGGCGTCGCCCACATCTACGCCAAAAACGAGCACGACCTCTTCTTCGCCCAGGGCTACAACGTCGCCCGCGACCGCCTCTTCCAGCTCGAACTCTGGCGTCGCCAGGCCACCGGCACCATGGCCGAAATCTCCGGTCGCGCCGAGCTCAAACGCGACATCGGCAACCGCCTCTTCCGATTCCGCGGCGACCTCAGGCAGGAACTCAACTGGTACCACCCCCGCGGCGAAGCCATCGTCACCGCCTTCGTCCAGGGCATCAACACCCGAATCGCGGAAACCAACGCGAACCCCGCCCTCCTCACGCCCGACTTCCGTCTCCTCAACCTGAAGCCCGGCACCTGGACTCCCGCCGTCGTCATCAGCCGCTTCAACGCCCTCATCTCCAACGTCGAGCAGGAACTCAACATGGCCCTCGCCATCCGAGCCGTCGGCGTCGACAAAGTCAAAGACCTCGAATACTTCCAGCCCGGCAACCCCGACCTCACTCTCGACCCCGCCATCGACCAGACCCTCCTCTCCAAAGAAATCCTCGACCTCTACCGCGCCTTCAAAGCCCCCCTCCGGTTCGGTGCCGCCGCCCCCGCCACCGATCTCGCGCTCGATCTAAGCCAGCGCCAGGAAGACATCGGCAGCAACAACTGGATCGTCGGTCCCCAGCTCACTTCCAGCGGCTACCCGCTGATGATGAACGACCCCCACCGCACCCAGCAGGCACCCTCGCTCCGCTACTGGGCCCATCTGGTCGCGCCCGGCTGGAACGTCATCGGTGGCGGCGAACCCTCTCTCCCCGGCCTCTCCATCGGCCACAACGAATTCGGCGCGTGGGGCCTCACCATCTTCGGCACTGACAACGAGGACCTTTACGTCTACGACACCAACCCCGCCAACGCCAACGAATATCGCTATCAGGGCGGCTGGGAAGCCATGCGCGTCGTCCGCGAAACCATTCCGGTGAAAGGCGAGCAGCCCGCCACAGTTGACCTGAAGTACACCCGCCACGGCCCCGTCGTTTTCGAAGACAAACAGCACCACAAGGCCTACGCCATCCGCGCCGCGTGGCTCGAAGTGGGCAACGCCCCCTATCTCGCGAGCCTCCGCATGGATCAGGCCCGCACCTGGGCCGAATTCCAGGACGCCTGCGCTTACAGCCGCCTTCCCGCGGAAAATATGATCTGGGCCGACCGCCAGGGCAACATCGGATATCAGGCCGTCGGCATCGCGCCGCAGCGCCCCAACTTCTCGGGTCTCGTTCCTGTCCCCGGCGATGGCCGCTACGAATGGTCCGGCTACCTCGCCCCCAAAGCCCTCCCCGGCATTTTTAACCCCGCCAAAGGCTTCTACAATACCTCCAACGAATACCAGATCCCCACCGGCTGGCCCTATAAAGACGCGCTCCACTACAAGTGGGCCGACCCGTTCCGCGCCGAAAGTGTCTCGGAATTCCTCAGCTCCGGCCGCCGCTTCACCCTCGCCGACATGGTGGAACTCCAGAACAACAACCTCTCCATCCCCGCTCGCCGCATCGTGCCGCTGCTGCGCGAAATCAAACTCTCCACCGACACCGCCGCACAAGCCCGGACCCGCCTCCTCCATTGGAACTTCCACCTCGACGCCGACTCCGTGGAGGCCGGCATCTACGAAATCTTTCAGCGCCAACTCCTCACCGAGATCCGCGCTCTCGTCGTCCCCGCCGCCGCCCGAGACGCCATCGGCACCCCGCCCCTGTCGCGAATCATCGCCTGGCTCTATGCTCCCGATGGCCGCTTCGGCGACAACCCTCTTGCCGGCCGCGACGCACTTCTCGCCACTACCCTCGAAAAGGCCATCGCCACCCTCACCAGGCGCTTCGGCCCCAACCCCGCCAAATGGAATCTCGGCGCCTTCCACCACGCCACCATCATTCACCCTCTGTCAGCAACCCTCTCGGCTGAAGACAAGGCCCGCTTTAACGTCGGTACCCACCCCCGCGGCGGCGACAGTTACACCGTCACGGCCACCGGCGGCGGCGACAACCAAACTTCCGGCGGCAGCTTCAAAATCATCGCCGACACGGAAAACTGGGATGACACTCTGGGCATCAACACCCCGGGCCAGTCCGGCGACGTCAACGACCCCCACTACCGCGACCTCTACGAACTCTGGGCCCGAGGCCAGTATTTTCCGGTCCTCTACACCCGGCCCAAAGTCGAATCCGTCACCGAAAAGCGCTTCGAACTGGCACCCGCGCCACCAGACCCGGCTCTCCGCCCTATCGCCGAAACCCCCGGTCTCCCGCGCGTCCTCCTCATCGGCGACTCCATCTCCATCGGCTATACGCTCCCGGTTCGGGAACTGCTGAAGGGCAAAGCCAACCTCCTGCGCCCCCTCGAAAACTCGGCCCAGACCGCCTTCGGTCTCACCCATCTCGACGCCTGGCTCGGCAACTCCAGGTGGGACGTCATTCACTTCAACTTCGGCCTTCACGACCTGAAGTACCTCGACGCCGAGGGCAACTACGTCACTCCCGACAAAGGCAAACAGGTCGCGCTGCTGCCCGAATACGAAGCGAATCTCCGCCAGATCGTAGCCCGCCTGAAGAAGACCGGCGCCACCCTCATTTGGGCCACCACCACTCCGGTTCCCGACGCCAGTTCCGGGCGCGTGAAAGACGACGAACTCAAGTACAACGAAGTCGCCCTCCGTGTCATGAAGGAACTCGGAGTCCAGGTGGACGACCTCCACGCCATCATCGCCGCCGACCCCGCTCTTCAACTCCCCCACAACGTCCATTTCACGCCGGAAGGCTACCAGCGCCTCGCGCTTTCTGTGGTCGGCACGCTCGAAAAAGCCCTCGCGGCGCGCGGTCGGCCATGATAACCAGACTGCCCGATTTCGCCCCGCCCGATGGTCGCATGGTTGAATAATCACATAAACTGGTTTTCCCCGGACCCCGGTTCGTTCCCGACCTTGGTTCGTTTCAGAAAATGGTTCGTTTCAGAAAACGGTTCGTTCCCGAAAACGATAGCTCCCTTCGAAGTGACAATACAAAAATGAATCGCCGACAGTTCCTCAACACCTCCACCGCCGCCAGCCTCGCATCTCTCGCCCTCCCGGCCCACGCCCAAACGCCACCTCCAACCAATCCCCCCAACTTCGTCATCATCCTCCTCGACGATTCCGGCTGGGCCGACTACAAACCCTTCGGTCATCCTCCCTACCCGACGCCCAACATCGAAGCCCTGGCCCGCCAGGGTTGTCGCTTCAATAACTTCTACGTCCCCCAGGCCATTTGCTCCGCCTCTCGCTCCGCCCTCCTCAGCGGATGCTACCCCAGTCGCACCAAAGTTTTCGGAGCCCATGGCCCGGGAGGCCGCGGCCTCGAACCTTCTTACGCCACTCTCGCCGAGGTCCTGAAACCAAAGGGTTACCGTAGCGCTGTCTTCGGCAAGTGGCACATCGGCGACCAGCCCGACACCCGCCCCCAGGCCCGCGGCTTCGATGAATCCTGCGGCCTCATGTACTCCAACGACATGTGGGAATTTCACCCCGAAGCCCCCCAGAACTACCGCCAACCTCTACACTTCTGGGAGAACGGCAAAGTTAAAGTCGAGCGCATGACGCCCGACCTCCAGCCCATGCTCACCACCTGGTATACAGAGCACGCCGTCGATTTCATCAGCCGAAATAAAGACAATCCCTTTCTTCTCTACGTCCCCCACTCCATGCCCCACGTCCCCCTTTTCCGCAGCGAAAAGTTCAAGGGCAAATCCGGAGCCGGCGTCTACGGCGACGTCATGATGGAAATCGACTGGTCCATCGGCGAAATCCTCGGCGCGCTGAAGAAGAACGGTCTCGACGACAACACCTTCGTCCTCCTCACCTCCGACAATGGCCCCTGGACCTCCTACGGAAATCACGCGGGTCAAACACCCTTCCGTGATGCCAAAGGTACCAGCTTCGATGGCGGTACCCGCAGCGCCTGTGTCATGCGCTACCCCGGCCACATCAAGCCCAACTCCGCCTCTACCCGGGCTCTTTGCACCATCGATATTCTGCCCACCCTGGCTCATCTCGCCCAGACGCCTCTGCCGAAGAACCCCGTCGATGGTCTCAACGTCTGGGATCTGATCACCGACCAGCCCGGAGCCGTGAACCCCCACGACTTCTACGCCTTCACCACCAATCAGACCTTCGAAGCCGTCATCTCCGCCGATGGTCACTGGAAGCTCCATCTGCCCCATACCTACCGCGACCTGGTCGAGATCGGCAATAACGGCGCACCTGGAAAGTTCCGCCAAGCCTCTATCGACTTGTCTTTATTCGATCTCGAAAAAGACCCCTTCGAAACCATCAACGTCGCCGAAAAATACCCCGAGGTCGCCACCCGCCTGAAGATGTACGCCGAGCAGCACCGCAAGCAGTTCTTCGAGTGAGTATCCGCAATCGCCTGTTCCCGTACTTGCCTGTCCTGTATCGGCAGAAAATTCCGCACTTCAGTAATGAAGGCGCCCAGGCGCGTGCAGTCAGGCGGGAAAAGGCGTAAAATTGGGCCACTGAAACTCCCGCTTCGCGGAAAGGAAAATCCATGTCGAAGATGTTGAAAATCTACGCCGACAAAGCAGATTTGCCGGCAATTTCAGAGGTCGCCACAATTCTTCAGAAATATGACGCCTTTGTTCTTGCGGAGGTGGCCGATGAAGTGGCTAAGTCTCTCTCTCGCAAGTATCCGGTGGAAGATATCACTTCTCAGTACGAAGTCCGTTTTGGGAACATCGCCGTTGATACCTCGAAACCCCGAATCACCGCAGATGGCGAGACCCATTCTCACCAAGCCTACGCCGGCGCGACTGATCCGGGAGCCGGCCCTCACCACTATGTCGTGCAGTTCATTGGCCCGGTGAAAGAAAACTGGGTTCGTCGTCTGAAGGCCACCGGTGCCAAAGTACGAAGTTCCTCGGGCGGTTTTTCCTGCATTGTTCGCGCCACCAAACCGATGCTGCCGCTCATCGCCGCTTTAGCCTTCGTCCGTTGGGTCGGCCATTTGCCCTCTTCCGCCCGCATTGCGCCCCTTACGCTCGGCGTCGGCGATACCGCTTTACCCCCGCGCCGCCGCCAAAGAGAAGGCACTTATACGATTGAGGTGTTCGACCCCGAACATGCGGGCCCCGTCGCTCGCTCGGCTCGTAAACTTGGCTTCCAGATCCTCGCCCAGGAACCTTCGGCCAACCTTCTGGTCGTCAAGACTACCGGCACACCTGCCGAGGTGCAGCCCCGGATCCACGCCCTTTCCGCCGTCCACGGCGTTCGCTACATTCGGCAAAGGGTCACCCCCCGGACTGCCAACAATATCGCCACAAAAGTAATGGGGAATGCCTGGGTTGCCCTCGATCCGGCCGGTCTGAAGCTAACCGGTGACGGCGAAATCGTTGCCGTTTGTGATACCGGCCTCGATACCGGGGACCCTGCCACCATCCATCCCGATTTCAAAGACCGCATCGTCGCCATCAAGAGCTACCCCATCTCGCCCGACTTTAACTCGCAGATCACCAATCCCGGGGCGGACGACGGTCCGGCCGACCTCGATTCCGGACACGGTACCCACGTCTCGGGCTCGGTTCTCGGCAACGGCGCCGCGTCAGTCACTGACGCCGTCTCCATTAAAGGCCATGCCAATAAAGCCCGGCTCGTCTTCCAGGCCATCGAGCAGGAAATGAAGTGGAAGCCTTCGGTTCCGCTCAGGGACCAGGAACGCTATGTTCTGTCCGGCATCCCCGTTGATCTGAAGTCCCTGTTCCAGTACGCCTGGGACAAAGGTGCCCGTATCCATTCCAATTCCTGGGGTGGTGGCGACCCCGGCGCTTACGACCAAACCTGCTTCCAGTTCGATCAATTCGTCTGGGAACACAAGTCCTTCTGCCCCGTCATAGCCGCCGGAAACGATGGCTCCGACCATAATAAGGACGGCAAAATCGATCTGGGCAGCGTCACCTCCCCCGGCACCGCCAAGAACTGCATTACTGTCGGGGCCTGTGAGAACCTCCGGCCCGAATTCAACGCCGAGCGCTATGGGGACTGGTGGCCCGACGATTTCCCGGTCGCACCCCTCAAGGGCGATTCGATGGCCGATAGCCCCGATCAGGTGGTTGCCTTCAGTAGTCGGGGGCCCACCGCCGACAACCGCATCAAGCCGGATCTCCTCGCTCCCGGCACGTTCATCCTCTCCACTCGCTCCACGCGACTGGCGCCGAATAACTTCGCCTGGAAGGCCTACCCCACCAACAAGAAGTATTTCTACATGGGCGGCACCAGCATGGCCACGCCCCTTGTCTCCGGAGCTGCAGCCCTGGTGCGGGAGTTCCTCCGAACCCGCCGTGGTCTTCCCGATCCGTCAGCCGCCCTGGTGAAGGCATGTCTCATCGCTGGTGCTCAGAGGGTCCCCAAAGTGACCACAGCTAAGGTACTCCTCGATCCCCATCAGGGGTTTGGTCGCCTGAATCTGGACAGGTCCTTCAGGAAGTCCCTCGCTACCGTCGAGGGTCCCGCCCTGAAAACGGGCCAAAAGAAGACCACCGCCATCGTCGTCCCACCAGGCGCCGCTACGCTTCGCATTGCCATGTGTTACTCAGACTTTCCGGGGCCCGCGCTCGTCAATAATCTGAACCTGATTGTCACGGCCCCCAACGGGAAGCGCTTTGTGGGGAATGGGCCGGTCTCGCCCGGTGCCGCCCTCACGCTTGATTCCGCCAACAATGTCGAGGTCGTGGAGGTTCCCGCAGCCGTCGCCGGAACGTGGAACGTTGATGTGGTGGCAGGCAACGTTCCCTCCGGCCCGCAGGATTTCGCCCTCGCCGCCGTCCTTGTCTAACTGAAGGTTTAAGGGCAGGCAGTCTAGGTCAAAACCAGAGATAAGCCGCTTGCCGACCCTTGTCGGCAAGCGCTTGGCTGGTTACCGGAGCAGGAAATCAACTGACCGCGCCACAATCTCCTCCAGCACATTCGTCAGTTCATGGCCCGAATCCATCTCGGTGAGCGCCGCATTCGCGTGCCCGGCCGCGAACTGCCGCGACAACGCAACCGGCACTACATCGTCCCCCAGTCCGTGGAAGATCAACGCCGGCTGCCGGAAATCCGGAAATTCAGGATATTGCAGCGCATCTTCATAGAGTCCGTAAGCAATCGGCATTTCCGCACCAACCCCGTAGTGGAACACCGGAAGCGATCCGGTTTCCCGCCACGCAGCCAGCTTCTCCTCCCCCAGCAAATGCTGCCACCGCACGCTAAAGCTGAAAGCGGGAGCCAGCAGCACTGCCTTTGTCACTTCCGGGTGCCTCCACGCATACAGCGCCGCCAAATAGCCCCCCATGGAAGACCCGATCAGTTGGGCGCTCTCCCCGTTCACCAGATCTTCAATAAGTTGCAGCTGCCCCGAGATCTTCAGGTGTTCAAAGTCGCCGCCGTCCAGCGCCGGGATCTCCAGTTCCACGCCCTTCGCGGCAAACGCCTCCCGAAATCCCTGCGCCTTTCTTGACGAAGGTCCTGAAGCAAAACCGTGCAGGTAAATGTGGCGCATCTCTCTGATTCTAGCCGCCAACTCCAACCTCCGGTTCCAACCCTTACCGTCGCCGGCTCTTCTCGAACTCCACCCCCGTCAGCTGCGACCGTTCTCTTTCCAGCCACTCCCTCGGAATCCGCGGGCAATCCGTCGCCTTCACCGCAAACCGCGCCCCCTCCCGCCCGCCAGTCCAATCGGAGCCGCGCAACGCTCCATGTGGCTGCGGATCAGGCCAGAAATACAAGCGATGCTTGTGGCCATTGGTCAAAAAGCGCCTGAAATAACAGCCTGGAACCTGTTCTCGTATGCCACCTCAAACAGTCAACACCCCAAACTGTGTTTCCGTCTCAGAAATAAAATCTTTGCGCCATAACTGCCACCTTTTCAGCAGGTTACAGGCAATGGGCAAAGTCATTTCGTCTCCTTTGCTTGCGCTCCCCGGGATCAAATGCTATTCTTCATTTGTGCCCGACAGACGGGCGGCGCGAAAAGCGGAAACGCTCCGAACGCAAACCTCTGAGGCTACTTCATAAAGAAGTAAAGCCGAAGAGAAG
>CAIYVZ010000056.1 GCA_903929755.1 uncultured Acidobacteriia bacterium
GGAGTGTCGAAAATGGCGTAGCTTTGGATGCGCCATGTGGCGCGGACGATTTCGGCGGCGAAGTAGCATTCCAGAGCTCCATTGGGATGGAGTTCGGTTTGCCATTGTTCGACGTGTTGGGAGTAGGCCTGAGTGGCTTCGATGGCTACGTCGTTGGCTGTGTAGTCGGCGAGGGTTCGCATGGGGTGGTTTCCTTTCTGTCTGTTTGGTTCGGGTCAACGGGTAATTTCGGTTCAATTGGCAGGGCTTCGGGCACGGGCGGCGGATCTCCTCTGCGGAGCGCAAGCAGGAGGCGCAGGACGGTGCAGAACTGACGGTGGTAGCGGCTGTCGAGGCGGTTGAGGGCGGTAAGAACGGTCGAGTGGGCCTCGGGCGCGTGGGCCATGGCGAGGTGGTAGATATCTTCGTGGGGCATGAGGAGGCGGCCGTCTTTGTCCTTTGGGATGCGGGGACGGTAGCTGGAGCCCTGCTGCTCGAAAACGGCTTTTTCCATGATGGCGACGCGGAGGCCACGCCATTTGGAGATGGCGAGATCGTCGACGAGATGGCGTTCCCCGAAGTTGCGGGGTTTGTAGTCTGCGCGGGCCGAGGCGACGAGGTCACCGAGCCAGGCGACGCGTTCGGCACCGATGGTGAAGACTCTAAGCTCGGATTCGAAGTTGGGGCTGCTGCGTTTTTGCATGTGGGCTCCTTCTGGTAAGGAGTTTTTCATGCGGGGGGTGAGAGAGGGGGTTTTGGGTGGTTTAAGGAAGGTGGTGCAGGGGATTGAAAACAGGGGAGTAATAATTATTTTCGAAATCTGTGAATGAAAAAGGTTACTTCGCCGAAACGGCACAAAAGCGCAGTGGGAGCGTGGTTGCGGGCGGTGCCGGTTTCGGGGATGTA
This sequence comes from uncultured Acidobacteriia bacterium, assembly GCA_903929755.1. Lineage (GTDB taxonomy): Bacteria > Acidobacteriota > Terriglobia > Bryobacterales > Bryobacteraceae > BOG-234. The sequence goes on from CAIYVZ010000056.1 coordinate 886, forward strand.
ACCGCGGGGTGAACGAAACCGCAGACTGCGTTCGGTTATGGAATTTGAATCGCTGATTCCGGCGGCGGCAGCAGCTACGTGAGGCGCGCTTCGGGGGGAAGGCGAAGTTGCACTTCCGCCAGAATTCTTCCAGCGAGGGTGAGCATGGCCTCCAACTCCTGAGGATCTACGACATAGGGGGCACCCGGGTAGCGCAACTTCCAGGCATAGTCGGTGAGGGCATCGGCTTCGTCCGCAAGCGACGTCAGGGACGGATCCAGGCGGGCACAGGCGTCCCCGAGTTCTTTCAGGTTGTGCGTCTTGCGGAATGCCTGATCTTGAAAAGTGAGCCAGGCTTTGAGACTCTGCTCTCCCGCCTGCTGGCAGTGATACAGCGCAGTGGCCTCGTGACCAGGTGCCTCCAGAACCCGACCGGACCCAAGATCATCGGCAGCCTTCAGGAGCCACTCACGGGTTTCCCGGGCAAGGAGTTCAGCGGGACTCAAAAAGCACCCTGCCTTCCCTGAGAACGGTTGCAGGCAGCGAAGCCTTAACCCAGGTGGCACGCTGTTCGAAGTCGGTCAAGCGCCAGGGAACAACATCTGCCGCCGCATGGATTCCCGCAAGGGCAGGACGAGCGGCACCAGCGCGGAAGATTTCCGGGGACGCGTCGTCGGGAACCACAACGCAAAAATCGAGGTCGCTGTCAGGACCACTGTGGCCACGGGCTTCGGAACCGAACAGGTAAATGCTGACGGGGCGATAGAAGGCTACCAGGCGACGGGTAATCTCGTCGATTAGTTCCTGTTTCGCGAGTGTGGTTCCCTGTGACATGTAGTGTCAGACCTCATTTGACGATAGCGCCCGATCAGGCCTGTTGTCCAGGCACCGAGATCCCTGTCCTGCATTGCGTCTGAACCCAAGCTTAGGTTTGCAGCCCGGGGATGGGTGCGAGGGGGGCGGCGGGCGGAACGAGCGAATACTCGACTGCCAACGGGTTGGCCATGCGGGTGGGGGCCTGCGCTCGAATAAGCGATCCGCGTATGTGCGGCAGAGTGAGGCATGATGATGAGTGATGACGCATAAGTTGAAGGCTGAGTCGCCACGACGGGCCGAGACCAGGTTTACAGTTGGGCTGGATGCGAGCGTGGCGGCACAGGTCGTTCGGTATGCAGAGACGACAGGCAAGAGTATGAGCAAGGCGCTTGCGGCACTGGTCCGGCTTGGCCTGGAGGGACAGGAAAGGCGCAAGCGGGAGTTCTTCAAGAAGCTGAAGGCCAATTTGGCGGATGACGATTCAGCACGTCAGGACGAAATGGTGGACGAATTCCGCGCTCTGATTCTGGGCAGATGACGGCGTGCCCCGCCTCCTGACGAGCTGGTAGGCGCGGGGTCGGAAGGAGAGTTTGGCGAGGGCGCGGAAGGGACCGGCTCCGTTGCGGAAGGCGAGGCGGGCGGCGTCGTAGAGGAGGCGGGCGGTTGAAATATCGCCGAGGTCTTCCGGGGTGGGTGGATGGAAACGGGCGTCGCGGGGACGGTCAGAGGGGATGTCGAGGGGGAGGTAGATGCCGGTGGTTTCATCGTCGGCTCCGCCGAGGGGTTTGACGATGAGGAGATTTTCGGGATCGTGGGAGGGGAGAACGACCCAGTCGCGGCCACGGAGGGTGACGAGTTTGCCGGGTTAGAAGGTGGCGGACATGGGGGAGGGGTGGCTCAGAGCAGGTTGGGGACTTTGGCGAGCTTTGCCGCCTGGACCAGTGCGGAGTCTCGAGAGGCAAGGGGCAGACGACGCCGTAGCGCCAGTTCGAGATAGGCTGCGTCGTAGACGGTGAGCGTGTATTTGCGGGCGAGGTCGCGGGTGCGTTCCATGGCGACGTGGGGACCGTCGCCATCGACGGTGGGATTGAGGCGGGTAAGAATTTCCAGGGCGCGGGTGCCCTGACCACCATCAATTCGGGTGCGGCGTTCCAGGGTGAGCAGGGTGTTGGAGACTTCGTAGGGCCAGATGGCCGGGACGTGGAGGGGCGCGCCTTCGGCAACGATGGAGAGAAGTTCGTCGGTTTGGGGTGCGCTCTGGGATTCCACGACCCAGGCAATCGCGACAGACGCGTCGGCGACGAAGCCTGTTTTAGCGACGGCCTTCATGGATAGCCTCAAGAATTTCGTTATCGGTAAGAGGCTGGAAGCCGGGGTTGGCGGAGATCTCTTTGCGGAGAGCTCGAAGGTCGGCAACAGCGCTCCGGATCGCTTTCAGGGAAGGACGGCCCTCCGGCACGATTCGGGCAACAGGCTTGTCGTGCCGGGTGATGACGACTTCTTCCCCGCGGGCGACACGGTCGAGGACTTCACCGAAACGGGTTTTGGCTTCGAAGGCGCTGAGAGTTGACATAAATTAACCAAGCATGAATTAACCAATGACCAGGCAATTTAGTCTAACATTTCCCAACGGGAACTTCGAAACAGGCAGGTATTCAGGCATGTCTTCAGCGAACCTTGCGGAAGACATCTGACCGTTTGGCGACGGCTGACGCCAGATTTTCGCGATAGTGCCAGACCCAGACTTCGTCGCCCCGAGCGAGGATTAGCTGGCGTTGTTCGGCGTCGCGTTGCTGGACGGCGGGGTCGTCGTGCGGGGAGCCGTCGCAGAAGACCCAGAAGCGGGGTTCGTAGTAGAAGTCGGGCTGGCAGTAGATGCCGTCGAGGCGTTTCTGGGCGGCGTCGGGGAGGCGGAGTCCGTGTTCGTAGAGATATTTGATGAAGGCGCGTTCTGTTGAAGAGTTGGGGTCCAGGTTGCGCAGCATGGATTGATACTGCTCCTCGATCAATAACGGAGTAACCGAGCCTGGCCAATTTTAAGTGGCGACCGACCTTAGTGGTGCGGAGAACTGATTGGGCACGGACTTCGCTGACCAAGTGGAGATGATCTCCAGTAAACTGCGCGACAGGGTATCAGTTCGAGTCACCGATCCTGGCCGACAGCCTTGCGGGGATATCATCCAGGGGTGCCCCGATCCGCCTTGACGCCGTCAGTTCTATGAAGATCATCGACAACATCAATCAACTGCTGGGAGATGACCTGAAAGCGACGCTCGTTCCAGGGGCAAAGCTGAAGATTGCGGCTTCCTCGTTTTCAATTTTTGCGTACGAGGCGCTGAAGGCGGAACTGGAGCAGATTGAAGGACTGGAATTCATCTTCACGGCTCCGACGTTTGTGGCGAATGACACGGGCAGCGGAGTGGCCGAGCAGTTCCGGAAGGAACGGCGTGAGTTCCACATTCCCAAAATGGCGCGGGAGCGGGAGTTTTTCGGGAGCGAATTCGAGATTCGGCTGAAGAACAAGCTGACTCAAAAGGCAATTGCCCGGGAGTGCGCGGACTGGATTCGTCGGAAGACCCGGTTTCGATCCAATAACGGAACTGCGCCGATGCAACAGTTCGCCTGCGTGGATGCGGCGCAGCCTGCGGTTTACTCGCCAATAAGCGGTTTTACGGCGGTCGAACTTGGTTATCAGCAAGGTAATGCCGTATCGAGTATGCTGATGCGGCTGGATGAGCCCCCGATGACCGCGACGTGGCTGAGCCTCTTTGATCAGATTTGGCAGGATCCGACGCGACTGGAGGATGTGACAGCGCGCCTGTGTGAACACATCGACTCGGTGTACCAGGAGAATTCACCGGAGCGGGTCTATTTTCTGGTTCTGTACAACATTTTCAATGAGTTTCTGGAGGACATCAGCGCGGATGTACTGCCGAATGACCGGACGGGGTATCAGGACAGCCTGATCTGGAAGAAGCTGTTCAACTTCCAGAGGGACGCGGCCACAGGCATTATCAACAAGCTGGAAACCTACAGCGGCTGCATTCTGGCCGATTCGGTGGGGCTGGGCAAGACGTTCACGGCGCTGGCTGTGATCAAGTATTACGAACTGCGGAACCGGAATGTGTTGGTGCTGTGTCCGAAGAAGCTGGCGGACAACTGGCTGAACTACAACAGCAACGTTAAGACGAACATCTTCAGTAAGGACCGGTTCAACTACGACGTTCTTTGCCACACAGATCTGCAGAGAACGAGGGGCCAATCTTTCGGGATGCGGCTGAACCAGGTGAACTGGGGCAATTACGACCTGGTGGTAATTGACGAGTCGCACAACTTCCGCAATAACGACGCCTATAACGAGCGGGAGACCCGATACCAGAAGCTGATGAACCGGGTGATCAAGGCAGGGGTGAAGACGAAAGTCCTGATGCTTTCGGCGACGCCGGTGAATAACCGGTTCAACGATTTGCGGAACCAATTGGCGCTGGCGTATGAGGGGGATCCGGAGAATCTGAGTTCGAAGCTCCGGACGGACAAAGACATCAACGGGATCTTCCGCCGGGCACAGGCCGCGTTTAATGCCTGGTCGGCGCGACCACCAGAGGAACGAACGGCAGCGGCGATTTTGGGGACGCTGGATTTCGACTTCTTCGAATTACTGGATTCAGTGACGATTGCGCGGTCGCGGCGGCATATTGAGACGTTTTACGACACGACGGAAATCGGCAAGTTCCCGCAGAGACTGAAGCCTGTTTCAATTCACTGCCCGTTGACGCAGCGCGGGGATGTGATTGGGTTCAACGAGATTTTTGACCGGCTTAGCCTGCTGACGCTGGGAGTGTATGCGCCCATTGGTTATATTCTGCCGAGCCGAATGGCGAAGTATGAGGCGTTGTACGACACGGAACTGAAGGGTGGGCTGGGTCGCTTCCGCCAGCGGGACCGAGAACGCAGTCTGCAGGCTCTGATGACGGTGAACCTGCTGAAGCGGCTGGAGAGTTCGGTTGAAGCATTCCGCCTGACGCTGCAACGCCTGGCGGCGCACCATCTGGCAACGTTGCGAAAAATTGCCGCATTTCAGGAATCGGGGCGAGACGCGGGGGTTCTTGACGTGGGGACCAAACTGGAACGAAAGCTGGAAGATGAGGACTCGGAGACGGAGGATTTTTCGGATATCGAGACGGATTCCGGTGAGGGAGACGTCGATTCAGGAGAAGAGAGCGGCGATCTGCTGGGCGGTAAGGTACGAATTTCCCTGAAGGACATGGACGTTCCCCGCTGGGAGAATGACCTGCGGGGCGATCTTGCGCTGATTGATTTCCTGCTGGCGGAGATGCGGAAGATTGCACCGGGGGACGACGCGAAGCTGCAGCACCTGCGAACGCAGATCTTCAGCAAGCTGGCATCGCCGATCAACCCAGGTAACCGCAAGGTTCTGATTTTTACGGCGTTCGCCGACACGGCGAATTACCTATACGAGCACCTGGCGCTACCGTTACTGAAGAGCCACAACCTGCATACCGGCAAGGTAACGGGATCTGATTCGCCGAAGTCGACGTTAGGCCGGGGCTATGATTTCCAGTCGTTGCTGACGCTGTTTTCACCACGGTCGAAAGAAAAGGCGGCGATCTTACCCGACGAGAACGGAGAGATCGACATCCTGATCGGGACGGACTGTATTTCCGAGGGGCAGAACCTGCAGGATTGCGACTACCTGATCAACTACGACATTCATTGGAACCCGGTGCGGATCATCCAGAGATTCGGGCGCATCGACCGCATCGGTTCGCAGAACGCCTGTATTCAGCTGGTGAACTACTGGCCGGATATCACGCTGGACGAGTACATCAACCTGAAGCAGAGGGTGGAAAACCGGATGGTGATCGCGGACATGACCGCGACGGGTGACGACAATCCGCTGGACAGTAAGGCCAACGACCTTTCTTACCGGAAGGAGCAGTTGCGGCGGCTACAGGACGAAGTGATTGAGATGGAGGACCTGAAGACGGGGGTCTCGATAACAGACCTGGGCCTGAACGATTTCCGGATGGACCTGTTGAATTACATGAAGGAGAACGGGGACCTGGCGGGGGTACCCAACGGAATGCATGCGGTGGTTCCGTCGGACGCGGAGCGGGGGCTGGTGCCGGGGGTGATTTTCGCCCTGCGAAATCGTAGTTTGAGAAGACAGAGTCCTCAGGGGGAGGACGCCGTCCTGCTGCAGCAAAACCGGCTGCATCCGTACTACCTGATCTATATGAGCAGCGAGGGGAAGCCGGCTCGGGTGGTGGTGAACCAAACCGAGGTGAAGAGGCTGCTGGACTTGTTGCGGACGGCCTGTAAGGGTTGTAAGGAACCATTGCCTGCTGCGTACCGGGCGTTTAACCGGGCGACAGATGACGGGCGGAACATGCAGGTGTATTCGAATCTACTGGCCGATGCGATTCGGCAGATGGTGGCGGTGAATGAGGAGAAGGAACTGGACAGCTTGTTCCTGGGGCCACGGACGACGGCACTGGTGAACACGATTCAGGGTCTGGATGATTTTGAATTGATTGGCTTTTTGGCGGTGGTGGGGTAGCCCCGTCCAACTGAGGTGATCACGAAAAAAATGTTCGACAGGCTTGATCGACGGGGCCGCCCCAAGGGCAGTCGCAAGTACCTGGCGCGGAACGGCCCGTATGTTTTGAACAATGACATGGGAGATATGGCGTTGCCGGTCGACAGGTGGTGACCGGGATTGCGCATATAATCGAAGAGAGGCGACAGGTGACCAAAGAGTACGTTGAACTCATTGAGCAACCCGGGGGGGCTGGCTACTACATCGCCGGTTCGCGCGTTTCGCTGGACTCCGTCGTATATGCGTTTCTTCGGGGTGAATCGCCGGAGGGAATCGTAGATTCATGGCCATCCCTGACGCTGGAGCAAGTCTTTGGCGCTTTGAGCTTTTACCTGGCAAACCGAGACGTGGTCGATCAGTACCTTGCCGAGGGTACAGCCGAGTTCCGGGATCTGCGTGAGCGGCTAAAGAAGGCGCAACCCGCTCTATACGCGAGCCTGGCAACCGCACGTCGGGAAATCGCCCCGCTAGCCTCGCCCTCCGCGACGATACACACGCCGGCATGAGGCCCCGCTTTCAGGCGGACGCCGATTTCAACCATAAGATTGTGCGGGGAGTCCGGCGCAGGGAACCGCGGGTCGATTTCGCCAACGCGCATGAAGGGGGCGTCGTCGATGTCGCCGACCCTGTTGTGCTGTCGTTGGCAGCCGCCGCAGGACGCATCCTGATTTCGCATGACAGGAAAACGATGCCGGGTCATTTCGCCGACTTCGTACAGGAGCGCGACAGCCCTGGTGTGATTATCGTTTCGCAGAACCTGGACATCAGTTCTGCGATCGATGATATCCTCTTGATCTGGACGGCTACGGTCCACGACGAATGGCTAAACCGCATCGGCGTGGTGCCGCTCTAAACGCAGGATTCGTTCCGAATCCAAACGGGCGACCTACCACAATGTTTGAATACCCCAGGCAGGCCGAAGTGAGCCGGGCGATTCCGAAGAGCAAGCTCTATTCGTTTGCGAAGACGGATCGGGCGATGCGGGGGCGGTTTGTTTCGCAGGTTCGCGAGATTGTCTGGAAGTACAAGCTGGCCCCGGAGACGGTGAACCTGAAGGCGGCGGGTGGTGTGCAGGAGATTCAGGTCTTCGGAATCGCTCTGAAAACCGGGGACCTTTCGCCTGCCGGCGTGCGGAGTCTGGTACTGGCGATAGACAAGGCGATTCCGTCGCCGGTGTTTTATGAGTTTGCGTTCGGGGAACAGGTGAAGTTTGCGGCCACCTGGAAGCGCCCGAGCGAGGCAGACGCCGGCAAAGTTGTGGTGGAGGCGTTCTTTGACCTGCCCTGGCAGCCAACCGGAACTTTGCGAACGCCCATGCCGGTGGCGCTGGACCTGGCTGGGCTCTATGACCAGATGCTGCGGAGGCACATGTGGGTGGGGGAGCAGCCGATGGTGTCCCGGCCAGGTGAAACGCTGGCGGAGCAGGTTCTGCGATTTACCGAGATCCGGGCGGCGGAGGCAGACTGCCGCAAACTGGAAGCCCGGATGGGCAAGGAACAGCAGTTTAAGCGCAAGGTGGAGATTAATAGTGCGCTGAGGCAACGACATGCCGACCTAATGGCATTGCTCGCCTGAACCCGGCAAGTTGGAACCAGCGCATTGAGCGCGGAAACTCTCGTTAACATTGAATTGGGCAACGTGACATTACGCAGGACGGGACGATGATCCTCACGATACGCCACAAGGGGGGCTGAGACGACTTTACGAAGACGACGACGCTCGGGGCGTGGCCGCGCAGCACGTTCCAAAGCTTCGGGATATCCTGGCGAAGAAGGAGACGAAACAATGCCGATGAAAAATCCGCCGCACCCTGGAGGCTTTGCACTCCGGCAATGCATCGAGCCGTTGGGCCTGAGTATTACGGGGGCAGCAGCAGCACTGGGAGTGCGCTGTACAGCGCTGTCGGATCTGGTAAACGAAAAACGCGGTATCTCGCCGGAGATGGCGGTCCGGTTGTACAAAGTGTTCGGAGGCAGCGCTGAAAGCTGGCTGGTGCAGCAGGCGCAGTATGACCTTGCACATGTGCGAACCGATGACATGGAACTGAGACGGCTGGAACTGGTCTGAGCCCACCGGGTCGCAATTGATTTTCCGGACACATATGCGGCAGATGCAGGCGCCAGAGGGAAACTACCTCTGATTCGCTCGCGGCGACCGGGTACGTTGGACCTCTCGAATTTTGATATCGAGGACCTACTTGCCTGTAGCGAGGGGTTGCGGTCCCTGCGGGTTGCCGAGCATCTCGCGCGCAGAACTTCGTTCATCCAGGACTGATGCCGCGTCCTCGAAACCAGGCGAGGACTTCTGCGTCGACGCGGAGACTGACGAGTTGTTTGACGGGCCGATAGAAGCAGCCGCGCTGCACGTCGGAAGCTGGCACGTACACTTCGGGGGCGTCAGAATAGTCGATACGGGCGTCCGGAAGCGCGGCAAGATTGCGCAGTTCGCGCTGCTGCGCCTCATTCAGGGGCAGCGTAAAGAGTTCGTTCGCGGCGATTCGCTTTTCGTGCTGAGATGATGCGGATTTCTTCTTCACCATGTTCTTCTCTGAGGTCAAGGGAGGTCGATTTCTACTTCGGTTTCGGCCAGTTCGATTTCCGCCTGCAGTTCAGTGACTGCCGCGCGGAGAGGTTCGTAAATTGCAATCTCCTGCCCCATAACTTCGAGCGAGACTGCCAGGGCATACCGGGCCGTTGAATCCGGATCGAAGCTCCAGCCCTGGTGCCCAACAACGGCGATGCAGAAGTGATCGGGAAGGGTGTTTGATTTCACGATAGCCCAGTCTTTTGGGACCGTACCGCCACTTCGGCGAACATCGCGAATCAAGCCCCAATCGGGCATTTCGTGGAGAGTCCAGGGGAAGGTCGAGCCAGCAAGGGGCACGGCACCGGGATCTTCGTCCTTCAGGGCGCGCGCCCTAAAGTCCTGGAGCCCTTCGCCCAATTTGCTGCTCTTCCAATCGACCCATGTGGATAGATACCTCCGTAAATTCCGGCGGGTGCGCCGTGGCGTGGCTACCCAGGAAAGCGTTACATCGATCCGAACATCAAACTCATCCGCCTGGCCACGCAGTTGAGGAGGAATCGGAACCTGGTATACGTGACACTCACGTGCGCAAATGGAGACGTCGCCTGTGGTAATGAGCGTGGTCCGATGATCGGTGTTTCTGGTGGCGCGGGCGGCATCGGGTAACCCGTAGCCCATGGAGGAAAGAATCCGGGACGCTCTTGCGCGCAACTCATCCGTTTCGAAAGGTGCACCGGTATTACCGGCGCGAAGCGCATCGAGAACGGACTCAGCCCACGCAGGCCACCTAGCGGATTGGACAATCAGAGCACGGTACAGGAGAGCCGGTTCGGCGGGTAACAGGGTTTGCAATTCAGCAGCGAGACGGGCGACCTTTGGAGCAGCGTACGATGTTCCCACCTCATCACGGCTACTGGCGGGGCCTGGGGGGAAGAGGGTTGACCGGACAAGTTCCGGGCAGGCTGCCGGAATCCGTCCGCCAGGTTGGATGTCAGGGGGCGTGATTTGATTCCGCGCATTGTCACCACCATACTCGACGACTTCAGGCTTGATGACCTTCCAGATACCAGGGCCTGACCGAGAGAAAGCAGAGGGCTGACTGGTTTCGGAGGCGAAGGTCTTCCACATACCGAACGATTGGGCGCCGTACCCGATTGAGCCTACGGTCAAAGCCTGAAGGCTCTGACCCGGGTTTGCGATTCTGGCTGATTTTTGGGCCAGATAGGCGGGGTACTCATTACCTGAGGCGATGTAATCTTTAACTCCGAGGTAAGGGGGAAGGCCAGCTATCGGGAGGTTTCCAGCGCTTTGGATCACGAGAACGTCGTACTGCTCGCTCAGGATGTCTATTTCTGCCGCCCACGATGACATGTGACGAGTACGGCAGTAGGTGCTTGCGTTGATGGAATGGTTGAAGATGCGAGTCCGCCGTTCGCCGTGATAGAACTTTTCCACCACTGCTCGAATTGCCTGCGGAGGAAAGAGTTCCTTCGGCATCTGGTTGTTTTTGTTCAGGACACGCGCGTTTTGGAGCCAGACAAGGAGTTGTGGGTGGCCGTCCTGCGGGACGACCTCGCCATATAGAACAGCACCTGCAACGCGCGTACCATGACCGCCTGGAGGCACCATGTCTCCAACGGAGGTTGAGGATTCACCAGGCAGGAAGCAGAAGGAACTCTGTGTATCGATGGCAGGCGCGAGAAGAACGTGACCTTCCTGGATTCCGCTGTCAATGACGCACACGGCCGGCGCGTTCTGGTCGGGGGGCAAGGGCGAAACAGCCGACGGGGGAACCGGATCTCCTTCGCTGACCTGCGCGAGTATCCCAATTTCTTCGAACTCGACGACCTCGAAGACGTACGGATAATTCAGAATCAGGTCTTTCAAACCCCGCCCCACTATCCGCAGTCGCGCGGTAAAACTGTCGGGTAGAACCGCAGCTCTTGTCGTTTCACCATCCACGATACTCAGAATCTGTGCCCCATACGAGTTCACAAAATGGTCAAATTCCGCCTCGCGCGCCATTCGGATTTGATCCCATTTGTCATAGGCGTCGGCGCGGGTCCTGGACCATGCGGATTCCTTCCGCGCCCATGCTGCATCGTTGTCACGTTTCCCTTTTTTGGGCTTGGGCGGGACTTCGGTAGTGCCAGTACAGGCGATGCCCACATCAACTGTGAAAACGGCGTGGTCCTGTATATGGGGCCACGCCAATTGCAGTTGATCGGAAAGGATGCGACTTAGTCTGTCAGTCTGGCTGGGATCAGAAAACAACTGGTGGACGGAGGCGATTTTTGCGGAGCCATACACGTCATCAGAGAAGTCGTCCACCAGAGCGCGAAAGGCCGTGAGATCGACATCGGCCGAGGCTACGATGACATAGCCATCATCGTGCTCAGCAACGATTTCAAAATCAAACTTGTCGCGGAGATCGCCCAGATCCAGGATCGGATCCACCTTTACGAGAATCGGAATTCCCTGGGGCAGAGCAGGCAGGTGCTGCGCCTCACGCTGTTGTGAAACGGACCGCCAAGTCGAAGACAACTCCGTGGCCGAACGGGACAGTGCCGCGCTGTGAGCTGCGGGTGCCTGACGATTTGCCTGCGTCTGAGGTGCCGCCTTGGGGAAAGCCTTGATTAAAGCCGGGCCAAATGAGCTCAGGACCAGCGGCAAGTATTCGAAGTTGTGGCCGTTTGGCAAACGCTATGATTCCCTTACCGCCGGATGACTCTTGCGGATTTCATCGATGGCCTGCTCCAGATGAACCTGAGTCACGACCTTCCCCCCGCGGAGAACGACGGACTTCGCGGCATCCTGGGCGGCTTTGACTACCACCGCTGCCGACGTCCCCATCAACCGGGTAGCCAGTTGGTCCCAGGAAATCGGTTCTTCCAGTTTGACGGCGCACAGCGTGGTGTACAGCAAGCGTTTGATCTCTTCGAGACCGGGAAGAGGCACCTCAAACACATCGTCAAATCGGCGAAACAGCGCCACATCCAGAGACGATTCGATGTTCGTAGTGGCGACCAGAAGGCCCGGCGCATCATAGTCTTCCATCAACTGCAGGAGTGAATTGACGATCCGGGAGGCCTCTCCGATATCTTTGCTGTTGACGCGGGACCGCGCGATGGAGTCACATTCGTCCAGTAACAAGACGCAAGGCTTCTCTCGCGCCGCCGTAAAGATTGACCTGAGGTTTGCGGCAGACTCTCCAAAATAAGAAGAGATCAGCGCGTCGAAGCGGACCTTCATCAGAGGCAAGCCTGTGTTCCAGGCGAGGCGTTTCGCACCCAAAGACTTTCCGCAACCGGGCGGGCCGTAGAGCAGAATAGTCTTTCGGGGCCGCAGCCCGTGAGCACCCAGTCTGTCGCGTGCCGCATATTCCGCTTCGATACGCGCGAAACTGGCTTCCGTGGCGGCCGGGAGCACCATATGGTGTTCGAGGACCTCAGCAGGAAACAACTCGGCGAGGGAATCGCCGTGGCGTTTACTGACTGGCAACTGAGCGAGCGCAAGGTCCGGGACCGCTGGTCGTAAGCTGGAACTACGTTGCCGGGGCTGTTTGAGGATCGCGTCCAGTTCAGCCGCCAGTTTGGTGTGGCCAGTGCGTCGCTCGTTATCAACAATGCGAGTCGCAAGGCGCTCCAGGTCGGGCTGTGAACCGTTCGAAATAGCGCGTACAACGCGCTTCAAAATGTCGGCGGTCATGCGATCCGCCTTTCTTCAACGGGCGACAACCATTCCCCCCGGACGCTTCGGCTGGATTTGATCGCCTGAGGCCGAGAAGTGACGAGGGCGTAGCGCCAGCCATCGTTCTCCCGCTCCGGCCTGATCTGGTAGCCTCGCTGGCGGAGAGCTTTCACATACCGCGAGACGGTTGGAACCGACACAGCCAACGCCTGGGCGAGGAGCGGAGTTGAGTACCGGCCAGAAGCGATGAGTTGCAAGGCACGGTCCAGTTTGCTCTCTATTTCCCGGGACCGCTGGTACAGGACTCGGTCAACCGTACCCCCGGCAGCGGGGCCCGCCGGCACGAGGGTCCGATTCCGGAGGGGAATACCGTCCGTTGCGCGATTCGGCGATGTGCGGTCTGCCATGTCGTGTAGTCTATCACTCTGTGATAGACAAGGGGAGTCTGGCCGGAGGCTCTGCCCCGCCCTTCGTGACAGCACGAGCCAATTGTCCGGGTGGCCCGAGCCCCGCGATATTCTGAGGGGGACTGGTGGCTGTGTCGATCCGACTGGTAGTGTCGAATTGTGCCGGCCCGACCCTTCGCCGCGAGAGAATTCAAAGATTCAAAGATTCAAAGGCCCGAGACATGGAAAAGCTGAAACTGCATACGCCGGATCTGACGGAAGAGAACGTGGAGAAGCTGGCTGCGATTTTCCCGAACTGTGTGACGGAGGGGCGGGACGAGCAGGGGCGGCTGCGGCGGGTGGTGGATTTCGATCTGCTGCGCCAGGAGTTGTCGACGAGTGTGGTCGAGGGTCCGAGGGAACGCTATCACCTGGACTGGCCGGGGAAGCGGGAGGCGCTGCTAGCGGCGAATGCGCCGATTGCGAAGACGCTGCGTCCGTGCCGCGAGGAGAGCGTGGATTTTGATACCACGAAGAATCTGTTCATTGAGGGCGATAACCTGGATGCGTTGAAGTTGTTGCAGGAGACGTATCTGGGGAAGGTCAAGTTGATTTATATTGATCCTCCGTACAACACGGGGAATGACTTCATTTATAAGGACAATTTCACTGAGGACCCGCAGACCTTCTTGGAACGTTCCAATCAAGTAGATGCAGAAGGTCAGCGGTTATTTGTCAATCCGGAGACCAGCGGCCGGTTTCATTCAGATTGGCTGAGCATGGTTTACCCCCGAGTCCGGCTCGCCAGGAATCTATTGCGAGACGATGGCGTCCTGTTCATCTCCATTGACGATGGAGAGGTCGCGAACATGCGCGGAATCTGTGACGAAGTCTATGGCCCGAGCAATTTCGTTGCTTTATTCATCTGGGAAAAAAGGTAACAGTTCAGGTAGGGCGGGAATTCTTGAGTAGGGACGTGGGCGGTTGTGCCAGGCGGTGTGAGCGGATGGCGCTGTTGAGGTAGTCGAGAGGGTGACGGTTCTGCATGCGGCAGGTTTGCGTGACGGTCAGCA
>CAIYVZ010000057.1 GCA_903929755.1 uncultured Acidobacteriia bacterium
CAGCTGGCTTAGTTGGAGCGCCAGGGTCAGCTGGCTTAGTTGGAGCGCCAGGGTCAGCTGGCTTAGTTGGAGCGCCAGGGTCAGCTGGCTTAGTTGGAGCGCCAGGGTCAGCTGGCGCGGGCCCGCCGGGTGGTGGCCGCGCCGGCGCGTCTGGTGTTCCGGCGGGCAGGGGTGGCGGTGGCTTCAACAGAGGGCCACAAACCTTCGATAACCAGACCATCCGGATGATTGCGCACACCAGCATCGGAGGCCGTCGCCTTCGGGTGCAACTGACTCACCCCTTTGGGGCGGGCGTGGTGAAAGTGGGGGCCGCGCACATCGCTGTCCGCGATAAAGATTCGGCCATCCTGCCGAAAACCGACAGAGTGCTAACTGTGGGCGGTGAGAAGAGTTTCCGGATGCTGCCTGGCGCGACTGTCATCAGCGATCCTGTGGATCTGGACTTTCCCGCATTAGCGGATCTCGCCATCAGTCTCTACCTGCCGACCGACACCGGCCTGCCACCCAACCACCTGGTGGGTGTTCATACGACTTACATTTCCGGTCCGGGCGATTTCTCAGGACAGGTGGCAATCAGCAGCGGCACCACGATCACGGCATCCTATTGGATTTCCGCGATTGACGTTGTCGCCCCGGAAAAGTCTTTCGCGATCGTCACGCTGGGTGACTCTATCACGGATGGTGACAAGTCCACCGTGGACGCCAACAGCAGCTGGCCTTTGATTCTCGCCTCGCGTTTGCACGCCAACAGGGCTACAGCGGGAATCGGCGTCGCCAACGAGGGGATTGCGGGCAATCGGATACTGAGCGACAGTGGTGGCAGCGCGGGCGTGGCAGCGGTGGCACGCTTCGATCACGACGTGCTGGCGCAGTCCGGCGTGAAATGGGTTATTTTCCTCGAAGGGATTAACGATATCGGGACACAGGTTCGCCGGAATACCGGCCTCACGGCGGAGGACCTGATCGCGGCGATGCGTCAGATGGTGGCGCGGGCGCATACTCACGGCCTCCGGATCGCCGGTTGCACTCTGACCCCGTACCAGGGAGCGGCCTACTACTCAGAGAGTGGAGAAGCGATGCGGGAAGCGGTGAATACCTTCATTCGCACCTCCGGTACTTTCGACGCAGTGATCGATTTCGATGCGGCTGTACGGGACCAGGCTGAGCCGCATAAATTCCGCACCTCGATGCACTCCGGGGACAATCTGCACCCCAATGACGCGGGCTATAAAGTCATGGCGGAAGCCATCGACCTATCCATCTTTACCCGGCCCTGACTTTACCCGGCCCTGACTTTACCCGGCCCTGACTTTACCCGGCCCTGACTTTCGGTTATCGGGCCGCGGGCATTCTCGAACGGATCGCCAGGTTAACAGCGATGATAAGGAGCGAGAAAACGGGTAGAACCAGCAAGCCGGTGGCGAGGCCCCTGGGATCGCTGCCGGACAACCAGCCAATCAGTGGCGAACTGACTACGAGGCCGCTGAAACCGCAGGTAATGGTGAAACCGATGGCCGTGGAACTGCCATGCTTGAAGAGATCCCCGACAATCGATACCGTGGTCGGGAAGACCGGTGCCATGGCGAGACCGGCGAAGAAGACAGCCACTCCGGCGGTGGTCGCATCAGAACTCTGCAGCATGGCGAAGGTAGTAACAGCCATCAGGGCGGCTGCCGACATAGTGACGGTGAGAGGGCGGATCCTGATCAGCACCGGGGCGATTGCCACACGACCGAGAAGCAGACCGATGGCGAACCCGAAGCCGAGGATGTTCAGTGCGCTGGACTCCTCGATACCGCGGGTGATGAGGTATTTCACCAGCCAGTTCCAGACGCCGAATTCGCACGCGGTGTAGAGGAAGGTGACGGTGGCCAAAAGGTACAGGACCGGATTCTTGAACACGCCGCCTGACTGGGCTACAGCTTGGCTGGCAGTGGGCGCCGGGATTTTCAGGAACAGATGAACGAGGAAAGTTACGGAGGTGATGATCGCTCCGGCATAGGCGATGCGCATGGCGTCGCCTGCCAGGAGGTTACCCGCGACAAACGGTGTGGCGAAGCCGCCCAGACCGACGAACACGTTTAGGAAATTAAGGACCGAGGCCCGCTTTGACTCGCTGACGTCGCTGCCCAGAGCGTTAGCGCCGGTAATGATGATGCCGCCGCCCATACCCATCACGGCCATGGCAGCTATGATCAGGCCGTAGCCGGTGGCGTTTGCCAGAGCGAAGAGCGCGACCGCCACCAGCGCCAGGCCGAGCAGCAAGCCGGCCTTCTTGCCGCGCTTGTCCATGAGGGGCCCGACAGAGACGGAAGCTCCCACGAGACCCAGACCCTGGGCTAAGGCGATGTAGCTGGTCTGGAGATTATCCAGATGGAATTGTGAAGCCAGTGCGGGGGTTACGGTCCCCAGCATGGAGGCCACCATTCCGTAAACAAAAATGGCGAGGCACGCGGCGAAAATTAACACAGACTGCTCCTTTTAAGGACAACTTTTCAGGACCGGCAGGGCCAGTCGTCGCCACCTTTTTCATTCGGCATGGGTGGCGGGAGCGCTTACCGAAAGCAGCGCTTAGTTCAGGGCAAACGCGTAAAGCATGTCGACGGCGGCAATGAGGACGAACTGCTTCCCATCCAGCATATAGGTCTCGGCACCGTTCGACGGGTCGCCTACCTTTGCATGCCACAGAGGCTTGCCGTTGGCAGGGTCATAGGCGACCAGGTTGCCTCCGGGGTCGCCGCCAAAGAGCAACTTTCCGGCTGTGGTCATCAGAGGGTGACCGACATTGGTACCACCCCAGGCACTGGCCTCCGGATACTGATGACGCCATGCCACCTTACCCGTTTTGTAGTCGATGGCCGTGAGGAAGGTTCCCATCATGCCTGCTGCCATCTCCTGCTTGCCGCCCAGACCCATGGCGCCGCGGGGGTCCAGTTCTGTCAGGTAGTACATCGAGTAACTGTCCTCCGTGGTGACGTAAAAGAGACCGGTGTCCGGACTGAAGGTGGGCGGCATCCAGTTGGTGGCGCCGGCATTTGTCGGCGAAACCAGCGCACCTGCCACATGCCAGTCTTTCGAGGGAATACGGACGGGCTGTCCACGGCTGTCTACTCCGCTGGCCCAGTTGGCGGTGGGGGAAAACTTGCCAGTCACCAGATGCTCGCCGGTTACCCGGTCGAGCGTGTAATAGTACCCGTTGCGAGTCGCGGTGAGCGCCAGTTTCCGCATCTTGCCGCCAAATTCGGCATTCACCAGAGCGGGGGTCTGTGTGGAGTCCCAATCGTGCGAATCGTGTGGGGACGTTTGGAAATGCCATACGAGTTTCCCGGTATCCACATTGATCGCGACGAGTGAGCAGGTATATAAGTTGTCCCCTTCGCCGCGGGATTGGGTGGTGTAAGCGGGGGTGGGGTTTCCTGTTCCGACGATGTAGAGATGGGTTTCGGGATCGTAAGACCCGGGGATCCACATGTGTCCGCCGCCGTATTTGGAGGCGGTCAGTTTGGCCCAGGTTTTAAGAGCGGGGTCTGAAGCGTCCTGCGGAGTCGCGTACCATTTCCACTGGACATCGCCGGTCTCCGGATCGTAGGATGTCAGGAACGCGGGGGAATCCAGATCATTCCCAATGCCAACCAGAATATGATTGCCGACCACGATGGGTGCGTTGGTGGAAAAGTATTGTTCAGTCAGGGGCGCAATTTCCTTGTGCCAGCGCTCCTTACCGGTCTTCGCGTCGATGCAGACGAGAAAGTCGTCGGGAGTTTCCATGTACAACCAGTTGCCCCACATGCCGAGGCCCCGGTTTCCGGTATGGGTGCCGCCGCGAGTCTTCCAGACGAAATGCCAGAGAACACGCCCGTCCCGGGCGTCCACGGCCCAGGCGTTGTCGGGCGTGGAAGGGTAGAGAACTCCATCGACTTCAAGCACCGCGCCGACGATCCTGCTGGACCTCCCGGTGGTACCGGTTTCATTCAGTTCACCGGTGCCCAAGCCCGCGACGATCTGCGGCACCGCCGCGGCGCCACCGCCGAAACCACCGCCTCTGCCGCCGCCGCCCGCCGCGGGCATCCCGGAAGTGACCCGCGTTGCCCAGGCGAGGCCCAGCGTTTTGATGTTGGACTGGTTAATCTGCGTGAGCGCGCTGTAACGCTTGCCGCTGTAGTCTCCGGAATAAGTGGGCCACGAATCGGACAGAGGCTTCAGGAGAGTGGCAGGATCAAGACCCTGGCCGGTTGCAAGTCCGGCGGAAACCATGCAAGTGAAAACGACCAGAGAGATTTTCATGTTTTTCATTTGACTGTTGCCAGGTAAGCGGTCACGTTGTGGATGTCGTCGTCTGTATAGCCGGCGAGGAGGTCTTTATGGGGTTTCAGAGGGTCGTGAACTTCCACGCGCGGAATGCGATCGTTTCGGAGGAAAGTCCGGGGCGAGCCAGTGTCATCTATGAGAGTGACGGTGAAGTCATCGATCCGGTCCAGACGCCCTTCGTGTTTCTGCCCGTTGGGCATGGTCACGGTCACGGTTTTCGGCGGCACGTTCAGGGCAGCGTTTGCGCCAAGGCCAAAGCCTCCGCCACGAGGGGGAGTCGGCATGATCCACGTTTGCTGCAGCGTCTTCGGGTCGGCAATTCTGGTGCCGATGCTTTTCAGATCACCTGTAACCGAGTGGCAGTTGCCGCATTTGGCCTTGAAATACGCTTCGCCGGATTTGGCATTACCCACCAGCAAGTTCGGAGGGGCGTCGCGCATGACGTCACGGCCGCCCACGTTGAAGCTGTGGAGAAAGGCGGCGATATCAGAAATCTGCGAGGGGGTCATGTCAAACCGGGGCATACCGGCTTCGGGAACACCGCTAAGAATGACTTTGCCAATGAGTTCGCCTTTCATATCATTCGTGACTGTTACGGTGCGCCAGAGATTCGGGCCGCTTTCGCCGCCGCGGGCATCGGGACCGTGGCAGAACGTGCATTGCACACCGTAAAGAGCTTTACCCCGTGCCACCTCAGCCGGAGCGGCCGGGGGACGAGGATTATAGGTTCCGCCCATGCCCCCACCGCCGCGCCCTGGGCCGCGGCCCGCGGGCGGCGCGCCAGGTGTAGCTGGTCCAGGGGGCGCCTGCGCAAGTAAAAATGCTGTACTCATCGCCGCAAGGACGACAGCACCGGCAACCTGAACGCGCGTGAATGCTTTCTGTTTTGGTCTGCTCACTTTGATCCTTTGTCGCCGCTTGTTTTGGCCGGCCCGAGTACGCTAGGCCAGCGCCCCGTTGATAACGATCGCTTTTTCTTCGGTCATCTCGCGAATCGTGTCCGTGATGCTCTCGCGACCATTGCCGCTCTGCTTGAAGCCGCCGAACGGCACGTTGCCTGGTCGGAATGCTCCCGGACCATTGATCACGACACCGCCGACTTCCAGTCTGTGCGCTACTTTGAGCGCGTTGTTTATGTTTTCGGAGAAGACGCTGGCCTGGAGTCCGTAAGGCGAGTCGTTGGCGATGGCAATGGCACCCGCGATGTCTTTGAAGGTATAGATGGGTGCGACAGGACCAAACACTTCGTCACACATGACGGGCATATCAGGAGTTACATCCACCAATACTGTTGGTTTGTAGAATGACAAACCTTCGCGTCCACCACCAAGGAGGCACTTAGCGCCCATCTCGATGGACTTACTTACCTCGGAGTGCACCTTTGCGGCTGCGTCGGCGGTGATCAAGGGGCCCAGATCCGTTTCGTCCAGAGAAGGGTCTCCCATGTTGATTTTACCCGAGCGTTCCAGCAGCAGAGAGAGGAATTTGTCGTAGACACTTTCCTGAACCAGGACTCGCTTCACGGCGCAACAGATCTGGCCGGCGCCGTTTGTCAGGCGCCCCTGCACCACGGCTTCCGCGGCACCTGCCAGGTTGGCGTCTTCGAGGACGATCATGACATCGGTACCGCCCAACTCGAAGGCGGTACGCTTCAGAGTGCCAGCTGCTTTGCCTGCAATATATTTGGCTGCTCCCACGCTGCCGGTGAAACTGACCATGCGGACTTCGGGGTGGGTCAGGAGGGCGTCGCCCATGTCGGCCGGGAATCCGGTGAGCATTTGCATGCCTTCCGGCGGCATGCCTGACTCCAGCATGATCTCGCCGATGCGAAGGACGGTGAGAGGGCAGAGTTCCGGCAGCTTGACGATGACGGAATTGCCCCCTGCGATGGCGCCCGGAATCTTGTGGGCAAAAAGTTCCGCAGGGTAGTTGAAGGGAATGATGCCCACCACGATTCCTACGGGATGGCGGACGGTGTACGCGACCATGTTCTCGAGGCCGGGTACCGCATCCATCGGGAGATAGGCTCCGCGAATTCGCTTGGCTTCCTCGGCGAAATCGACAAAGAGGCGTTGAGTTGCGATCATCTCGAAACGGCACTGACGAATCGTCTTGCCGTTTTCGCGTGACAGCAACTGGCTGAGTTCTTCGTGCCGGCGACCGATTTCGATGGCGGTTTTGCCGAGGATATCGCTGCGGCGATGGGCGGGCAGCCGCTCCATCACAGTGCGGCCCTTAATCGCCAGCTCGATCGCACGCTCTACATCCTGCGCGTTGCAGCGCGGGACGTAGGCGATAATCTCGCCGCTGGCGGGATTCCGCACTGCGAATTCCTCTCCCGATATTGACGGGGACTGCTGCCCGTTCAGCAGCATGCCCATCCGCATCGCGGGTGGTGGAGCAGTCACATTGCCATTTGGCGATGCGGGAGGGGCCTGGCCCGTCGTCCCTTCATTCAACCGATCTTGCAGAGAGGTATTCATGGTTTGGTTCCTGTTTTCAAGTGCAGTCCCGAGTAGCTGCGGGCAGACCTTTAGGTCCCCGCTGATGTTCGTTTGCGGGGGGGGCTTACGCGAACGTCAACGCGTCTTTGCAATACTGGAGGCACTTCGACAACTCAACGGCGGGCCCCCCGGGACCTACGTATTCGATGCAGACGGGAAAATCGTACTTCTCTTTCTTCACCATCAGGAGAGCCTCTCTGAGAGGGGTCTGGCCTTCGCCGAAGGGCATCTCGGCTCCGAAGTTTTTGTTTCTGTCCTTCACGTGGATATTCGTAATCCGGGCGTGGTGTTCTTTCATGAAGGCAAGAGGATCGAAGCCCGTGGCGAAGAAATGTCCGACATCCAGGTTGACGCCAAATTTCTCAGACATCGCCATCACCTTGAGAAATTCGTCAGGACCGGTGGTGTGGTTGTGCAGAGCCACGATCACATTGTGTTTTTCGGCGAAGGGCTTGAGGCGGGGGAAAACGGAGACCGGCGAGGACGCGGTGATGATCTTCGTACCGAGTGCCATCGTCATCTGGAAGCCTTTCTCGATCTCTTCGTCGGTAAAATCATCCGCGAAACTCAGGTTGAGGGAATAGAACTTCAGGCCGGCGTCGGTAAATTTCTTCCCTACTTCGCGATAGCGATCAAGACTGACGCCGAGCCGCCACTGGCGGAGAGCTTCACGGGCCGCAGGATCGCGGACAAAGGCCCCGCGGCCAGCGCCGCCTCGGGCTGCGCCACCAGGACCTCGCGCGCCGGGTGAAGGTGGTGGTGCGCCGGGCACCGGTCTTTGTGGACCGGCACGCCCGGTGCCGGGAAGGGGCACGGGGCCCCCAAGGTAGTTTTCGACATGCTCTGACATGACGTCAATCTCGGCCAGCCCCACGTCAGTCATGGTTTTGACTATGCCGTCAATGCCGATGCCGCTGAACGTAAAGCACGCGGACTGGCATCCCATGCGTACGCCTGCGATGGTAGAGTCCAGCGCTCGCAGGCGGCCCACCAGCGGGAGTCCGGCCAGTGCAAGTCTTCCAAGCTGTCTTCTTGAAAACATATATTTCTCCTATGTAACTGAAGTTGTTTCCAGCGGAGTGAAAGAGGCACCGGAGGCTGTGACCTCCGGTGCCTGTTTCGGTTTAGAACTTAAACGCGGCGTTGACCTGAAGCGTGCGACCGGGCGATACGCTGCTGACGGTTCCGAACGCTGCCGACGTCAAAGTGGTGTTCGGGGCGCCCCAGCGGTGGAAGTTGAACGGATTGGAGGCGTCCACGCTGAAGTCCAGCCTTACCTTTTCTTTGATTGTAAAGATTCGGCCAAGGGTTAGGTTTTCTTCCTTGTACCAGAATCCGCGAACCCAGCTCAGGTTCGGATTGAGGTTTCCGAAATTAAAGCCGGTGGTTGTTTTGAAAGCCGCCGGGTCCAGATACTTGCTGCTGGGCGTGAAATCACCGGGACTGGTGACCCCGTATGGAGAGACCCCCTGGACCGCGTTACCCCATTGGGTGTAGCCGATGGTGCTCAGATTTCCTGCGCCTGCCGTAATGGTAAGAGGCAGACCGGAGGTGTATTTCACGAAGCCATTGACCTTCCAGCCGGAAGTTATAGCATTGGTCAGGTGCGAACCGTGCAGGAAGGGCTTGCCGGCTCCAAACGGGAGCTCGTAGGCCCAGCTGGCGCTGTAGGCTGCGGCGGGGTTGGGATCTTGCTGCAAGAACCGGACACCGGGATACTGAGTGTTCGCAAGCGAGAAGCTCTTGGACCACGTGAAGAAGCCGAACAGGGTCAAACCGCCCGAAAGACGCTTGGTCGCTTTGGTCTGCAGCGAGTTAAATTTCTGCTGCCCTGAGCCTTCGCCGGGAACGGTGGTAACCGCAGTGTATTGGGGATACGGACGCAGCGCCTGATAGACAGTGTTGGCACCTACCTGGCTGGAAAAGGAAGGGTACGGTGAAGAGACTCCGGCCGTGGCTGCGGCCGGCGACGTAATGTTCTGCAGCAGGGTGGAGCCCAACTGCTGCACGTACTGCAGCGGGAGGATGTTGTAGTTGGCTGCGTAGCCAAGATGGGTGCTTCTGCTGCCCAGGTATACCGCTTCAACCGAAAGGTCCCGTCCCACCTGGCGTTGAACCGACAACGTGTAGTTGATGGTCTGCGGCAGTCTGGTGGCGTTCGACGGCATGTAGGAAATCGCCTGACCGTTCAGGAAAGAAGGGTCTGTGAGCGGCGGCCTCGCAAAACTCTGCGGGAATGTGCCGCTGTTCAGGTAGTAAAGGGGCGTGTAGCCATCGGGCGAGCTGAACGAGGGTGAGGTAGTAAACCCTGCCGTGAATGGCGTGGTTTGCCCCTGCTGCGTCGCGTTGGCGTAGTAGACGCCGGTGGAAGCCCGGATCACAGTCTTACTGTTCAGCTGGTAAGACAGGCCCAGCCGGGGCCCGAAGCCCTTCTTCCAGTTACCGGTGAAGAACTTGCCGGGTAAGCCAGACTGGCCGGCAAACGCGAGCGCGCCGAGACGACCGCCGGCACCGGGGTTTGCAAGGTTAGGCTGGAAGCTGGACATCTTGTTCTGGACTTCGCTGTAGGATGGGTTGTAATCCCAGCGAAGGCCATAGGAGAGGGTCAGCTTGGAAGTGGCGCGCCATTCGTCCTGCGCAAACAATCCCCACCGAAGATCGCGAAGGCCGGTCTCCGTCTGGATGGTGGCACCGGCAGTGTTGACGGCGCCCAGCAGGAAGCTGGCTACCGAACTGCCCCAGGTGCCGAATGAGGAGGAATTCGGCTGGCTCGTCATGGCATTCGAAAAGGCGAAACTACCGGCCGAGTTGTTGGCGTTGTAGTTGTTGATTCGGTCCCTGTCCATCTCGGCGCCGAATTTCATCGTGTGTTTGCCTTTGATCCAGGTCAGGTTCTCCACCACGGTGTAGTCGAAAGCAAAGAAATGAGCGTCATAACCGCGCCCCATGGCCGCAGGCGAAGCCGTACCTCCCGTGAAAGTCAGCGCGGGGAACATACCGTTATCCGCTGGCATACCGGTGATGCCGAGTTTCTGGTCCCAGCCCTGTCCTGCAGTGCCATTCGGGCCAATGTTGAATTCCCGGTCAGCAGCCAGAGTCAGGTGGTTGAGCAAAGTTGGCGAAAATATGTAGTCATGGTTGATGCGGACCTTGAACGACGTGTCCTCCTGGTCGAAGATCTGATCCAAAGGATTCGTCTGCGGTACACCCCAGGTGGGGGCCGGGCCGAGTCCAGGGGCGGGGTTGCCCCAGAGCACGCGCGGACGGGACTGGTGTGTCCAGCTGAACTGCAGCTTCTGTCTGTCTGAAATACTGTGGTCGATCTTCACCAGTGGCGTGGTGGTGTTGTAGTACGGCCAGGTGATTGCGCGGTGATCGTAAAAGTTATTGATCTGGCCGGGAAGATCGGGTGCCGGGATATAGGATGACACGATTTTGGCCATGTTCGTGACCCTGTTCGCAGGAATTACGTTGCCCGGAAACTGTGCTCTCACGAAACTGCCTTTGCCGTCGGGTTGTGTGGTGGCCGGATCGAAGATTGGAATCTGCGCGCCGGCCGCGGTGGTCAGGCCGCTGAAATCACCGGCGAGAAACGCCTTTGTGGGCACGGTGGCAATCAGTCCCGCGCTGCCCTGTCTCGCATAAAACAGGCCGAGGCTCCCAAAGAAAAAGGTCTTGTTATGTCCGTCGTAAATGTGAGGAATGACGACCGGGCCGCCAAAAGTAAAGCCGCCTTCATTCTGCCGAAGCGGGGTGCGCTTCTGTGCAAAAAACGAGCGGGCATTCAGCTTGTCGTTGCCGAGGTGATCGAAGATGCTGCCGTGAAACTTGTTCGTACCCGACTTGATGATCACGTTTGTGAACCAGTTGCCGAAACCGCCGTATTCGGCATTGAAGGCGCCGGACACGACACTGATTTCACCCACCTGCTCCAGGGCCGGACCGTTCTCCGACAATGAGCCCTTTTGAATGCGTTCGCTGGCGCGGGCGCCGTCGATAAACGCTTCGGTGGCACCCACGACGGAGGCATTGAGTGTGAGGGTGAAAGTATTGGTGTTGTTGGCCCCGGGCATGTTAGCCACAAAGCCAGTGACGTCGCGCTTTGTGCCTACGACGACCAGGGGGAGTTCGCCAACCAGAGTGTCTTTGAACCCTACCGAGTTATTGATGGCCGCCGTGTCAAGGATTGGAGCCTCTGTGGTGACATCGACCGACTGGGTGACGCTGCCTGTGGTCAGCACAACGTCGATCGTGGTGCTGGTGCGGGGCCGAACTTCCACCGGTTTGCGGTCAAACTTACCGAAGCCCTGTTTCTCGATGATGATTTCATAAACCGCTGCGGGGAGGTTTTGGGCTGAGTACAGGCCGCTGCCGTTGGTGCTGAGGTCGATCGCGCTGCCTGTCTCCGTTTGAATGATCCGGACTTTGGCGTTCGGAACTACGCCGCCGCTTTGGTCAGTTACCAGGCCCTGAATAGTGCCTCTGTCGATCTGGGCCCATGCGGGAAGGGAAAGAAAGGTAAGAAGCAGCGTTGCGAGCAGAGCGCTGCTCAGATAAAAGTTTCTTTGTTTCGCCATTGCCACGTGCCGGCGAGCGCCGGCACGTGGCAATGGAATTGAACTGCCTGTAAACATGATGTTCTCCCTGAAAGTTTTGTAAAGGCGCCCCCTGAAAAAGGCCGCCGGTTGTGTGTATGTTATTTTCCGGCTGACCTGATTTTCATTGGATACAGGTAACCCGGCTCCGTGATGCGGAGAATATCGTGATACATAGCCGTTTGGTGGTAGGAACCCAATTCAGGTCCATCCACGGCGCCCTTGATGTAAGCCCGCGCGCCCAATGCTTCGCGGGGAGAGCCCGGAATCAGGCCCTCAAACCATCCGCCATACTCAGCGTCCAGAAAATTAGCCTTGAGAAACGCGAGGGACTGGTCAAAGTAGGGCCATACATCTGTCCGTCCGTGAAGGATCGCGTAGTGTGCGGTGGCACGGAGGATTTCGGCCTGATTCCACCAAATCATGTATTTCCGCGAGACGTTTCCGTTGACATCGGCACCCATCCAGATGCCGCCGTCAGGCTTGTTGTAAGCGATCTTCAACCCAAGGTCGAGTTCGCGGCTTCCCATGCCGATAAACTTCCGGGGCGCACCCAGTTCAACCGAACGGCTCAGCTGCCAGGCCCATTCAAACAGGTGGCCTGTGTTGAAATTACCGGTACCGCCACCAAACCCTTCGGGCAGATAGCCGAGGTTGTAGTCGTAGGTTTTGTCAATGAGGTCCCACTGGTGTTGAAGGTCGGTAAGAAGTTCTTTAGAGCCCGTCACTTCATACAGCGCCATCAGGGCCTCGTACATGTGCACATCAATCGGACGCTCTGTCGGTGCCGCCTGCGCCTGGCCGCCGACAGGCGGAGCGCCGGCCCCCCCGGGGAATCCTGCGCGACCCGCGCCGCGCCCTCCAGGACCATTCGTGCCTACGCGGCCAAACGCAATGCCAGGCCCGGAGAAGTCGCGATTGAATGCGTTTCTGCGGACGCCGGGCTGCATCATTTTTTCCTTCACTTCGTGCCACGCGTCCATGGCGATTTTGGTGTAGCGAGGATCCTTGAACGCTCTCGCCGCGTGAGCGTTGGCAAAAATTACGAACGCAACCGATGTGTCCTTGTTGTCGCTGATAACCTTGAGATCGGGCCCGACCCGCGTGTAATAGCCGCCGTACTGGTCGTCATGCATCTTCTGCAGGAAGTCGTCGCCTTTTACGAAGGCATCCATGTATCGCTTTTCGTGCAGGTATTCGTAGCCGATTGCCATCGTATAGAGCTGTCTGCCCTGCCCGTTCACCGTGGCTTCCCGCTGCTCGCCGTAGGGTTTCCATTGGCGATCAAGATTCTCCTGGATGAAGCCGTTGGGCATGACCGACGCGTCGGCCCAGTGCCCCAACAACTCCCCCATGCTCTTCCGGAACCACTCACGATCAATGTGCTTTTTGATCTCGGTCGCAGACGCGCGCTTGACAACTGCGTTCGGGGTGCCTGCGTTCGGGGTGGCGCTCTGGGCAAGACCCAACACCGGGATAAATAGCGGCAGCGCGAAAGCGGCAGCCACAAAACTACTACACGTTTTCCCAACACCGTTGGGGATTCGACCAGGAACCACGTTCAACCTCCAAAGAGAGTACGTCAGTATACTATCACCGAAAGGTAGACAGGTCAATCATATTTTTCGCGTATTAGAGCGATCCAGATCATCAACCTGCTGCAATATTTGATATAGCAACTTGTCCACTCGCGGCAAGAGCATCTCTGACCCGCGGATGTCGCCTTCGGGCTTACATATACCCGCAAGTTGGGATGACCGAGACCGGCGTGAATTTGAATTTTGTGTAGCCCGCCGCCTGTATCCCACGATAAATCACCAGACGGGGAATCGTACAGACAGGAAATCCAGATACATTTTCCCGATGGACTTCGCGGGGCGCCAGTGTGCCTGTTTGCTGGAGCGCCCGCCACTCGGGTCTACAGCAATCTCGCCGATTTCCCTGGCAGTTCATTACGGGGAACGGCTCGCGGTGATGGCGCAGACAGGGGAAAGCCAAGACGTTCGGCTCTGTGCATCGGTATGGGCGGATTTGGAACGGCACATGCAGGAGCATGAGTGTTTTCTGGACTGGTTCAAAGAGCGAAGCTCACGAACCGACAAGACGTTCGCGCAACGCGAATTTGATTTAGGGTCGGCGGGCTAAATTGTCACCGGAAGTCATTGATGTATAAACACTTACTAATTCCCAGCAAGCCATGGAGCGACCGGAATTCCCTTCGTGTAGGGCTTGGGTACGTAGTTGCCGGTGTGGCTGCCAGAGCCATCGGAGATGCCCGGGTGGTTTGTTCACTTATCCGAGACCACAATTACGTCAAGAACCCGGGGACCATGCACGCCTTTTACGCGCGTCATCTCAATGTCCGCGGTAGCCGAAGGGCCGGCGATGGTGGTCACGGGGCTGGTCCGGCGAGCGGCCAGCGCGCGCAGACCTTCGGGGACGGTTTCCGATAACTGGCTCGTGTAGACGACGCAGAGGTGGTAGTCGGGGATGAGAGTGAGGGCTCGTCGGCCTTCTGTTTCGGAGTGGGTGAGGATCAGGCTGCCCGTCATGGCAATGGCAGCGGTGGCGGCGGTGAGAGCGCCTTCCGTGGCGTCGATATCGCGATAGTCGAGACCCGTGTCACGGATGAAGGTGGGCCCCGCGGGTAAGCGTGCTGCCGGGAAGCCCGGGGGGATCAGGATCTTCGTTTTGCCGCGTGCTGTCAGCGCTTCTGCGATGGTGGCGGATTCCTCGCCGGCGGCACAACGGTAGACGTGAGCGTTGTAGTCTTCGAGGCGCGAGACGAATAGATCGAGCTTGTCGGCTTCACTAAGCGTTCCGGCCTGGCTATATTCGCGGGCGACGGGTTCTTCGGGGGCGCGGGTGCCGATTGCCGCCTTCACGCGTTGCAGGATTTCTTCGCGGGCAGTACTCATTTTGCACCTCGAGCCTTCCACCATTCGCGGAAGGTCTGTGTCGGAATTTCGGGGAGATCGCGGGCGGCGCTCCAGCCGGGGAGGCCGATGGCATCGAGAGGCTGGCGACCGATCTGGACCAGTTTTTGCACGGTGGCGAGACGCCCGGAATCGGCCAGCGTATAGCCCGCGACCGCCATGCCCATGCGCTCCGTGAGCGCGGCGCCGCCAGACTCAACGATTTTGCGCCGCAGGTGGATGAGAATCTCCGGAATGTTGATCTTCACCGGGCAAACTTCGTAACAGGCGCCGCATAACGACGAGGCATAAGGCAGAGAGGTGGAGTGTTCCATGCCCTGCAGTTGGGGCGTCAGAATGGCGCCGATCGGGCCACTGTAAATGGATCCATACGCATGGCCACCGGTCTGCCGGTAGACGGGGCAGGCGTTCAGGCAGGCCGCGCAGCGAATGCAGTGCAGGGTCTCGCGGGATTCTTCGTCGGCAAGCACTTTGGTGCGACCGTTATCGAGAAGAATGACGTGAAATTCTTTCGGGCCATCGCCGGGTGTGACGCCGGTCCAGATGGAGTTGTACGGGTTCATCCGTTCGCCGGTAGCGGAACGGGGCAGGAGCTGGAGGAAGACTTCGAGGTCGTCGAAGCTGGGGATGAGCTTCTCGACGCCGAACATGGTGATAAGAACGTCGGGCAGCGTGACACACATGCGTCCGTTGCCTTCCGATTCCACCACGCAGACGGAGCCTGTCTCGGCGATGGCGAAGTTGGCTCCGCTGAAGCCGACTTTCACGCGAAGGAAGCGCTCGCGGAGATAGTTGCGGGCGGCTCCGGCGAGGTCCTCCGGGGTATGGCCAAGTTCCTTCAGGCCCATGGTATCGAGGAAAATCTGGCGGATCTCGCTCTTATTTTTATGGAGAGCGGGGACGACGATGTGGGAAGGCTTGTCATTGCCAAGCTGGATGATGAGGTCGGCAAGATCGGTTTCCCAGGGCGAAATCCCAACCGCTTCCAGAGCTTTGTTGAGTTGGGTTTCATCGGAGGTCATGGTCTTGACCTTGATGACTTCCTTCTGGTTGTGGCTCTGGATAATGCCGATGATAATGGCGTTCGCTTCATCGGCATCGCGAGCCCAATGGACCTTGCCACCGGCCGCCGTACAGTTCTTTTCGAACTCGACGAGATAAGTGTCAAGATCGCGCAGCGTGCGCTTTTTGATCTGCTGCGCGGCAGTGCGAAGAGCCTGCCAGTCCGGCATCTCTTCCACAACTTTGGCGCGCTTCGCTCGAATCGTGTCGGTGGCGCGGCGGACATTCCGCCGAAGCTGGGTATTTTGGAGGAGCTTTTTTGCAGCCTTGGGGAAGGTGGCTGCCTCCGCTGATTCGCCGACCCGGATACTCACTGGTCACCTTCTTCGGAAGCCAGAATTTCAGCGATGTGGACGCAGCGGGCGGTGCCGCGCTGGCGGCTTAAACCGCCGCCAATGTGCATCAGGCAGGAGTTGTCAGAACCGGTACAGACTTCGGCGCCGGTGCTGAGCACGGCTTTCATTTTCTCGGAAAGCATGGCGGTGGAAACTTCGGCGTTTTTGATGGCGAAGGTACCGCCAAAACCGCAGCACTGGTCGCTGGCGGGAAGTTCAAGATAGTCGAGGCCGCGGACTGCCTTCAACAGACGTTGCGGACGGTCACCCGTCTGCAGCGAACGCAGCGCGTGGCACGAAGTGTGCAGCGTAACCGAGTGCGGGTAGGTTGCACCCACGTCGGTGATGCCCAGCTTGTCGGTAAGAAATTCGGTGAACTCAAACACCTTTGGCAAAAGCGCAGCAACTTCCTTTTCAAGCCCGGCTTCCTTCGCCATTTTGGGGTAATGGTCGCGGATCATCGCCACGCAGGAGGCCGACGGGATGCAGACGACTTCGGCATCAAGGAAGTCCGCTACGAACTTCCTCATGATGGTGACCGCTTCGGGGTGGTAGCCGGTGTTGTAGTGCATCTGCCCGCAGCAGGTTTGTTGCTGGCGGAATTCCACGGTATGGCCGAGTCGCTCCAGTACGCGCACCACCGCCTTTCCCGTTCCAGGAAACAGCGTGTCGTTATAGCAGGTGATGAAGAGTGAGATCAACATAGTGGCGAAAGCGGGGGTATTGGGCGTTCCAAAGGTCAGTATCGAGCGCCTGAAAGCGGTCGGCGGGGAAGGAGAGTTCGATGATGCGGCGCGCTTCGGCGAGCGAGGAGACAGCGCCGGTGGCCAGCATCTGCATGGCGATGTTACCGAGAGCGGTGGCTTCCACGGGGCCGGCGATAACCGGGCGCCCGGTGGCGTTCGCGGTGAACTGGTTCAGCAGTCGGTTCTTGGCTCCGCCCCCGATGATGCGAACCTCGGTGAGGGCGTTGCCGGTGAGTTCTTCCAGGCACTCCACTACATAGCGGTACTTGAAGGCGAGGCTTTCCAGAATGGCGCGGGTGAAGGCACCGGGGCCATTGGGGACAGGCTGCTGCGTCTTGCGGCAATAATCCACAATCGCTTCGACCATGTTGTCGGGGCTGTGGAAGGCGGGGTAGTCGGGATCGAGCAGCGTGACGAACTGGCTCTTGCTGTCGATGGCGGCCTGCAGGAGTTCGTCGTACGAATACTCGCGGCCTGCAGCGGCCCAGACGCGACGGCAGGACTGCAGGAGCCATAACCCGCCGATGTTTTTCAGGAGGCGGGTGGTGCCGCAGACGCCGCCTTCATTGGTGAAGTTGAGTTCCAGCGCGCGGGGCGTCATTACCGGAGCAGCCACTTCGGTACCGAGCAGGGACCAGGTGCCGGAACTCAGGAAGGCAGCCCGGCCAGAGGTCTCTACCGAGGCCACGGCAGAGCCGGTATCGTGTGTGGCGGGAGCAACTACGGGGACACCACCGAGGGTGGACGAGAGGTTGGCTTTCAGGCCTCCCAGCACAGCGCCGGGCTCAAAAATCTGTGGCAGCAGCCGGGTGGGAATTCCGAGAGCATCAAAGATTTCGGTGGCCCAGCCACGCGTGCGCGCATTCATGAACTGGGTGGTGGTGGCGTTGGTGTATTCCGCGCCCAGGTTGCCCGTCGTCCAGTAGTTGAAGAGATCCGGAATGGTGACCAGGGTATCGGCTGCGGCCAGCAAGCGAGGGGTCCGCCGGGAGGCCGCATAAATTTGGTACAGGGTGTTGATCTGCAGGAACTGAATGCCGGTGAGCTCGTAAATCCGCTCACGGGAGAGGATGTCGCAGACCGCCTCCACCGCGCCATCGGTGCGATGGTCCCGGTAGTGATACGGGTTTTCGAGCAACTGCCCCTGTTCGCCGATGAGCGCGTAATCCACGCCCCAGGTATCGAAGCCAAGGCTCTCGACTTTGGTAACGGGAGGATGTTCCAGCGTCCGCCGGATCTCGGCCCAAAGCCGCAGAACATCCCACCGCATGGTGCCGGATTGTTCCACCGGCAGATTGGAGAAACGCGAGACCTCTTCGAGCGTGAGGACGCCGGAGTTGAGGCGGCCAAGCATGGCCCGACCGCTCTCAGCGCCTAAATCAAATGCCAGGAAATCGCGTGACACGGCCAGCATGGCCTAGGACAGTTTGGTGGTCGGAGCATCCGGATTACCCGGGCCGAAGTGTTTCAGCATGACGAGGTTTTCGTGCGCGCTGGTGTTGGAGACAACGATGCCGTTCTTCGCCGCGTCAGCCGACACGAAGAGTTCGTCCTGCGTCATCTGGCCGTAGCGAATCATGCTGGGCGTTTCCACCCGCAATTTGCCGAAGGAGCCCACGCCGGAGGTCAGGATCATGCCGTAGGCGGCGGAATCCTGAATGGTGACGGTGCGGCCCGGGAAGATGGTAAGTTCCTTGGCCGAATAGTTCGGCGTGGAGTAGACAACCCACTTGTCGCTGTAGCCGGCTTCGTTCATCTCGGCTTCGTGCTTCACCGGATAGGGATGGAACAAGCGATTGGCGGCGTAATCGGGATCTGTGTTGGCCGGCCAGTCCATCATTTCGATCAAATAATCCAGATCGTGGTGATGTTCCACCGGAACGTCCTTGACGAGGAGTTCCCACGGTACCCCGCGGCCTTCCACCAGAGACTGATACATGGCGAAGACGTCGGAGTTGACCTGCGGCTCATAGGTGACGAGCGAGCCGGGGGCGTGCAGAATACCCGGATCCACCTGCCAGCCGGTACCCGGCTTCAGTTTGTAAGCGCGCGAGAGATACAGAATCTCGTTATCGCCTTCGTTCCACTTTTCCAGACAACGCCGGATATCAGCCTTCGTGGTGCCCGGATTCAGGCCCATGAAGGTGTACGGGAAGTTGTTGTCTTTGAAGTTGTACTGGGGCGGGAAGTAGTACGCCTCGGGTTTGCCCTTCTGGCCAACGCGGGCGGCGTATTCGTTGTTTTGGTGCAGGTGGTGCGGAATCGGGCCCAGATTGTCGAAGAACTTGCACAACACGTTCCAGCCGCCGTACTGCGCCATCACATCGGCACCGAGGAAGGCATCGCCAACCGTCTCGATGGCTTCTTTCAGCAGGACTTTTTGGCCCTGAAACTCGATGTAGCTGAGACCTTCGTCGTGCGCGGTGAGCGGACCGTTGGCAGCCTTCGTGGTGGAAGAGAACCAGCGTTCGTCGATACCGCCGCGATGGGCACCGAGAGCGTACAGATCGCGGGGATCGAGTTTCAGACGCCCGCCGGGCATAAGGAAAGAGCGCGGCACCCAGCAGGGGGCGAGTCTTACGACGCCATCGCCCGCGGTTAATGCGTCCGAGATGAGCTGTTTATTCGACATATGACGGGTCCGGAGTCTCCTGAATTAGCGCAAAAACGCTTCGTGCAAGCCGCCATCGACCGGAATGATGTGACCGGTTGTTTTGGCGCTTTCTTCGCCGGCGAGCCAAACAATGGCGGCCGCGCAATCCTGTGGCAGAATCGGGCGGCGCGTCAGAGTGCGCTGAGCGTAGAACCCTGCCAGCTTATCACGCAGTTCCTCAGTTGTTTCCGTTTCGCTAAACGCAATCTTGTACTTGGAGAGAGACTGCATCACGCGATCGCGGGGGAACATGGTGGAACCAGCGACCACAGTAGCCGGGGCGATGCCGTTGACGCGGGCGAGCGAACCAAAGGAAACGGCCAGTTCGCGGATGAGATGATTCAGCGCCGTCTTGCTGACGTCGTAGGCCTCAGAACCGTGCTTCGAAACCACTGCGTTCGCCGAACTGGTCAGCACAAGGCTGGATACCAGTTTCTGGGCTTCCAGAACCGGCTTCGCTTCCTGCGCCAGCAAGAAGTTGCCGGTCACGTTTACCAGGAAGGTGGTGGCCCACTGTGCGTCGGTCAGCTTGCCCCC
Organism: uncultured Acidobacteriia bacterium; assembly: GCA_903929755.1. GTDB lineage: Bacteria > Acidobacteriota > Terriglobia > Bryobacterales > Bryobacteraceae > BOG-234. The sequence continues at coordinate 19,677 of CAIYVZ010000057.1, forward strand.
AGGGCCGGTGCCCACAGGGAAGATCGCAGCTGTGTTGATGACGGTGTCGAGGCCGCCGAATTCCATTACGGTGTGGCGGATGGCGGCGGCAAGGCTCTCCGAGGAGCCGAGGTTTGCGGAGATGCTGGAAACCGTCTCCGAAGAAGTGGCTTTGGCAACTTCCGCCGCCACAGCAGCGGCTGCTTCGGCGTTTACATCGGCGATAACCAGGTGCGCACCGCGCTTCGCGAGGATGAGCGCAACTTCCTTGCCGATACCACTGCCGCCGCCCACTACCAGGGCGATCTTACGGCTGAATTCAGCCTCGGCGGGCATACGCTGCAGTTTCGCTTCTTCGAGCGCCCAGTATTCAATGCGGAAAGCTTCGGGACGGGGGAGCGCCACATAGTTATGGGCGGTGGCGAAGTGCTTTGAGAGTTCGGGACGGCGGGCCTGATCGAGAGGTTCCGCAATGGCGCCATCTTCCATGGCAGCCGCGCCGGACATGACGTGGATCGCGTTGATGAAGAACTCAGTGGTGATGCGCGCTTCTTTTTTGTTCTTGCCGAAGCCGAAGATACCGAGGCCCGGGATGACAACCACGCTGGGGTTCGAGTCGCGCAGTTTCGGGGACGACGGCTCGGCCCACGCGTTGTAGTATTCGGTGTATTCCTGGCGGTAGATGACGGCTGCGTCCGCGATTTTCGTCTTCAGCGCGGCGATGCCTTCAGAAGGCGCCCAGTCAATGAACAGGGGGCAGATGCGGGTACGCAGGAAGTGATCGGGGCAGGAGGTACCCAGACCGCAGAGTTCTTTCGCCCAGGCAGAACCAGCGAATTCGACGGCGTCGGGATGGTCGGCATAGTGGCCGATCTGGCGGCGGGTGGAGGAGCAGATCCCGCGCAGCGCCGGGAAAACTTCGGCTGCGATAGCCTGGCGGTTATCGAGGGCACCTTGCAGGATTCCACCGAAGATGGTCCCTTTTTTCTCTTGATGAGCGGCAATGAAGCGGCCCATCTGGTCGATGGTTTCAATGGAGTTCACGTAGCATTCGCGCTGCGTGTTGCCCCAGGTAAAGAGGCCATGGCTACCCAGAATCAGGCCATCGGCATTGGGATTTTCCTTTATGCCCTGTTCCAGCATGAGCGCCAGTTCGAAACCAGGGCGCTGCCACGGAATCCAGATGATGTTGCGGCCGAATTCCTTGTTGAACTCTTCCATCTTGCGTTTGCCGTTGGCGGAAGCTGCCATGGCGATCGCCCAATCGGGGTGGAGGTGGTCAACGTGATCCCAGGGGAGGAAAGCGTGCAGCGCGGTATCGATGGACGCCGCAACTTTATTCTGGCCGAAAGCGGAGAGCGGATAGTAGGACACCATCTCGTCTTCAAACGCTTCGCCCTTGTAGATGGTCTTGAGCTGGTTGAGCCGATCCATGTAGACCAGCGCGAAACCGGATTCTTTGATGGAGCCGATGTCGCCGCCCGAACCCTTCACGGCCAGAACCTTCACGGGTTCGCCTGTGAACGGGTCCGGCATGGTGATCTTGGAACTGGTGTTGCCACCTCCGAAATTCGTGATGCGCAGGTCAGCGCCAAGAAGGTTGGAACGGTAGCGGAGCAACGCCAGTTCGTTGGACGAAAGCTTTTCGGCCTCCGCATCATTCCAGAGATCTTTCAGGAGGGTGGTATTCGCGGTTGACATGTAGATCGACTAGTTCTCAGTTTCGCAGGTGGAAGGGCTGCCGGACGCACTGCGTTACGCAGGGAACGACGGGTTAATGATTGAAACGTATCAAGATTCAGCCCCAGCATATCACGCCTGCCATATGCGTGCCCTGGTTAAGGCGCCACTTTGTGGCGACCCCAACTGACAAATGCGGCCAGCAGCCCGACAGCGGCCGGGACGACGGCGTTGGTCCACGGGCCAAAGATAACCGACGTCACCACTGCCCCCATCATGATGAGCGTGAGCCCTCCGGCGGCTAAGGAAATGAGCCAGTGTTTCGAGGGCACGGCTCGGGGGAGAATCAACCCCAGCGCGCCGAGAAGTTCCAGCGCGCCGACAAACCGCAGAAACGGCACGGGCAGGGGAAGTTGCTGCGCCATTTGCGCTACGGGGCCAAAGAGCTTGATCGCTCCGGCGAAAACGAAGAGACCGGCCAGCAGCCCCTGCAGCGCCCACAGGAGGCGGTTCATGCCGTCTCCTGTTCCGGTTTTGTGCACGCCTCGAAGACCAGTTCGCGGGGGGCAGTAAAAGTTTGTGTGACGAGGACCTGGCGATCGATATTGAACATGATTCTTTTCCTTTGATTTCGCGCCGATTCGAGGCGGCACGGACGCCATGGGGCTTCCCTGCCCCGGGAACCGCACCGAAGTGTCGCGCATGGCCAGACGCGCCAAAATTGCGCGGCGGGTGGGATCGGCTACCCGTTCAATATCCGGCAGGAGCCATAGCAGTGTCAAGAGCTGCGGCGAACCCCTTCCCCGCGAAATCTCCGCGTGCGATATAAAATGATCCAAGACATTCAAGAAGGATCCGATGAAACTGTTCCGCCACAAACTCACCCGCAAGGTCTATCTCTGGCTCGCCGCGCCGTTGCTGACGCTGGCCCTACTCCACGCCCAACAGGGCGCAAAGGACGGCGACTGGCGCTTTTATGGCGCGGATTCGGGTACCACCAAGTATTCCGCGCTGGACCAGATCAATGCCTCCAATGTGAAAGATCTGAAGATCGCCTGGCAGTGGAACGCGAGGAACTTCGGCAAGCGCCCGGACTTCAACTGGGAAGTGACGCCCCTGGCGGTAAAGGGAACCCTGTACTTCACGGCAGGCATTCGCCGCGACGCGATAGCTGTGGATGGCGCAACCGGCGAAACGCTCTGGATGTACCGCCTGGACGAGGGTGCTCGCGGAACGGTGGTCGCACGCCAGATGAACCGCGGCCTCGCTTACTGGAGTGACGGCAAGGCCGACGAACGAATCATTATGATCTCGCCGGGTTACCAAATGGTCTCGCTGAACGCGAAAACCGGCACGCCAATCCCCGGCTTTGGCGGGAATGGTGTGGTGGATCTAACAGTGGGCCTGGACCGCGCCGTGGTCAAACCCGGCACCATCGGCTCCAGCTCGCCCGCTATCGTCATCCGAGACACCATCGTGGTGGGTGCCGCCCTGCTGGCCGGTAATTCGCCCGCTACCCAAGAGAATGTCCCCGGCTACATTCGGGGCTATGATGTCCGCACGGGCAAATTAATCTGGACTTTCCACACGGTCCCGCAGGCCGGTGAGTTCGGCAATGACACGTGGGCGAACGATTCCTGGAAGTTCACCGGCAACACGGGGGCCTGGCCTCCGCTGACGGGCGACGAGGAACTGGGCTACGTCTACATCCCGGTGGAAATGCCGACGGGAGACTATTACGGCGGGACCCATCCGGGCAACAATTTATTTTCAGACAGCCTGGTCTGCCTGGATGCGAAAACCGGCAAGCGCATTTGGCACTACCAGACCGTCCACCACGATGTGTGGGATATGGACATTACGGCAGCGCCGATGCTGCTGGATGTGAACCACGAGGGCCGGCGCGTGAAGGCCGTTGCGGTGGTTTCGAAACAGGCCTTTACTTATGTCTTCGACCGCGTAACGGGCAAGCCGCTGTGGCCGATCGAAGAGCGCCCGGTACCGCAGTCGGACGTTCCGGGTGAACAGACTTCGCCCACGCAGCCGTTTCCGACCAAGCCTGCCGCATACGATCGGCAGGGTGTAAGCGAAGCCGACCTGATCGACTTCACTCCTGAGATTAAGGCCCAAGCTTTGAAAATTGCGTCCGAGTACAAACTTGGACCGCTGTTCACGCCTCCCATCGTTGCGGATGCGGGCGGAAAGAAGGCGACGCTGCTGCTGCCCTCCCACGTAGGAGGCTCAAACTGGCAGGGCGGCGCGGTGGACCCGGAAACCGGGATGCTCTACGTCTCGTCGGTCACGAATATCGACCCTCTGGCGCTGATGAAGGCTGACCCGAAACGTTCCGACATGGGCTATGTGGGCTCGGGCAGGGGGCCCGGAGGCCGTCCGCTTGGCCTGCCGCTGGGGGACACGGAAGCGATGGTTCGGCTGCCCCCACAGGGCAATATGGGTCCCGGAGGACTCCCGCTGGTAAAACCACCATGGGGTCGCATTGTCGCGATTGATCTGAATACGGGCGACCACGCGTGGATGATCCCGAATGGCCCTACGCCCAGCTACATTAAGAACCACCCGCTGATGAAGGGTGTGAATGTGGAAAACGGCGGCATCCCTTCCCGCGCGCCGCTCATGGTGACGAAGACTCTGCTCTTCAGCGCCGATGGTGCCAATCTCTTCAACTCCGTCGCCGGCGGGGGCGGCAAGACTTTCCGGGCCATTGATAAGAAGACAGGCAAGGTTATCTACGAAATTCAATTGCCAGCCTCCGCCACGGGTATTCCTATGACTTATCTGGCCGATGGGCGCCAGTTCATTGTGGTTGCCATTGGAGATCTCGGTTATCCGGCTGAACTGGTGGCGATGGTGCTTCCGTAGATCAAACACTTTCTACGGCTGGCCAAAAACTGGGATATACTCTGATTCTTGTAACGCCCTGCTTACAAGAGTCAGATGATTGAGCCTATAAAGAACGACGTTTACCGGAGCCAGGTCCTGGATCGAACGTTCCAGATCTTCGACATCCTCTCCGATGGCAGCCATGGCCATGGCGTAACCGAGCTTGCCGAAAAGCTCAAGCTGCACAAAAGCACCGCGCACCGACTCATCATGGTGCTGGAATCCAGCCGCTACGTGGAGCGCGATAACTCTACCGGCAAATACCGCCTCGGGTCTCGCATCCTGGAACTTGGCCTTTCCGCGCTCTCGAAACTGGATGTATATGAGATCGCGCGACCCTTCCTGCGCGCACTGGTTACCGAAACGGGCGAAACCGCACACATCGGTGTTTTGCGCGACGGGGAAGTCGTCTCTATCGTCAACGTGGAAAGCACCCAGGCAATACGGACGCCCAGCACGGTGGGGACCCGCCACCCCGCACATTGCTCCTCGCTGGGGAAAGTGATTCTGGCGTTTAGTGAGCCAGGCGCGGTAGACAAGTTTCTTCTCGGGCGCGTTCTGGAAGGCTTCACCCGCAATACCATCACGTCGCCGGCACTCTTTGTGCATGAGATCGAAACAGTCCGCCGCAACGGGTATGCGCTGGACGATGAGGAACGGGAAGAGGGTCTTCGTTGTATCGGCGCTCCGGTGCGTTCCAGTTCCGGTGAGGTGATCGCGTCGGTCAGCGTGGCAGGCCCTGTGTTTCGGATCACCCGCGACCGGATTGATCCGGTTGCCAGCGCCGTCATCTCTGCCGCCGATCAGATTTCCGCAGCGCTCGGTTATCGGCCCGAGTTGGTGCACCCCAACGTCTGATAGGCTTGTGGGTTCGATTTATTAAGACGGTGTCTCATTCCCACTTGCCACCCGGTGAATGATTATGGGATATTCGTGATGCACTCCCGAATATATGGCCGCTCTAACTGAGAAAAAAGCCCTGACGCTTAGCGCCGCGAAGTCGATTGCCGCTGCCGCCGAGGATGCGGCCAGCGAAATGAACGTCCCCGTCGTGATCAGCATCATGGACGACGGCGCGAATCTCCTCTACCTGCAGCGCATGGATGGTGCCCCCCTCGGGTCCATCGTGGTTTCGCAGGATAAGTCCCGCTCGTCGGTCCTGTTCAAGACCCCGACCAAGGACTATGAAAGCTGGCTCGCCGGGGGGCTAACCGCGATGCTAAAACTGGACGCCCTGCCTTTTGAAGGCGGCATCCCGTTGGTTAGCGGGGGCCAGGTAGTGGGGGCGATCGGCATCTCCGGCGGCTCCGCGCCGCAGGACGGGCAAATCGCCCTGGCCGGGGTCACCTGGCTTGCCAATCAGGAACAATAGACATGCAACTCGGGTTTGTTAGCGCCATCGTTCCGGACCTCTCGTTCGATGAGGTCTTCTCGTACGCTGCGGAGACCGGCTATGACTGCGTGGAAGTGATGTGCTGGCCTCCAGGCCGCGCCGACCGCCGCTACGCCGGCATTACCCATATCGACGTCACCGCGCTCGATGCCGCCTCCGTTCGCCGCATCCGCGCTACCGTGGCCTCCACCGGAGTCTCCATCAGCGGCCTGGGGTACTACCCGAATCCGCTAACCCCGGATGCGGCCGAGGCCAAAGCTTCTGCCGCGCACATCATGGAAGTCATTCGTGCCGCGAAGACGCTGGAGCTCGACGTGGTTAGTTCCTTCGTTGGACGTGACTGGACGCTGTCGGTGGACGCCAACTGGCAGAAATTCGTGGACACCTGGACGCCCATCATCGCCTGCGCCGAAGAAAACGGGATCCGGATCGCGATTGAAAATTGCCCCATGCTCTTCACGCAGGATGAGTGGCCAGGCGGCAAGAATCTGGCGTCCAGCCCGGCTATCTGGCGGCGCATGTTCAAGGCCATCCCGAGCCCCAATTTTGGCCTGAATTATGATCCGTCGCATCTCGTCTGGATGCAAATGGACTACTACAAGCCCCTGCGCGACTTTGCTTCCCGCATCTTCCGTGTTCATCTGAAAGATGCCCGCGTGGACCGTGACAAACTGGATGAAGTTGGCATCCTGGCCCACCCGCTCGAATACCATTCGCCCAAATTGCCCGGTTTGGGCGAAATAAACTGGGGCCGGTTCCTTTCGGTGCTGGGCGATTCTGGTTATAAGGGTCCGGTCTGCGTGGAAGTGGAGGACAAGGCTTACGAAGCCACCCTCGAATCGCGTAAACGCGCTCTCCGGCAGAGCCACGATTACCTCCGGCAGTACCTCAGCTAAACAGATCCAAATCTAAAAAGATCTAACTTTAAACAGATCTCAGCAGTTACCGGCATTTAGTTACGCATCAGGAAGGATTACCTCACAATGGAACGTCGTCGCATCGGATCTCTGGAAGTCTCTGTCGTCGGTTTAGGCTGCAACAACTTCGGTTGGCGCATCGGTAAGGACGCCACCCGCGAAGTGATCGCCGCTTCGCTCGATGGCGGAGTGAATTTTCTCGATACAGCCGACATGTACGATACCGGCCTCAGCGAGGAATTCATGGGGGAAGCCCTGGGCGACCGCCGCAAGGATGTCGTGCTCGCCACGAAGTTCGGCTTCAAGATGGGTGAAGGCAAGGAAGGCGCCAGCCCCGCCTACGTTCGCGAAGCCTGCGACGCCAGCCTGCAACGTCTGAAGACCGACCACATCGATCTCTACCAACTCCACACTCCGGACCCGAAGACGCCCATCGGCGATACGCTGGCCGCCCTGGATGAGCTGGTGAAGGCGGGGAAGGTCCGCGAGATTGGCTGCTCCAACTTCTCTGTGGAACAACTTCAGGAAGCTGCCGCTGCCGTGAAGGCCGGCGCGGCCCGGTTCGTATCAGTCCAGAACCATTACAGCCTCTTCCACCGGGAGCCGGAGGCCGGCATGCTGGCTGAATGCGCCGCTACGGGCGTCGGCTTCATTCCGTACTTCCCGCTCGCCAACGGCCTGCTCACCGGCAAGTACCGCAAAGGCCAGCCCCTGCCCGACAACAGCCGCCTGAAAGACGACTGGGGCCCGAACATGTTCACGGAGCAGAACATGGACATTGTGGAGAAGCTGGTGGCTTATGCCGAAGCCCATGGCCACACGCTGCTGGAACTGGCCACTTGCTGGCTGGCCGCGCAGCCGTCGGTCGTTTCGGTGATCTCCGGAGCGAAGACGGTCGCCCAGGCCGCGCAGAATGCCACCGCCGGCAACTGGACCCTGACAGGAGAACAGGCCTCGGAAATCAGCAAAATCGCCAGTTAGTTTTGTTCAACTGAAGGATTCTGAGAAGCGGCTCGGTAACGGGCCGCTTTTTCTGTGCCGTTTTCTATACAATAGACACCATGCCCGGAAAGTCCCTTCCCCGCCGAACTATCCTCCGAGGCCTCGGCGCAGGTCTCGCGCTGCCGTTCCTCGATTCCATGATTCCCGCGCTCTCGCGGGCAGCTACCACCGCCGCACCCACCCGCGCCGCGTTCCTCTACGTGCCGAACGGCATCATCATGAACGAGTGGACCCCCACACGGGAAGTCGGCTCGGTCGCGCTGCCCATGGAGTTCCCGCGCATCAGCAAGGCCCTTCAGCCGTTCCGCGACGACATCCTGATGTTCTCCGGCCTCACCCACAATCAGGGCCGCGCCCTCGGTGATGGTCCTGGGGACCATGGCCGCGCCGGCGCGAACTACCTTACCGGCGTCCACCCGAAGAAGACCAATGGCCGCGACCTGCAAACCGGCGTCTCGGTTGACCAGATCGCCGCCCGCCGCCTGGATGGCAAGACCCGCTTCGCCTCCCTGGAACTTGGCTGCGAAGAAGGCGTGCAGGGCGGCAGTTGCGACAACGGCTATAGCTGCGCCTACTCAAACTCCATTTCCTGGCGGACACCATCTTCACCCAATCCGGCGGAAATCCGCCCTCGCGCTGTTTTTGAACGGCTTTTCGGCGGGCAGGATTCCGACCCGCGCGAGGCCCGCTACCAGAAAAGTGTTCTCGACATGGTTCGCGGTGAGGCGCAGCTGCTTGCGTCGTCCCTTGGCGGTTCCGACAAGCGGAAACTCGACGAATACCTCTATTCCGTCCGTGAACTCGAAAAGCGCATTACGGCGACGGAAAAGACCGCTACACCTCGCCCCAAGGGTGTGGAAGCCCCGCCCTCCAGCATCCCCACTGACATGACCGAGCATGCGCGGCTGATGTTCGAGCTGCTGGCGCTGGCGTTCCAGACCGATTCCACGCGCGTGGCCACGGTGCTGATCGGCCTGGAGCAAAGCCCCCGGGCGTATCCCGAAATCGGCATCCCCGAAGCCCACCACGGCCTCACCCACCACCAGGGCGACAAGGAAAAGATCGAAAAGGTCACCAAAATCAACATGTTCCACGTGCAGCAGTTCGCGTGGCTGCTGAATAAGCTCAAGTCCACGCCGGATGGCGATGGCTCACTCCTGGACCATACGATGGTCACTTACGGCAGCGGTTTCAGCGATGGAAACGCGCATGACCACGGCAACCTGCCGATCGTCCTCGCCGGCCGCGCCAACGGCCAGCTTAAGCCCGGCCGCCACGTCCGCTACCCCGCGGAAACGCCCATGACGAACCTCTTCACTGCGATGCTGGACCGCATGGGTGTGCCGGTCGAGTCCTTCGGCGACAGCAACGGCAAACTCGGCTACCTCACCGACCTATGACCCACCTCCTGCGCGCAATGTCCCTCGTGGCGGTTGCTGCCATCTCCGTATGCGCCGCCGATCACCCGCAGGCGCAGATCAGCAACGGCCTCGTCAAAGCTACCGTCTACTTACCCGACGCGAAAGCCGGTTACTACCAGGGCACGCGCTTCGACTGGTCCGGCCTCGTCACCGATCTGGAATACAAAGGCCACACGTACTTCGGCGACTGGACTGGCCGCCCCTGGAATCCCAAACTGCACGACACCGTGACGGGCCCGGCTGAGGAATTCTCGGAATTTAATGCGCCCGGCTATGCTGCTGCGTCCGTGGGCGAGACCTTTCTGAAGATCGGCGTTGGGCTGCTGAAAAAGCCGCAGGAAGCGACGTACAACCACTTCGGCGTCTACGAAATTGTTGATCACGGGAAGTGGACGGTGAAGGCCGCGCCGGATTCCGTTACCTTCACCCACATCGTTCGGGATAAGGCCTCCGGCTATGCGTATGAGTACCGAAAAATCGTTCGCCTCGAACAGGGCAAGCCGACGCTCTCCATTGAGCACCGCCTGAAGAATATCGGACGTAACACCATCCAGACCGATGTTTACGAGCACAATTTTTACACGCTCGATAAGAAGCCCACAGGCCCGAACCTCTCTATCAAGTTCCCCTTCGAAGTGAAAGTGGACCGTCCCTGGCAGACCGGTCTGGCAGAGAACCGCGGCAAAGAGATCGTCTATCTGAAGGAACTTGCAGCCCGCGAGACTGCTTCCAACGAAATCACCGGCTTCACTGTGGATCCGAACGACTACAACTTCACCATCGAAAACAAAGAAACGGGAGCGGGCGTCCGCCAAACAGCCGACCGGCCCATCTCCCGTATCAATTTTTGGTCCATCCGGAACACCTCGTGCCCAGAAGCTTACATCGCCCTCAGCATCCTGCCGGGCAAAGAGTTCACCTGGCGCATTAACTGGGACTTCTACGAGACAAAGTAGTTACTTGATTTTGAAGTTAATCTCAAGCTGCGCCCTGACTTGACCGATAGCTACTACTGAAAGAGCGCCATCAGCGCGTCGGCGAAGAGGCCGAGGCCTTTGGCGTTGGGGTGATTGATCGCGTTCAGGAGCAGCGAACCGTAGGGAATACCCTGACGCCACAACCGCCCCCAGCGCAGGGAGGCGTCAGCGAGGGCTACGTCATGTTTCGCCGCGAACTGCCGCAGACCTTCCACGTACGGACGCGGATCGTCGTCAATTTCCTTTTCGCGGGTCAGGTTCATCCAGTCGGGACGGACTTAGTGGGGCGTCAGGATGATCCATTCCGCGCCGATACCTTTGAAATCCGCCAGGAGTTTGGAGTAGCGCTCTTCCACCTGATCGGGACGCAGACTGGCGTCGTTCACGAACTCGGAGATCACCACGTCTGGTTTCATGGCCAGCACGGTCTCTTTATAGTTGTGGGGACTTCCGGCGGGCTCGGCCAAATAACTTCCGGTGTTCCGACCGCCCCAGGCCTGCGTAAGAAGCTCGATAGTCGCCTTCGGAAAGCGCTGCCGCAGGCGGGCCACAAATTGCTCCTGCCAGCGCTGGGTACTTTGGTCGGTAACATACGCGGCATCGGTCACGCTGTCGCCCCAGGCCAGAATCCGCAGAGTTTCCCCGCGCTCCAACCGTCCGACCAGGCGCGTGACAACCGGAGTTTTCTGCATAGCTCGCTCCGGATAAGCCTGCTCCAGGACCGGGAACAAGTGCTCCGGTTCCAGTTTTGCAATGAAGCCTGGCAGATAAATGTTGCCAAGATTGCGTTCCCCAGGCCTGATGACGGGGGCGGCGGGAGCGGCGGCGCGGGGTTCACCCTGGCGGACTACGATACTTCCGCTGGCGTCAAGTACCACCGAATCGAGGCGCATCTGCGCGTGACGATAGGTAGCGAAGACGGCCTGATCCGGCTGGATATGGCCTTCAGCCAGACGGCCAAACGTACCCCACGAAGGATCTATTTCGTAATCGACGCCTGGGGTGAGTAACAACGCATCCGCTTCAGGCCCAGCGCGCAGCGCGAAACTTGCAGCATCCAGCAGATTTGGACTGGTTGTCTCCTGCGCCTTTACACCGATGAGCTGAGCGCCTTTCACCCAGCCGCCCGCTTTGGGATTGAAAACGGGGACGGAAGCGTATTTCTGAGCGACCACGGAGAGCATCACCGGCGGCGCGATCTGCACCGTCCGCGTGGTGGTGCCTGCGACGGCCACACGGACATCCCACGGCCCCAAGAGGACAAAAGTGGCGGCATCCTGCGCGGTTGCAGTTCCGGCAAACAAGCCGGCAAGAAGAACAAGGGCTACGCTTCGGGGCGACATTTTGGGGACCCGGTTACAAAAGCGGCCGGAGAGCTTTCTCGAATTCAGCAGCCTGGCGAGCGAAGCCAAGGTCTGTGGGATGGGAGCCATCGATCGTGGCTTCGCCGTCGTGGCCGAGCAGTTCATCAGCCTTCAGGTAATAGAGATTCGGCACCTTCTCCGCCTGCAACGTCTCGAAGGCAGCCCGGAGCGCAGCGTGGTTTTTGGCATGCCCGTCGCGGCGCGACTGCACCAGAAAGCTGTTGTCGAAAACACGGTCTTCTACCAGCAGGATCGGGGTCTGCGGATGTGCCTCGCGAAGAATCTTCACCCCGGGAACGATACGTTCGGCCGTCTCTTTCGCAGTCATATTGGGGAGACAATCGAGGACGAAAACCGCCGGGTCAAGTTCCGCCACAAACCGAACGACTTCAGGCTCCATTTTGCCGTTTCCCGAGAAGCCGAGGTTCATCACTTCGCGATCAAACGTGCGGCCAACCATGGAGACATGCGTCATGCCGGAGCGGGACGCGGCAAAACCGTGCGTAATCGACGTCCCGTAGAAAAGGATGGGCTTCCGGCCGACCGGGCGCGCCGGGCCAGCCGAGATGGTGCTGCCCTTCGGCAGGCCGATTTCGAGTGAACTCACCGGGTTGTGCATCGGCAGGTACAGCATGAACTCGCGGGAGGTGGCGGGGATGCCCGTGATGAGCACGTCTGTATTTTCCGGGAATTTGCTGGCCCGTCCGACACCAGCCCAGCGCCACTTCCCCGCATCGTCGCGCGCATAGAGATCCAGACCACTGGACGCAATGGCCGTACTGTTTGCACCGGCCAGAGATTTGGAGGTGACACTCCAGCGCGCATGAATGGCGGTGGTCGCCGCAACAAAGCGGATGGCAACGCCGGCAGCGTCCCGACTGAGATTCCAGACCTCGGGGCGGACGACACCTTCGGCGCGGCCGGGCAGTCTGTCGAAGGGAGCCTTGCGGTCTTTGAAGCCGAGCCCTTCCACGGTGAATTTCTTCGCATCGTGCCAGTCGAGTTCTGGCGCCGCAACTGGTGTGGGGGGCGGCGGGATCTGAGCGAGCAGGGGAGTGCTCGCAAGTGACAGCAGAAGTTGGCGACGATTCATAGCTTCGTTAGTGTATCGGAAATTCATATAATACGTACCTTGAGCACATTATTTTTATTGCTGACGCTGGCGGGGTCGGTTTGGGCCGGTCCAAGCCCTGCCCCAATCCCCGCAAAACTGCGTTCGTTCGTAACGGCTCAATGTGTGGGATGCCATAACGCGAAGCTCCGGCAGGGCAAGCTGGACCTGACAAGTCTGCCGTTTGATCCGGCCAGTGCCGAGAATTTCGCAATCTGGACGAAGGTACATGACCGCGTTCGCGACGGAGAAATGCCTCCCGTCTCGCCCGCCAGCCTCACGAAAGCCTCCCGCGATGCGTTCGTAGCCGCGCTGGCAACACCGCTGATCGCGGCCGACCGCGCCCGGTTCGCAACTTCGGGGCGCGCCGTTATTCGCCGCATGAATCGCCAGGAATACGAAAATACGCTCCGGGATCTTTTGGAGGCACCGTGGCTGCAGATTCAGGACATGCTGCCGGAAGACGGCCTTGCCTGGAAGTTCAACAAGAGCGGCCAGGCGCTGGACGTCTCGCACGTCCACATGAATCAGTACCTGGCGGCGGCGGACTACGCATTACGCGAGGTGTTGCCGAAGACGATGGCCCGGCCCACACCGGTGAAACAGCGCTACTACTCGCGGGATCAAAATTCGTTCTTCGGCCAGATCCGGTTCCCCAAGACCAATGAACGCGACGCTTATCCGGTTGTCGGCAATGCGGCCGATCTCGCAGTCCTGCACGAGACGGGGCGGAGAAAACCTGGGGATCCGAAGTCGCCGACGCGTGAGATTGAAGGCGTTGCCGTGGTCTGCAGCAGTTACGAACCCATCGAACTGCGCTTCAATAAATTCACGGCGCCGGTCGCTGGACGGTATAAACTGCGGCTCAATGCCCATACCGTCTGGGTAGGGCCAGAGAAGAGCGAGAAGTGGTGGCGACCCAATCCTGAGAACATTTCGGCGGGCCGAACCGACGAGCCCATCACGCTGTACTCGGAATCGCCGCCGCGTCAGCAAAGGCTGCTGGGGAGTTTCGACGTGCATCCCGAAGCGTCGGTCAACGAAGTGGAGGTCTACCTGCTGAAAGGCGAGACCATCCGCGTGGATGCGGCGCGCTTCTTCCGGTCACGCCCGGTGGCAGGCGGCTGGCGGAATCCGCTGGCGACCAAAGAGGGTCAGCCCGCCGTCTCGTTCCGCTGGCTCGAAACCGAAGGGCCCATTGTGGATGCCTGGCCCGCAGCAGGCCACAAACTGATGTTCGGCGAACTGCCGTGGTCCGTTAGCGACAAAGGTACCGCTGCGTTTGACGCGAAGGATGCGGCAGCGGAGACACGTCGCCTGCTTGCTGCTTTCCTGAAAAGGGCGTACCGGCATCCGGTTCCTGCAGGCGACGTGGAGCGCTTCGCCAAAGTGGCGGACAAAGCCATGGCTGCGGGCTATTCCTTCACTGACGCCATGATTTCGGCTGACACCGCAGTCCTGGTGTCGCCCGCCTTCCTGAATCTGGACGCCAAACCGGGGCGACTGGACAGCTATTCTCTCGCCTCGCGGCTGGCTTTCTTCCTGTGGAACACCGAGCCCGACACCGAACTCCGGCAGGCCGCCGAGCGGAATCAACTGCAGGACCCGGCTATTCTCCGGGCCCAGACGAAGCGCCTGCTGGCAGACCCCAGGTCACAGCGTTTCGTGAAGGCTTTCACCGAATACTGGCTGGACCTGCGCAAACTCAACAACACCTCGCCCGACGAGTCGCTGTACCCCGATTACTACCTGGACGATTATCTGGTGGAATCGGCCGGCAATGAAACGCGGGCGTTCTTCACCGAGATGCTGCAAAAGAACCTGCCCGCCCGGAATCTGGTGTCTTCAGACTTCGCCATGCTGAACGAGCGACTGGCCGACCACTATGGAATTCCCGGCGTGAAGGGAGCGGCCATTCGCCTGGTTCCCCTCCCTGCCGATTCGGTGCGGGGCGGGCTGATGACGCAGGCGAGCGTCCTCAAAGTAACGGCGAACGGCACCACCACATCGCCGGTTCTCCGCGGTGTCTGGATCTCCGAGCGCATTTTGGGCCGGATAGTGCCGCCACCTCCCAGCGGGGTGCCACCCCTGGAACCCGACACCCGCGGCGCGAAGACGATTCGGGAGCAACTGGCGCAGCACCGCAGCCAGGCTTTCTGTAATTCCTGCCACTCGCGCATTGACCCGGCGGGTTTCGCGCTGGAGAATTTTGACGTGGCCGGCGGACAGCGGGACAAGTACCGGGCGCTGGCCGAGGGCGCAAAACCTGCGGAGGGTGTGGGCAAGAACGGGAATCCCTTCCGCTTCCACTACGCGCTGCCCGTAGACCCATCCGCCACTCTCCCGGATGGCCGTACCTTTACCAATGTTCGAGAGCTGAAAGGTCTGCTGTTAGCGGACGAGCGGCAAATCGCACGGAACGTGGCTTCACACCTGGTGACGTATTCCACCGGGGCTCCGGTCCGGTTTGGGGATCGTCCGCAACTGGAGAAGATTCTCGATCAAACGAAAAGCAATGGGTACGGGACAACGGCTTTGATTGATGCGATCATTCAAAGCGAGCTTTTTAGGTCCAAATGATGTACAAAGGTAGGGAACAGGAGCCGAGCCAATGGCGTCAATAATCACGAAACAGAATCTTCACCGCCGCCACTTTCTGCGCGGCGCGGGTGTTGCGCTTGGCCTGCCCCTGCTGGATGCGATGATGCCCGCGCTGGTACGCGCCGATATCACCCCGGTGCCCCGCCGCTTCTTCGGCATCTGCAACAACCTTGGCCTGCTTCCGGATCTTTTCTTTCCCGCCACGGATTCCGCAGGTAAGGGCTACAAGCCCTCCACCTACCTGGAGCACCTGGCCCAGCACAAGGACGCTTTCACGGTTCTTTCCGGCGTCTCGCACCCGGACGTGGACGCCGGGCACCCTGCCGACAACTGCTTCCTGACCGCCGCGCCGCACCCCAGCAGCGGTGGCTTCCGCAACACGATTTCGCTGGACCAGTACGCCGCCGAGCGCCTCGGCAACCAGACCCGTTTCCCGTCACTCACCCTGGGCGTCAACGTCCAGCAGGGCCAGCGCAGCCTTTCGTGGACTCGCGGCGGGGTGCTGATTCCGTCGGAAGAAAAAGCGGCCACCGTCTTCAAACGGATGTTCATTACCGGGACCCAGGATGAGATTCAGGCCCAGATGCGCCGTCTCGCACTCGGCCAGAGCATCATGGATACCGTTGCCGACCAGACGCGGAGTCTGGAGCGAAAGGTTGGCGCAGCGGACAGAGCCCGGCTGGATCAATATCTGACGGGCGTCCGGGATCTGGAAGGTCGTCTGGCGAGCGCGTCGGAATGGGAACAGAAGCCGAAGCCGGTGGTGAAGGAAACCGCGCCGGTGGACCCGACCGATCCCCGCGCCTACCTGGAAAAGGTTCGGCTGATGTACGACATGTCCCGCCTGGCTTTCGAGACCGATTCCACCCGGTTTGTGGCCTTGCTGCTGGACAGCGTGAATTCGCCGGCCATTACCGTGGATAACGAACCGACCGACGATGGTTATCACAATCTTTCGCACCACGGCAAGAAACCGGAAAAGCTGAGCCAGTTGGAACGTATCGACCGGGCGCACATGAAACTGCTGGCCCAGTTGTTCAGTGACCTGAAGGCGCGTGGTGAAGGTGGGGAGACCCTCCTCGACCGCACCATGATCCTCTACGGCAGCAACATGGGGAATGCCAACACCCACACCACAACCAACCTTCCTGTGTTGTTTGCCGGCGGCGGTTTCCGGCACGGCCAGCATCTTTCCTTTGATCGCGAGTGGAACTATCCTCTGCCCAACCTGTTCGTATCAGTGCTGCACAGGCTGGGGCTCCAGGAAGACCGTTTTGCCTCGGGAACCGGGACCATGCGCGGCTTGGAACTAAACAGTTAATGCCTGCTTTCAACGAAGAACTTGCCGGGCAGATTGATGCTTATATCGAAGCCCTGTTCGTTCCATCCGATCTGGTTCTGGAGGCCAACATTGAGAACGCGAATGCCGCCGGCCTGCCGCCGATCAATGTAACGGCCAATCAGGGGAAATTTCTCTACCTTTTGGCCAAAATTGCAGGGGCGCGAAGAATTCTGGAAGTCGGAACCCTCGGTGGCTACAGTACAACTTGGCTGGGCCGGGCGCTTCCGCCGGATGGACGTCTGATTACTCTGGAATATCAGGAAAAGCATGCGGAAACCGCGCGGAAGAACCTGGCTGCTGCCGGGCTGGCCGAAACGGTGGAGGTCCGCGTCGGCGACGCCGCCGCATCCATGGAGACGCTGATCGCCGAAGGGCAACCCGCCTTCGATCTGGTGTTTCTGGACGCGGATAAGACGGGCTACGTCAAATACCTGAAACTCGCGCTGCAGTTGTCGCGCCCAGGCACCGTAATCGTTGCCGATAACATCATCCGCAATGGCAACGTGATGGAAGGGCGCGCCGTGGAAGCCTATGACCACGGCGCACGCGAATACAACGCATTTGCCGCCGCCCTTACGCAGCTGGAGTCGATCGCGCTCCCCATGTTCAAGGACAAGATCGACGGCATGACCATCTCACGCGTGAAGTGAGATGCTTGCGCTGCGGGCTTAGCGTTCGCTGTCCAGCATGCTCATTTGCGCGGCATCGTACCGGGTTCCGGCTACTCGTGAAGGTGCACAGATTTCTTCCAGTTTGGCTACGTCTTCGGCGGTGAGCGAAACATCCAGCGCGCCGAGTGCTTCCGCCAATTGGACGCGCGTTCTGGCTCCCAGTACCGGAACAATATCGGTCCCCTTCGAAAGCACCCAGGCGATGGCAAGTTGTGATACGGAGACGCGCTTTTCCTCCGCCATCGCCGCCAGCTCCGCGACAATTGCTTCGTTTTTCTTTAGATTGTCACCTGAGAAACGCGGGACATGAGCCCGGAAATCGCCTGCCCCGGAAACCTTTGAGCCACTCAGCAGACCTCTGGACAAAACCCCGTACGCGGTAACCCCAACGCCCAGCTCACGCAGCGCCGGAAGGATCTTCGCTTCCATACCGCGGCTGATGAGCCCGTACTCGATCTGCAAATCCACGATTGGGTGCGTGGCATGCGCGCGACGCGCGGTCTCCGCGCCCATTTCCGATAGCCCCACGTGCCGCACGTACCCGGCACGGATCAAGTCGGCTATAGCGCCAACAGTGTCCTCAATCGGGACCTTCGGATCCAGCCGGGCCAGACGGTAAACGTCAATGTAATCGGTGCGCAAGCGTTGCAGACTGTAGCTGACGAAGTTCTTCACCGCTTCCGGCCGACCGTCAATGCCAATGAACGCCCCGCCGGGCGCGCGCATGCCCCCGAACTTCACAGAAAGCAGCACTTCCTGGCGACGTCCCTGCAAAGCCTCTCCCAGCAGCATTTCGTTATGGCCCATGCCGTAGAAATCGCCTGTATCCAGCAGCGTGACGCCCGCAGCCACCGCGGCATGAACCGTGGCAATACTCTCCGCTCTGTCACTGGGCCCGTACATGCCCGACATCCCCATACATCCGAGTGAAATGCGAGAGACGGCGGGTCCGTTTGCGCCTAAAGTTGTTGTGGTCACCCTGTTTGGATGGTTTCCGGCATCCCAGGGTTGCATATTCCCCAGGCCCTCCATCTTGTAGGTGTCTATCTGATAAATCGTGTATTGCAAGGCCTTGGTGAGAACAACGCCCTGCGCTTCCCACTACTGTTGTGAATTACCGAAAACATGCACCAGGTTGCCATGCATTCGGAACTCAGAACAAGGACCATAATGCCCCTGCAGGATGAGGATGTAATTCGCGAGTTCCTGGTTGAAAGCCACGAAAACCTCGCCCGGCTGGACCAGGAATTCGTGGAGCTTGAAAAGCACCCGAAAGATGCAGCGTTGCTGTCGAGCATCTTCCGCACGATTCACACCATCAAAGGTTGCTGCGGCTTTCTCGGCTACTCGCGGCTGGAACGGATCACGCACGAGGCGGAGAGCATTCTGAGCGAGATGCGTGATGGCCACAGAGACTTTACCCCCGTCCTGGCATCTTTGATTCTGGAGACAGTTGACGCCGTCAGAACTCTTCTTGGGTGGATCGAATCCACGGGGGAAGAAGGCCAGGATAACTTTGAAGATCTGACCGACCGCCTAAAGGCAGTCGCAAGGCAAAAGGCAGGTGCCCTCGTGGCTGAACCGCAATTGCCGGTTGCGCCTTCCGAACTCCTGCCTGAGGTTACACAACAACCTGCCGTCACAGAACAAGCCGTGACACAACAAAAAGAGGAGAGCCCTGTCGCCGAGACGGCCAAGGGTTCGGCTGCGGCGGATGCCAACATCCGGGTCGGTGTGGAACTCCTCGATAAGCTGATGGACCTGGTGGGAGAACTGGTGCTCACCCGCAATCAGATTCTCCAGTTCAATACAGACCGGGAAGACCCGGAGCTAAACGCCACATCGCAGAGACTCAACCTGATCACCTCCGAACTCCAGGAGGGCGTCATGAAGACGCGGATGCAACCCATTGGCACCATCTGGAACAAGTTGCCACGCGTCGTCAGGGATATCTCGGTAGGTCTGGGAAAGCAGATCCGGCTCCAGTTGCAAGGCGCTGAAACCGAACTGGACCGGACCATTATTGAGTCCATCAAGGACCCCCTGGTTCATCTGGTGAGAAACGCGTGTGACCACGGTATTGAAAGGCCCGAAGTTCGAGTCCGGAACGGCAAGGCGGCGGCAGGCACCCTGACGCTGCGCGCTTACCACGAAGGCGGCCAGGTAATTATCGAAATCCGGGATGACGGTGGTGGCATTGATGTTGAAAGCGTCAGGCGCAAGGCGATTGAGAAGGGCCTGTTCCGCGCCACCGACAGCTACACCGACAAAGAAGTTCTGAACTACATCTTTCACCCTGGGTTCTCAACGGCGGAAACGATCACCAATGTTTCGGGCCGGGGCGTGGGTATGGACGTCGTGAAGTCGAACGTGGAGAAGATCGGCGGCATTGTGGATGTTTCCAGCCGGCCGGGAGAAGGCACCACGGTCAAGCTCCGGATACCCCTCACGCTCGCCATCATTCCCGGATTGGTAATTACCAGCGGCGGGGAGCGTTTCGTTATCCCGCAGGTCAGCCTCCTGGAACTGATCCGCCTCGAGGGAGAGGCGAAGAAGCACGTCAATAATATTCGCGGCACACTCGTCTACCGACGCCGTGGCCGCCTCCTCGCTTTGGCCAACCTGAATCAGGTACTGGGCCTCACGGACGCCGCCACGGGTGCAGATTCCGATGCCATCAGCATTATCGTCCTGCAGGCGGAGGGCCGGCAGTTTGGGCTCATCGTGGAGGGCATCAACGATACCCAGGAAATCGTGGTAAAGCCTCTCAGCAAACAGTTGAAGGGCCTGGCCGAGTACGCGGGAGCAACCATTATGGGCGATGGCAAGGTGGCTCTGATTCTGGACGTCGCCGGCATTGGGGAACTGTCCGGAGTTCTCGGCGAGGCCGCCGAATTCGCAACGGCGGACGCCGGTAAAAAACCCGAAGAAGAGGCGGAGCAACAGCGCCTGCTTCTCTTCCGCGCCGGTTCGTTTGAGCGGCTGTCTGTCTTGCTTTCCCTGGTCAGCAGACTGGAAGAATTCCCGCTTTCGTCTATTGAGTCCGCCGGTGGTTGTCCGGTGGTTCAGTATCGCGACCGGATCCTGCCCCTGGTTGCCCTGGGCGCGATTCTCGAACCGGATAAACAGGACCGCCGCCCGCTGGCCGACCCCTCGCAGGTGGTTGTCTTCACCGACACGGATCGAAGCGTTGGGCTAATCGTGGACCAGATTCTGGATATCGCCGAAGAGGCAGTCACCGTCCGGCAGACGTCGCAGAGGCCTGGCCTGCTTGGCTCAGGCGTGGTCGGAGGTCAGGTGGCGGACTTTCTTGACCTCAGCTACGTTCTGCGCGCCACTCCCGCCAACTGGTCCCAGGCACAGCCAAAGGCCGGAATGCGTCGGCGCATCCTGATCGCGGAAGGGTCGGCATTCTCGAGAGGTCTGCTGCGCGGAGGTCTGGATATTGCCGGATATCGCGTCAGTGAAGCTGCAAATCTCGGGGAAGCCATGCGGGAACTGGAGTCCCGCACCATCGACATCGTGGTTACCGCGGCAAGTCTGCCGCCGGAAGGTGGCTCGGCGTTGCAAACCGCCATGCGGGGGCGCCCGGAGTGGAAGGGCATTCCGATTCTGGCGCTGGGCGATTCTGACGCCGAGGTGAAGGCGCTTTCTGCCGCACACCTGTTTGAAGATTGCCAGACAAAGTTTGACCGGGAGGCCATGCTGACGTCGCTGACTCGCCTGTCTGCCGCGTTGGGTGGCGAGGTCTTAAGCAACGGGTCTTTAGCTTTGCCCGAGCCCGTTCTGGTTAGTGGAAGGGAGGCATAACGATGGCAACTCCAGCCTTGCAAGCATCATCCGGCGGCGAACAGACCAATGGACAGTACGCGACATTTCAACTGGCAGATCTCTTTTTCGGGGTGAATGTCCTGAAAGTTCAGGAGGTCTTGTGCTTCCAGCACATGACGAGGGTCCCGCGCGCCCCCGCGGAAGTGGAAGGCCTGATCAATCTTCGTGGCCAGATGGTTACCGCGATCGATATGCGCCGGCGACTCGACATGCCACCCCGCCCAGCCGGCGACTTACCCCTCAACATGGTGATCCGCACGGATGGCGGAGCGGTAAGTCTGCTGGTTGACGAAATTGGAGATGTGTTGGACGTAGATCTGGCCACATGGGAACGTCCCCCGGAAAACCTGGACCTGGCCACCCGGGATTTCATCAGCGGCATTTACAAACTGAATGACAGGCTCCTGCTGGTTCTCGATACAGAGCGCACCGTCGATGTCGCCCCGGCGCCCAGGACGCGTGGCCCTCGGACAGGCCCCCAACCCTAGGCCCCGGCCAGAAGGGTTGGCACGAGAAACACAAGGGCGGGAAGTAAACAGAAACCAGGTGCTGCCGGATAAACGCCGTCAGTACGCGATGCAGCGGAATTGAGGAGATACGAGTTATGACAAGCAAGACAGGCAGAAAGGTCGCCGCCAAGTCTGGCGCCGACCAATATGGTGCGGGCGGCGGTACGGCAGTTCTTGATGCGCCGCCGGAGCCGCGGCGCGAACGTCTCGCAGAAGTTCAGGTGACCTGGCCCGCCGTCGGCGCAGGCTCCATTTCACGGCGATTTGGAATGGACGAAGCCAATCTGGCTTTGCGGCGCCAGTTCATCCGACTCGACGAACACGACCGTGCGCTTCTCGGCGATCTCGCCCCCTGGGCGCAGAGCGTGGCCAAAGACATCGCCCGCGAATTCTACGATTGGCAGTTCTCCTTCCCGCCAACTCTCCAGTTTTTTGAGCGCATCGCGGGTGAGCGTGGCACACCCCTGTCCGCGATACGCCAGCATCTTGAGAGCGCGCAGACGGGATACATTACCGAAGTCTTCGCGGGAGCCACCATCAACTGGGACATTCGCTATTTTGAAAAACGGTTGCAGATCGGCACGGTACATGACCGCATTAATCTGCCGTTCAAATGGTATGTCGGCTCTTACCCGGAGTTTCAGCGCGTGCTCGGCCAGTACCTGCGGCGGGACATCCGGAACGAAGCCAAGGTGCAGCAAATTGAAGCCGCCGCAAACCGGGTCTTCAATCTGGACCTGCAGGCAATCGGCGATGCGTTCATGCTGAACACCCTGGAGAGAATGCTCGATTCAGCAGGCATTCATCTGGATAATGTCTGCACACCTGGCGACCGCGCCGAGCAGGTCGGGATCATTAAACAGGCCCTGAACGGCCAACTGGACGCCTTCTCTACCGGCATGAAGCACATGGCGGACGAGCACGACAAGGGAGATATCGATGTAAACATGGAGTCCGGAAAGTTCCTGGGGGCTTTCCGCGAGATGGCCAATGGCGTGAACGCGATGGTGACGGGCCACATCACCGTGAAAAAGAAGGCGATGGCCTGCGTGGCAGAGTTCGGCAGGGGTAACTTCAAAGCCCCCCTGGAGCGCTTCCCCGGCAAGAAGGCCTTCATCAACGACACCATCGAGCTAGTGCGGACCAACCTGACAAACCTGATTTCCGATACCGCACAGAACGCCTCTGCCCTGGCGGGAGCTTCCGAAGAACTGACAGCTGTCAGCCAGCAAATGGCGAGCAACGCGGAAGAGACTGCGGCTCAGGCGAACGTTGTCTCGGCTGCCAGCGACCAGGTTTCGAAAAATGTTTCGTCGGTCGCTTCGGCCGCCGAAGAAATGCAGGCCTCCATTCGCGAAATCTCCAAAAACGCCAACGAATCGGCTCGTGTGGCCAGAAGCGCGGTGAGTGCCGCAGGCTCCACCAACGAGACCATGCGAAAGCTGGGTGAATCCAGCCAGGAAATTGGCAACGTCATCAAGGTGATTACTTCCATTGCCCAGCAGACGAACCTGCTGGCGCTGAATGCCACCATTGAAGCGGCCCGCGCCGGCGAAGCGGGCAAAGGCTTTGCAGTGGTCGCGAATGAAGTAAAAGAACTCGCGAAGCAGACGGCCCGCGCCACCGGGGAGATCGGCCAGAAGATCGACTCGATTCAGGGCGATACTCGCGAAGCCGTGAAAGCGATCGGCGAGATCGGCGCCATCATTAATCAGATCAACGATATCTCCAACAGCATCGCTTCCGCCGTGGAAGAGCAGACGGTAACAACCAACGAAATTGGGCGGAGCGTTACAGAAGCCGCCCAGGGTGTTGGCGATATCGCCAAGAACATCAGCAGCGTGGCGATAGCGGCCAAATACACAACGCAGGGTGCCAGCGATTCGCAGAAAGCGTCTCAGGAATTGAGCCGGATGGCGGCCAGCCTGCAGCTGACCGTCTCGAAGTTTACTATTTAAGCCCAGACCCGGGGGGCAGGCAGCGGAGGCGACTTCTGCTTCTGCTGCCTGCCAGGTCGAACGGAAAACAACATGGCAAACGCACTGGTGGTAGACGATTCGAGAGCGGTTCGCATGATTCTCTCGAAGAATCTGAGGGAAGTCGGATTTGACGTGAGAGAGGCCGGTAACGGGCGCGAAGCCCTGGAGGTGGTCGCCGCGGAGAAAGCCTCATTGCGGCTTGTGCTCACTGACTGGAACATGCCGGAAATGAACGGCCTGGAACTTCTGAAATGTCTGCGCAAAGACCCTGCTCTGGCCTCGCTCATCATCATCATGGTGACTACTGAGACGGAAATGGAGCATATCACGGAGGCCCTCGACGCGGGTGCCAACGAATATGTGATGAAACCGTTCGACAAAGAGATCCTTTTTCAGAAACTGGACCTGACTGGGGTTCGCGCCTAAGGCGTGCTCTATGGCGGTCTTGAACAGGCAAACCCTGCAGGCGGGCGAACGAATTCGGGTTCTTGTTGTGGACGACTCGGTGGTGATCCGCACTCTGGTCACCCAGATTCTGAGCGAAGATCCGCAACTGGAGGTTGTGGGCACGGCATCGAACGGCGCGATGGGCCTCGAGCGCATCGGGCAACTGAATCCGCACGTGGTGACGCTGGATATCGAGATGCCTCAGATGGATGGTCTCGAAATGCTGCGGAAACTGCGGGGCCAGCATCCCCACTTACGAATAATCATGTTCAGCACTCTTACCGAGCGTGGCGCCACCGCAACGTTCGAAGCCCTCAGCCTGGGAGCAAACGACTATGTCACCAAGGCCGCCAATGGAGGCTCTCTCGACCGCTCCATGTCACGTCTGCGCGAAGAACTGGTACCAAAGATCAAGCAGTTTTTCCGCTTATCCGGCGAACAGGCCACCGCGCCGACAACCATGAATCGAGTCCGGCCTCCCACATGGCCGGAGTTGAATCGTCCCAAAGCGGTGTTGATTGGAGTCTCTACAGGAGGCCCGGCCGCCCTGCAGGCGATCCTTCCGGACCTGCCTGCCGGGTTCCCGCTTCCCATTCTTGTGGTGCAACATATGCCGCCACTTTTCACCCGACTTCTGGCGGAGCGGCTCAATACCAGATGCCAGCTTCCCGTTGCGGAAGCCAGCCAGGGCGATGCCGTCCTTGGCGGCAGGATTCTGATAGCCCCCGGAGACTTCCACATGAAGCTGACCCGCAATGACCGGGGCGCATGGATCCATCTGGACCAGGCCGCACAGTTGAATTCCTGCCGTCCTGCGGTGGATGCCCTCTTCACCTCGGCAAGCGAAGTGTATGGCGGCGCCGTCCTGGCAGTCATCCTCACGGGGATGGGGCAGGATGGCCTGCGCGGCATTGAAACGCTGAGAGCGCGAGGAGCCCGCGTCCTCGCCCAGGATGAGGACTCCAGTGTCGTTTGGGGCATGCCCGGCGCGGTAGTCCGAGCCCATCTTGCCGATCATGTGGTTCCGTTGAATCAGGTAGCGGAGCAGATTGTTTGCGCCGTGGGCCGTTATTAGGGGAGAGGAATTATGGAGACCCTTGCTGAGATTTTTACCGACAATTACCGCTTCCTGCAGCAGCACGTGTATTCGCACTCGGGTATCGTGCTGGACCACGACAAACATTACCTGTTCGAGAGCCGGCTGATGCCCATCGTTCGCCAGCTCGGCCTCGGTTCAATCAACGACCTGTGCTCGCTGCTGCTCAAAACCAAAGAGACCGCACTGGGTCGTCAGGTGGTGGAAGCCATGACCACCAACGAGACCTATTTCTTCCGGGATCCCGCCCAATACGAAGCGATCCGAACCGTCCTGCTGCCAGAATTGAGACAGAGTAAAGGGGACCAAAAGAAGCTGCGGTTCTGGTCTGCGGCCTCTTCGAGCGGGCAGGAAGCCTACAGCCTTGCCATGCTGCTCCTCGAAGAAGGCTTCGGCGACTGGAATATTCAGATCTACGGGACAGATTTTTCTTCTCAGGTTCTGGAATCGGCGCGGACTGGGAAATATCGGCAGATCGACATGAACCGGGGCCTGCCCTCACCTCTTCTGGCACGGCACTTCCGGCGTTCCGGCCTCGACTGGCAGGTGAGCGACAGGGTGCGGCAAATGGTGACGTTCGAGACCCTGGATCTCCGCAAGAGCCTTCGAACCCTGGGCCCCTTCGATCTGGTTTTTTGCCGGAATGTGATGATCTACTTCGACACGCAGACCAAGAAGAACCTCATCCAGGAGCTTCACGGAACCCTGTTCCGGCATGGCTGGCTTCTCCTCGGTGGAGCCGAAACCGCATTTGGCGCCGAGCAGTGGTTTGACAAACAAACGGTTCAAGGCGCGACCTTGTATGTCGCGCACTAAGGGAAATGGCCATGACAATCGAATCCAGCACTGAAATAAGGCCTGATGATCTGGTGCAGATCGTACAGGCTGTCTTCGAGACTACGTTGAAGCTTGAAGCCTTCGAGGCGGAAACGCCGCGGCTCCCGGTACAGGAACGCCTGGTCGCATCTGTGGCGCTTGCGGGGGAATGGAATGGCGAGGTTCTTCTGGAGTGCGGCGCGAAGCAGGCCTGCGGTTTCGCGGGGCACTTCCTCGGTATCGCGATACCGCCCGCCCCCGACGCTGTTGTCCTCGACGTGCTGGGCGAACTGGCAAATGTGATTGGAGGGAACCTCAAGAGCATGCTGGGAAGAGGCGTGCGGCTCTCGCTGCCTTCCGTCACGGCAGGGGTGTCCGATGGCCCAAAAATCGGCACCGCCAGGTGTATAACAAGGGCAGGTTTTCGCTGTAGCGAAGGTCCGTTTTGGGTGAGTGTTCTGGCGGGGGGCTAGCGTTCAGCGGCCAGCAGGGTGCGCTTGCGGGCGAGCCCCCAGCGATAGCCCCCGAGTTCGCCCGTCCCGCGAAGCACGCGATGACACGGAATCACAATCGCCACCGAATTTGACGCGCAGGCTCTGGCCACTGCGCGCGCTGCCTTCGGCTGACCGATTGCCTCGGCCACTTCCCGATAACTGTTGACCGTACCCGCCGGGATGGTCTGTAAGTACTTCCAGACAGTCAGTTGAAAAGCTGTTGCCCGGACGTGGACCGGCAGACGAAGGTCGGGCGCATGACCTGCCAAATATCGATTCAGGCCCTCCATCCATTCCGTAAATTGTGCCGAATGTTCGCGCATCGGGCGAATTTGAGCTCTCGGATACTGCGCTTCGAGAGCGGCCAGAAGCGCTGCGGAATTCTCGCCGAACTGGATGAAGCACAAGCCCCGATCTGTGGCGGCAACCAACATCGGCCCCAGCAGAGTCTCGGAAGCCGCCCAGGAAATCTCCACGCCTTTGCCGCCTTCGGAATACTCCATCGGCGTCATCCCCAGCCGTACGTCGGTCTTCTCGTAGACGCGGCTGAGCGACCCGTATCCGGCCTCGAAGATCGAATCGGTCACACCAGGGCCCTCGGGTTCGCGAAGCAGTTCTTTGAAGCCCCGCATCCTTGCGGCGTCCAGATATTGTTTGGGACTGACGCCGACAAGTGCTTTAAAGACGCGCTGCAAATGAGTCGGGCTCAGCTTGACCCTCTCGCCCATCGCAGCCAGGGTCAGGGTCGCCTCGGGGTGGCGGTCCAGGTACTCTCAGAGTTTGCGAATTCGCGCCGTTAAGGGATCCGCGCCCGCAGCCGCAAGGGGGTGACACTTCCGGCAGGCACGCAGGCCATCCCGCTCCGCATCGGCCGTCGTCGCATAGAACCGGACATTCTCGCGCTTCGGTTGGCGCGCTGCGCAGCCAGGCCGGCAAAACACTCCGGTGGTCATCACCCCGTACCAGCAACCGCGGAATCGGTGGGCATGTCCACCGAACGGCTGAGCCGTCTGGATGCCGCAATGAAGCGCCTGGTGGATGACAAACAGGTGGCGGGTCTGGTTACCCTTGCAACGCGGCACGGCAAGATCGTGAATTTCAATGCTGTCGGAAAGCTCGATGCGGGTAAGGCCGACGTGGTGCAGAAGGATTCGATCTTCCGCATCTACTCCATGACGAAGCCGGTGACGGGCGTGGCCATGATGCTTTTGTACGAAGAGGGAAAGTGGCAGTTGAACGATCCTTTAGCGCGGTACATTCCGGAGCTGGCTAAGTTGAAGGTTTACACGGGAAAGAACGAGGACGGTTCGCCGAAGCTGGAAGACGCGCAGCGTTCGATGACGATGCGGGAACTGATGACGCATACGGGCGGGCTGGGCTACGTGCTGAGCGCCAACAATCCGGTGGACAAGATGATCATCGAGAGGAATGTGCTGAACGCAAATGCGCCGCTGCAGACGATGATCGATGGTTTGGCGAAGGTTCCGCTGCTGGCGCAGCCGGGCACGCGCTGGTCGTACAGCATTGCGGTGGATGTGCAGGGCTATCTGGTGGAGAAATTTTCGGGCAAGCCGTTTGCGGAATTCGCGCGGACGCGAATTTTTGAACCGCTGGGAATGAAGGACACCGCGTTCTATGTGCCGAAAGAAAAGCTGGCGCGTCTGGCGCAGGTGCACACGGGCTCCGGAGCCGGTCTGGCGGTGGACCCAAACCGGCCGGACCCGTCGGTGGCGCCACTGGGGCCTTCGGGCGGCGGCGGGCTGTTTTCCACGGCTATGGATTACGCGCGCTTCTGCGAGATGCTGCTGCAGGGCGGGCAGTTCAACGGGGTTCGAGTGCTGGCGCCCCGCTCGGTGGAGATGATGCGCACCAACCATGTGAATCCGGAACCGCTCAAGACGATGGCGCCGGGCACGGGCTGGGGAATGGATTTCCAGGTAGTGACGGATGCGGCGGCCGCCGGAGATTCGGTTTCCAAAGGCACGTTCAGCTGGTTTGGCATCGCGGGCACGTGGTTCTGGATCGATCCCGTGAAGGACCTGGCGTTTGTGGGGAAGGACCTGGCGTTTGTGGGGATGGTACAGCACCAGAGCCTGGCCACGACGCGCGCAATTCATGCGTTGTCGCGGAGTCTGGTGAATCAGGCGGTTTTTGAATGAGGTCAAAAATGAAGAATTTCGCAGTGGCCGGGTTGGCTTTGGCGGCGGGCGTGGCGTCGTTGTGGGCGCAGATGAATAAGGGGCTGATAACGGGTCCCTCGGGGCCGAGTCCTTACAACGTGGTTCGCGGTTGGCACCAGCCGTTTTCGGAACCGGGATTTGCGTTTGGAGGAAACTCCGGCGTGTTCGCGGAATCACCGGACCGGATCTTCATCGCGCAACGCGGCGAGGCTCGGTTGCCCGACCCTCTGCCCGCCGGATTTGCCGGGTTTGCCGGATCGGTGGGAATGAATGTACTGAGCGCGGTGGACAAGCGCGTGATGAAGAAGAATTTTCTGTATACGGTGGATGGATCGGGCAAGCTGAAGGAGCGCTGGTCGCAGTGGGATTCGCTGTTTGCGGATGCGACAGGACCGGGGCCGCACCGGATACGGATCAGCCCTTACGACCCGGCGCATCGGGTGTGGGTAGTGGACGAGACGTACAACGTCATTTACGTGTTCTCCAACGACGGGAGCAAGCTGCTGAAGACACTGGGTGAGAAGGGCGTGGCGGGCAAGGACGGCAGGCATTTCGGCAAGCCGCAGGATGTGGCGTTTCTTCCGGACGGGCGGATCCTTATCGCCGATGGTCTGGATAACCATCGTGTGATGATTCTGGACAAGGATATGAATTTCATTTCCGAGTTTGGCGGTTTTGGGAAAGAACCCGGACAGTTCCAGGGCGTTCATGCGGTGGCCACCGGACCGGGCGGGCGCATCTTCGCGCTGGACCGAACCGGCGGACGGATCAATGTATTTCGCACCACGGCCGATGCGGCCAAGGTAGAGCATTTGGCCACATTCACCGGCTTTGCGCTACCGCTCGACATCATTGTGAACGACGACGCGATTTGGGTGACGGATCTGAATCCGTTGCGCTTCGTAAAGCTGGATTTTGAGGGGAAGCAGCTTTACACGTGGTTGGTGCCGAGGGAATTGCCGGATGGCTATATTGAGGTGCACACGATTTCCGTGGATTCAGCGGGGAATCTGTATGGCGGGGACAATCAATACGGCCGCACGCAGAAGTTTGTGGCGAAGGCGGATGCGGATAAGAAGCTGCTGATCGGTGCGCCCTGGCGGGCGCGGTAGGCTTTTCTTCACCGGCACTTTACACGCAGCTATCCGGGCGGCGCGGGAGTCAAGAAGTCTTAACCGGGCGTGGTTCTCCGACTCCGGCGGGCCACCTGGCAGGGTGGCATGGCGATATGTTAAGCCGGACTGCTCCCGATCCCGGAAGCTGCGGCGTTTTCGAGCCACCAAATTTACTGAAGAGTAATCTGCACCGGATTTGCCGCAATGCCCTCAACGGTCAACTGGACATTCACATTTCCCGCGCCTGCCAGCTTTGCGGGCAACAGCACGTTCACCTGATCCAGACCCGTGTTCGCGCCCGCCGGGCCGGCATAGGCCACCGTCGCCGCCAGCCCGTTGATCGTCACCGACGTCAATGCCGTGCCGGCGGGAGCGATTCCGGTCCCGAACAGCAGCAGGTAGGTGCTGTCAGTGCCGGTCCCGACCTTGATCGGAGCGGGCACGGTGGCCCCGGCGGCGTTAGTCGTAAATGCTTGTTGCAGCGTCTGTGTTCCGCCGGATACCTGCACCACCTCGGCAGCCGCCAAGCCAGAGCCGTTGAGCGTCAACAGTCCCGGCGCCGCCGTTGAAATCTGGATGTTGTTCGAGGTCTGGGTCGCCGTCCCGATGGTCACCGTCACCTGAGCGGTCCCCGGCGCAACGGCCAGGGGCACAACGAACAGCAGCTGGTTTGGTGACACCGAGAGCAAGGGCGCCTCGGTCATCACACCCGAGCCGTCCAAAATCGAAACCGAAGTGCCCGCGAATGAAGTCGGAAAGCCGGTCGTCACACTGGTCGTAACCGCCAGCCCCTGCCCGTTCGCTGTGGCCACCGAACCCGGCGAGACCGAGAACGAACCCGGGTTCGCGGCGGAAAGAATCAGCGGAACATTTGCGGTCGGAGCTGGGCCCGCAACCGGAGTCAGCGAGACCCCGCGCAGAATTTCGCCCGCGTTCGCCGTGCGCAGCAGCGTGAAAGTCTGTTTGGCGCCCACAGCCGGGTCCGTGTTCGCCACTACGTCCGTTATCGATACCAACTGATTCGGATCCGCGCCCTGGTCTCCGTTTGCGCTGATCGTCGAAGTAATTCCCCAGATTGTTACCGTACCATCGCCATTCACCTTGCCTGCGATATTGCGCAAGCCGTCCGGAGCCGGATTCAGGGACGCCGGATAGCCGGCCACGCTGTACGGCTGGCCCAGGTTCAGTCCCTTCTGCATCACGTAAGCCCGTGTCCAAACACCACCGGCGTTCAGGACCCACTTCTGCAGGCCCGCGTTGGCGCCGGCAGCCGCATTGGCCGGCGTGCCATCGCCTTCGTCGGCCACATAAAGGGTATTGGCGTTGGCAAAGAAGAGCCCGAACGGATTCGATACTCCGCCGGCTGCGTTTGCGAGGGTGGTGGGAAAACCGGGCAGGACCGTAATCGCCGTGCCGGCTGCGTTCGCCACCGTCGGAAGACTTCCCTTATTGCCCACCCGGTAAACCGTGTTAATCCCGTTGCCGCCGCTGCCTTTGGTCACGTACAGAGTGTTGTTGAAAATCGTCAGCCCGCGGAAATTGCTGTCCTTCCCGGCCTTGTCCGGCAGATAGGGAAGACCGGTCGCCGGGTTAATCACCTGGCTGATCAGGAACGGCCCGATCTGTACCGCGGGAGTCGAATATGTCTGGCCAGGCAGAGCCAGTTGAGCGCCCGCAGTGCTGATGATATTCAGCGGCGTACCGGCGCCATTATTCGAATTGCCCGCCATGTAATAGGCACCGTTGGCCAGAACTGCCGCGCGGCCGTTATTTCCGCTGAACGCATTTGTGGGCGTCACCTGAATCGCGCCGTTTGCTCCCACCTGTACTACGGCGCGGTAATAGCTCGCGCCGGCCGGGTTGGTCGGATCATATGCGCCCGGCGTGTTCGAGTTGGAAACGTCGATGGTGTTCACTGGCGCCACGTAGCCCATGAACGTAAGGGCCGTACCGTCAGTGGAAAGATTCACCGCCACTTCTGATTTCGAGCTGAAGCTGGTAGTCACCAGGCTGGTAGGAATGGAAAGTGAATTGACCAGGGTTCCCGCCGGTGTGAGTTGGTCGAGAAACAACGGCGACGTAATCCCGAAGCTTCCGTCCGCCTTATTATTGTTGAATACGTTGTTCGTGCTGTTCAGCGAGGGGTAGTCTCCGCTGTCGGTAGCCGTGGCTGTCCCGCACTTGGCCGTGGCAGGGCAAATTGGCGGAAGCGGCTGTCCCTTGGACAGCACAGCCGCGGTGCCCGTATAAACGCTGCGGCTTACTACGATGTTACCGGCGGAAAACCCGTTGAAACCGGTCTGAGAGCGAGCGGAAACTGCGCACGCAACAAGCGTGGAAAGCATCAGGGTGAAGCGGGTGAATTTGAAAAGCATGGAACTTAACTCTACGCGTTCCGTGTAACAAACTCGTTGCAAATTCTTAACGTTTCCATAAAGCCCCGGCCTGGCCAGCATCGCGAGTCACAACAGCCTGCCAGCAGCGGTCCACATCCAGGTTCACCGGGCACTCCAGAACCCTGGGCGGCGCCACCGAGGGCTGTCCCAGCCCGAGGGTTCTGTGGGTGTTGGCGTGTTGCATGTTCCCACTATGAGGGAACGCGGCAAACTCAACCATCCGAATCTTGCGGTCAAAGCCACAACGCCTTGCGTTTCCGGCAGTCCATAAGAGGCCTCTGTATAACATTGATACAAAGTGTCCGAGCGCAATTCCAACAAGAAGGTAGCCAATGGGCTGGTCGCCCTGAGTTCGGCGGCCGTGCTGGCCGTGTACGCTGCGGGGTATACGCGTACCGAGGCGGCAGCCCGGAAACTGGACACGCAGGCTGAGGAACGCCGGCCAGGCCAGGGACGCGGTCGCGGATCGGCCCCGGCGGTGGAGGCTCCTCACGACGAAACCCGTGTTCCAGCCACACCCGTGGCCACCCAGAGTCCCGACCCAACTCCGACTGCGCCACCAACGACCGCCGCGAATCCAACGTTGCTGGCATCGGCAAAAGCTGTGGCCCCCACGCCCTTCGAGCCCGCGCCTGCGGCGGCACTGGCGCCTGCCAACACCCCGGCGGTGCCTGAACCCACGCCGGCTCCCGTAACCGTGGTGGAACACAAAGCCGAACCGGTTGCCGCCCCCGCTGCGCCGCCGCCGCCTCCTCCGCCGACCGCCCCGAAATGGAAGGACGGCACCTACACCGGCTGGGGAACGTCCCGCCACGGTGACATCCAGGCGCAGGTCATCGTCGAAGAGGGCCGCATCAAATCGGCGACCATCGCCCAGTGCTACACCCGCTATTCCTGCGATGTGATCGACAAGATTATCCCTCAGGTTGCCCAGCGCCAAAGCCCTGAAACGGACTTTGTTTCCGGCGCGACCCAGAGCACCAACGCGTTCTACTACGGCGTGGTGGATGCTCTCAGCAAGGCAAAGTGACCTGCAGGTGCCGGTACGCAGTGAACTTTGCATGGGTACTGTCGTGACGATTCAGGTTCTCGCTGCCACGGCCGAAGCTGACGCCGCCATTACCCGATGCTTCGAATGGTTTCGCGAAATTGAAACGCGCTGCACACGCTTCAGCGAAAGCAGCGAACTGATGCAATTAACCGCCAACGTCGGAGTGCCCGTCTCCGCCAGCCCCATTTTGTTTGAAGCCCTGCGGTTCGCGCTGCAGGTGGCTGAAGAGACAGACGGGGCCTTTGATCCCACGGTGGGGCGCACCATGGAAACCCGGGGCTTCAACCGCGAACACCGCACAGGTGCCGTCGTTCAATCGCCTGGCGACGCCGACCCCACCGCTACTTTCCGCGATATTCAGCTCGACCCGCACAACCGCACCGTGACGTTGACCCGCACTCTGACGCTGGACCTGGGAGCTGTCGCCAAAGGCCTTGCCGTTGATACCGCCGCCCGCGAACTGCAGCCCTTCCGCGACTATGCCATTGACGCTGGTGGCGATCTCTTTCTGGCCGGCCTGAATCCGCACGGGGCGCCCTGGGCCGTGGGTATCCGACATCCCCGCCGCGAGGGCGAACTGGTCCAAACTTTGCACATTTCCAACAAAGCCGTCTGCACGTCCGGCGACTATGAACGCGGGGATCACATCGTGGACGCCCGCACACACCGCGCCGCAACCGCGGTCGCCAGTGCCACGGTAGTTGCGGACAGCGCCATGCTGGCCGACGCCCTCGCCACCGCCGTCTTTGTCCTGGGCCCCGAGCCCGGTCTGGAACTTCTGGCCCGTCTGGGCGTGGAAGGCCTCATCATTACTCCGCAAATGGAGCGCTACGAAACACCAGGATTCTGCTATGCGGCGTAAAGCAAAGAAATTCATTAAAACTCCCAAGGGGATGCTCACCATCATCCTCGTTCTACTGGCCGCCATCGCCGCTCCAGGCCAGGGCCTGCGAACGCTGCTGCCCGGCCTGCTCTCCGCCATGCTGACCGCGGGTATCACCGATGCCCTGATGCTGCGCTGGCGCAAAGGCGCGTGGGAATTCCCCGATGGCGCGCTGCTGACCGCCATGATCGTCGCGATGGTGCTTCGCGCCCAGGAACCCTGGCATGTCGTCAGCATTACGGCGGTTGCGGCAGTCCTCAGCAAGTACCTGATCCGGTCGCGCTCGGCCAATGTCTTCAATCCCGCTGCACTCGCCATCGTCGCCAGCTTTTACGTATTTCACACCGGCCAGAGCTGGTGGGGCGCACTGACAGAGGTGAACATCTGGCTGCAGCTCGTCCTCGTCGCCGCCGGAGCCTTCATCACGGATCGGGTGAACAAGACGCCGCTCGTGTTGTCCTTCTTAGGCGCGTATTTCCTGCTGTTCACGTTGACATCGTTCATCCGGGACCCGCGCTGGGTTGCGGAGATCTACCGTTCGCCCGACCTCGAAGCAGCGCTCTTCTTCGCCTTCATCATCCTGACCGACCCGCCCACTTCACCGGCGAAATATCCCGACCAAATCGTTTGCGGCCTCATCGTCGCCGTCGTTTCCTTCACCCTGTTCGAATGGGCGGGCGTCGTCTACTACCTGCTGGCGGGCGTTTTGGTGGGCAATGTCTGGGAAGCCTGGCGCCGACTGCATCGGCGGTCAACACAGCGGTTCCCGTATGGGCTGGGCGCGTTCTTCCGCGAGGTGAGTCCGTGGCGACATACCCACCACCACAAGGCGGCATAACGAGATGCGAATCGATAAGTGGCTCTGGGTGGCCCGCTTCTTTAAGACACGCGCGCTGGCCGCGAAAGCCTGCGACCTGGGCCGCATTGAAACCAACAGCCTGACCGCCAAAGCCTCGCGCGATATCCGCGTGGGCGACATGCTCCGGATCAAGAGCGAAGGCGGAGAATTCACCGTGGAGGTTCTCGGTCTCAGTGAACTTCGCGGGCCCGCAGCCGCCGCCCAGGCCCTCTATCGGGAAACCGATTTGAGTCGCGAGACCCGCATCCGGCTCGCCGAAGAGCGCAAGCTGATGCTGCAGGCCGAGGGCGGGCGCGAAACGAAACCTTCCAAACGCGACCGCCGCGACATCGACCGCCTCCGCCGCCGCTGATTCCCGATATACTGGTGCACCATGGGTATGCAACGTCGCGAGTTCCTCAACCGTATGATGACCGGAGTCTCCGTATTGGGCGCCAGTCAATTGCAGGCTCAGTGGGTCACGACACCACCCTACATCGAGCGTGCCGGAGCCCCTCACGCCGGCAAGGTGCTGGCTGCCATCCAGCCGCACTCCGATGACATTGCGATCCTGTGCGCGGGCACCGTGGCGAAGCTTCTGAACGAAGGCTACACGGGCTACATGATCCGCGCCACGAACGACGATATGGGCGACGATGTGGGCGACCCCGGCACGGTGGGCGAGAACGTGCTGCGCAACGAACGGGAAGTGGACGAGCAGGCGCGTGTTCTGGGCCTGAAGAAGCACTTCGCCCTGCAATACGGCAACCACCGCATGAGCGATATCTCCCGCAACGAACTCATCTGCCGCCTGATCTTCCTCTTCCGCTACCTCAAGGTTGACACCGTCTTCTGCTATGACCCCTGGGGCCACGACGAAGAGAATCCCGACCACTACGTCCTCGGCCACTGCGTGGAGGCCGCCTCCTGGATGGCCGGGCGCGTCCATGATTATCCCGAGCAGATCGATGCCGGTTTCGCCGCGCATGCCGTCCGCGATAAGTACTACTATGCCCGGCGCCCGGAGATCACGCGGGTGGTGGATATCACGTCAACGGTGGAGAAGAAGATCGACGCCAACATCGCCAACATGGCCAAGGGGCCAGGCGGGCACCATGGTTCCCGGTTGCGCGCGGAACTCGCGAAGCAAGGCAAGAAACTGCCGCTGCTTGGCAACGATGACACAACCGCCGACCGTAACTATATCCGCGAATTCGTGCTGGAACCCAATCGGGTTCTGGGACAAAAATACGGCCTGCAGTATGCCGAAGCCTTCCATTACGTGGGCCCGAACGCTAACGTGATCGAGGCCCCCACGCGGCTGGAAGAGTACATCAAGAAGAACACGGTTCCGCTCCGCTAGGCGAGCGTGTCAGGCGAGCGTGCAAGAACTCCCCCGCAAACTAAGTCTCACGGACGCGACCCTGATCGTGGTCGGCGTCGTCATTGGTTCCGGCATCTTTCTGCTGCCGAGTGTGATCGCGCGCAACGTGCCCTCCGCCACGGTCACGATGGCGATCTGGATCGTAACCGGCCTGATCTCTCTGCTGGGCGCGTTCGCGTATGCCGAACTCGGCGCGATGATGCCGGCAACCGGCGGACAATACGTCTTCCTGCGCGAGGCTTACGGCCCGGCGTGCGCGTTCCTCAGCGCGTGGGTGTTTGTATTTGCCGCAGTGCCGGGAGCGATTGCGTTTCTCTCCCGGGGCTTCGCCATTTACCTTGGGCAGTTTCTTTCGCTCACACCCCTCACGGCCAATCTCGTCTCGGCGATGCTGATCGTCATCCTCTCGGCTATCAACTACATTGGCGTCCGGGAAGGCGCCATCACGCAGCGCATTTTCGGCTCGCTCAAAGTGATCGGCCTGATCCTGCTGATCGGCGCGGCTTTCTTCGGATCTCCGGCGGTTCACGCAACTGCAGACATCCCTCAAATTCCGCAAGCCTTCAACTATCACGGGATCGGCATCGCCGCGGCCGCCTGTCTGATGGCGTATAACGGCTGGAGCTTTGTCAGCTTCGTCGCCGGGGAAGTGAAGAACCCGGAGCGCAATATTCCCCGATCTTTGATGCTCGGCATGGCGCTGGTGATGGTGTTGTATCTGGGCGCCAACCTGGGCTACATGCACGTGCTGAGTGTGCCGGAAATCGCTGCGAACGAGCGCGTTGGCGCAGCGGTAATGGAGCGAATCACGGGGGCCGCCGGAGCCCGCCTTCTGTCCGTGCTGGTGCTCTGCTCCATCACGGGAGCCATCAACGGCAACATTATGGCGGGGGCGAGAATTCCCTTCGCACAAGCGCGGGACGGCTTGTTTTTCGCTCGCTTCGGGGATATCCACCCGCGGTTTCAAACGCCGTCGTTCGCCATCCTGCTGCAGGCTGTGTGGAGCCTGGTCCTGCTGTTCAGTGGGAGCTTCGAGGCGCTGTCCTCCTACACGATTCTCTCGGCGTGGCTGTTCTACGTGCTCACGGTGGGGGCGGTCGCGGTTTTCCGACGCACGCGCCCGGACGCAGTCCGACCATACCGCATGTGGGGCTATCCTGCAACGCTGTGGATCTTCCTGGCAGCTTCGGCGTGGTTCATTATCGACGCAATTGCGGGACAACCTGGACCCTCGCTTGCGGCCTTTGTGATCACGGCGGCGGGCCTGCCGTTCTATTTCATTTGGACGCGACATACTCGGTAGTGTGCGGTTGTGTTCAGGCCGCTTTTTTGAGCTGGTGGGCGGCTGGACGGGGGAAACGGTAGTGGTCGGGGAGCTGGGCGGCGCGATTCCAGGCTACGGATTTGTAGAAACGGGCGGCGGCGAGGTCGGCTTTGCGCTGGATGCGGGCGATGAGCGTGCCGCGGGAAAAAACGAACCCATTGACTTCGAGAGTGGCGTCGGCGGGGACCTTTTCGCCGTTCATGACGGAGTGGCAGTGGAGGAGTTCGGCCTCTTCGAGGGCGGCGGCTTCGGCGGCCTTGCGCTCGGCCTGGATTTCCGAGAGGCGCTTCTCATTTTTGGTGATCATGCGGTTGACGCGGGTTTCGTAGAGGACGATGTTGGTGAGGCCGGGGTGTTCGTGGTGCCAGGTGCGGGCTTGCGTGATGGCGGCTTCGACTTCGGGGCTGTCGCCGATGGCGTCGTCTTTGAGCTCTTCGTGGCCGAGACCGAGGGTGTTGAATTCGATGGCGCGGGAGCGATTGATGCGCCAATGGTCCTGCGAGATGGAGACGGCGAGCTGGCGTTCGTAGGCTTCGACGGGTTTTAGGGCGGCGAGGAGGCTTTTTTCGAAGGCCTCGTAAGCGATGCGGTCGGCTTCGTTCATGACGTAGAACTGGCCGGTGAGGCCGTGGCGACGGGCGTTCATGGCGGAACGGGCTTTGCCGGATTCGGTCTTTGGGCCGGTGGATTTTTGCGCGTTGAGGAAGTTGGCGTGGAGTTGGGCCTCGGAGAGGGGCGGTTTGTTGGTGGTGTTTTCGGCGTTTTCGTTTTGGTTTTCGGCGTTTTGATCGGACATAGTTTTCTCTCTTTCGGGCTCGGGAGTTTGGGGTAACAGTTCAGCCCCCTACTTGAAGGTTTCCGGCACGTCGAAAGGGTACTCGAAGAAATCTTTAAGAATCTTCACTTTAGACCTGGCGCTTTGGAA
>CAIYVZ010000058.1 GCA_903929755.1 uncultured Acidobacteriia bacterium
CCAACCCCGAAGCGAAGGGGACTGAAACTTAGCGACACAGAGCAGCGCGGCGTTTCGATGTAGTCCTGATATACCAACCCCGAAGCGAAGGGGACTGAAACTGATCTTCCAGACACGCTCGCGAGGATCTTCCCCGCCCTGATATACCAACCCCGAAGCGAAGGGGACTGAAACGCAAAGTGGGCGACGTGTTCACCGCGGAAATCGAACCTGATATACCAACCCCGAAGCGAAGGGGACTGAAACAAACAGGGCAATGGGGAACGGCTTTATTCGACACTTCCTGATATACCAACCCCGAAGCGAAGGGGACTGAAACTCTTCAGTGACGTCGCCATGCGCTCTTTGTTCGTCGCCCTGATATACCAACCCCGAAGCGAAGGGGACTGAAACCTGATGCGGCTGCTGTGGCCAGCGCCGCTGGGACACCTGATATACCAACCCCGAAGCGAAGGGGACTGAAACGAATCAGCGCACAGGGTGCATACGGAGACATCGAACCCTGATATACCAACCCCGAAGCGAAGGGGACTGAAACGGTAAATCGCCAGTTCAGCGCGTCCGGATTCTCATTGCAGCTGCAGGCTCATGGGGGGAACCGACCCCGGCCCCGGGCCTGCCAGTTAGACGCGTTCGAGGAGCAGGGCGATTCCCTGTCCTACTCCGATACACATGGTGCAGAGGGCGTAGCGGCCCGCTGTGCGGTGGAGTTGACGGACAGCGGTGCTGATGAGGCGGGCTCCGCTGGCTCCGAGGGGGTGGCCGAGAGCGATGGCACCTCCGTTGGGGTTTACGTGGGGGGCGTCATCCGGGAGACCGAGTTGGCGCAGGACGGCGAGGGCCTGGGCGGCGAAGGCTTCGTTCAGTTCGATGACATCCATTTGATGCAGGCTCAGGCCGGTACGGGCCAGCAGTTTTTGGACTGCGGGGACAGGGCCGAGACCCATCACCCGGGGGGCGACTCCCGCCGTGGCTGTCGCCACAATGCGGGCCTGCGGCGTGAGGCCGTGGCGGACGGCGGCGGCTTCGGAGGCGATGAGCAGAGCGGCGGCTCCATCGTTGATGCCGGAGGCGTTGCCGGCGGTGATGCAGCCGGTGGGTTTCACGACTGGTTTGAGGGCGGCAAGGGCTTCGAGAGTGACGTCGGGGCGGGGGTGTTCGTCTTTTGTTACGTCCGGCTTCTTTGGGACGGAGACGGGGCAGATTTCTTCGGCTAAGAGCTCGGTAGCTGACGCGGCTCGTTGCTGGCTGCGGAGGGCGAAGGCGTCCTGGCGGGCGCGGGAGATTTGGTGCTCGGCGGCGACGTTTTCAGCGGTCTCGGCCATGGAATCGACACCGAACGCTGCCTTGAAGGCAGGGTTGATGAAGCGCCAGCCCAGGGTGGAGTCTTCGAGCTTCTGGGAACGGCTCCACGGGGCGTCGGGCTTGCCGAGAACGAAGGGGGCGCGCGACATGCTTTCGACGCCTCCGGCGAGGGCGAGGTCGATTTCACCGGCAACGATGGTGCGGGCGGCGGTGGCGGCGGCATCGAGGCTGGAGCCGCAGAGGCGATTGAGGGTGACGCCGGGGACTTCGAGAGGGAGGCCGGCGAGCAGGAGGGCCATGCGGGCGACGTTGCGATTGTCTTCACCAGCTTGATTGGCACAGCCGAGGATGACGTCGTCGATGGCGGCGGGGTCGAGCGTGGGGTTGCGGGCGAGGAGAGCGCGGAGGGGGATGGCGGCGAGATCGTCAGGGCGGAGGGTGGCGAGGGCTCCGCCGTAACGGCCGAACGGGGTCCGGATGGTGTCGCAGATGAAGGCGTGGGGCATGGCTTTTAGTACGGGCGTTTCCGTTTATGAAACACTTTGGATTTTGGTTCGGGGCGTCTGTTATCGACGATGGCGAACTGGAGTTTGCGCTCTAAGGGGTCGACGCGGTCCAGGATGACGCGCACTTTGTCACCCATGGAGAACTCGCGCCTGGTTCGTTGCCCGATGATCTTCCTGGTGTTTTCGTGCCACGTGTAGCGGTCTCCGGGGAGGGAATCGATGGGCACAAGGCCTTCCACGAAGAGGTCGGTCAGTTCGACGAAGGCGCCGAAGCGGGTGGTGCTGATGAGGAGCGCGTCGAACTCCTCGCCGACGCGGCTTTCCATGAACTTCGCTTTCTTCCATTCGACGAGTTCGCGTTCGGCGTCGGCGGCGCGGCGCTCGTTCATGGAGCAGTCGGTGGCTACGGCCTTGATTTCAGCCTCGTCGGAGTAGGTGGTTTGGTCGAGGGTGGCGGCGAGGAGGCGGTGGACGATGAGGTCGGGGTAGCGGCGGATGGGGGAGGTGAAGTGGGTGTAGAACTCGGTGGCTAAGGCGAAGTGGCCCTCGTTGGCCTCGCTGTAGCGGGCCTGGCGGAGGGAGCGGAGCATGAGGAAGCTGAGGATGCGTTCTTCGGGCTTGCCTTCGATCTGGGCGACGAGGCGCTGGTAGTTGCGGGGCGAAATGGCGACTTCTTTGGGGATGATGACGTCTTTGTAAGCCGCTTTTTTGTAGGGAGAGCCGCCCTCCGCTTTGCGCTCCTTGTAGCGGAACTTGTTGACAGGCATGGCTCCGATGCCGAGGGAAACGCCGAACTGGGCGGCCACCTCCTCAAATTCAAGGACGCGTTTGGGGTCTGGCTGTTCGTGGATGCGGTAGATGGCGGCGCGGCCGGTGGCGGAGAGGTGGGCGGCGACGGCTTCATTGGCCGCGAGCATGAACTCTTCGATGATGCGGTGGGCGATATTGCGGGCGCTGCGTGTTATGCCGACCATTTCGCCGAACTGGTCGAATTCGATAAGAGGTTCGGGGAGGTCGAAATCGATGGAACCGCGCTTGAAGCGGCGGCGCATAAGGATTTCGGCGAATTCCTTCATCCGTTCAAAGCGTTCGAGGAGGGGTTTGTAACGGGCTTTCAGTTCCGCATCGCCGGGTTCTGTATCGGGCGTGAGGAGTTTGTGGACGCTGGTATAGGTCATGCGCTCGACGGAGCGGATGACGCCGCGGCAGAAACGCTGGGAGACGGGCTGGCCGGTGTGGTCGAACTCGATGAGGGCCGACATGACGAGGCGGTCCTGCTGGGGCATGAGGGAGCAGATGTTGGTGGAGAGCTCGTGGGGGAGCATGGGCACGGCGCGGTCCGGGAAGTAGACGCTGGTGCCGCGGAGGCGGGCTTCGGAGTCGATGGGCGAGCCGGGGAGGACGTAGTGGCTGACGTCGGCGATGTGGACTTGCAGGGCGTAGTGGCCGTTGGGGAGAAGATCGACGAGGATGGCGTCGTCGAAGTCGCGGGCGGTTTCGCCATCGATGGTGACGATGGGGAGGTGGCGGAAATCCTGGCGGCGTTTTGCGTCTAATTCGGCGGCCGGAATGGTTTCGGAGATGGCGCGGGCCTGGTCGATGACTTCGGGCGGGAAGTGGTGGGGCAGGTGGTGCTTGCGGATGATGATTTCGACGTCGATACCGAACGAGTCGGGGGCTCCGAGGACTTCGATGATGCGGCCGACGGGATTTTCACCGTATTCGAGAAGCTCGGCGTTGACGATGAGGCCGTCGAGTTCAGAGGGCTCGTGGTACTCCCTTGCTTCGACTCCGATGCGGTCGTGTTGGGGGCCGGCGGGAGGCAGCGCATATTCGACGGGGATCTCGACCCAGTCCTGCATGCGGGAATCGTGAGGGACGACCCAGAGGCCGCGTTTGGTGATGCGGAATTCGCCGACGACGGTGGGGTGGGCGCGGCGCATGACCTGGTGGACTTCGCCTTCCGTTTTTCCGCCGGGGCCGACGCGGCCGACGCGGATGAGGGCGCGGTCACCGTGCATGGCGCCTTTGAGCGCGTCGCGGTTGAGGTAGATGTCGCCGACGACGCCGGGGATGGGTTTATCGGGGATGAGGAAGCCGAAGCCGTCGCGGTGGACGGAGACGCGGCCGGTGGCGAAGTCGCGGGAGAGGGCGGCGGCCTGGAAGTGGCCGTTGCTGATTTCGATGAGGTCGCCGGAGTCGAGGAGAGCTTCGAGGGCGTGTTCGAGGAGGGCACGACGGTCGCCCTGGGCGCGGAAGTCCTTATAAAGGTGCTTGAGGCCGGCTTTGCCCTTGGGGAGTTTGAGGATATGCGCGAGGACCGCGGCGGGTTCGAAAACTACGGATGCAGCGGGACGACTCATTCCTCCATAATAGTTGTGATGCGCCTACTGCTCATTTTTGCTTCCACACTTACGCTATTTGCCCAGCCGCCAATGGCGACCCAGAATATGGTGGCGCAGAACACACCCGCGCCTGCGAAGAAGACCGCTGTAACGGTGACGAAGGCTGCCGCGCCCGCACCGGCGGTGAAGAATTACAAGCTGACGGGGTCGCCCGCGGCTCCGATCACGATTGAGGTTTATACGGATTACGAATGTCCTTCGTGCCGAAACCTTTACCTGCAAACGCTGCCGGACCTGATCACGCAGTATGTGGCGACCGGGAAGGTTCAGTTGCTGCACCGGGATTTCCCGTTGCCGATGCACCAGCATACGAAGCTGGCGACGCGGTACGCGAATGCGGCGGGGCAGGTGGGCAAGTATGATCTGGTGGCGGGCCAGATCTTCAAGTCACAGGGCGATTGGGCGCAAAACGGCAACATTGATGCTGAGGTGGCGAAAGTTGTGTCGCCGGCCGATATGGTGAAAATCCGGGAACTGGTGAAGAGCGATACGCACCTGGACGACACGGTAACGGTGGACGTGGCGATGGGGAATAAAGACGGCCTGAACCAGACGCCAACG
Organism: uncultured Acidobacteriia bacterium; assembly: GCA_903929755.1. Lineage (GTDB taxonomy): Bacteria > Acidobacteriota > Terriglobia > Bryobacterales > Bryobacteraceae > BOG-234. Next base: position 4,778 of record CAIYVZ010000058.1, read on the forward strand.
CTGATCGTGGTGAGCAAGGGCAAGAGGCAGAAGATTGACGGCATGGTGCCGTTCGGGATTCTGAAGAGCTACATCGATCAGTTGCTGGCGAAGAACTAGGGTGCCGGCGATATTGAGGGGCGCCAGGTTCTGGCTGCTGCTGGGTCGGATTGCGCTGGCGGTAATTTTTCTGGCGGCGGGGATTGCGAAGCTGCGCGAGCCGTGGCTGCAATTCGCGGTGTCGATCAACTCGTTCAAAATTGTTCCGGACCACCTGCTGGAGCCGATTGCGCGGACACTGCCGTGGTTTGAGGTGGTGGTGGGCGCGGCGGTACTGTCTGGTATCCGGCTGAAGTGGACGTCGTTGCTGGCGACCGTGATTCTTGGCGGATTCCTGTCGCTGCTGCTGCGGAGCTGGGCTTTAGGGCTTGAAGTGGATTGCGGGTGTTTCGGTTCGGGAGAGCCGCTGGGCCCGAAAGCGATTCTGCGGGATTCGCTGATGGTGGTGCTGGGCGTTACGGTAACCGCTGGAGCGTGGCTGAGTAAGAACAGGCTGAGCGCTAACAGCGGGAAGAAGCCGAGCAGCGAGACTTCTCCGCAAGCCTGATCTGTTCGGCACGGATCGCATACTTCAGGCCGGCTTCATGAGCTTCGAGCGACTGCGTAGTGTCGTGGCTGGAACGCAGGACGCGCATCATGTCGAGCTGCGTATCGGCGAGCTGGAGGCGGAGAGCCTTGACGTGGTCATTCTGCCGGGTGTACTTCATGGCGGCCTGCAGGCTGCGGGTGGCGACAGGTTCCAGCTGGCTGGTGGCGATGCCGGAGATGAGGAAAATCAGGGCGGGGATCTTCATCCTGGTGCTCAGGCTGCGGAACCGGAAGCCGACGGCCGAACCAATCAAGCGTTTTTCGGGCATTTGGCAGGTCCTCCCGGGATGTGAGTGTGTGGAAACGGGAACGCGCTGTCCGGGTCCAAACGGACCGGTTCGCGTAGAATAAGCAAAGACATTATGCGCAAGGTAATTTCTCTCTTTCTGCTCGCCGCGCTCACCTTCAGCGCCGCGCTTCCACTTGGTGCCGCCGGTAAGGTGCCCCGCAAAGCTCCAGAGTTCGTGATCCAGGGAACCGACGGCGGCGAAAAGCTCCTCAGTTCCTATAAAGGCAAGACGGTTTTGCTGGCGCTGATGTTCACGACTTGTCCACATTGCCAAAATATATCGACGATCCTGTCGAAGATCGCCCCGGACTACACCGCGAAGGGTGTGCAGATTCTGGGCGCCACGTTTGACGCCAGTGCGCCCCGCGACTACCAGAAGTTCAATGCGGCCTTTGTGAAGGGCTTCCCGTGCGGCTTCTCCACGCAGCCGAACGTGCTTCAGTTTTTGGGACTCACACCCGACGAACCTTTCTTCGTTCCCGTTTTGGTCTTCATTGATAAGACCGGCATGATCCGCTCGCAATACATCGGAGACGAAAAATTTCTGAGTAACCCGGATGTGAACATTCGGGCCGAGCTGGATAAGATGCTCAAACCGGCACAGCCCAAGTAAGTGGGCTCGCCGGATTGCAGAGTAACGGTGTGCGGTATTGGGTTTGAGAACCCGGTGCTGGCGGCTGCGGGGACGTTTGCTTACGGGGTAGAGTTCAGTGAACTGGTTGATCTGAACGCGCTCGGGGGCATTGTCACGAAGGGGCTTTCGAGAGAACCGATTCACGGGAATCCGGCGCCGCGATTGTGGGAAGCACAGTCGGGGATGATGAATTCGGTAGGCCTGCAGAACATTGGCGTCCGTGCGTTTGTGGCGGAGAAGTTGCCTGGGCTGCGGAAGTACCGGGTGCCGGTGATCGCGAATGTGTTTGGTTATGCGGCGGAGGACTACCTGGAGGTGGTCCGGGTGCTGGATGAAGCGGAAGGCCTGGCTGCGTACGAGCTGAATGTTTCGTGTCCGAATACGAAGCATGGCGGGCTGGCGTTTGGCGCGGATGAAGCGGCGCTGGCTTCCCTGGTGGGCGACGTGCGGGCAATTACGCGGCGACCCCTGATTGTGAAGCTCTCGCCGAACGTGGCTTCCATTGAACCGTTTGCCCGGATTGCGCAGGAGCAGGGCGCGGATGCGATTTCGCTGGTGAATACGTTTGTCTCCCTGGCGGTGGATGTGCGGACCCGCAAGCCCCGCATTGGGGCAGGCTATGGCGGGTTATCGGGGCCGGCGATTAAGCCGATTGCGCTGCGGATGGTGCATCAGGCGGCGAAGGCCGTGAAGATTCCCGTAATTGGGCTGGGCGGCATTGCCTGTGGCGAGGACGTGGTGGAGTTCCTGATGGCAGGGGCGTCCCTGGTGCAGGTGGGGACGGCTACATTCTGGGATCCGGCGGCTCCGGTAAAAATTGCGGCGGAGATGCGGGGCGTGTTGCGGGAGTTGGGTGTGAGCAGCGCGCGGGAAATTATTGGCACGCTGCAGATGCCGTAATCGGGCGCCAGCCTACTGGATGGGGAAGCGGGAGGTTTCGGTGGAAACCAAGCCGTCAAAGATGGCGAGGACGCGCTTCCGGTACTGGTAGACACGGTCGAGATCGGCGCGGAAGGTGCCCTGGAAGTCTTTGGCCCGCAACCACTTATCGATGACAGGACGCGGGATATCTATGTCCTGACGGATCGATTCGGCGGAATGACCACGAAGGAACAGGCCGTAAAAGAAGGCCGCCTCGCGTTGGGGCGCTAATGGATCGGTATCGTTTTGAAGGGTCGGTGTCATTGCCTGGACCTGCCAGCTCCCGTGGCGACAAAATGCAATTTTGGCATGGATGGGGTAAAAAGCCAAGAGGATTTTTCGGCCAACCGCAGAGCACAAATGGTATTTTGCAATGGTAAAATGGCATCATGATTACCACAATCACCATGGACAGAGCCGGGCGAGTCGTGTTGCCGAAGGCCGTCCGGGATGAATTGAACCTTTCGGGTGGGGACTCGCTGACGCTGGAAACCGACGGCCACAGGGTGACGCTGCAGCCAGCCCGTGCCGGAGGGCACTTGATCAGCAAGAGCGGCTTTTGGGTATTTCGCGGCGACGGACCGGCGGTCACGCAGGAGGACAGCAATCGCTGGATAAAGGAACTTCGCGAAGAACGGGAGCGGAAAAATCTGGGCCTGCCTGAGTGAAAGCTCTCTTCGATACCTCGGTGATCGTCGCATTCAGCGAAGCGAGGCATATCCACCATCGGGCAAGTTTTGCCGCAGTGCTGGCGCACCAGACCGAAGCGGTAATTGACACGCACACGCTGGCCGAGATTTATGCGACCTTAACGGGCAAGATGAGGAAACCGCTGAACGAGGCGCTGTTCTTCTTACAGATGCTAAGCGATAGATTTGAAATAGTGGAACTCGGTCTGGCGGACTATCTAACCACGTCAGCCGCTTGTGCCGCAAATGGGATTTCGGGAGCCGCCGTTTATGATGCACTGCACGCCAGGTCAGCTTTAAAAGCAGGCGTTGACGTGATCTATACGTGGAATACGAAGGATTTTCTTCGGCTGGGGCCGGAGATTGCCCGGTTAGTGCGGACTCCGTAGCAATTGGCTATGATGCCAGGTATGTCTCAAATGTCTGAAGCAGGCTCTGCGCGACCAGTTCTGATTTCCGGCCCCACGCGGGTGGAGGCGGCGGGCACCAAGCCGAAGCTGATTGACGAGTATGTGGGCCGGGTGAACACGGGCACCGCAGGGGTAAGCGTGGCGCACATGCGGAGTCCTGCAGGGTGGGTGGAGCCGGGGCAGACACCGGAGTTCGAGGAGTACACGGTGGTGCTGCGGGGAACTTTGCGCGTGGAATACCGGGAGGGTGCGCTGGACGTTTCGGCCGGGCAGGCGGTGTTTACGCCGAAGGGCGTTTGGATCCGATATTCGACGCCTGGCGAAGAGGGCGCCGAGTACGTGGCGATTTGCCTGCCGGCGTTCGCGCCCGCGACCGTCCACAGAGACGCCGAGTAGCGCTTTCGGGACAGGGTTTCAGGGCCCGGTGTGCTGTAATAGTTAATTCGCCCCTAACCATGCCAACACTGGGAACTCGTATCAGGAGGAAACTGCTCGCACTGCGTCGTAGCGTCCGGGAATACCGTATGCTGGCCGACGGTGTCCGCTCCACGGACCATCCGGTGCTTGCTCACATCATCCCGACGCGGCGCTGTAATCTGGCGTGCACATACTGCAACGAGTACGACGATTTTTCGAAGCCGGTGCCGACCGACGAGATGCTGCGCCGGATTGACCATTTGGGCGCGCTGAAAACCAGCATTATTTCGTTCAGCGGCGGGGAGCCGTTGCTGCATCCCGATCTGGACGTGCTGATTGCCAGGATCCGGCACCATGGCTCCCTGGCCGGCATGATCACGAACGGGTTCCTGCTGAATGCGGAGCGCATCCAGCGGCTGAACAAGGCCGGGCTGGATCACATGCAGATCTCGATCGACAATGTGATGCCCGACGATGTTTCGAAGAAAAGCCTGAAAACTCTGGACATGCGGCTACAGCTTTTGGCCGAACATGCCGATTTTCACGTGAACATCAACTCCGTGGTGGGCGGCGGAATCCAGAACCCTTACGACGCGGTTGTGGTGGCGAAGAGAGCTGTGGAACTGGGCTTTTCGTCTACCGTGGGGATTATCCACGATGGCGACGGGCAGTTGCGGCCACTGGCTCCGGCGGAACAGGATATTTTCCTGCAGGTTCGGGATATGGGCAAGAAGAACTATGCCCGCCTGAATTATTTCCAGGACAATATTGCGGCTGGCAGGGTGAACGAGTGGAAGTGCCGGGCGGGCGCGCGGTATCTGTATGTTTGCGAGGACGGGCTGGTGCATTACTGCTCGCAACAGCGCGGGTATCCGGGTAAGCCGCTGGGCGAGTACACCGTGGAAGACATCCGGCGAGAGTTCGTCACGGTTAAGAGCTGCGCTCCGCTGTGTACGGTGGCATGTGTGCATTACACGTCGTATATGGACTTCTGGCGGGCTCCGCAGACGATTCCAGCGCCTCCCGGCGCGCAGCAGGGCGGCGAGCCGAAAGACAAGTTAGTGCAGCTGGAAACTCGCTAGCTCTTCTGAGGAACACGCGTGACCAGAGGCGCAGACTCTCGTCCAGCTTAGCCCGGATAAGGACTGCTGTGGTCTGCGCCCGTGGTCAGGCTCGCCGGGCCGGCGCTTTGGCCAGGTGTTCCTCTCCTGATTGATGCCGCCCCGGCGGCCTGTGCGCTTCGCTGTTACTTCTTTCCCTCGTCCGGAGGGAAAACCATATCTGAAAAAGGCTTTTCGTCTTCGGCGCACCACTGCGCGTGGAGACGGGCGTAGCTGAGGAAGATGTAGTCGTTCTTCGAGAAGCCGAGCTCTTTGGCGGTTTGATCGATCCAGCGGGAAGCGCCTTCCAGTTCGAGGAAGATGCCGATGGGGGTTTCGTCGAGCATCAGGATGCCGGATTCGCCCTCGCGCTGGAATTCGGTACGGTATTTTTCGTAGCGCCAGGAGGGGGTGAAGCCCAGCCCCGAGAAGAGAGCGAGGCAGGCAGTAAGGTCACTGGCTTCGAATTCGCGTTCTTCCCGACGACGGTGGGGGCCGGGGATTTCCACGCCTTTGTAGGTGCAGCTGACTTTCTTGCCTGCCACCCGGACGCGGAGGAGACGACCGCTGGCACGGATGGTGCCGCCGGGTTGGTCGAGAACGATGTTTTGCTCGTAAATCCGGCGGGAAGACACGGCAAAACCTTTTTCGCGGAGAAGGGCCCGAGTTTTGGCGGCACTGGCTACGGCGATTTTTACTTCATTTTCTTCTGCTGATTTACTCACGGGTTCAGGATAGCCTACACTAACTGTACGGGCGCGTAGCGCAATTGGATAGAGCATCAGCCTTCGAAGCTGAGGGTTGCAGGTTCGAATCCTGCCGCGCCCACCATTTCTCAGTTGACATCACCCAGTAACCATTCTTCTGGTAGGCTACGGGTTCATGCCAGCCAGTACCGCGCCAGCGAACCCGGCGCCTGCCGACTCCTCGCCGACAATCTTCTACGATCCGCTCCCGAAAGGCCTCAACTGGCCCACCATCATTGTTCTTGTTCTGCTCCATATTGGAACCGTGGCCGCACTGTTCCGGTTTAGCTGGAATAACCTGTTGGTCGCAGCGGTACTCTACTGGCTCACCATCGGGCTTGGCATCAGCATGGGCTACCACAGGCTCCACACGCACCGGGGTTACAAGTGCCCGTTGTGGCTGGAGTACACGCTTGCCGTGTTCGGGGCTTTGACGCTGGAGGGCGGGCCGATCTTTTGGGTGGCGGCACACCGTATCCACCACCAGAAGTCGGACCTGGCGGGAGATCCACATTCTCCGAAAGAGGGGTTTTTCTGGGCCCACATGGGCTGGATCTGCGTGGGCGAGAGTATCCAGGCGAACACGCAGCTGCTGGGGAAGTACGCTCCGGATCTGGCGAAGCACCGGTTTTATCGGGAGTTGAATAGCTGGCACTGGGTGCCGCTGGCGATTCTGGGGGCGAGCCTGTTCGCCGTTGGCGGCTGGTCCCTGGTGCTTTGGGGGATCTGCCTGCGCGTGACTCTGGGGCTGCATGCGACGTGGCTGGTGAATTCAGCCACGCACCTTTGGGGGCGGCGGCGGTTTGCCACGCGCGACGATTCCCGCAATAACTGGTGGGTTGCCGCACTCACATTCGGCGAAGGGTGGCACAACAACCACCACGCCCACCCCACGTCGGTTCGTCACGGCCTTGCGTGGTACGAACTCGACCCGTCCTGGATACTGGCGAACATCTGGGAGAAGATCGGCTTGATCCGGGATCTGAAAGTGTCAGAGATCAACATGGACGCTGAACGGTAGCGGGCTTACACCAGGAACAGTTCCATGGCGAGGTCGCTTCGGGCGTAGGGCGAGGCTTGCAGTCTTTCTTCGGGGACGGGGGTGAAGCCCACGGCTTCGTAGAGATGGACGGCGTTTTCAAGTTTCCGGTTGGTTTCGAGGAAGAGTCGGGTGGCTCCTGTTGCGCGGGAGCGTTCGATCACGTATTCAAGGAGCTTGCGCCCGATTCCCTGGCCTCTGGCGACGGGTGAAACCGCCATTTTCCCCACTTCGTAGCTACCGTTGCCCAGGTTGAGCAGGGCGCAGCAGCCTACGGTTTTTCCGTCGAATTCCGCCAGGAAGATGGCTCCGCCGGGGTCGAGGATGTACTTTCCAGGGTTGTTCAGGATGGCTTCGTCTTTGGGTTCGAGGACGAAGAAGGCCCGGATCCATTCTTCGTTGAGGTGGCGGAAGGCTGTCTCGTCGCCGGGGGCGAAGTCACGGAAGAGCAGGGACATTTACTGAGGGTAACGCGACTCCTGTAACCTGGTGGGCTTTGGCCTCGCGCATCATCGTGGCGACCCTGGCGGCGGCCAATGCGGGGGCGAGGCCTTCGGTTCTTATGTTGGAGACGCAGAGGCGTTCGGCGTCGGTGCGTCCAACCTTTGGGTTCCAGGTGAGGTAGGCTCCGAGGGAATCGGGGGAGCCCAGGCCGGGACGCTCTCCAATCAGGATCAGGGCGAGCTGGGCGTTCACGAGTTGGCCGATCTCGTCGGCTATGGCTACTCGGCCCTGCTGCACCAGGGTGAGGGGGGCGAGGTGCCAGTCTTTGAGTTCCGCGCAGAGAGCTTCGAGGAAGGGCCTGGCGTGGTGGTGGATGGCCTGAGCGGAGAGTCCGTCGGCGACTACGATTGCTGCGGCATAGGTGCCTGGCTGGAGCAGGGTGCGATCAGCTTGAGCTAAGCGGCGTCCTAAGTCGGGGCGTCTCAGGTAGGTGGCTCGGTTGGGGGCCTGGGATTGCAGATGGAGGGGGTTGAAATTCGCGAGGCAGGTGGGGTCAAGTGGGGTCCAGACGGCGTCGCGGGCGCGGGCGTGGGCGAACTGGAAGTTCAGGAGTTCGTTGGTGGGGAGACTGTGTCCGGCGCGGCCGATAGCGACCCGGGCGGGCGTGAGCTGGCGGAGCTGCAGGAGGTTCATAACAACAACCTTTCGAAGGCCGGGGGGAGTGCCTTCGAGGCGCTGAGGCGGACACCGTTTTCGAGAATGCCGGCGTGCTCCATCCAGGCTTCGAATTCGGGGGCGGGTTTCAGATTCAGCAGTGACCGCAGATAAAGGGCGTCATGGAAGGACGTGCTCTGGTAGTGGAGCATGATGTCGTCGGCGCCGGGGACCCCCATGATGTAGTTGCAGCCAGCGGCTCCGAGGAGGGTAAGGAGGACGTCCATGTCGTCCTGATCGGCCTCGGCGTGGTTGGTGTAGCAGATGTCGCAGCCCATGGGGAGACCGAGAAGTTTGCCGCAAAAGTGGTCTTCCAGGCCAGCGCGGATGATTTGTTTGCCGTCGTAGAGGTATTCGGGGCCGATGAAGCCGACGACCGTGTTGACCAGCAGGGGCGAGTAGCGGCGGGCAACGGCGTAGGCTCTGGCTTCGCAGGTCTGCTGGTCGATTCCGTGATGCGCGTTGGAAGAGAGGGCACTTCCTTGCCCTGTCTCAAAGTACATGACGTTGGCACCGGGGTGGGCTTCGGAGGCGGCTTGCGCGGCTTCGTCGAGGAGTGTCAGATTGATGCCGAAGGCGCGGTTGGCCGCTTCCGTGCCTGCAATGGACTGGAAGATGAGATCAACGGGGGCACCTCGGCGGAGGGCTTCCATTTGGGTGGTGACGTGAGCGAGGACGCAGGTCTGGGTGGGAAGGTCGAGGGTCTCGCGAACGTGGTTGAGCATGCGGAGGAGGGCCTCCACGGTCGCGACATCGTCGGTGGCGGGGTTGACGCCGAGGACGGCGTCACCGTTGGCGTAGAGGAGGCCATCGATGATGGTGGCGGCGATGCCACGGAGGTCGTCGGTGGGGTGGTTGGGCTGGAGGCGCGTGGAGAGACGACCCGGGAGACCGAGGGTATCGCGGAAGCGGGTGACGACGCGGGGCTTGGCGGCGACGGTGATGAGGTCCTGCACGCGCATGATTTTCGAGACGGCGGCGACCATTTCTGGCGTGAGGCCAGCGGCCAGGGCGAGGAGGTCCGGGCCGGTGGTTTCTTCGGAGAGGAGGAATTCGCGGAAGTCGCCGACCGTGAGATGGGCGACGGGCTGGAAAGCGGGGTTGGAGTGCCCGTCACAGATCAGGCGGGTGACTTCGTCGGTTTCGTAAGGGATGAGGGGTTCGGCGAGGAAGCGCTTGAGGGGGACCTGGGCGAGTTCCATTTGCGCGGCGACGCGCTCTTCGGCGGAGGCGGCGGCAAGGCCGGCGAGTTGGTCTCCCGAGCGGGGTGGGGCAGCTTTGGCGAGCAGCGTCTTCAGGTCCGGAAAGCGTTTCATGATTTGGACTTCTGCTGGCGCTCTTTTTGATGCCGCTCTTTTTGATGCAGGACGGCGAATTCTTCTTCGGGCGACAGCACCAGGCGGTGGCGCGCGTAGATGGCGAAGTAGGCGATACCGAGGAGGAACCAGATGGCGGCGCCCCAGACGCCACGGGCGTAGTCGGGGTTCTGGAAGAGAGTTACCAGCGTGACGCCAGCTATGGCGGCTGCAGTGATGGCTCCCGTGACGCCGAGGGGACTGACGTAAGGGCGTTCGGCGGCGGGGAGGTTGCGGCGGAGCAGAACGAACGACACCATCTGCAGGATATAGGCAAGAACGGCTCCGAACACGGCCATGTTTAACAGAGTAGCGCCGACTGAGCTCTTCTGCCCGGTGAGATAGATGCCGAGGGCGGCGAGGAGCCCGAGCGCGGACCCGGCGATGAGGGCACGGACCGGGGTCTTGTGTTTGCTGTGGGTTTCGGAAAGGAAGGGCGGGAAGTATCCGGCGCGGGAGAGGGAATAGATCTGCCGTCCGTAGGCAAAGATGATGGTATGAAAGCTGGCAATCAGGCCGACGCAGGCGACAGCGGCGAGGGTCTTGGTCCAGGCTTTAGTCGCGAAGACGGTCTGAAAGCCCAGGATGAGGGGTTCGTCGGAGGTCGCGAGTTTCGTCGCGCCGGGTGCGATCGAGGCGGAGACGTAGAGCGTCAGGAACGAGCACACGACGAGGGTGAGGAGGCCGTAGATCAGGGCTCGGGGCATGTCGCGGGAGGGGTCGTGGGATTCTTCGGCAGCGAGCGGAAGTTGCTCGATGCCGAGGTAGAGCCAGAGGGCGAAGGGGAGGCAGGCGAGGATGCCGGGGATGCCTTGTGGCAGGAAGGTGGAACGGCCGGGGGCGGGCGGGACGTCGAGGGCGAAACGGGTGAAGTCAAGGTGGGGGATGGCCGCGACCCAGAAGACGGCGAGAACGAGGAGGGCGGCACCGGCGATGAAGACGGAGAAGCGGAAGGCGAGTTCAACGCCAAGGACGTTGAGGATGACGAAGAGCGAGTAGGCGGCCAGCCACCAGAGGGGTTCAAAGGATTTGGGGGTGCCGAAGATGGCGCCGAGGTAACCGCCGATGCCGACGACGATGGTGGCGGGGGTGAGGATGTACTCCATGTTTTCGGCGAGGCCTGTGAGGTAGCCGCCCCAGCGTCCCATGGCGGTCCGGGCGAAGGAGTAGGCTCCGCCGGAGTGGGGGAGCGCGGCGGACATTTCGGCGATGGAGAGGCAGAGGCCGGCGTACATGACGGTCATGATGGCGACGGCAAGGAACATACCGCCGAAGCCTCCGGAGAGGAGGCCGTAGTTCCAGCCGAAGAAGTCACCGGAGATAACGGCCGCGACGCCCATGGCCCACAGATGGAGGACGCGGGCGTGCCGGCGGAGGGAGCGTTTTTCGAAGTATTCACTGCCCTGTGTGCTGTAGGTGGAGTTGGGGGACCGGGAGGGCATTTATGGACCTTAGCATGTGGGGGCGAGTATGACTGGAAGAACTCGGCAACACTCGGAGCGCGGGGCCGCTGTGTGTACCCGTGGTTAGTCATAGATCTGCCTAACTAATGAGATCGTCACAAATTCCATTTCGACGGTGACCCTTGGCGTATACCTTCTCAGCCTTGGCCGTTGATTGCTCTGTGGATCAAACATACCCCGATGGATATCCTCTGACAGGACCACCCATGAAAGTCCAGGTAGTGGGTCAGTTAGAAACTGACCCACTACCAAAGTCTATTTCAAAATGCGATGAGCCCATTCCCGTCGGTGGTGTCATCAAGGCGGTCAGATGGCGAACTGACCTGCTTCGCGATACCCTAACAACAGGAGCCCCGATGCCAAACCCAACCCTTGACTGGTCCCAATGCCCCGCCGTCGAAAGCATCCCCGGTAAAGTCAGCGGTGCCTGGGTCTTCCGCGGAACCCGGATGCCCGTCCAAACCGTCTTCGAAAACCTCGAAGCCGGGATGTCCCTCAGCGAAATTACCGAGGTCTTCGATGTGACCGCCGACGAGGTCAGGGCCGCCCTTCATTTCGCCACCCAAAGCCTCGACAAACCACCCGCATTCAGCTAATGCGAATCCTTTTCGACAACGGTGCACCGAAGCCCATCGCCCGCAGTCTCACCGGTCACATGGTCACGTTCGCGCGGCAAATCGGCTGGCACGAACTCGCCAACGGTGACCTGATCCGGCAGGCCGAAGCCGCTGGCTTCGAAGTTCTCCTCAGCACGGACCGCAACATCCGCTACCAGCAGAATCTAACAGGTCGAAAGATCGCCCTCGTCATACTCAGCAATCAGCAGTGGCCGCGAGTCCGCCTCCATCTGGAGAGAATCGCCGCCGCAGTCAACGCAGCAACGCCGGGCAGTTTTGCCGAAGTAGATATCCCGTACGAGTCATAGCGCAGAACCGTCAGTCCAACGCGCCCAAAATATATTTTCTTCTTATTTCCAACAACATACAAGAATCCCCACCCGATCCTGCCCTCCCCGCCTGCTAACTCTCAAACCAGGAGGACCAATCAGCCCCCCATCCAAACCCTGCAAACCAGGGCCAGAAAGAGAGCAAAACCATGCAGAACGACGCCAACCTCCCGCATCACACCGCCTCCCCCGGCAGCGCCGCCCACAATTCCCCCACCTCCATCTCCGACGCCCAACTCCACGCCAACCAGGCCAACGCCCAATTCTCCACCGGACCCCGCACCGAACCCGGCAAAGCCCGTGCCGCCATGAACGCCCGCCGCCACGGCCTCACCGGCCAGTTCTTCGTCATGAACGAAGCCGACCGCCTCGCCTACATCGACTTCGAGCGCGGCATCCTCGAATCCCTCCAGCCCGCCGGCCCCTACGAAAACCAGCTCGCCGTCTCCATCGCGCAGGACCATTGGCGCCTCAATCGCTCCCGTGCCATGGAATTCAACACCTTCGGCCTCGGCCACGAAGAACACGCCGACTCCACCAACGCTTCCCACCCCGAAGTCCACGCCGCCCTCACCCCAGGCCTACACGTGGCGCAAGGAAAATCGCGGCTTCACCAACATCACCCTCTACGAAGGCCGCGTCAGCCGCATGATCACCCGGCACAAGAAGGAACTTGCAGAACTCCAGGCCGAGCGCCGGGCCGCCGAAGACCTCGCCCGCACCGAAGCCGAACTCCTTCTGCGCCAGTCAGTCATGCGCGGCGAAACCCTGAGAGACGATCAGCCGTTCGTGATCGAGTGCGCAGGGCAGGGCTGCCTCATCCCCGCTTCACTCCGGGCACCCGGTGAAACTCCGGTCTATGGGTTCGTTTTTTCGCCCACGAATCTCCTGGCCGCCATCAACCGTAAAGCCGCCCTCGCCTCCGCCCGCTTCTACGAAAAGAACGGCTGGAACCCCAACATCCCCTACACAGAGGACCCGAAACTGTCGATAATCTCAGTGAAACCGCTCCCGAAAGCGGCTTAGGCAGGGACGAAGAATCTGGATCGACACGGGACTGACACCCGAACTGTATGCCTTCGAAAGGTACTAGAATGGGAGGTAGAAGCGAAGGCCGAAAATGAATTGCCTCACAACAGATGTAGCTATAGATTGGTCGGAATGCGACCTCGTTGAGGTTAAGCCTGATGTTCAACGGGGCCGTCCCGTATTACGGGGGACCCGGATGCCGGTTGAGGACATCCTTGAGAACTGGGAAGGCGGACTCGACGAACCCGAGATCGCGGATTACTTCGAGCTGCCGCTTGGACAAGTGAGAGCTGTTCTGGCTTTTGCTGCCGCGCAGCAGAATGCTCAGCGTCGTGATGCTCCGGATCTTATTCGATAAGAACGTTCCCTGGCCGCTGATCCGCCATCTTTCCGGGTATCAGGTGACCACAGCCGAGAGAGCTGGTTGGGGACAGATCTCCAACGGAATCCTGATCAGTCGAGCTGAGGCTGCTGGCTACGACATCATGGTCACTTGTGACCAGAACATTCAGTACCAGCAGAATCTTTCGGGGCGCAGAATCTCAATGGTGGTTCTGAGTTCCAACTTCTGGCCAAATATCAAAATCAACGTCGCCGATGTTCTGGCCGCAGTGGCCCGGTCGTCTCCCGGCTCATTCGAAAACGTCGACATAATCCCCACGCTCAGGCACCGCCATCCGGGCGATACAGTTCTTTGACATCCGCAAATACAAAAAGGGCCCGGCATCTCTGCCGAGCCCCCTCGTTGCCACTTTGAACGAACCTTAGTACCGGTAATGCTCCGGCTTGTAAGGGCCTTCCACCGGCACTCCGATGTATTCCGCCTGCTTTGCGCTCAGAGTCGTCAGCTTCACGCCGATCTTCTCCAAATGCAGCCGCGCCACTTCTTCGTCCAGCTTCTTCGGCAGCACATAAACGCCGGGCTTGTAGGTGTCCTTGTTCGCCCACAGATCCAGCTGCGCCAGCGTCTGGTTCGAGAAGCTGTTCGACATCACGAAGCTCGGGTGGCCAGTCGCGCAACCCAGGTTCACCAGCCGGCCTTCCGCAAGCACGAAAATCGAGTTGCCCGCCGGGAACGTGTACATGTCCACCTGCGGCTTGATTTCGATCTTCTTCGCGTCGCTTTCGTTCAGCTTTTCCACCTGGATTTCGCTGTCGAAGTGGCCAATGTTGCAGACAATCGCCTGGTCCTTCATCATGCGCATGTGTTCCAGCGTGATCACGTCCAGGTTGCCCGTCGTCGTCACGTAGATGTCGCCGCGTCCCAGCGTCTCTTCGAGGGTGGTTACTTCGTACCCTTCCATGGCAGCCTGCAGAGCATTGATCGGGTCGATTTCCGTGATCACAACCCGTGCGCCGAGGCCACGCAGGGACTGGGCCGAACCCTTGCCCACGTCGCCATAACCGCAAACCACGCAAACCTTGCCCGCCACCATCACATCGGTCGCACGCTTGATGCCGTCCGCCAGAGATTCGCGGCAGCCGTACAGGTTATCGAACTTCGACTTCGTCACCGAGTCGTTCACGTTGATTGCCGGAATCAGCAGCGAACCGGCTTCGTGCATCTTGTACAGGCGGTGGACCCCGGTGGTCGTTTCTTCGGAAACGCCCTTCCAGTCCTTCACCACACCGTGCCACCGCGTCGGGGTGTCGGCATTCACCTGGCGCAGCAGGTTCTTGATCACCTGCTCTTCTTTGCTCGAAGAGGCCGTGTCGATCCAGCGGTCGCCGTTTTCCAGTTCATAACCCTTGTGGATGAAGAGCGTCGCGTCGCCACCGTCGTCCACAATCAGTTCCGGTCCCAGCTTTTCACCAGGAGAGCCGCCAGGGTGCTGCAGCGCCTGATCCGTGCACCACCAATATTCTTCCAGCGTCTCGCCCTTCCAGGCGAACACCGGGACACCGGCAGCGGCGATCGCGGCTGCGGCATGGTCCTGTGTGGAGAAAATGTTGCAGCTGGCCCAGCGAACGCTGGCGCCCAGGTCGACGAGGGTCTCAATGAGCACCGCCGTCTGAATCGTCATGTGCAGCGAACCGGAAACGCGAACGCCGGCCAGCGGCTGCGACTTCGCGTATTTCTGCCGGATCGACATCAGACCGGGCATCTCTTTTTCCGCGACAGTGATTTCCTTGCGGCCCCAATCGGCCAGCTTCATGTCAGCGACTTTGTAATCGGTAAAGGTTGCAGTGCTCAAAATCTTCTCCTGTGCCTACAGATGCTAAAAGATATATCAACGAATCGGGATATGTTGATATATTAGCACTGAGGACAGCAAAGTCAATTGGCATCCATCCTGAAATCTCTGCGAGCCGTCGGCGATGTCAACCGCCTGCGCATCCTGTTGCTCCTCGATCGCGAAGAGCTCGCCGTCGCCGAACTCCAGGAAATTCTCTCGCTCGGCCAGAGCCGCATCTCCACCCACCTCGCCCAGCTCAAACAGGCCGATCTCGTCGAAGACCGCAAGCAGGGCAAGAACAGCCTCTATCAATTAAAGGATCGGCACCTCGTCGAAGTCGTCCGCGCCGCCGCCCGCGAAGTCCCGGAAGCCGAAGCCGATGAAAAGGCTCTCGCGCTCGTCCTCGAAAAGCGTCGCGACAAGGTCCGGACCTACTTCGATGAACTCGCTGGCAAGTTCGGCCGCAACTACGTCCCCGGGCGCTCCTGGAAGGGTCTGGCCGAGATGCTCCTCCAGCTCATGCCGCCCATGGTGATTGCTGACCTCGGGGCCGGAGAGGGCACCTTCTCCCAGTTGCTCGCCCAGCGCGCCGAAAAGGTGATTGCGGTGGATAATTCGGCCAAAATGGTCGAGTTCGGCGCCCGTCTCGCTCGCGAAAACGGCCTCGCCAATCTGGAATATCGCCAGGGCGACCTCGAATCGCCGCCCATTGAGGCCCAAAGCGTCGATCTCGCCTTCTTCAGCCAAAGTCTCCACCATGCGCTCCACCCCCAGCGTGCTGTCACCGCTGCATGGACCATGTTGAAGCCCGGAGGCCGCATCGTCGTCCTCGACCTGAAGAAACACCCCTTCGAGCAGGCCCGCGAAATGTACGCAGACACCTGGCTCGGTTTTTCCGAAGTTGAACTCCGCAGTTTTCTGGAACAAGCCGGCTTCAAAGAAGTGCAAAGCTGGATCGTGGACCGCGAAAAACAGGCCCCGGCCTTCGAAACCATTCTCGCCATCGGACGAAAGTGAAACTCCTCCTCGCACTCTTCCCTGTTCTGGTGCTGGCTCAATCGCCTGCCGATACAGCGAAGACCCGGATGGAGGCCGCCCGCACCGAACTCGGTGCCGGGCATTACCCCGACGCCATCCGCCTGGCCAACCAGGCCGCCACTGCGTACCGAGCCCTCGGCGACGCCAAAAATGCGGGGAATGCCATCACCATCTCGGGCCTGGCCCATACCTGGGCCGCCGAGTACGACCTGGCAATGCGCGATATGGAATCGGCCCTCGCCATCGCCCGCCAGACCGGCGACCCCGCCCAGGAAGTCACCCGCCTCAACAACCTCGGCAACATCTTCTACTTTCAGGGGAAATACGCTGAAGGTCTGGCACGCCTGCGAACTGCAATGGCTCTCGTCGAGGCCAATCCCGCCGAACCGTGGAACTCGTCCCGCCGCCAGTTGACCACGGCCAACATCGCCGTCGTCTACCAGCGTCTCGGCCAAAGCCAGCTCGCGCTCGACGCCTATCTGGAACTCCGCCAAAAGCACGGCAATCTTACCCTTCCCGAACAGGCCCAGCTTCTGAACAACATCGGAGCCCTTTACCGTCGCCTGGGCGATCCGCTGAAGGCGCTGGATGTCTATCGCGAGTCGCAGGCGCTCTACCGCAAGCAGGCTCTCCGCAATGGAGAAATTGCCGCCGCCATCAACATCGGCATTGCCCTCGCGCTCGACCTGCACCGCTACCCCGAAGCTCTCGCCTCTTTCAGCCAGGCCCAATTGATTTCTCACGCCGCGGGCGAGAAAGTCCAGGAACTTCAGGCGATCCTCTACCGGGCTGAATCGCTGTATCGAATGGGCAACCAGAAGGAAGCCGAAGCCGGATTTTCTGCCGCCGCGAATGCCGCCGAAAGCCTCAAAGCCGGCGAAGAACACTGGAAAGCCCTCTACGGTCTGGCCCGCAGTGACCCGGCGAACGCGTTCGAAAAACTGCAACAGGCCACCCACCTGATCGAGACTATCCGAGGCTCTGGCCCCGCCGGGCTCCGCGCCGGATTCCTCGCCGACAAGCGCCAGGTTTACGACCTTCTTATAGAACGTCTCGCCCGGTCCCCGAACCCCGACCCCACCGCCATCCTGCGAGCCATGGAAGCCTCCCGCTCCCGTGTCATCCAGGACCAGCGGCCCTTCAATCCCGATGCCGTCAAACCCGCCTCCGACAAAACCCTCCTTGAATACTGGGTTGGGGAAAACGCGGTCGCCATCGTCGCCATAAGTTCAACCGCGAGACAAGTTTGGTTCCGTGAAATGCCCGGCATCCGCCGCAACCTGAAGGCCCTGCAAGCCAAACTCTCTGACCCGGTCGCAACCGACTGGAAAAACCCCAAACTCGCAGCCGAACTCGTTCCGGTTACAGGCGATCTCATCATTGTCCCCGACCGGGAACTGGCGCTGATTCCCTTCGAAGCGCTGCTCAGAGACTTCCGGACCATCTCCTACCTGCCGTCAGCCGCCCTCCTGACTACCGCCACCCGCAAGCGTAAAATCGCCCCGTTCTGGCAGCGAACTCTCTTCGCTCTCGCCGATCCAGCCTCCGGAACCGGGAAGAATCAGGGCCTCGGCCTCGCCACCGGTGAGCGTCGCCAGCGCCTCCCCTCCGCCACCAAAGAAGCCGAAGGCGCCGCTGATCTTCTCGGTGGGCGAACTGAGGTTATATCCGGCGAAGCCGCCACCAAGTCGGCCTTTACCCGGGGGGTAAAGCGAGGATACCCGCTGCTTCATCTCGCGACGCACGCCTACAGTGATCCCGACGACGGTCAACGCTCCTGGATCCTTCTGGCGGGCGATCAAACTGCCGATTACGATTACCTCTTCCCTGCCGAAGTCGCCAGCCTGAATCTAAAGGACATCGATCTTGCTGTTCTCTCGGCCTGTGAAACCGACGCCGGAAGGCTAACGGAAGGCGAAGGCCCGGCCACCTTTGCCAGAATCATGCTCGCCGCCGGCTCTCACTCGGTGGTCGCCAGTCTCTGGAAGGCGGATGATGCCGCCACCGCTCAACTGATGAAGCTCTTCTACAGGGAACTTTCCGACGGTATTCCGGCCGCCGAGGCACTGGCTCGAGCGAAGCGAGAGTTAGCGAAGTCCCGGCCCCACCCTTATTACTGGGCGGCTTTCGTGCTTAGCGGAGATGGAAACACCCGCACACCCCTCATCATCCGTTGGACGTGGGTGGCGGCGGGTGTTCTTGCAGTCGCGGGAATTACGCTAAAACTTCGGAATAAACGGAGTTAGCGTGCTCGTCGAATCGTCGGCGTTCACGCCCATAATCTGAATCATGGCATCGGCCTGCAGGCTCACTACATCCCCCGGCAAAATATTCGCCCCGTTGAAAAAAGAAGCAAGCGTATCCACCACCCGGTACTGTGCCGGCAGGATGACCAGTGCGGTCTGCCCGCCATTGAGAGTCAGTGTAACGGAGGCCGGAACTGATCCCGGATTCTGTAACGCGAGGGCCTGATACTGGCTGCCGCTCATCACCGGAACGGGGTTGAGCGTTGCCGCGCTGTGCGTCAACAGCGGAAAAGCATACTCGGCATTCTGCAGAAGGCCCTTCGATGGGGCCCTCAGATTGGTGCCCCGGAGGTAGGCAAAGTAGGTAGCTCTTGATCGGTCCGTGTTGAGCACCGAGAACGCCTGTGAATCCAGCGTCGTCTGCTCTTTCAGAATGATCTGAATCTCATTCGGCTGAATCGAGATAAACGAGTACTTCACGTTGGTAATGAGCTTTGAGTTCTGACTGAAGCCCGACCCCTGAATGCGCACCATCGTGCCGATCGGCCAGGTCCCGCCACCCGGGACAATGCCGCTGATGGACACGCTGCCGCCAACCGTTACCGTGCCCGGCTTCACGGTCAGCGCATAGGGCGTTCCGTTGTTCGACAGATAGGCATCCGGACTCCAGTTAAACGGGTACACCGTTCCCGTTTTCGCGCCCTTCGGAACACCGAGTGTGATCGTCAGAAATGGATAATCCAAACCCATCCCAAGCGATCCGGTCGGGTCAATGGCGACGAACTTCAGCTTGCCGTTCACAATGGCGCCCACGCCACAGGCCTCGCCCGTTGGGGTCCAGACGGCAATCCCATTCGCCGAGAACCCATCCATGTCGAAGCCCGTGCCGGTGCTCATAATCGGCTTTGGCTCGGTCAACATGAACTGCACCTGGGCCGTGCCTCCCGCGGGAATCGTAGCGCTCGAAATGGCAACCTCGGCAGCGTTCGGGGCTGTCGGATTCTGTGTCTGTTTACCTGCAGCCAAGAGCGCCAAAGCAGATAACATCGACGCAATAATTACTCTGTTCATGAAAGTCGCTCCGTTACTCAACTACCGGCCTGAAACTTCGACCCTTAGGTCGAGATCGCCTGTAGTGGCTAGTTCTCTACCCGCCGCATCCCGTGCCGTTACCCGGAACGCCAGCGTCTTACCTGGTAACAACAGTCTACTTAGCTCGGCAGGTACTTGTAGTACGGAACTTGTGAATTTGTTGTAAAAAACGACGGTTCGGTCTACTTCCGCAACGGAGACTTCGTATGTCGCGGCACCTGCAACCGGGTACCAGCTGATCTCCGATGGTGCAGTCGCCAGGTTTTCCAGAGGGGTATTCAGCCGTATCTTTGCCGAACGAACCACGCTGGTTTCGGCGACTGGCTCTACCTTGCGGGCACGCCACTGAGTCGTTAGGCCAACACCCAGGATCACCACCGCCGCAGCCATTGCAAAGGCGCCCATTCGCCCCGGTGTCAGACTTCCGAATAACCGAGTCAGCAGCGATTCCTTTTGGGGTGACCGCATGCGCTCGTTGAGTCTGGCGACAATGAAGTCAACTGCCTGCCGCTCTTCACCCGTAACCGGAGTGGCAGCCTCAAAACCCTGGAACAGCGCCACTTCAGACTGGCAAGCCGGACAAGCCGAAACGTGCTTCCGGACTCCCGTCTCGGTATTTGGGTTCTCCAGGGCTGCAATCAGGACTTCAAGTGCCGGACATTCCGGACCGCGCTTCAGGGCTTGTTTCAACAGTTCGCTCACGACAGTTTCTCCGGGGAACCGCTGGCTTTCCAGCGGGCAACAGCACTCTTGAGTTTCCTCTTTGCGCTGACAATGTAGGCTTTCGCGCCACTCTGATTTTCGAGGCGCAGTAATCGGGTTACGGCGGGCAGTGTCATTTCTTCGCCGTAGTGCAGCGTCATGACAGTCCGTTCGGTTTCATCCAGAACGTTGAGTAAAGTCCGCATCTGGGAAATCTCGCCCAAGGTTTCCAGGACTTCGTCGATCCGTTCGGTACCGTCGGCAAGTTCCGGATCAACCTGATCCGTGGGACGCAGCGCCCGAGCCTCGCGTGCGTTGAAGCTGCTGTTTCGTGCGATCAGGTAGATCCAGGTGGAGAACTTCGCCTCCATCCGAAAGCCTGGCAGGGCGCGCAGAGCTTTCAGGAAAGTTTCCTGCGCCAGATCGGCCGCCCAATCGCGGTCGCCGACGACACGGAAACACCAGGAAGCAACTTTTGAGTGGTAGCGGCTGAAGAGTTCGTTGACGGCGCGGTCGCGCTGCGCTGTGGAACTCCGGCTGTCGTTAAAAACGGCCACCAGTTCCTCATCGTTAATGTTCGGCGCAAACTCCCGCATCCAGTCGGAGTATAAACCGGAACGGACTTCCCCGATGCAATCTGCGATGTCTATGGTCAGGACTGGGGTCATTCTGCTTCGCTGTCACGAATAAAGACAGGCGAAGGGGGCCAGTGGAACATCCGGGCCAAGTTATTTTTCGAAAGCCTTTTTCCTGGACTACCGGCGTTTCCTGTTCTTTCCCCTGACTGAGCCGATTAGGTTCGGATTCTGCGGCAAGTCAATTTGTTCCCCCGCTTGCTTTCCAGCGATCAAACTCATCTGGCGGAAGGGCAATCAGCAGACTACGCATCTGGCTGTGGCCCAGGCCGCAGAGTTCGGCGCAGGCGATTTCCCACTGGCCGGGACGATCGACGAGGATTTCCAGCGGAATCTCCATGCCGGGTACTACGTCCTGCTTCGTCCGCAGTTCGCGGACAAAAAAATCGTGAATCACGTCGCGGGAGTGCAGCAGGAGCAGGACCGGGCGGCCGACCGGAACGCGGAGGGTGGAGGTCACGAAATCGTCCTTGCCCCTGGAGTCTTTTGGGTCGATTCCGAGGGAATTGCCGCCGGAATCGGAGATCAGCGCCAGAGATGTCTTGCCGAACCGGTGATCCGGGCCGGGATAGCGGAAATTCCAGGCGAACTGGTGGGCGTAGACTTCAATCAGTTCCACGCCAGGGCGATTTTGGGGGATCGACGCCCAACCTCTTGATCCGGCAACTGCCAGAGACAGGAACAGCACCGCGGTGGCTCCGGTCCAGAGGTATTCCAGCCAGGTGGCCTCGGGTTTTTCGGGTTCAGTTCTGGCGCGTTTTTTGCGGATGATTACCCAGACGAGCCCCAGCTGAGCAGCGGTGAAGATGGCTCCGGTAATCCACAGAGTTCGCGAAAACTGGTTGTCCCAGTCAACGCCGGCCGCTGTTATCGCCAGGGGAAACCAGGCGGGCTTCAGGAAGAACATGCCCCAGCCAGCGGCGGTTACGAGGAAGATGATGAGCCCGAGTAGCAACTCCCAATATACGGGAAGGGCGGGCACCTGGTTGGCGCCACTCTTGTCTCATGCAAGATGAGCCTGAAGGGGGGTACGGATTCTCACGCAAGGTGAGCCTGAGGAGAAGGGGTTGGATGCTGGGGATTGATCATCAGCATGAACGACACGGAAGTAAGCAGCCTGAGTCAGATCGAG
>CAIYVZ010000059.1 GCA_903929755.1 uncultured Acidobacteriia bacterium
CTGACCGGACCCGCTCTCAGAGCAGAACGGCCTGGGTAAGAGAAAATCCAAGGCTCGGTCATATCCGGTAAGCATTACGGGTGGCTGGCCAGAAAAAGACATCTGGCGAATCGACGTTTACACAAAAAGCTTGACACCACCGAAGTCAACGATTAAAGGAGTGCTTCGCAAGCTCCGCGACACGCGCTTGCGCCGCCGGAGACGCCGGGTTGAGCGCCAGGTATTGGCGCAAAATCTCCGCGCCCTCCTGGACCGTCAGGACTTTCGACAGGTTCAGCGCCGCTTCCTCCACAGCCGGATTTGCTTCCAGCGCCCGCCGCCACAGCCGGATCGCATCCGCCGTGCGTCCCGCCTGGCCATAGATGGAACCTAAATTGACCAGCGCCGAGACCTCCCCGGGCCTCTCCTTCAATACCGCTTCATACAGCGCAGCCGCCCGAACCAGATCCGGCTCCATCGCCGCCAGCCGCAACCGGACCTGCCAGTCCACAGGATTAGCCCTTTCCAGATAGGCACGCGCCCTTCGGTCGCCCATTTCCGCATAAGCCAAGCCCAGCGCCCGGGCGTCGGCAAGCCCCGTGAACGCCTCCAGTTCGCCCGTGCCCCCTGGCACCACCTTCTGAGATGGAAGGCGCGGAATGCTGTGATCCGTCAGGACCCCATGGTTTGCATCCGCCGATTTCGTCTTCGGCATATGGCAATCGGCACAGTTCTCCTCCCGCCGGTGGGCCGCCGCATGGCAGCCGAGGCAGACCTCCTGAGTCCGGTTCCGATTGCTGTGCGGTTCATGGCACGTGGTGCACGAAAGCGAATCGCCCGAAGCCGTCCGGCACCTGCTTCCGGCCAGCTTTTCCACGTGGCTGGTGACTTTGAAATCCCTGCGCCCGCCCTTCCAAACCAAATAGGTGGCGTAATCCGCCAGCCGCATCCCCGCTTGAAATTCCGCAAACTGACGTCCGGTCTTCTCGATCCGTGCCTCTCCCGTTAAATGGCACTGGCCGCAGATCCCCTCACGCCGCTCGGCATCCAGCTTCGCCGGATTCACCATTTTGGCCGCCGCCGGATCGCGAACATGCTCGCTCCCTGGCCCGTGACACCTTTCGCAGCTCACCCCGTTTTCAAGAAACGGCGGTTCGCCGTAGCGATTCTGCGTCCCTCTTACCGGCCGTACCTGACTGGCATGACACTGCAGGCAACTCGGTTCCACGGCGCGGTTCAGCCGGACCCAGGCGTCGCGCTCATAACCGGGCGACGCGTCCCAAACACCCTTCTGCGCATACCATGTCACCGGCAGTTCGAACAGATACCCCTCGAACTCCCGCAGCCACGTCCGCCCCGCCGCGTTCGAGCCGATGAAGTAGTCCATCGAAGCGCTTCCGGCTCTGCCGCTTCCCATCTCGAAACTCAGCGTCCGTCCCGCCACGGCGTACCGATGTCCCGCAGCCCCGAAACTCGCTTGCGCCACATCTTCCGCCCGCCCGCTCGACCGTGCCATCGGCGTTTTCGAATACGCCTCGGCGACCTCTGCATGGCAGGGCCTGCAGGCCTGACTCCCTATAAACGCGGCTGCTGCGAGCAAGAGCATCTCAGCTGAGCCCGGACTTCTGAAGCATGAAGTCATCATACTTCCCACCGGAATCAACACCGCTTTCGTTGCGCGCCGCAGGGGCGCAATTTCCCTGAAAAAGAAAAGAAAACGGGGCCGTGGAATCGGACCCCGACGCTGGTTGCGTTCCTTCCTCCGTTGCCGGCACGAAATCCGGCACCTGCAGCGAACCTTCCGGCCGGATCGTGATGTTGGCCGGCTTAAGATCGCGATGCACCGTGTTTTCGTCGTGTCCGGCTTCCAGCCCGGCCCCGGTCTCCTTACCGTTCTTATCCCGCGCAGCACCCCGGCGCGCAACGCGCTGCCTCGGGCTTGGTCGCCCGCACAAACGCACTAATGAACTTGCCGTCAATCGCTTTCGCCAGCCCGTCCACATCCAGACCCTGCCCGGTCAGAAACGCCCTCGCATCTTCTGCGCCGTAAACCCGAGTCGGCTCAATCCCGATGTCGTCAAAGCCAGCCCGTGCCAGCTTCGCCACATACTCGTAGTCGCCCAGCGCTCCGGCCACACATCCCACCCAAAGCTCCATGCTCTTACGGATCTCCGGCGGCACAACACCCCGCACCACAACGTCGGACACGGCAAATCGCCCACCCGGCTTCAAGACACGGAACGCCTCCCGCAGCACCTGATCCTTGTCGCCGGAGAGATTGATCACGCAGTTCGAAATGATCACGTCCACTGAGTTATCCGGCAGCGGAATATTCTCAATTTCGCCCCGCAGAAACTCTACGTTGGCGAGGCCACTCTGCTTCTTGTTCTCTTCCGCCAGCGCCAGCATTTCATCGGTCATGTCCAGGCCATAAGCCTTGCCGGTCGGCCCCACGCGCCGGGCCGACAGCAGGACATCTATCCCGCCGCCCGAGCCCAAATCCAGCACCGTCTCGCCCGGCTTCAATTCCGCCAGTGCCGTCGGATTCCCGCATCCCAGTGAGGCCAGCACCGCAGTCTCCGGCAACTCGCTCTCCTGCGACATGGCATACAGATTCGATGTAATAGGGTCGCAACTCTCCTGAAACGCAGCCCCCCCGCAGCACGAAGTCCCGCCACTCTGCACGTGCAGCGCAGCCGCCCCGTACTTCGCTTTCACTATCTCTTTCACATCCACTATGTCTTTCACATCCGGCATAACTACCTCCCAACCTGCACAAACGACGCCGGCTCAACCGCCCGGTTCCGCGTACAACACTCCGCATACAGAAATCCCAGCAAATCCTGCAGGCCCTCCGCATTCGCCGAGTACCAAAGGTAAGTGCCCTCGCGCCGGACCTTCACCAGCCCCTCGTTCTTCAGCTTCTCCAGATGATGCGAAAGCGTCGACCCCGGAATCTCCAGCTCGCTCCCAATCTCCCCCGCCACCATCCCCTGCGGATACGCCGACAACAGCAGCTGCACGATCCGAAGCCGCGGCTCCGTCCCCATCGCGGAGAACATATCCGCATACCGCGCTATCTGGTCAGCGCTGTGTTTTCTGGTGCCTGTCATTTTTGATATTTCGATAATAACAGAAATATCGAAGCGGGCGACCCCGAACTTTACCTCGGCCAGCCTCCCATTCGACTCCCCCGTTTGATAGACTCCCTGTAACCCGGATTCGGGCGTAATGCTGAGGAGTCACTATCTATGCGGTTGTCGAGATCGTTCTCACTGAAACTGACGCGTTCCGCTTGCTCTTGTCTGGCCCTGTTGGCCGGGTGGGCGCTGCTGGACCGCGTGGTCTTGACACAAGCGGCTGCCCAGGCCCCCGCGGCTGGAGCAGCGCCCGCACCTGCGGCAGCGCCCACCACGCCCCCTGGTCGTGGTGGCGGTCGTGGCCGCGCCCTTACGCCCTACGCCCAGGCCCGGCTGGCCACCCTGCGCGAGCCACTCGATCGTCTAACTCCGGTAACCGCCGACATGCTGCGCAATCCTCCGCCTGGCGACTGGCTCCACTGGCGCCGCACCTATGACGGTTGGGCGCACAGCCCCCTGACACAGATCAATCGCACTACCGTGAAGGACCTGAAGGTCGCGTGGACGTTCAGCCTGGCTTCGCCCAGCGACGCCGTTAACGAATTCACGCCGCTCGTGCACGACGGCATCATGTTCATGTGGAACTTCGGGGAGACGATTCAGGCGATTGACGCGAAGACCGGCACCCTGCTGTGGCAATACGTCCACGATCTGCCCAAAGATTATCCGAAACTGCCGGGCTTCTACCGGACGAAGCGGAGCCTCGCCATCGGCGGCAACAAGCTCATCGTGCCCACCATCGACATGCGCGTGATTGCGCTCGATATGAAGACCGGGAAAAAGTTGTGGGATGTCAAGACCGACGACTACAAGAGCGAGCGCACCTATAACAGCGGCCCGCTGGTCATCCGGGACAAGGTGCTCGTCGGCGCAGGCAACTGCGGGCCGGGGAGCGCCAATCAGGACGGCGGCCGAGTGGCAGGCTATTCGCCTCCCGGCGGATGCTTCATCACAGGCCACGATCTGGAGACGGGAAAAGAACTCTGGCGCTTCAACACGGTCGCGCATGCCAATGAGCCGGGCGGCGACACCTGGAACAATCTGCCGGACGAAAAACGCGGCGGCTCTGCCATCTGGGAGGTCGGGCAGTACGACCCGGAGCTGAACCTGACCTATTGGGGCACCGGCTCGCCCTCGCCGTGGTCCACGGTAACCCGAGGGACGTTCGGCGCCAAGGGGCTTTACATGAACTCCACCCTGGCGCTGAATCCCGATACCGGCAAGCTCGTTTGGTACTACCAGCACATCGGGGCCGATCCGTATGACCAGGACTATGCCTTCGAGCGGATCATCGCGCCCGTGAACGTGAAGGGGCAGCGACGCAAGGCCGTGATCACTGTCGGCAAGGCGGGGATTTTCGAGGCGATGGATGCGGCTACCGGCGAGTTCCTGTTCGCAAAGGATCCGGGCGCGCAGAACGTCGCCACGGCCATTGATCCGGTGACGGGTGTTAAGACACTGCTCCCGGAACCCTTGCCGCCCGGCGTGACCCGCTGCCCGGGCAACATCGGAGCCCGGAATTTCCCGGCCGGCTCATACAGTCCGTCCACGAACCGGTATTATCTGCCGATCAACGATATCTGCATGGGGAAAATGGGCGAAACGCCGGCACGCTACCTGGCGCTGGACCTGTTCACCCAGGAGTTTGCGTGGGACATTCGCACGCGAGTCCCGCAATCCTCCGGCGCGTTTACCAGCGCTGGCGGCCTGGTGTTTTCAGCAACGCCGGATCGCTATTTCCGGGCTTTCGATGATCGTGACGGGAAGGTGCTGTGGGAGAGCCCGCGGCTGAACGACATCCCGAATGCGTTTCCGATTACTTATATGGTGGACGGCAAGCAGTATATTGCCATGCCGGTAGGGAACACGGGGCTGCAGGGTAACAGCGCGATCGGCACTGCGCCGGAATTGGGCGCGCTGCGCGGTGCAGCGTCGTCGATCCTGTGGGTGTGGCAGCTGCCGTAAGAATTTCTGGTGGCCCGTTATCCCCACAGGTGCCTGCTTGCGCGCGGCGGACCTCTTTTGGTGTCATGCGCTGCCTGGATTCACAAACGAGGGCGACCATTGCCCCGATCCTGCATGATCCGATTCGTGTCCGGAGCGCCTTGTTCTGCTTCGGGAACGGTTTGTAAACCACGTGCGCCACACTCCAGGCTGTGAGTGAACCTGTGCCGGGATCCGGCAAGGTGTAAGTGTTTTCAGTGGCTTAACCTATTGGTCGTTGTGTCCGGTGTTATTGGCCCGGGGCTCCAGTTCTCCAATAGCGTGTCGGGAGAGTTCAGTCCAGATCCAGCGCAGCCTTTAACGCTTCTTCCACTTCTCTCACCACAGCTGGAGACAATGTTCCGATCCTCTTGGTGAGCTTCGCGCGATCCAGGGTCGTCACTTGATGACAGACGGCAAAGCCGGTCTTGGGCAAACCAGCCGCGCCGCCGGGAATTTCGACAACCGTCAGTCCACGCTTGCCCTGCGACGAGGAAGTCGATATCGGAATGACGATGATTGACCTCCACGAAGGCGTCTGATTAAACCCGTCGTGGGAAACGACGATCACCGGGCGTCTTCCGGTCTGTTCGGACCCGGATCGCGGAACCAGATCAGCCCAATAAACCTCGCCGCGTCTCATTTTGATTCCTTGCCAGTCTTCAACAGGTGTTCGATTCCAGCCGATTCCAGATCGGTATCCAGATCAAAACTTGAACCGGCCGTTTCTGCTGCATAGGTCGAAATCGCGGCATGCCTCGCTACCCGCAATTGCTGCCGCAGCCACAGATCGATGGCCTCTCGGGCCAAAATCGTCGCCGGTACCTGTGTTCGCTCAGCTTCTGCCCTGAGTTGTGTGTAGGTCTGTTCCGGCAGCGGCAGATGGAAGTTCTTCATGGTTACCTCCACTCAACTATGCCATAAAGCGATGGCATGGAACCATGGCATAGTGCGTGCCATTTGATAAGGCAAGGGATTACCACTGGAGGGTTTCCTCGACTCAAACGGCGTCCTGAAACACCTCTTCGAACAGGCCGATGCCTTCGCCGCCGGAGCCCCCCAACATGACGACATGACCCTGCTGGTCATGAAGCTCAGCGCCCGTCTATTCCTGACGCCAGCGCCTTAGCTGCGGCGAAATCGCCGCGCACGCCGCCGCGATCAAAATTGACGCCACGCCGCCCATCCATACGCTCGGTACCGCCCCCAGCCACGCCGCGGTCCAGCCCGACTCCACCGCCCCCAGCTGATTCGAGCAGCTGATAAAAATACTGTTCACCGCCAGCACGCGGCCCCGCAGATGATCCGGCGTGCCCACCTGCACCAGCGAATGCCGCAGCACCACACTCACATTATCGAAAACGCCCGTCAGCACCAGCATCAACAGGGACAACCACAAGGATCGTGAAAAAGCGAACCCAATCGTTGCCAGGCCAAAGCCAACCACGGTAGCTAACAGTGCCGGGCCCGCGTTCGTGATTCGCCCGTAATGCGCCTGCGTCACCGCCATTAGAACGGCACCAATCGAAGGCGCCGCCCGCAGCCACCCCAAAGCCGCCGGCCCCGCATGAAGAATATCCACCGCGAAAATCGGCAGCAGCGCCGTCGCCCCCCCGAACAGCACGCCAAACATATCCAGCGAAACCGCTGACAGAATCAGTTTGTTGTCCCGCAGGTACCGCAGCCCCTCCAGGAACGCTCCCGCGCCCCGGGCCACCGAATGAGCGCCCTGGCGGCGAACACTGATCGACGAAAAACTAATCAGCGTGATCACCGTGCACGCCACCTGCATCCAGTACACCGTCCGCGTGCTCGTCAGCGCCAGCAACAACCCCGCCAGCGCGGGGCCGCTCACATTCGCTGTCTCCATCGCGCTGCTGTTCCAGGTGATGGCATTGCCGAGCGCCTCCCCCGGCACAATCTGGGGCAGAATCGCCCCGCGCGCCGGACCCTGAAATGCCCGGGCCGTAGCCGTAACCAGCAAACACCCGTAGATCCAGAAGACCGAATGCGAACTCAGCGCCAGCGCCAAAGCGGCTGCCAGATACGCCACCTGGCTCATGGCCATCACAAACCGCCGGTCCAGCCGGTCCGCCACATGCCCAGCCCAAAGCGACAGCAGCAAAAACGGCGTCACCTGCACCAGGCCCACATTCCCCAGCACCATGGGCGACTTCGTCTGCGTGTACAGATCCCAGCTTGCCGCCACTGACGTCATCTGGAATCCAAAGTTCGAAAAGAACGCGCCAGTGAGCAGAAATCGGTAGTCGCGGATCCGGAATGACGAGTAAGCGCTCAATCTATGAGCTTCTCGCACCCAAACCGCCGGAGGAGAAAGTCACTCCGGCGGGTTACCGCTTGGGAGGGATCGGACGAGGCCGAAAAGCCCCCACGTCACAAAGGACGCAGGGGCTTTCCGTGTGAGCGCGACTCCATCGGAGGTTGAGTCTAACGCTCACGAGTTCGGGCCATGGCCGTCCAGAATCACGGGCGAGGAGCTGTCCCAGTTTGCGATAACCACTGCGACGCGATCCTTGCCGACGATCCGGAAACCAGGCACCAGGTATTTCCGCTTGCCGTTCACATTCTGCGTGATACTCGGCCGATACTTCCAGGTGCTGCCGTCCGCCTTGGTGATCTGCAGGGTGCCCGCATCGTAGAAGGTCACCTTCTGCGCGCCATTGAAGTGCAACTGCAGGCTGGAGGGGTCCGTGCCTGCTTCCAGCACAACCATGTTCTGGTTCGTGGTCGCCGTCTTCACTGCTGCCTGCGTGCCGCTGCTAACATCGGCCCCCATCGCATGGCCGCCCATGGAGAGGGCGAGGATTCCGGTGGCAACTGCCGAGAGGAAAGTCTTTGTGTTCATGTTCGTTTCTCCTGTAGCCGCCCTCGTGGCGGCGCTTCTTGTTTTCGAGCCGCCTCATCGGCTGCTCTGTCTCTACACGCGCAGGTTCCGGGAAAACGGGATCAAAATATTTTTCCTGCGATAATGAACCCGAATGGCGGTCCCTGATTCGGGCGCCGACGTCACCGCTCTCCTGGTCAACTGGAGCAACGGAGACAACCGCGCCCTCGACGAACTGATGCCACTGGTCTACGGCGAACTCCGCCGTCTGGCAGGCGCCTACCTGCGCCGCGAGCGGGCCACCCACACGCTCCAAAGCACCGCCCTCGTTCACGAGGCCTTCCTCCGCCTCGTCAATCAGCAGGACGTGCAGTGGCGCAGTCGCGCCCACTTCTTCGGTATCGCCGCCCAGATGATCCGCCGGATCCTGGTAGACCACGCCCGCGCCGCCCACGCCGGTAAACGCGGCGCCGGAGCCATCCGCATCGAACTCGACGACCACCTTGCCGTGGACCACCAGCGCGAACTCGACCTCGTGGGCCTCGACGACTCCCTCGCCAAACTCGCCGCCCTGGACGAGCGCCAGGCGCGCATCGTGGAACTTCGCTTTTTCGCCGGGCTCTCCGTGGAAGAAACCGCCGAAGTGATGCAGATCTCCACCGCCACCATCAAGCGCGAATGGAGCTCGGCCCGAGCCTGGCTTTATAGGGAAATGACGAAATCATGACCCCCGAACGCTGGCGGGGAATCAAGGACATCTTCGACGCCGCCCTCGATCTGCCGCCCACCGAACGCGAGGCGTTCCTGGCCACCACGTGCAATGACGACACCGAAGCTCTGGCCGAACTCCGCTCCCTGCTTGCCGCCAATGACGAAGCCGGCGACTTCATCGACGTCGCCCCCGCGCCGCCCGCCGATAAGGAATACTCCACCGGCTTCAGTATCGGCCCCTGGCGCATCGTGCAGGTCATCGGCGAAGGTGGCATGGGCATGGTTTACCAGGCCGTCCGCGTCGATGATCTCTACCGCAAACTTGTCGCCGTTAAGGTAGCCCGCCGCGGGTTCAACGATGGCCACGCCATGCGCCGCTTCGAGACCGAACGCCACATCCTGGCTCACCTGGAACACCCCAACATCGCCCGCCTCCTGGATGGAGGCACCACCGAAGCAGGCCAGCCCTTCTTCGTGATGGACTTCATCGCCGGCACGCCCATCGATGAATACTGCGACGCGCACCAGCTCGACCTCCGCGCCCGCCTCCGCCTCTTCCTCACCGCCTGCTCCGCCGTCCAGTACGCTCACCAGAACTTCGTCGTCCACCGCGACATCAAGCCCGGGAACATCCTCGTCACCGAAGACGGCTCATTAAGACTGCTCGATTTCGGCATCGCCAAGCTCCTCGATCCCGACGCCGATTCCCCCGCCGACGCCACCACCGGCGTCCAGATGATGACGCCCGAGTACGCCAGTCCCGAGCAACTCCTCAACGAGAAGATCACCGCCGCCTCCGACACGTACTCCCTCGGCGTCCTCCTCTACATCCTCCTCACCGGCCACAAACCGTTCCTCTTCAAATCCCGCATGCCCCGCGAGATCTGGGATACCATCCGCAACTCCGAACCGCGCCGCCCGAGCGACGTTGTGGCTTTGCCGGAACGCACCGCCACCGGGCGTGACATCACACTCGCCTCCGTCGCCGCCGCCCGTGCCATCCGCCCCGCGCGTCTCGCCCGCCAGCTCTTGGGCGATCTCGACACCATCCTCCTGATGGCTCTGCGCCGCGAGCCCGAGCGCCGCTATGCCTCCGTGGAACAACTCGCCAGCGATCTTGAACGCTACCTCTCCGGCAATCCTGTGCTGGCTCGCGAAGACACGCTTGCCTACCGCACCCACAAATTCCTCGGTCGTCACAAGGGTGCGGTTGCCGCCGCCGCTCTGGCGGTGCTCGCGCTCGCCGGAGGCATTGTCACTACCTCCTGGCAGGCCCGCATCGCCACGCGGGAACGCGAACGCGCTGAACGCCGTTTCAACGACGTTCGCCGTGTTGCCAACTCGCTGCTCTTCGACGTCCACGACGCCATCCGCAATCTGCCCGGCTCCACCCCGGCGCGCCAGCTCATCCTCACCCGCGCCCTCGAATTTTTCGATAACCTCTCCCGCGACGCGAGCGACGACCGCCAGCTGCAGCGCGAACTCGCCTCCGCCTACGAACGTGTTGGCGACGTACAGGGCCAGGCCCGTGACGCCAACCCCGGCGATCCCAAAGCCGCCCTCGCCAGCTATCGTAAAGCCCTCGCAATTCGTGAGAAACTCGCCAACACCGGCCTGCCGGACGCGGACGCCAAACGCGATCTCGTCCCCAGCTACGGCAAACTCAGTGACCTGCTTTGGGACAAAGGAGATTCCGCCGGGTCCATGGAGTATTCCCGCCGCCTCCTCGCCACCGCCGAAGACCTCGCCGCCGACCCCGCTGCCAACGCCGCGGATCGCCTGCGCCTCGCTACCAGTTACCTCGACTACGGCTACAAGCTCGGCATGGTGATGGGCGCCGGCCCAAGAGGCATCGAGACCTGCCGCAAAGCCCTCGGCATGTATGAGCAACTGGTGCACGCCAACCCAGCCGACCGGCGGCTCCTCCGAGTGCAAAGCATCGCGATGGACCGCACCGCCGAGCTTCTGGAAAAGGACATTCCTGGCCGCATCGAAGCCCTCCGCCTCCGCCAGGCTGCGCTGGAACTCAAGCGAACGCTCCTGTCACTGGAGCCGGAGAACACCGACTACCGCCGCCTCGTCGCCTGGGGCATCTTCGACCTGGCCGCTCTAATCGACAAAACAGGCGACCGAGCCCAGGCAAAAGACGGCTACCGCGCCGCCCTCCAAAGCTTCCGGACCCTCGCCGCCCAGGACCCCGCCAATGCCCAATTCCGTAAAGATGTTGCCACAGCCGAGGCCGCCCTCAAGCGTCCGTGATATAAACCTGCTATGAGATCCATCCTGTCCGCAGGCGTTACCGCCCTGTTGCTCACCGTTCTGCCCGCTGCCGCCGTTACCGTAAAAAAGTCCGAATACGCCAAACTTCCTGACGGCTCGCCGGTCTCCCTCTTTACCGTGACCAACGCCAAGGGAATGGAAGCAAGAATCATGACCTGGGGCGGCGTCCTGGTCTCTCTCAAGACCCCCGACCGCACCGGACACCTCGCCGACGTCGTCCTCGGCCACGACTCTCTCCGCGATTACCGCGCCGACACCGGCACCTACTTCGGAGCCCTCATCGGACGCTATGCCAATCGCATTGGCGGTGCGCAGTTCAAGCTCGATGGCAAGACGTATAAGCTCCCCGTCAACGATGGCTCCAACTCCCTGCACGGCGGCGTCATCGGTTTCGACAAGCGCAACTGGACCGGCCGCGAGGTCCCCGGCGGCGTAGAGTTGTCCCTCACCAGCAACGACGGTGACCAGGGCTACCCCGGAACCCTGAAGACCGTCGTCACTTACACGCTGACCGACGACAATGCCTTGCGCCTCCACTACACGGCCACTACCGACAAAGCCACCGTCGTCAACATGTCGAACCACACCTACTGGAATCTGAAAGGAGAGGGCGACATCCTGAACAACCTCGTCACCATCAACGCCGACAAGTACACCCCCGTGGATGAAGGCCTTATTCCCACCGGCGAACTAAAGGACGTTACCGGAACCCCGTTCGATTTCCGCAAACCCACCGCTCCCGGAGCCCGCATCAACCAGGCCGACGAGCAACTCAAGCGAGGTAAGGGCTACGATCACAATTGGGTCCTGAACCGTACCGGCAAGGGCGTGGAACTGGCTGCCCGCGTGGAAGAACCAACCTCCGGTCGCGTTCTCGAAGTCTTCACTGACCAGCCCGGCGTCCAGTTCTACACAGGCAATTTCCTGAACGGCTCTGTTAAAGGGAAAGGTGGCAAGCCAGCCAACCAGCGCACGGCACTTTGCCTCGAAACCCAGCACTACCCCGACAGCCCCAATAAGGCCTCATTCCCCAGCGCCACCCTGAAGCCCGGCGAGAAGTACGACTCCACCACCGAATTCCGTTTTTCAGCGAAGTAACTAAAAACGCCCTCTCGTGGTGGTCGCCATTACAGCAGGCTGTCGCCGCAAGAGGGCGCTCTCCCCGTACATCAAGCCCCTTACTTCAAAGCAAAGCCAGGCTTCCACTCCTTCGCCGAAGCCTTCACCTTCGAAGCCTGGTCCGTTGATAACCGCGCTTCCATCGCAGCCAACCGCCGCGCCGCTACCCGTTCCTTCTGCTGTGCCGCCAGCATCGACCAGAAGTACGCCTCTGAAGGACTGGCCTCCACGCCAATCCCCGCCGCGTACATCGCGCCAACACGTTCCTGCGCCATCGCCAGGCCCTGATCCGCAGCCTCGCGATACCACTTGAACGCCCCTCTCGTATCCTTCGGCACGCCCTTGCCCCGTTCCATCAGCTGCGCCAGACCAAACTGTGCCCGGGCCTCGCCTTTGCGCGCGGCCAGCAGGTAGTACCTGGCTGCAGCCGCATAGTCCTGCGGCACCCCGTACCCGTCCTCATACAACTCCGCCACCTGGCTCTGCGCATGGCTGTCGCCCTGATCCGCTGCCTGGTGATACCAGTACGAAGCCTGCGCATAGTCCTGCGGCACGCCCCAGCCCTTCGCATACATCAGCCCCAGAGCAAACTCTGCCTGCGTATTCCCCTGCGCGGCCGCACGATGGTATAGCTCCATTGCCGCCGGAACATCGCGCTCCACTCCCAGGCCGCGGGCGTACATCATGCCCAGACTGGTCTGAGCAGCGGCATCACCCCGGTCGGCGCCGGCTCTGAACTCGCGATATGCCGTCGCATAGTCCTTTTTTTCAAGTGCTTTTGTGCCATCGGCGGTGGCTCCAAACAGTCCAACACTCAGAAACACAAATGCCGCGCATACCTTGCGCGGCATCGACAATACATCCATCTGCGGCATATTTCCCTCCACGGTTCCGGCTTCCCAGAACAAACGGGCTTTACAGTTTTTTACACTACGCCCGTCTGAGGTCAAATGCAAGCCCTATATCTACAGAGGTTTACTTACGTGCCAGCCTACCTGCCGGACGACCCGAATCCACCCTCACCCCGCTCCGATTCCGACAGCTCGCCCTCCACCCATTCCACCGCCTCATACCGAGCCACAATCATCTGCGCAATCCGCTCCCCCGGTTCCACAGTAAAATCCGACTGGCCCAGGTTCTGCAGAATCACCTTGATCTCCCCCCGGTACCCAGGGTCAATCGTCGCCGGAGAATTCGGCAACGTGATGCCGTACTTCAGCGCCAGTCCGCTGCGCGGCCGCAACTGCGCCTCGTAGCCCGACGGCAACTCAATCGCCAGCCCCGTCGCCACCAGCTTCCGCTCCCCGGGAGCCAGC
>CAIYVZ010000060.1 GCA_903929755.1 uncultured Acidobacteriia bacterium
CCCTCCATGCCCGCTGCCGTCCTGCCCCCCCCGGTCACCCTCCCGGCAGGCGCCCCTGCCGGGATTTGACCGTTTTTGGGTTTGACCAGTCACGCTCGGCTCCTTGCCTCAGCCTTGCGTATCCAACCGCCACGTACCCACCCGTACTGCGGCCTTGGCCATCCCCATTGTCCATTCCTTGGCGGCCCTGTGCCGCCCATCCGCCCAAAAACTCCTGGTAGCCCCTTCCGCCCCACTACCAGGAGTGCTCCGAACTTCGCT
The DNA here is from genome assembly GCA_903929755.1 of uncultured Acidobacteriia bacterium. Lineage (GTDB taxonomy): Bacteria > Acidobacteriota > Terriglobia > Bryobacterales > Bryobacteraceae > BOG-234. The sequence goes on from CAIYVZ010000060.1 coordinate 262, forward strand.
TCCAAAACCATCCCCGCTGCCTCCAAGCCAGCTCCTTCAGTCCCTGTTGATCAGCGCTCCCCTTGCCTTGCCCCGAGCCCGATCCACGAAGATGTCCCGCCTTCTTCAGTTCGCACAGGTGACCGCCACCTTGCCACCCAGTTGTGAACTGCCCTTGGTCCCCCCCCCTTCCTTCCTTGACCCGATCCCCTGGACCACTTTCCTCTGCCACTATTACAGCGGCCCTGCGCCCAGGATTGCCCGCCCTGTTGTGTACAAGATCCGCGGGTCGATCGGATCCACATAACGACGCCCCGCCGTGGCCGTGCCGTGTCCGCTCTGCAGGTACAAGATAGGTTCCGAGACGCCTGCCTGAACCGCGGCCGTGATGCCCCCGCGCCTCATGCTGATCCCGGAGTAGTGCCGCGCGTCGACGCCGAGGAGGGCAATTGCTGTCTTGACAGCGCCTGAGACCTGCTGCCTTGACATGGGCTTCAATGGTCCTACACAGTTATGAGCCTCGCCCGTGCGGCCCACGACTGTTCTTGGAAAGACAGGGTCGCAGACAGGGCAGCGCGCCCCCGGATTGGCCCGCTTGGTGCAGTCGTTGCTGGTACGAAGGCACATTGCCGCGACATACCGGCGAAGCCACTCCACCAACTCCCCGGCTGGGATGCGAATGTACAAACCGAAGCGCCCTGTGTCCTGCTTCCGCCGATAGATGCGAATTGCCAAACCGCCGATCAGGCTGTCGTGATAAGCCGCATCCAGCGCCCAGAGCAGGTCGCAGACCTGCATGTTGGCAACCTCCTCGACGCGGCAACAGCCCACCGTGCCCAAGCTCGTGGAGAGGACAGACCGCAGCTCGAGCCGGGACAAACCCACCAGCGAGAGAAACCGCCGCAAATGGTGTGCTCCAATCGGGAACTGAAGGCGACCTGGCGTCCCCTTGATCGATGCCACAGCCTTAAACAGGCGCTTGAATGCCAGCGGCGGTGCCAGTGGCGGGTCAAGGCCAGCCATCCGATGCCGGTGCTCGATTGCTGACCAAGCGTTCTTAATGCTGTTTGCCGAATCTCCTGACATCAGGAGCTCGAGGGTGAATGCCTTGAGCTCCGTGATTGACATGGGCAGGATCTTGTGCATGATCTCGTGCGCGAGCCCGAACGTGATGACCTGTCGCCACGAGTTCCAGTAACCCTTCCGACTGCTGACCTGGAGCTCTGCTGGCGCAATCTGCAAGTCGAAGATAGCCGCGAGCTCCGCAGGAGAAAACAACGATGCCCGTTCCTCCCCTTGCCGCCGCACCGCGGGCACCAGACCGTCGCCTCGCTCGAACTCTGTGACCGCACGCTCGTCCTTGAAGATGATATCTCTGATGCGAGCCGGCACACGGGAGAGATTAGCGACAGTCAGCTCCTTCAACGGTCCCACATCCGTTACTGCTGGGTAGTAGCTCTTAGACCACTGTATGCCTTGTGCAACCTCGACAGGCAAGACCTCAATCACCGCGCCCCGCACCGCTGCTCTGTACTCCTTCGCAACTTCAGCCGCCTCGGCCCGGTCCGCTCGATAGATGACTGCCGGCTCCTCCATCCTGTCGGCCGGCTCAATCAGTAATACTGCCCGATCCTTCCCCGGGCGCTGCCCATCCCATATCTTCTCAGTTACCCGATCGCACCTTCTCCCCGAGGAGGCTGACTTGGCGAATGAGGTTGCGTGATGCCTCCTCCTCGACAGGCAGTGCAGCTCGCCCCTTCCTTCGCAGCTCCGACTCCTGCCCGCAGAAGGGCGTAGTCAGGTCCGTGCCGTCGCTGAAATCCACGGCAATAAGAGAGTGCTTGCACATCTGCTTCCTACTGTGCGTGAAGAAATCCGGTTCTGCCTCCAGATGCCGGGTCAGCAAGGCCCTTTGCCGCAGGGCCTGGTAAAACGGTGCCTTCCGGTTACGCGGCACCAGGAAGACTCCCCTTGCCCCATCCGACTGTGCACGCCGGACCACACGTTCTTCTAGCCCCGACGGGGGAAAGTAATAGCCCCATTCCCGATGTTCCCTTCCGCAGACACATTGCCCGACATTCCAGTTGCGTATCGTAAACGCGTCGATAGCCTCAGCCTGAGGCTCGTCAGTCCATGCTGCATAGCGCTTGCAGAGAGCGTTATCTGCAGAGGCAAAGAAGTCTATGGTGAGGGGACAGCCCACTTCAGCCGCGAACTCCGAGACAATCCTTCTGAGCCTGTCTCCGCACGCCGGACCCCTGAGCGCTTGCGCATGCTGGCGTGACCCCTCGTCGACCTTCTCATCAATGAGTTGCTGCCCAGAAGCATGGAGTGCTCGCACGACCACGCCCCTTGGAATGCACGCACGGTGGATTGCTTCTGCTGCCGCCTGCAGCCGCGGGGATCGAGCGGATCCCTTCACTATCGCCACCAGGACTGGTACGCAATCATTAATGAGAAGAAGCACACAGTTTCTAACTGTTGCATCCTGCAGCGCCAGTTCCACAGACAGTACTGCGCCCCAAGCCTCTCGCCATGCCTGATGTTCTAGCTCTCCCATTTCTGCCAGCTCTCTGGGAAAGGTCACCACAGTGCTGAGACCTTCGTAACGTCGACCTCGCACCCATTTCACAACTCCTGGTCGGTCTCGCAGCGCGACACCAACGCCTGGTATGGCAGCATCGAAGGTTACCACTCGCAGGTCGAATCCCAACTCGTAGCCTCTCTCGAATCGGTCGTACATGGTACTGGGCTCGAGTTTCCACAGCGGGGCCCCCGCGCTGACCAACCTAGGGAGATGAGGGAGCAAGAACTTCGCCGCCTCCTGCATTCTCCCGACGTCCGCAGACTCCACGTCCCAATCCGCCGTGGTCCTTGCGTCTCCAATGAAGACTGTGAACGGTACACTGAATGGTCTCACCGATTCGACACATTCAGAATAATTGATCAGCTTTCCTCGCACCTTGGATGCGATCCTTGGCGTGGCACTGGTCCAAGACAGCACCTCCAAGAGGTTATCCATTAATTTCCGAAACTTCTCCTCCGTCAGCTTGAGGCGCCCCTCGTGCGTGTCAACCCACACACCTAGGAAGATGGCCAGCTGACCAAGAGTGTATTGTTTTTCCGAGCGCTCCAAATGTAGCTCGTCCAGTAGTTTGTCTACCCATTCCTCGTCGGCCGATCCCAACCTTGCGGCCCCCTTACACAGTTCGCAGCCCCCTACCAATCCTGCGCATTGGCC